>WGMT01000057.1 GCA_016124945.1 bacterium | reverse complement strand
GGACCGCCGCTGGGCAACCCGCTGCCTCATGCCACGGGTGTGAGCACCGCCATCACCTTCATTGACGCCGACCCCGGCTGGGACTGGGACAACACCTGCGAAGAAGAGGTCGCTGCCTGGCTGGCCGGGCGCGGGTTAACCGTGCAGAGCGTCACCCTCACCCTGGAGCCGGACGACCATACCCTGCCCATCGGCGTGGCCTACCCGTCGGCGGAAGACCCCGAAGCGCTGGTCCTCTCCGGCTGTGACGTGACCGACTCCGGCCTGGCCTGTCGCGTCGCCGTGGCCGCCTCTGCTTCGTCCGCCGCCGCCTCCGTCGCCCTGGTCGCCGCTGTCGCCGATCACCTGCGCCCCAAAGACAAGGAGAGCGGGGCGCAGCGGGATACGTGGACTGGCCTACCTAGCGTACAACTACTACTTGGCAGGCGTCGACGCGGCAGTGTGGGCCGAGGCGATTGGGGGACAGGGCGAGGTGCAGGCCACCCTGGCGCAGGGGCGCGCTTTCCTGACTACCCTGGCCACCTGGGGGTTGTGGCTGATTCTGCCTTTGGGCTATCTGTCACTGCTGGCACAGGGGCTGTTGGCTCATCCGCCGGTGGGCGGCAGGCCGGAGGCGACGATTGCGCAGGTGCGGACGCGGGGGAGGTAGAAGTAAACTATTCGCCTTTCTACCCACAAAGTTGATAACACTCTAAGGACTTACGCAGTTCAAGGGCGTAAGTCCTAACTACCTCAAGTGAATATATGTAGAAAGGGCAACCGAAGTGCCACATTGCGGCACAGGTTGCCCTCTCTGATCATATTGAGCCAAAGTGAATAGGCGTCGCCAGATGTTTACATGGTAACGCTACTCATTGATGAACCACTGCTGTGGCACTGTGGGATACCACTCGCCTGAAATCGAGTGTGTGACCACATTGCGCAGGCGGTTGTGGACCACCGCCAACTGCCCGAAGCGTGGATCGTCTACGACGAGACCGATAGACCACAGGTTGTCCATGTGGATCTCGAATACTTCTTGCATCAGGGTGTTGCGCACCTCTTCAGACGGCTCGGCCAGGATCTGTTCGCGGATCTCGCGCAGCCGCTTCACTTCGGAGGGCGGTTCTGCACCCTGCTCGCCGTTCGTATCCATCCAGAGCGCCCAATCCGGCGCCCATTGCCAACCGGCCAGAGCGAAGGTGTTGGAGTTGAGCGTCGGATGTACAGGACCGCCGCCAAAGTGTGCGCCGCGCGCTGCCACGTCATGTTCGCCGGCGTTATGACGTGTTGACCATAGTTCCCCTGCTTCGGGGGTGACAGTGGCGCGGATGCCGACCTCTTCCCAATAGCCCTTGACCAGTTCCATCAACTCAGCCGTCTCCGGCGGCCACGCTGTGGTGGCAGCAATGTTTAAGAGTAGTTCGTTGCCATCTGGTCCCAAACGGAAGCCGTTGGTATCACGTTCAGTAAGACCGATTTCGTCGAGCATTTGGTTGGCTAGATCCGGGTCAAATTGCGCCCAGGACTGGAAGAGATCCGACTCTCCGTAGTAGGGTTCCCCGCGCAGCGGCGCTATCTGTGAAGCGAATACGCCGCCCTTGTAAATTAACTTAACAATCTCGTCTCGGTCGATCGCCACCGAAAGTGCCTGACGGAATTGCTTATTGTTGTACAGTTCATTCTTCACTGGGTCGCTGGTGGTGAAGTTGAACATAATGTTGCCGTAGGCGTTCGGCATCCAGTCGGCATAGGCGAAGCGGTAGTCGCCGCCTTCTTTGTTGTCACTCAGGATGGGTAGGTTCGACTGTCCTAGTGCACGCACGAAATCGAGTTCACCTGCGATTGTCTTGAGAAGAGCGGCCTCGACATCGGCCACACGCGTGCTGCGGATTTCGCCGATGTAGGGCAGTTGGTTGCCCGCTGCATCGACCTTCCAGTAGTACGGGTTACGCACGAAGACTTCCACCGGATTGGGTGGCGCTGCTGTGGGAATCCAGGCACCAATGGTCGGACGGTCGGGATTGGTGGTGGTAACCTTCTCATTGAAGAAGTCGGCCCAACTGTCGAAGCCATCTTCCTCCATTGCCGCTTCAATGGATTCCATGTCGGCGTAATTGGGGTGGAACTGTTCCAGGTAGTGTCGCGGGTGCTGAGTTGGCAGTGAGCGCGGGAAACCCCAACTGCCCAGGTAAGTGGTAAAGAGCGCGTACGGCTCGCTAAACGAGATCTGGATGGTGTAGTCGTCCACCATAGTGAACTGGGCCAGTTCGCCGCCTCGGGTCAGCAAGGTTGGTGGGGCCGGCGTCAACTCGGTATTGAGGACAACGTCTTCCCACCAGAACCGTATGTCGTTGGCGGTGAATGGCTCGCCGTCGCTCCATCTAATGCCCTGCCGGATGTTGAGTGTGAGCACTTTATAGTCATCGGACCATTCCCAGCTTTCGGCAACGTTGGGGATGATATCACCCTGCGGCGAGTGAACCGTCAACGACTCGGCCACCCACCAGTTGCCGACCTCATCGCGCGGCACCTGGCCAGTAATCGTTTTGCGAAGTGTGCCGCCATACTTGCCGACGGCCTCTTCGGGCTGCACCACAATTGGATTGGCTGGGAGACGTTCTTCGACCGGCGGTAGTTCACCGGCGGCAACTCGTTCAGCCAGTTCCGGCGCTTCGCCGTAGGTGCTAATCGCCTGCCCGGTTGCGGCCTCGGCCTCGGCGGGCGTATTGAAGACTTGCATCTGCACCGGGCGTTCGCCTGCATCTGCCGGCGCATCGGTTAGGATCGCGCCCATCGCTCCGCTTTGGGTATCGGTGGCGGGAGCGGCTGCTTCGCCAGAATCGCCGCCGGCGGCCGGCTGGGTGGTTTCTTCAGGCGCGCCACAGCCTGCCAGGATCAAAATCACGACAAGCAAGGCCGAAGTTAGGTAAAGAATCGGATTCCTCGGTTTCACACGTGACCTCCTCTTTGGTCAATAGATGTCTGAACGCAACGGAGTGTCTACTGCGTCGGGCGGATGTCCGCCGTCAGCCTTTTTTCATCTGTGGTGAGAGGGGCTAATTGTTGAGAGTAGGATCATGTCAAGGGCTTATAGGCGACTCCTTTCTAGACGTAAATGGGTGAAAGATGCGCATAGTGCGTGTACCGTTGAGGCACTGTACGTACTACACTTGAACGCTCTGGATTGCAGGTGGCAAGTTCTGCTCAGTTTACCTCTTATGCACGTACTCCTTTGAGATTGAGTTCCCTGGCAAAGTGACAGCGTGCCAGGTGAGGCCGTTCGTTCTGAGCGGAGACGTCGAGCAGTGGCGGCTCCTCACTCCTACAGATCGACTCGGCATACGGGCAGCGTGGATGGAATGTACACCCAGATGGCACGTTGGCCGGATCGGCCACTTCGCCTTCCAAGATGATCCGCTCACGTTGGTGTCCTTTGCGATTCGTTTCGATCACGGGGACGGCTGAGAGCAGCGCTTCGGTGTAAGGATGCCTTGGGTGGCCGAAGATTGCCGCAGTGTCACCCAATTCGACAATCTGCCCCACATACATCACTGCGACGCGGTCGCTGATGAGTTCCACCACTGCCAGGTTGTGGGTGATGAATAGATAGGTGAGGTTGAGTTCCAACTGCAATTCTCGTAGCAGACTCAGGATCTGTGCTTGCACCGACACATCCAGCGCCGAAATCGGTTCATCGGCTACCACAAACTCAGGATCAAGAGCCAGGGCGCGGGCAATGGCGATGCGCTGACGCTGTCCACCGCTAAAGGCGTGAGGATAGCGCCGCATGGAGCTGGGATCCAGGCGCACACTGTGCAACAGGGCGGCCACCCGTTCCTCTAGTTCGCTGCGCCTTTTGACTAAATTGCGCGTGATGAAGGGTTCGCCAATAATATCGAGCACAGTCATTCGCGGGTTGAGCGACGAGTACGGATCCTGAAAGATCATACCCATATAACGTTGAATATAGCGCAGCTCAGGAATACTCAACGCTGTCATGTCGATCATGTCACCGTTGCGCCGATTAAAGCAGATCGATCCACCTGTCGGCTCGATGGCGCGCATCACACAGCGGCCGGTTGTCGTCTTGCCGCAGCCGCTCTCACCCACCAGCGCCAGCGTCTCTCCGCGATGCACTTGAAAGCTGACATCGTCTACTGCTTTGACGTTGCCCACGTTGCGTCGCATGAAACCGCGTACAATCGGATAGTATTTGCGTAGATTGGTAACTTCAACTACTACATCCTGTTCGGGCATGACCCCACTCCTAAACGTAAAGGTGACAGCGCACCTTATGGCCTGCGCTAATTTCAACCTGGGGAGGATATGCTACATCGCAGACGCCAGGCATAAACTCTGGGCACCGCGGATGGAAGGTGCAACCACTCGGTCGTCGATACGGGCTAGGAACCGAGCCGCTGATCGGTACGATTTCCTGGTTGCGCCCTTCGCCCAATTCAGGTACGGAATGCAACAGCCCGATGGTGTAGGGATGCTTGGGATTCCGAAAGAGTTCGCCGGCCGGCGCGCTTTCAACGTCTTTGCCCAAATACATGATCATCACCCGATCGCATAACTCCGAAATCACGGCAAGATCATGGGTGATCACCATGAGCGCCATGCCCATCTCTTTTTGCAGGGCCTTCATCAGCGACAAGATCTGTGCCTGGATCGTTACATCCACTGCGGTGGTCGGCTCGTCGGCGATAAGCAGCATGGGGTGACAGGAGAGCGCCATCGCGATCATGGCGCGCTGGCGCATACCGCCGCTGAGTGCAAAAGGATAGGCGTCGATGGTCTGTTCGGGCTTTGGCATGCCCACTCGGCGCAAAATCTCAATCGCCCGCTCGCGCGCTTCAGCGGCGCTGCACTTTTGGTGCAGGCGGATCACCTCGGTGATCTGGTTACCGATGGTGTAGACCATGCTGAAGCCGGCCATCGGTTCCTGAAAGACCATCGAAATCGCCCGTCCGCGGATGTCGCGGATCTCTTTGCCAAACTCGTTCAGCTTCACCAGATCGACGGTCTTGCCATTCTCTTGCAGCAGGATCTCGCCGTCTACAGTCTTGCCGTTCCTGGGCACAATGCGTAGGATCGATTGTGCGGTGACACTCTTGCCGCAGCCGCTTTCACCGGCAATGCCCAATGCTTCGCCACGGCGGATATCGAAACTGACGCCATCGACGGCGTCGAAGATGCCTTCTTGCGAGAAGAACTGTGTTGTCAGGTTGCGCACACTCAGCAGTACCGGGTTGTCATTCATAGAGCGGTCCTAGATGTTGGCGTAAGGATCGGCGGCATCGCGCAAGCCGTCTCCTACGAAATTGAAGCAGAGGATCGCAATCACCACGAAGAGGCCGGGGATGAGCAGCCATGGCGAATCGGCCAGCACCAGAATGCGCTGTGCGTCTTTGAGCAGCACGCCCCAACTGATGGCCGGCGCTTGCAGGCCCAGCCCGATGAAGCTCAAAGCCGTTTCGCCTAGGATCATGCCCGGCACGCTCAAGGTTAGGGATGCGATGATATGGCTGGTGAACGATGGCAGCATATGTTTGAAGATGATGCGCGATTCATTGGAGCCGTTGAGCTGCGCTGCCATGATATATTCTTCTTCGCGCAGCGACATAAACTTGCCGCGCACCACGCGCGCCAGCCCAGTCCATCCCACCAACGATAGGATCACCACGATTCCAAAGTATGTCTGTACCACCGTCCATGTTGGGGGCAGTGCCACGCTGAGCGCCATCCACAACGGCAGTGTGGGAATTGAACGAATGAACTCGATCATGCGCTGAATGATCAGATCGGCCACTCCGCCAAAGTAGCCTGAAATCCCCCCCACGATAATTCCGATAATGAAGCTGATGGCGATGCCCAATAACCCTACCGACAACGAAATCCTTGCACCGTAAATTGTGCGCGAAACCATGTCGCGCCCCATTTTATCGGTGCCGAAGAGGAATACCGTGCCTTCTTCCACGCCGAACAGGTGAATGTCACTCTCAAAGATACCCCACATTTCGTATGGATCACCTTTAACGAAGAAATAGATGGGATATTTTTGTGTCGGATCGATTTCGTAGGTGGTGCGGAAGGTCGCCATATCAAATTCAGATGTCATGCCATAGACGAAAGGACGCAGTTGAAATTGCCCGTTATCGATAAAACGGATGCGCTGCGGCGGCATATACATGTAGTCGGTATCGTGATTGGTTGGATCATAGGGGGAAACGAATTCGGCAAAGAGCGCTGACAGGTAGAAGATCACCAACACCCCCAGGGCAAAGACAGCGACACGATGACGCAAAAAACGCCAGCGGATCAACTGCCAGGGCGTGGCCACGGAAAAGTCTTCTTCATTAGAGCCGGTTTTGCTTCGTTTTTGTTCTACCACATCTTCCATAACGGCCATGCCGTAACATCCTTTCAACCTACACTTGCAACAGTGTGTACGACCTCAACCTCTCCAATATATGCCCGAGAATCTAGCTGGTACGAGTACAACGCCGTCATGCAATCAGATTGCATTTCGAATCCGCGGATCCAGCCAGGCCAGCAGAATGTCCGAAACCAGTGTGCCCACCAGCGTCAACGTGCTAAGAATCATGACAATGCTGCCTGCCAGGAACATGTCCTGGCTCATGAGCGAGCCAACGAAGAGCGGGGCGATTGTCGGCAATCCTAGAACCAGCGAAGCCAATAATTCGCCGTTTACTAGCGCCGGCAACGTCCACCCGATAGTGCTGACCACCGGATTGATGGCGATACGGAAGGGATACTTGATGAGCATCTTGCTCTCCGACAGTCCCTTTGAGCGCGCCACCATCACATAAGGACGTTCTAGTTCGTCAAGCAGGTTAGCGCGCATTACACGGATCAACTCGGCAGTCCCAGCGGTGCCTACTACCACTGCCGGCAGCCAAATGTGCTGGAGCAAGTCGATGAACTTGGCAAAGCTCCAAGGCGCCATGATGTATTCGTCGGAGAAAAGACCAACGGCCACGTTGCCAGTGGCCACGAAGTAATACCAGAGGATAATCAACGCCAGGAGAAAATTAGGTGTCGCCAAACCAATGAAACCGATTAGGGTGAAAATGTAATCGCCGACGGAATACTGGTGGGTGGCAGAGTAAAGCCCGATTGGAATGGCGAGAGCGTAAGCCAGTGCAAATGAAGCGATGGAGATGGCCAGGCTCCAGGGCAGGCGGTCGGCGATCAGTTTGCTTACAGGTTGATTCCACTCCAGTGAGCGCCCCAAATCCCCTTGCAGGATGTTGTTCATCCAGCGCAGGTAACGCACATAGGTAGGCGAATCTAGCCCATATCGGCTGCGCAGGGCAGCGATCTCGGCTGGGTCTACAGCCTGCTGCTGCTGAATCAGATCGTTCACGTAGGCATCCATGTAATCGCCGGGCGGCGCTTCGATGATGGCGAATGAAATGATCGACACCACAAAGAGCGTGGGAATCATGAGAAGCACGCGACGGAGGATGAAAAGTAGCATCGTTACTCCCCTACCTCAGACTCAGATCTGCTAAGTAAATCGCTGACGGCGCTAGTGAAGTGCCGCTACCTTCATGGCTTGAATAAAAGGATAGGATTCCCTGCTGCGGTGACAGCGCCACGAAGCCTGGATAGGAATTGTCGCCGCCGCTAGGAAGCTCGGCGGCTTCCTGCAACTGATCATCGACGAGCCAGTAGAGCGTGGTAATCGGCTGGGCGTTCTCACGCATCTTGCGCCCACCCACCAGATAGTGTTCGCCCCAACGCGCCAGTAGTGGACCGCCGATGTATTGGTCAAGATCCTGTTGTGTCCACGTGGTGTAGGGGGGGCTGGCGCGGCAGACCTGCGCTGGGCGGCGTTCCATGCAGCGTGCCACTGCCAGGACACTGCCATCGTCCTCGAAGACGAACGCAGTCTCGTCACCATAAGCAGGCTGCATCAGGCCAAGTGGCGTCCAGTTGAAACCGTCATCGCTGACCATCAGCCAGGATTCCATCGGCTCGTTGGCCTGTGTGCGATCCACGATCACATCGAAGTCGCGGATGCGCCGCCCGTTGAGATAGCCCACGCCGTTGTGTGCGCCGGCGCGCCAGATGTAATGGCCATGGGTGCCGTTAAGCAGCACCGGCCCGTGCCAGGTTGAACCGTCCTCACTCCAGGCGCAGTACCCCAGGTGATCGTTGATGTCGCGCTCGCTGCTGTCGCCGGGCTCCACCCACCACGTACCCGTGTAGACGAAGAGTTTGTCATTTAGGACCATGAAATGGGGATCACGCACATCCCGCTTCGGCACGCTGAACTCGTGTACCTGTTGCCAATTGACACCGTCCACACTGCGCATGATCACGATACGCGATGAGGTGAATAGCATGTGTCCATCGGGGCAACTGCGAAAGGTAAGGTAGATGTGTTCACCAAAACGACAAAGATCAGTGAAGGCGTTGTGATTGCCGTCGTTAAAGACCTGCCGAATGTTGCTGACTTGGAGATTGGACGTCATAGGTGCCTTCCTGTGTGATGAAGTGATTGGTGACTGGTGATTGGGTCTCGAAATATGCGCGTGAATGGACAAGCCCACTCACGAATCGCTGATCTTTAAGTTCGCCAGATAGATGGCAGACGGCGCCAATGAAGTGCCGCTGCCTTCATGGCTTGAGTAGTACGAAAGCAGTCCATGCGTAGGCGAAAGCGCCACAAATCCAGGATAGGAGGTGTCGCCGCCGCTGGGCAGCGTGGTGACCTCACACAGTTCGTCGTCGATCAGCCAGTAAAGGGTAGTGACAGGCCCACCGGGCGCAGTGCGGTTGCGACCACCCACAAGATAGTGTTCTCCCCAGCGGACCAGCAGCGGCCCGCCAACCTCTCGCGTCAACTGTTTATAAGTCCATTCGGCGTAAGGAGGATCAGAGCGACAGAGCCAGGCTGGGATCGCTGCACCCGACCGGATCAACGCGGTGATGGAATCGTCATCCTCAAAGACGAAGGATGTCTCGCCGCCAAAGTGGGGTAACATGCAGCCGGCCGGCGTCCAGTTAAAGCCGTCTGTACTGTACAGGAGCCATGATTCAGTCTGCTCCTGACGTCGTTCCCGCTCGGCGACAACGTCGAAATTGGCGATGCGGCGCGCATCCAGGTAAGCGATGTCGTTGTGTGCGCCGGCGCGCCAGATGTAATGGCCGTGGGTACCGTTGAGTAGCACAGGATCATGCCAGTTCAGGCCGTCCTCACTCCAGGCGGCAAACCCCAGGTGATCATTGATATCGCGCTCACTGCTGTCGTGTGGATCAACCCACCATGTGCCGGTATACACAAACAACTTATCGCCGAAGACGAGAAAATGCGGATCTCGCACATCGCGTTTGGGTACACCAAATAGATGGACCTGTGTCCACTCCTGTCCATCTTGGCTGCGCAGGACGACAATGCGCGATGAGGTGAAGAGCATATGCCCATCCGGGCAAGTACGGAAGGTCAGGTAGATGTGATCACGGAAACGGCATAGGTCGGTAAAAGCATTGTGGTTGCCGTTGTCGAAGACTTTGTGGATCGCATCGACTTGTAGTTTAGGCGTCATTGTCTGCTCCGGTTACCTGTCTATAACAAACAAAACCAAGAGAAATGCCGTCAACTACAGTTGGGGGATCGACTGAAGTTAGCTAGGAAGGCCACGGTCGAAAGTGAAAACGCAAGGCGTGTCTTGCTGCCTCCACATCTCGCGCACGCAACGTCATCACAATCATACGGTGACGCACATCGAGCGTTGCAAGATGAGATTGATCGATGACGCGTTCAGGGTAGTAGGTATAGTAAGTGCGCATGCGATCGAAATATTGGTCGATGATAGAAGCGAGTTGGATGATCACAGGGTTTGCGCAAGCACGGATCAGCGTGTTGTGAAATTCGCGATCCTCACGGGTAAAGCCTGTACCGGCTTTGATACGAGCCGAAATCTGATCAACCAAATAGTCGAGTCTGTCTAGATCCTCATCTGTCAACCCAAGCACAACCCATTCAATTGCCCCCACTTCCAGTGCGATACGAGCCTGGTAGAGATCTTGCAGCGAGGTGTTGGCCGTCTCTAGGTCAAGAGCATTTTCGACATTGACTTGCGGCGGACGGCGAAGCAGGATGATGCCTACGCCCACCTGTTTCTCGACGTAGCCTTCTACGGCAAGCCGATCAAATGCCCCGCGCACCACCGCACGGCTCACCTCAAGCATTTCGCTGAATTTGCGCTCCGAAGGCAGTCTGTCACCGATCTGGGTGCCGGTGCGCAAAATGTAACGCAAGAGGACCTGGTAGACTTGGTCCGCCAACGATTCGCGGTTCAGCGGTTGAAGCATTCCATCTGCCATAGCGTTTAGAATCCAACGGCGAGAAGAACGGACACAACCCTGGCATTTTCATTGCAGCAAGGATTATTTGGCTGGCACAGGAAAAGAGGGGGAAACAAAAAGTTACCACTATCGGACTAAAAAGTAGGCCGATATGTAAGAAATTATCATGCAGCCAGTTGAATGTCAACCTTCAAAAAAGCAATCCCTTTGAGTTCGTTGACATGGCTGCAACCCATGTGGTACCTTGGTTTTGTGGTACTTTGGTTCCATAAGTGAACCACATTCTGTGATTTTCGACAATCCCTTTTGATCTGCCCAGAGTCTTCTTCACGCAAAAACATCTCCAATCCCAACAACTCTCCCAACACAGAGGAGACCGTCGCATGTCGAACGTTAAGACTGAGCGAATTGTGATTCACGCAGCGCCCGCGGATTACGCTACGTTTCCTTCAATCCAACGCGATGTTGACGGCGATCTGTACGCCACCTATCGTCACGCGCCCAACGATCTCGACGAAGGACGTTATTCCCACATCGATGTCCGCTCGGTAGCGCTGCTCAAGCGGTCTACCGACAACGGCCATAGCTGGCAACAAGTGGGAGACCCCATTGTGGGGCACATGCCACAATCCGGCATCCAGGATCCCTCGCTAACTATTCTGAAAAACGGCGATTTCCTGCTCACCTACTTTCACTGGCGCCACCAGCCTGATCACCCACTTGCGCGGCAAGGTGCCATCTTTGAGGGCGTGTGGGTGTGCAAGTCTCAGGACAAAGGACTAACCTGGAGCGCTCCTGTACACGTCCCTGTTGAGCCGGGAACACAGCTTGGCATCAGCGAACCGGCCATCGAACTCTCCGATGGGCGTCTTATGCTGGCCGGCTATGCCACCATCGCGGCTGGGGGGGGACAGGCGTCGCTCATCTCTTTTTCGTCAGACAAAGGTGAAAGCTGGACGACGCCTACGATTATGGCACACGATCCAAGTGGGATGCTCGATTTTCAGGAGCCGGCGCTGCTCGAAGTGAAGGATGGTCATATCCTCTGCATGATGCGCGTTGTCGACCGTCACCTCACAGCGGACGATCCGGATGAAGCCGTGCGCAAACGCGGGCAGACGGCCTTCATGTATCAAGCACACAGCTTCGACTACGGCCAGACGTGGGGAGACTACGAACGAACCGAGATGTTCGGCCATCCGCCGAACCTGATCCTATTGGGAGATGGTCGGATTCTTTGCTCCTACGGCTATCGGCGAGATCCTTTCGGTATTCGTGCCTGCTTCAGCGCCGACGACGGCAAGAGTTGGGATATGGAAAACGAAATCGTCCTGCGCACCGATGGCGGTGGCGGCGACATCGGCTACCCAAGCAGCGTGTTACTGGAAAGCGGTTACGTGCTGACGACCTACTACATCCACACGGCAGCGAACCCGAATCGTCACATTGAGGGTGACATCTGGATGCCGTAATGTGTGATGTGTTTGCTCGTTGAGTCGTTCAGGAGTTTATCGGCCATGTTGTTGTGCCGGGAACCGATGCGTGTCAGCCCCTTGCGGATCATGTCCGCGCTGACACGCATCGGGGTGTCGGCGCTGGATTCCCCTACGAAGGCGACCTGTCGTTTGCGACGGGTGGCGTCGATACAAACCTCTCTACCCAACATCAACGCTCGTTCCGCCCGCAACAATTCGGCTCCACGCCGATCACTCGTACCCTGCAGTATCGTGCATATCCGATTGTGGAAATAAGGGGCTATTTTGTCCGTGGCGAGACTGTGGTGACCAGGCCGGACGATGTGAAGGTACACTGTTCGCCCCACGGCTAGAGTAAACCTTGTGTCAAATTGGTACTTGCCATTTTGACTGCACTTGCTGTATACTTGCCTTACGTTGGTCAGACCATCCGTTTAGCAGGCATTCCTCATTGTATACTATGTCTCAGTTCACGTTGACTCCCCCCCGAAGAACCACTATCGTAGAGGATATCGTGCAGCAGATCCTCGAACAGATACAGATGGGCACACTTCAGCCAGGTGATCGACTGCCCACTGAGCGTCAGATGGTGGAAACCCTCAATGTAAGTCGGGCATCGGTACGCGAGGCGCTACAAACACTTGCGGGTATAGGTGTAATTGAATCCTATGCGGGAGAAGGCACCTTCGTTAAAGCCATGAAGGCGCATTGGGCGCTGGAGATGGAACTGCGCCAGATGGCGCGCACAGTTCATCGTCAGGATAGGCTACATCTTCTCCATGCCCGTACAGTGGTTGAGAAAGGCAACATCGAACTGGCTATTGCTAATGGCAATGGTGAGCAGTTCGATGAGCTTCAACGTGTGACACGCACATGGATCGATGCCTGCTCCCCAGAAGATGTTAAGCTCGACCTGCATGACCAGATCCACCTGACCATCGCAGAGATAACAGGCAACCCTCTGCTTGTGCTCGTATTGCAGACACTGCTCGAAGCACTGCCCAAAGCCGTGCGTAACTATGGCATTCTGATCAACAATAGCGTTGGTGATCAGGCTGCACTTCAGAACGAACTAACCATCCATATGCAGTTGACCGATGCTATCGCCCGCGGCGATCTTGAAGGTGCACTCACTGCTTTCAGAGCACATCAGGATCAAGAGTCTGCGTTGATACAACAATACTACGACGGCCAGTAGTCCCCGAATATCGCCACCTAAACTCGAAAACAACCCAATTTACCTGTGTCGCGCTTGATCGTTCGTGTGCCATTGTCTGAAAAAACTTCTCACACCAGGAGGGAAAGACCGATGGATACGTATTTGAGCAAGATTCGTGTTTGGGCAGTATGGATGTTGTCTCTTCTGAGCATCCTTATATTGGGCGCGTGTGCCTCTATTGCCGTACCGGCAGCCAGCACAGAAGGAGACGCCGTTAGCAGTGCCGAAGAGACGGTCGAGATTCGATTGGCTTCCTATGGCTTGGGTGATGCCTGGAATGCAAACCTCGAAAAGACCATCGACAGTTTTCGTGAAGCCAATCCCGATATCAAAGTGACGGTGGAATTCCGCCCTATTGATGCATATTGGGACAAGTTGCAGACGGAATTTGCCGCCGGCACTGCGCCTGATGTCACCATCAACCAGATGGACTGGGTGATCCCAGGCGCAGCGCGTGGCATGTTTGTAGACCTGATGCCCTTCATCGAGGCCGATCAGGTTGATCTAGATGCCTACTTTTACGACATGAAACCGGAGTGGGGCTGGCAGGGAGGTCTCTATGGTGGTCTACTCTATGCCGGTGGACAGGCTCTCTACGTCAACAAGGATCTACTAACCGCAGCGGGTCTCGAAATGCCTTCTGCCGACTGGACCTGGGATGACCTACTTGAATATGCCATCGCATTGACCAATGCAGATGCCAGTCAGTGGGGGCTCTACATCAGCCCGGTCAACCCGCCATATTGGGGTGCATCGTTTATCCATGGTGCGGGTGGCACTGTTCTTAGCGACGACAAAACAAGCTGCACGCTCACCTCGTCTGAGGCTCAGGCCGGTCTCCAGTTCATCTCAGATCTCATCTTCGTACACGAAGTGATGCCCTCTCCTGTTACCCTGGCAGGGCAGGAAGATCCCTTTCTCAGCGGCAAAGTCGCCATGCTGTTCGGCGGCACCTGGCAAGAAGCACAGATCCGCGAAGCCGGCTTCGATTGGGACTTCGCTCATATGCCAGCTCACCCTCAAACGGGCGAACGCAGTGTGCAGATGGGATCTAATGCATGGTCTGTGCTGAGCACCAGCGAACATCAGGACGAAGCCTGGCTACTCGTCAAGTTTCTCATGGGCGAAGGCGGCCAGACCGGCATGATGACCAATGGTGTCCCCGGCCTTACGGCTGTGGTCGAAAGCGAAGCGTATCTGGCACTCCACCAGCCCCAGGATATCAGCGTCGTCACCAGCGACTTCGCCAACTACGGCCACGACTACTACCCCACCCCCGACACCGGCGAATGGTGGAACGCCGTTGGCCAGGAACTGTCCGCCATCTGGTCGGGTGAAGCTACTGTCGAAGAAGCTACCGAACGCGCCTGCGTCGCCGTCGACGAGATCTTCTCCCGCCGTCCCGCCGAGTGGAATCAGTAAATCAGCACGCAGAAATAATCTACGGATTACACGGATTTTAAGGATTCTCAGAAGGATTTTTCCCAATCTGGAATCCTCAAACCCCGTGTAATCCGTGGATGTTTTTTCTGGAATCGGGGGATCTTGCTCATGCAGAAAGATACATTGTTTCGGCGGATGCCGGGCTATCTGCGTCGTGAAGCAATCGAGGGCTATCTCTTCATCATGCCCTGGCTGCTGGGTTTGATTGCGTTTGTGATCGGCCCGATTGTGGTATCGTTCTACCTAAGCTTTACCAACTACGAGATTGTGCGTGCGCCCACTTTCACTGGCCTGCGCAATTTCGAGCAGTTGATCAACGACCGCCTCTTCTGGCAGGCGTTACGCGTCTCGTCGATCTACGTCTTCGTCAGTGTGCCTTTGGGATTGGTCCTTTCATTTAGCGTGGCGCTGCTCATGAACCAAAATGTGCGCTTCATCGGCCTTTGGCGCACGGTTTACTACATCCCCACGCTGGTACCGGTGATCGCCAGCACCATGCTTTGGCTCTGGATCTTCAACCCAGAATTCGGACTGCTGAATATGATCCTGGCGCAAATTGGCATTGACGGTCCACTCTGGCTAGGGCATAGTCGCTGGGCGCTGCCGTCGCTGATTATCATGAGCTTGTGGACGGTGGGCGCGCCTATGTTGATATACCTGGCCGGTCTACAAGGCATCCCCACTGATCTTTACGAAGCCGCCGACATTGATGGTGCCGGCATCTGGGCCAAGTTTCGCAACGTAACCATCCCCATGATGACACCTGTGATCTTTTTTAACCTCGTCATCAACATGATTGCTGCCTTTCAGGTTTTCGTGCAGCCATTCATCATGACGCAAGGTGGTCCACGCTACGCTACACTTTTCTATGTGCTCTACCTCTATCAGAATGCGTTTCAGTATTTTCGCATGGGCTACGCATCTGCGTTGGCCTGGGTGCTCTTTGCCGTGATCCTCGTGCTTACGGCGCTGGTTTTCCGTTCATCGGCGCTGTGGGTCTACTATGAAGGAGAGGTGCGGCGACGATGAGCACGAATCAAGAGCGACTTTCCACTGTGACATCGCCAGTGCGGCAGGACGGCACCCACTGGTTGGCTAGCAAACGGCGGCGCGGCGTGCTACACAAACTGATCATCTATCCCGTTCTCTTGGCTGGAGCGGTGGTGATGATGATCCCATTGGTTTGGTTGATTTCGTCGAGCTTTAAAGACAGTGGCCGCATCTTCGTCTTCCCACCTGAATGGATTCCCGATCCATGGCGTGTTGAAAACTACCCGGCGGTGCTCGAAGCCATCCCCTTTGTGCGCTTTCTTGGTAACACTGTCTTCGTCACCACATTGGCGCTGATGGGACAGTTAATCTCGTCAAGCCTGGTGGCTTTTGGTTTCGCACGGTTGCGTTTCCCCGGTCGCGACGTGCTATTTTTGATCCTGCTCGCCACGATCATGATCCCCTACCAGGTGACGTTGATCCCTACCTTTATCCTCTTTCGCACCCTTGGCTGGCTCGATACCTTCGCGCCGCTGATCGTGCCCTATTGGCTGGGGGGCGGTGCGTTCTTCATCTTTCTGCTGCGCCAATTTTATATGCGCCTGCCCCTGGATCTCGACGACGCCGGGCGCATCGATGGGGCAAGCACCTTCGGCATCTACCGTCACATCATCCTGCCCCAGTCTCGGCCCGCGTTGGGCGTGGTAGCGGTCTTCTCCTTTCTGAACCACTGGAACGACTTCTTTAATCCACTCATCTTTTTAAGCAGCACAGACAATTACACCCTGGCTCTGGGCATCAATCTCTTTCGTGGCTATCAGGTCACCCAATGGAATCTGCTCATGGCTGCTAGTGTCATGATCAGCGTTCCGTGCATCATACTCTACGCAGTAGCGCAACGCTACTTCATTCAGGGGATTGTGTTTACCGGGGTGAAGCAGTGATGATTATGCGCGACTCCATACTTGAGAAGAGAGTAAGCGATTGAGGGATTAAGCGATTGGGAGAGTGTTCAATCGCCTAATCGCCAATACTAAACGATCACAACCAACCAAGGACGAAACAATGGCAATCATTCGAGTCGGCGTATTGGGCTTAGGACAGGGACGCTCGCACTTACGCGCCTTTCAGATGTTGGAAGGCAGCAACGTGGTTGCTGTCTGTGATCAGAACACGATCTTGGCTGAACACGTGGCGCGCGATCTCAATGTGGACGTCTGTCACGCCAGTTACGAATCTATGCTCGATGACCGCAACATCGATCTGATCGTCGTTGCCACACCGGATCACCTGCACGGGCAACACGCCATCCAGGCATTGGAAGCGGGTAAGCACGTCCTTTCCGAAATCCCTATGGCCACCACATTAGACGAATGCCGCCGTATCATCGAGCTTACCGACCGCAGCGGCCTCAAGTATCACATGGGCAATCAGGTCCGCTACGCCTTCTGCTTACGCGACGTGCAGCGGCTGATCCAGGCCGGCGATCTGGGTGATGTCTTCTACGGCGAGGGGGAATACCTGCACGAAATGGAAGACATTGTCGGCCATCGCGAGGCTGATCACTGGCGCATTCACCCGCATACGCCACAGACCACATTGCTGGGCGGCGGTCCTCACGCTATTGACACGCTACGCTGGCTGATGGGTGTGCACTTTGTCGAAGTGCAGGCTTACCACGCCACCCAGCAATCACGCTGGCAGACCACCCACACCACCATCGCCATTTTCAAAACCAGCAATGGTGGCATCGCCAAAGTGACGGTTTCCTACGGCATGAAGCGGCCTTACTGCCTTTACTACTCCGTCTACGGCAGTGACGGTTCGTTTGAGCGCACACGCGATCAGGGCGGCTCTGTCGAGGACACCACCAACTATCTCTACCACAGCAAGGTGTCCGGTGCGCGGCGCATGTTGCCCGTCACCGTGCCCAACTGGAACAACCCGCGCATCCAGCGCCAGCACGCGCTGGGACATGGCACCATGGAAATCGAACAGGCGCAGCACTTCTTGCGCGCCATCGCCGAAGACTATGAACCGGCCATCGGTCCGCGCGAAGCTGCCCGCTCCATCGCTGCCGGAATCTGCGCGCTGACGTCTGCAGACAGTGGCGGCGGGCAGGTCACAATCCCAACTTTTGACGAGTAAGGCCCCATCCCCACCAAGGAGACCAACATGCTGTTACTGCACGTTGCCGCCGAAGCGCGTAGTCGCTACAGCCACTACCTGGGCGAGATCCTACGCATGGAAGGCTTTGTCGATTTTGCTGAATGTGACCTGAGCGAAGTGGATGCGTCGCAATTGGCCCAGCACGATCTGGTGATTCTGCCCCGCGCTGCGCTCAGCGCAGGACAGATGGATCTACTCGTTGATTATGTGAGCCAGGGTGGAAAGCTGCTCGCCTTTTTGCCCGAATACCAATTTGTGCAGCGGCTGGGGTTGCGTCCACGCTACCTAGGCAACGACTGCGGTTACCTGCACATCGACGCCAACCACCCCCGCCTGCAAGGACTCGCCGCTGATCCGGTGCAGATTTTGACACCCTCTGTGGTCTGGGAGATCGCCGATCAGGAAGCGACCACCCAACTGGCCGGCGTCCAACCCAGCGCGCAAGCGGAAGACACATCCTCGCCCGCGGTGGTTTGGGCAGAATTGGGTCAGGGTGCAGCAGTCCTCTTTGCCTATGATCTGCCCCACACCATCGCGCGGCTGCGGCAGGGCAACGCCGATCATGTGGATCTCTGCTTCGCCGGGTTGGATGGCATCTATCGCCCCAGCGAGTTGTTTGTGGGGCAACTGCCTGTGGAACTGATGCTGATTCCTCAGGCCGACGTACAAACCGCGTTCTTGGCCCGCTTGGTGGAAGAGCTGGCCCCGCGTCCGCGCCTCTGGTACTATCCACGCGCTGACCAGAGCAGCGTGCTCATCATGACCAGCGACGATGACTGGTCCACATTGGAGCAATTCGAGACATTGCTGGCCGGACTGCGCAAACGACAGGCGTGCTGCACCTTCTACGTCGTTCCCAAGACCAAGCTGACCCACAATCATATTGATAGTTGGGAAGCCGAGGGACATACTTTTAGCGTCCACCCGGCGCTCGAAGCTGATACCGTACGCGGCATGAAGATGCAAGAACCACAGAGCAGGCTGATCGTGCCCATGCTCACCGAGAACATCGAACGTCATCAACGCGAGTTTGGTCGCCCCGTACATACTATTCGCCAGCATGCCGTGCGCTGGCTAGGCTATGTGGACACGGCGCGCGTCCTTGCCGGGTTGGGTGTGCGCATGGACATGAACTACATCGCCGTTTCGCCCTACCTGGGCCATTTGTGCGGTTCAGGGCGCCCTCTGCGCTTTGTGGACGAGGACGGCGAGGTGATCGACTGCTTCCAACAGCCGACACACTGGACGGAAGAGTGTTTGATCCACCCCGAATTCGTCTTCAGCTTCAAGTGGACGGTGGAACATGCGCTGGCAGAGACCGGCGAGATCATCCGCCAAGCGGCGCAGCGTTACTACACGCCGGTAGCGCTCAATTCACACCCGGTCAGCTTTGCCACCTATTCCAGCCCCCTTATCGAGGGCAACTGGGACGCCGCTCTAGCCGAAGGGATGCCGATCCTGTCGGCAGATGCCTGGCTGGCATGGACCGAAGCTCGCGACCAGATCCGCATTCAGATCGACGCTGACGCCATCACAGTGCATAGTGCCGTTCCAGTGGAAAGGGTAACTCTGATGCTGCCGCCTGGGTATACCGTTGATGCAAGCGCGGGCGAGATTGGCAGACAGGAACGGTGGGGGCGCACCTACACCACAGTCATGCTATCTGACCTGTCTGCAGGCAATACGTCACAGATTGTCCACACGAAAGAATAGGTTCTCATGCAGATCTCAAAGATCGAGACGATCCCGGTTCAGGTGCCCATCAACCCGCACCGGGCCATCCGCGGCGGGCGAGGCGTTCACACCGTTTCCCCTTTCCTGCTGGTTAAGATTCACACCGACGAAGACATCATCGGCCTGGGCGAAGTCTCGTGTACGCCGGTGTGGAGCGGCGAGGATCAGATGACCTCGGCCCATTTCATCCACACGATCCTT
>WGMT01000025.1 GCA_016124945.1 bacterium | reverse complement strand
TTTTTCAATATGGACGAAGGCGCGATGAATGTGATTTACAAGCGCCGCGACGGAAACTACGGGTTACTTCAGCCTGAAACGAGTTGAAGCGTTGGAGCGTTGGAGCGTTGGAGCGTTGGAGCGTTGGAGCGTTGGAGCGTTGGAACGTTGGAACGTTGGAGCGTTGGAACGTTGAAGCTTTAGCGCAAAAACACGCCCAAGACGACTTGTCTTGGGCGTGTTCTCATTTACACAGACGAGATTCTACACAAACGAGATTCTACACAGACGAGATTCTACACAAACGAGATTTCGTCCACACTGCGGGTGACACTGCCGGTGTAGAGCCAGGAGACCTGGCGCAATGTCAGCGCTTGATCAAACTCGGTGAGCGCCGATGTTCCGTCCGCAGGGACGACGACATGGTACCAGCGCAGGCCGGCGGACGCCGCCGTGTGTAGCACACAGATACTGGACACCGTCCCCACGATGACCAGGTGCTCGGCATGCCAGACATGGGCCAGATGGTGCTCCAGCCAGGTGCCATGGAAACCGTCGTAGCGACGTTTTGGGCAGATAAGTTCGCCCGGCTGTGGCGCAAGCTCGTCGATAATTTGCCAGCCCCATGTGCCTTCTTTGCAATGTGGCGGCCAGATGGCAAACTCGGGATCGTCTTCGGTGTGGGTGTCCTGGGTATAGGCGATGGAGATACCATGTTGGCGGGCGGCAGACAAGAGCTGCTGAATGTTGGGGATTGTGTCCGCAGCGCTCGGTACCACCAGCGTTCCCCCATCTTTTACGAAATCATTTTGCATGTCCACAATGATCAACGCGCTGGATGCGGCAGGCAGTTCCAACGCCGACTTGAAGTTGATCTCGGGCACTTCGACAGTCGCACCCGGAATAAACGGGACGCTCATGTTCATCCTCCTGAAATAGCGAATCGGTTCGGTATCCATAGCGTAATAGAGAGGAGAAGACAAGTCAAAGCGTAGGCAGCAGACGGGTGTGCTTCAGCCTTTAGGTGCGACGCACTGGCCCAAACGTTGCCGCATACAGGTCGCTCTCCTGGCCAGTGCGTCGCGCCTGAATAGTTACCATTTCTTTTTCATGTTTGTGAGGAACTGTATGACCCTAACCATACCCCCCCAAAGAACTGAGATCTCGCCGTCTACTTTGTCGCTGCCACCAGGCCCCGAAAGCAACAAGTGGCGACAAATCTGGCACGTCGCCACGGGGCAGGCATTTGGCGAAACCCTCCTCGAACAGTTCATGCTCTGGTTCAATGAGTACGGTGACGTTGTCTACAACAATTTTCTGGGCAGGCGCATGGTCTACGTCCGTCATCCGGAACAGATTCACGACGTGGTGTTGCGCAAGGCGGGCAGTCTGCGAAAAGGCTTCGATTACACGGATCCGCGCTTTGGGCTGGCCAGCTTTCTAGGCAACGGGCTACTCACCAATGACGGCGAACCCTGGAAGCGTCAACGCAAACTGGTACAGCCTGCCTTCCACATGCGGCGCATCGCAGGTTATGCCGACACCATGGTCCACTTTACTCAGCGAATGCTCGGCCATTGGCAGGATGGACAGGTGATTCAACTCGACGAAGAAATGTCTGCACTCACCATGCAGATCGTTGCCAGCAGTCTCTTTAGTGAGGACATTTCAAGCGACGTGGATCGGGTAGGCTGGTGTATGAAAGTGCTACAGGAACTACTCACGTCGCCGTCTATGGTCTTGCCTTCGTGGATACCGACGCCAATTCAGCGCAAAAAAGAAGAGGCCACCGCCGAACTGGATCGGCTTGTCTACGATTTCATTGCAGACTGGCGCAAACAGGGCGAAGACAGGGGCGATCTGCTCTCGATGCTCATGCTCGCCACCGATGAAGAAAACGGCACCGGCATGAGCGACAGGCAAGTGCGCGATGAAGTAGTCACCTTGCTGCTTGCCGGTCACGAAACCACAGCTAATACCCTCAACTGGACGTTCTACCTGCTCAGCCGACACCCAGAGATCGAGGCAAAGTTACATGAAGAAGTGGATCGCGTCCTGGGTCGACGCGCCGCCACCCTCGCCGATCTCGAACCCCTTCGCTACACAAAGGCAGTGATTGAAGAGGCCATGCGTCTCTATCCACCGGCGTGGAGCTTTGCACGCGAGACGGTGGAGCCGATTGCACTGGGTGGATATCAGGTACCGGCCGGCTGTGAGGTACGTGTGGTCACCTACGCAGTGCACCGAGATGAACGCTGGTGGCCCAACCCCGAGGCATTCCAGCCCGAACGATTTATGACAGAAGAGAGCGCCCGCCCCAAATACGCCTACATACCGTTCGGCGGCGGGCCGCGCATCTGTATCGGCAATCAGTTTGCGATGATGGAAGCCCAATTGGCGCTGGCTACCGTGGCGCAGCGGTACCGCCTGCGTTTGCAACCGGGCGAACAAGTCGTCGCGATGCCGAAGATCACACTGTTGCCTAAGTATGGGATCAAAATGAAGGTGGAAGCGCGGTAAGCGGCAACACAGATCACGTGAGCTTCTCGTAGAGGCTCTTCCGCATCACTGCCTCGACAAGCCGCGGGGCAACGCGGCCGGCAAGGGCGAAGATGCGATTGCCGATGCCAGGGATGAGTGTCCACTGCCGATGTTGCAACGCCCGCAGGATCTGGCGTGCCAGATCCTCAGGCGACATTCTTGTGTGTTCGCGGCTGTTGTCTGGGCTGTAACGGCGGGCGTGGGCCGTGCGCGTTGGTCCAGGGAAAACGGTAAGCACGTGGACGTGCTGTGCGGCAAGCCCAACCCGTAAGCTACGTGCATAAGAGGCGATTCCATCTTTGGTGGCGGCATAGACCGCTGCACCAGGGTAACCGGCAAAATGAGAAAGCGACGAGATGAAGATCAACGCACCATTGGCGTTGATCTGCCGTTCGGTTAGCAGCCCCGCCGTGAGGAGCATCGGGGCCATCAAATTGATGGCCATGACCGCCTGCTGCCGTTTCGGATCGATCTCCTCGAAACGGCCCACAGCGCTAATCCCCGCGTTGTGGATAACCAGATCGTAGGGGCCGTACATCGACAATTGCGAGATAATATTGGTCACCTGCGCGGTGTCAGCGAGATCGCATTGCAAAAAGCGGCTGAATATTCCGGCTGCATCCAGATCGGAAGCAGTTTGGTGAGCCCGAGCTTCATCTACGTCGACGCCGACAATGTCGTAGTCGGCCTGCCCACAGGCAAAGGCCAGGGCACGGCCAATGCCATCAGCAGCACCGGTAATCAGAGCTTTCATATTTCAAACGTTCCCTTAGAAGAAGTATCCCGAAATATCATGATATCTAGTTGTGCTATTTACATTGATAATGGAATCAGTGGTCATTTTCGTAGATTCCATAAACAACTCGTTTGTGCGCGTTATCCTTAAATTCCTGTTATTATGTATTCAGCACACAAGGAATGGAGTGTCATTTTCGACGCCAAACGATGTAGCGCCGACGATTACGTGCCCAAACCCTACAGCGCTGAGGTGCTCTTTCATAAACCGCGAAAGCACATTTCGCCACTTTAATGGATGATTTATGGACCAGACTTTGCTGCCTGTCGTGATCATTGTAGACGACGAAATCATGCAACTTCGGCTGATGGCGTCTCTACTGTCACGAAGCTACATGACACTCCCCATCAGTTCAGCCAAAGAGGCACTACGCATCCTCGACAACATGCACATGACAGGCGACCTGGCACAGGTGAAGGCCGTGCTACTCGACGTGATGATGCCTGAAATCGACGGATTGACGCTGCTTGAAATGATCCGCGAACGGTATCCTGTCAAGGTGCCGGTGATTATCGTCACGGCGTTGAGCCTAAAGGGTACAATTTTGCGTGCAAAAAAGCTTGGGGCCAACGATTACATCATTAAGCCCTTCCCGGCTCAAGAGCTATTGGACAAGTTGGCACTTCTTACGGAAGACAGCACACCCGATTTGGATCCGTAGCTTCGTGTGCTTACCGACCCATGCGCACCTGCAAACGATCCAACCAGAGCCCCAACAAACGCCCTGCGCCAAACAAAAGACGATTGCCCAGACCGATGGTTGCTTCAGTGCGAGTACCATCGATTGCCTTGATCATCTGCTCTGCCACCGCTTCTGCAGTTGGGAAGCGCGTCGACTTCATTCGCTCTAGATCGGCACCCGCTTTACGGTGCATGCCTGTCTGTGTTGCCCCTGCATGGATCACCAGGATCGGCACTTCATCGCCCAACTCAATGCGCAGATTTCGCGCAAACCCATCCAGTGCAGCCTTCGTTGCAGTGTAGACGGCATAGTCAGGCGTCGCCATCGCTGCCACCACCGAGCTGACGAAGACAAGCTTTCCCTGTCCACGGCGTAGATGGGGCAAGAGGATCTGCGTCAACAACACAGGGGCCTGCAAGTTGACAGACACCAACGCGGCAATACTTTCCGCCGGTTGCACCGCCGGTTCCCCTACATAGCCGAGACCGGCATTGTGGATGGCCACACCAATGGCATCGATCCCCTGGGCTACAATGAAATCGGCGATCCGCGCCTGCGCATCACTGAGCGACAGATCTACCTGCACGTAGTTGCTCGCCGAAAAGAAAGACAGATCAAGCTCACTTAATGGGCGTCGACCCACCAAAAGCAGGCGTGCACCCCGGGCTGCATACAGCCGTGCCAAGGCCAGGCCGATCCCGTCGGTTGCGCCGGTGATGAAGATGGTTTGCATTGTCCCCTCACGCCAGACACTGGCGTAGTTGTTCCGGCGAAATGTTCCCTCCGCTGAGGATGAGGGCGATCTTCTTACCTGCAAGCTGCTCTTTGATCTGAAAGGCGGCAGCGAGCGGCGCGGCGCCGGCAGGTTCAGAAAGGGTTTTGGCCTTTTCGAGATAGAAACGCACCGCCTGCCGCAATCCATCATCGTCGACAA
Organism: bacterium; assembly: GCA_016124945.1. GTDB lineage: Bacteria > Chloroflexota > Anaerolineae > Caldilineales > Caldilineaceae > RI-153. The sequence continues at coordinate 134,329 of WGMT01000025.1, read as the reverse complement.
GGATGAAGTCATCGAGGTGTTGCCACAAAACACGCTGCGGCATCATAAACGGTGCACCGGTGGCAAGCCCTTCGGCGAAGGTCCGATTTTCAGCTTCTCGATGGGCCCGAGCTTGCCAGGTAAGGAATGCAGCAGGCGATGCAGCAGCCTGTACCCCGATGACGCGGATGGCAGGATTGAGGCTTTTGGCCACCAACGCAGCACCTGCCGCGCCGCTTCCGCCGCCCACGGGCACCAGGATCACGTCGACGTCGGGCAGATCTTCCAGGATCTCCAACGTGTGGGTGGCCACACCAGAGATCAGATGTGGCTCATCGCCCGACGAAACCCAACGCAATCCTTCGGCTTCAGCCACACGAGCACCGTGTCGTTTGGCCGCCTCAAAGTCGTCACCGAGCAGACGTACGTCGGCGCCGAGGCTACGCATAGCGTCCACTTTCACAGGGTTGGCATTCTCGGGCACCACGATAACAGCCTGTGCGCCAAAAAGCTGGGCGGCATAGGCCACCGATTGACCATGATTGCCGGTGGAGGCAGTCGCCACGCCGCGGCGTCGCTGGTCTTCGGGCAGGTGGGCCATAAAATTGATGCCGCCACGTATTTTAAAAGCCCCAATCGGCTGATAATTCTCGTGTTTCACATAGACCTGTGCACCGAGGAGTTGATCAAGCATCGGGTAGTGATGAAGCGGGGTGCGGGGTAGGTAAGCGCCAATCACACGCCGTGCTTCATAGACATCGGCGATTGTGGGGGGAGCAATCGTGGGGGCAGTACGCTCTGTGTCCGCCGCAGAAAGACGAGTATGCTCAGTCATGGTGCATCTCCTTCTAGTCGAGTATGAACAGCCGAGACATGGATATTGCACAGAGTATACTCGACACCGTGGGAATGAGGAAGTCAAGCGCTGGAAACTGAATTCTAAACAAACAGTGAATCTGTTGCCTCCCCTTAATGGCGGTGATATAATCATTGGGCGCTCTAACGAAGTTCAAACAAATTTATTCGCAGGAATGCGAATGCAAGATAGAGAGAAGGTGGCCCTTGGGCAATAAAAGCGACCTCTATCGTCTACAAGAGATCGATACAACGTGGGACAAAGTTCGCCGACGGCTCTCGCAGTTGCAAAACATGTCTGGCGGCTCAGAGGATCTGAAGAAGACGCGCGATCAGGTCGGCGCCACTGAATCATCGTTGGGCGAATGGCAACGCGCACAGAAGGAAGCGGAGTTGGAATCTTATTCGCTGACCGAGCGAATCGAGGAAGCAGAATCAAAGTTGATGAGCGGCGAGGTGCGGAGCCCAAAGGAACTAGAGTCGCTCCAATCCAGCATCGACTCTATGCGCCGCCACAAAGAGTCGCTAGAAGAGCGCAGCGTAGAAGCGATGCTAAAGGTTGAGGAACTAAACGGCTCGCTCAGCACGCAGCAGGGTAAACTTTCGACGCTCGAACAAGATTGGGATTCGAAGCGGCAAACCATCGACGATGAGCTACGTCAGCGCAAGAAGGAATTTGTCTACCTCAAGCGGCTCCGCGAGCAGACGGTGGAGAAACTGCCCACCGCTGATTTGGAACAGTACGAACATCTGCGTCGGCGCAAAAACGGCATCGCCGTCGCCCGCCTCGAAGGGGACGTGTGCAATGCCTGTCACATGGAGGTGCCGCGCAGCGTGATCAGCGAAGCCAAGCGTGGGAACAGCACCATCACCTACTGTACTGGTTGTGGGCGCATCCTCATCGGCGGTTAAGTGGGGCGCAGCAGGAAGCCTGGTATCAACACAAAGTTCATTTGTCAAAGTGCTCGGGGCAGTCTACAAAAACTGTAGACTGCCCCGAGCACTTTGCATTGTCGGATACCTGGCAATGAAATCAAGTACATAAATCCGCTCGATTTCGTGGATGTACTTCAGCAGCGGCATACTAGGGTGCAGCGGTAAAGGGAAGGTAGATTGTCCATTGGCTGCGAAGCTGCACTACCTCGGCGCGCCGACCGTCGACGTTGTGATGGTGAAGGAACAGAAGCCCCTCGCTGCCGTTTCGCCAGAGGTTGTCTCGGTCGAATTGGAAGGTCAACAACGTCTCAGGTAGAGCGTAGAAGATGGGTAGATCGCCTATTGCAGCGACGCCTACGATGCCGGGACGAGCCACATCATAGGAAAGCACAGGGCTGAAATCGACTGGTGCAGCACTGTTCTCCGGATCACGGCTAAAAGCTCCCACAATATAGCGGAAGTCGCTGTTGGCCGCGCTCAGCCCCAGTGCGCCGGCATCAACCGCCATGAGCAAGACGTTGCTGTTAAAGATCCTCGTTTGCAGTTCAGCCGCCGAAACCAGATTGACAAAGTAGGTGACGCGGCTGGAGACACCTGGCGAGTCTAGCACCGTCACAAACTCGTCGGTGTTGCCTACCCCGGCATAAATGCCCCAATTTGTTGTGGATAGTATGTGATCGGGGAAGCCGTTCTCGTCGGTGTCGATGAAGATGCGAAAGGTCACTTCGTTGGGCGTCGACCACTCACCATGGGTCGCAATCCCGAAGATGATCCTTTGTTCTTCCACCGTCGTGGGGGCAGGCTTCACGGCGACCCCAACGTACTTGAGATCGGCATGATCGAGCAGGCCGGCGCTGCTGCTCTCGTTGGGGCTGCTGAATTGGAGTTCCAACGCAGAGACAATTGAAACGGTTTCGGTAGGGAAGTTTCCGCCTGCCAGGGTTGGGCTTTGTAGCACTCCCTGCCCCACAAGCGGCACCGAGTGCACGGCGTTGGGCGCGCCCTTAAGATCGAGGATGGAGACACCGCTGCGCATGGACGAAGCCGGCTGGGGCGCGGCGTAGACGGGCAAACGCAGCAATGGGTCGAGAGCCGTCACCTGCCCGCGGAGTTCGGCGGCGGTGAGCCCTTCGATCTCGACCGAAAGGTAGATGTTTTCGCCCGCCAGCAACGCCATTTCCTCGGCGTTGAACACGGCTTCCGCCTCAAGTTCGACAGTAGTGGCACTTGCCAGAGGATCCGCCAGGATCGTATGCAACACTGGACCACTGTTGTAGGCGGAACCATAGCGCAAGGCAACGCCGCTGACGGTCACCATCGTTGTCGCCGAGATCGAGATTGTGCCTTGCAAGCGCCGCGCCGCCGGATCGAATGTCCACTTCGCCAGGGCGTCGACCGGCTCCGTCATCGCGGCGGTTGGGTGTAGAAGCGTCTCGAAACGCCCCGGCTGTGGCCAGACATAAACAAAACCACTCTCTTCGCTAAGCCGGTGACGGGGAAAGTTGTTGAGCAAAGAGACGGTGGGATCGGCGACATTGCGCAGTTCAGTGGCGTCGGCGCGCAGGACAACGGTCACTGTAGTCGCCCCCCAGGCCGGCACTTCACGCTCAGCCTCCCCCAGGATCTCGATCTCTGCGCCAGGGAGATCAAGAGCCGGGAAGTAGGTTAAATAGACCCGATGGAGCTGATCGTCGCTGTTGGTCAGGCGCGCATTCTGGAGCAGCGTCGTCTTGCCCAGAATCGACGGCGTGCCAAAGGACAAACTCACGGCGCCACTGTTGTCGGCGTTGTAGAAGAGGAGCGATGCCTCTGCCGCCCACTTGAGATCCATGCGGCCTGCGCCGGTGCGCGCCGCACTGTAGCGGACAGGTGGATACTCCCGGTTGGTGAGCAGATCATAGCGTGCCGTGTTGATCAACCGCGCCTTGATCTCTTCGACGGTCCAGCCGGGGTAGCGTTGGCGCAAGAGTGCGGCAGCACCAGCTACGTGGGGCGTCGCCATCGACGTGCCACTGCTGGTCTGCCGTCCACTGCCGGAACGGGCCGCGGCAGAGACGATGCCCACACCGGGGGCGCTGATGTCGGGTTTCAACAACGAGTCACCGCGACGAGGACCGCGTGCGGTGAAGCCGGCCACAGCGTCCACCGGAGACAAGTTGCTTTGCGGGTTGGCAAGCGCCTGTGTAGACGAAGCCGCCACGCTGATCGCCCGCGCCGCCACACCTGGCCCGGCAGTGATGTAGTAGGTGTCGCCGGTGTTGCCGGCGGCGGCAACCACGATCATGCCTGTCTGCACAGCGTTGTCGATGGCGATGACGGTAGGATCGGTGGGTGCGCCGAACGACGATCCCAGCGATAGGTTGAGCACATCAAGCCGATCCGAAAAGTCGCCATCCTGGTTGGGGTCCACCGCCCACTCAATCGCCAGTTCCACCACCTGTGAAGATCCTGTGCAACCGAACACCTTCAGGGCGTAGAGATCGGCGCGCGGGGCAATACCCGGCCCGATGTTGAACTGCGAAAAGTCGAGGTTCGAGGTGTAAGGGCCCGTGTAGGTGCTGCCGTCGAGCAAAGTGCCGTAACCGGCAGCGATCCCGGCCACGTGGGTGCCGTGTCCCCAACAGTCCATAGGGTCGGGGTCGGGCTGAGGGATGGCCCCTGTCGGCGAATTTGAGCCATAATCGTCGCCCACAAAGTCGAAACCGCCCACTACTTTGGCGCTGGGAAAGGCGGCGATGTCGTCGATGCGGGTGACATCGTTGTTCAAATACCCCACACCAGAGCCGCCAAAGGCGCTGTGCAGATAATCAATGCCGGTATCGACAATGCCGATAGAGATCGAAGAACCGTCCATGCCGGCAAGCTGTAGCGCGTCCCAGAGCGCAGGCGCCTCAACAAAGGGGACGGTACGGGCGAGTTCAACCGTGTACGTAGGTAGTGGATAGACGGCACGCACGCCTGGCAAGGCGCGAATCTTGGCGACGTGTTCGCCGTCAACACGCACAGCAACGCCATTGAAGACACGCTGTACCTGGTAGATCACGTCGGCGTCGGTCAATGGTGGAACAGAAAGCAACTGCAACTGCACCTGTTCGATCTGATGCAAGTGGGCTTTCGCCTGCGCCGTTGCCTCTGCGTTCGTCATGCGTGCTTGCATCTGCGCAAAGCGTCGCGCCACAGGTTCGTCGTCTAGCTCGATCAGAATCGTCACCGTTGCACTGGTCATATTGGATGGGTTCATCGTCATAGGTAGGGTTGGCAACGGTGGAGAGATGCTCGGCCACGCCGAAAAGGGAGAAAGCGGGATCACAGGAGGCAGATCTTGTGAAGGTGGAGCGGCTATGACAGCGGAGTTACTCGTAAACAGCAGAAAAGAGCAGACGAAACATAAGAAAACACCTAGGCGTACATTCATGCTTACCCCAGCAGACATCAATTGGTACACGAATTTTTATTCAAAAGAATCACAAAACCACAGCGTCGGCATCTCAAGCGAGAGATATCAAACCGTAGACGCGACAGACACGCCGGCAGACGCCGTTCAAGTGACGTCATGTGGCGCGTCTGTTGCGTCTACAAGATCACTTCTGCTTTCGTCCGTCGTCCGTCGTCCGTCGTCCGTCGTCCGTCGTCCGTCGTCTGTCGTCTGTCGTCTGTCGTCCAGCCTCGACATCGAGAGCGTACTTGCTACAGAAGCCGGTTCTGCCCACCTTTTACGCCGAAACGCCGCGATTCGAGATGGGCCAACCACGCACTGGACTCGAAAAACCCGTAGGTTCGCCGCAGAGGATCGTAGCGCCGTTCTACAAGATCCACCAAATCGTGGGTGTGGATCTGCCAGATCATCTGCTCGATTTCTTCAATGCGCTGTAACATTTGCGCCGGTGTATTCGGCACAGGAATGTCGGCGTAGGTGGGTGGTTTTCGGTAGCTTTTGGGGAAGGTGATCTCATTGTTGGGTAGCCGAGGCAGCATACCCAACGCCACCGCCGCCATGCCAAAGGCCAAAAGTTGATCGCGTACTCGCTCAATCCGTTCCTGCGCCGCTGGATCTTGGGTGTCGTCGGCGCTAGGCACCAGATCGAGTTCATTGCTGAGCATATCCCAATCCAGCAGTACACGTTCCAAAAGATAGCCCAACTCGTCACCACTGGAGACGTCGGTGGTGCGCACGCTGAGTACGAAGCCTTCGCGTACTCGCCCCAGGTAATCTCGCGCCTGTTGCAAGATCATTTGTTCCACGCGCGCCAGCGACTCCACCCGATCCTGGCGACGGATGTTGTAGGCCAACCCCATATAGATCAATTGTTTCATGGTGTCGGCCAGTTCGCCAATGGCGACAAAGTCATAAAGTTCGTCTGTGTGAGGATGCATACGCTGAAATACCTCCGCAGAATGGTTATGCGGGCCCCAATGGCCACCGGGAATTGGGCCGATTATAGCACAGCCCTTTTTCGCCGTCATCTCGGTTTTTTCCATGAGGGAGGATGGTTCATCCCCCAACAGCCAGGAGAAGTACACTGGTCGAGAAGAGTACAAGCGGTTTGTGCCCTCTTATTGAAGCGTGTACAATGTCACCATTCTTTGTTCATTTCTCCGCCATGTTCGACGCTCCTTTGTAAGGACCTTGTATGGAAACGCTCGTTACGGAACTAAAGCAGAGATTGATGGAGGTTGATGATCTGCGTGCCGCCGCTGCTCTACTCAACTGGGATCAATCGACCTATATGCCACCCGGCGGAGCGCCTGCCCGAGGACGCCAAATGGCGACGCTCTATCGGCTGGCACATGAACGATTCACCGATCCGGCGGTTGGGCGCATATTGGATGCGCTGGAGCCTCAGCTAGCGGCACTAGACAACGCCGATGACACCGTTGCACTCGTCCGCCTGACTCGTCGCAGCTATGCGCGCGACACAAAAGTGCCCCCAGCGTTTGTCTCTGCCGCAGAAAGCCACCTGGCCGAAATATTCGACGTGTGGACACGTGCAAGACCCGCCGATGATTTTGCCGCCGTTCAACCTTTGCTGGAAAAGACGTTGGATCTTAGCCGAGAATACACGAGTTTCTTCCAGGATTATGCCGAACCAATCGACGCGCTGATTGAAGAATCTGACTACGGCATGACGGCAGAGACGGTAGGAACGCTCTTTGCAGAGTTGCGGCAGGCGTTGGTGCCACTGGTTAGCGACATTGTCGAACGCCCCGTCATCGACGACAGTTGCCTGTATGGTCACTTTCCCGCTGCGGCACAGCGAGAGTTCGGCGAAGCGGTAATCAAGGAATTCGGTTATGATTTTGGCCGCGGCCGCCAGGATGAGACGCATCACCCCTTCATGACCAAGTTTTCGCAGGGTGATATCCGCATTACCACCCACACTAGAGAAGAAAATCTGGTGGACGGCATCTTCAGCACCTTCCACGAAGCCGGACATGCGCTGTACGAGCAGGGCATCGATCCGCGCTACGAAGGGACATTGCTTGCGGAGGGCACGTCTAACGGGGTGCATGAGAGCCAGTCGCGCCTGTGGGAAAATTTGATTGGGCGCAGCTATGATTTCTGGACACACTACTACCCGAAACTTCAGGCCAGCTTCCCAGAACAATTGCGGCCGGTACCGCTAGAGACATTCTATCGGGCGATTAACAAGGTGCAACCGTCGCTGATCCGCACCGCCGCCGACGAGGTGACTTACAACCTGCATGTGATGCTACGCTTTGATCTTGAGCGTGCCCTGCTTAACGGTAACCTGGCCGTGCGCGATTTGCCCGAGGCATGGCACGAACGTATGCGTAGTGATCTGGGTGTCACCCCGCCTGATAACAAAGACGGCGTCATGCAAGATGTCCACTGGTTTATCGGCTTCATCGGCGGCGCTTTCCAGGGATATACGCTAGGCAACATTATGTCTGGGCAGATCGTTGAGGCAGCGAAGCAGGCCATCCCTCAACTCAATGAACAGATTCGAGTCGGCGACTTTGCCCCCGTCCATACGTGGTTGCGTGAGCAGATCTACCAGTATGGCAGCAAGTTTACCGCTGCCGAGATCATTGAGCGCGCAACGGGGGCACCGCTTTCCATCGGCCCCTACATGACTTATTTGCGCACAAAGTACAGCGCAATCTACAACTTATAACGAACCTACCATCTATTCTTGCACCGATCAGGTTGCATTTGGTACACACAACAATGCCTAGAGCCGCCAAATCGACTCCATTGCAAACCCATCTGGCCCTCTTTTTAGACAGCCGCAGCACGCGAGCGCCTGGGATTCGGGTTGTTGAGCCGGAACCCAATAGCCCACAGGCACAGCGCGGCAACCTCTACATTCTGCTTGAACTAATGGGGGAAAGCCCAGTACGCAATCAAGCCTTGCGCCAGATTCACAGCCGCATCGAGGAGATCTACTACAGCGCCGCCGGCAGCGTCAGTGCGGTGCTGCGTGAGGCGATTCTGGCAGGGCACACAGTGTTACAACAGATCAACCAGCGCAGCCCAGGCACAGATCTGCGTGCAGGGATTGTCTGTGCGGCTTTGGTCAACGATTACCTGATCATGACGGCGGCGGGGCCATCGTTGGCGATGCTTTCAACCGATCAGCGCGTGGATCAATTCCCACCTGGCCCGCGACATTACACCAGCCCGCTGGGCGGTGACGAAGCGCCCATGGTCACCGTTTACCGGCAGCAGATCACTGAGGGCGACGTACTCTTTTTAGGCGAAAGTGACTGGATCCTACTGACCACAGTAAAAACAGTGGCCGGTGCCATTACCACAGCCACAGCAGAAAACCGTTTCGATGTGGTTGCCTACCTGCGGAAACAGATCAATGGCGCGGAGGTGTTGGGGTTGCTGGTAGTCCTTGCCAAAGAGACACCTGTTGCAGCAAAACAGAACCGCAACGCGCTCAGTGGTCTGCCCACAGCATTGGGTGCGACGCCGCCGGTACGCGACATACCAACTGTTAATGAAGTCCCCGCTGTATGGGACGACGAGAGCATAGTACAAAAACCGCAGAAGGTGTCAACGCCCTCACGACACGCCGAACCGCCGCGGCCACGTCGCTACGCCATCGACGAAATTGAATTGATCGAGCCAGATGCCGCTTCAGAAGCGCGCGCCAGACGCACTGATCCCACGCAGATCGGGTCGGCGGTAGGTGGGGCGATTGGTGCAGTCGGCACATGGTCGCGGCAGACGGGGCAACGTGTGGGCTCGTGGATCACCCAAATGCTGCCGGATCGCAACCGGGGTGTGCAACAATCACCGGAGTGGGTCGGCGCACTCCCCAGCCTGGCAGACGAAGACGACGATGATCCTGTGCTGGAACGTCCTCGTTATACGCCGCCGGAACGCACAAAAGGCAGCCGGGCGCGCCTCTTTATACTGCTGGCCATTTTGATTCCGCTCCTTGCCTTCGCCACCGTTGGCGCAGTCTACTTGCAACGGGGTGCGGCCAACCAGGCGGAAGGCATTAAGCTGGTCGAACTAGCTGAGTCGCAACTGCTGAGGGCACAACAAGCGCTCACCATCGACGATGATAGCGGCGCACGCGCTGCATTGGGTGAAGCACAACGTTATCTGAATGAGGCCATTGCGCTGATCGGCGTGAACGAACGCATTCGCGCCCTGTCTGAACAAATTCGGGCCGAGTTACAGAGCCTACTCCAGGTTCGCTCGCTCTACTCGCTCGACTTTCCATTACACAGCTTTCCAAGCGACGCCGATCCACATCGTGTGGTCGTCTTCGATCAAGATGTTTATGTCCTCGACACAGGGCGTCAGGTGGTAGAGTTCTTCCGCACCGATCCAAGCCGCAGCACCATCCAGGAAAATCACGGCATCATCCTACGTGAAGGCGATGTAGTGGAAGGTGTTACGGTGGGGCGTATTGTGGACATTGCCTGGCAGGCGCGCATCGCCGGCTTTGCCGACAAGGCCAGCCTGTTGATTCTCGACCGCAACAACAATATCTTCCGCTACAACAATGTAGATGAAGCCACCTACGTACGAATGGCCGGAGCAGATCAGTTGCGCAGCATCAGCCAGCTTGAAAGCTATACGGGCCGGCTTTATCTCCTAGATGAACAGCAGAACCAAATCTGGCGCTACTCGCCGGCTGGGCTGGGTTACGATGAAGCACCCAGCAACTGGTTCGATCCCCAAGTACAGGCCAACCTGGCCGGTGTTGTGGCAACCGCCATCGACGGCGACATCTGGCTGCTAAACGAAGACGGGTTGGTTCTGCGCTACCGGCAGGGAGGGCAACTGCCATTTAGTCTAGACAACAGCGCTGGGCTCACCGGTCGCATGGTGGATATGACCATCGGTGCTGATGCCGATGACAATGTCTATCTCGCCGACGGCAGCCAGGATCGTATCCTGGTCTTCAACAAACAGGGGAATTACGTCGAGCAATTCCAGGCGGCGGAAAACAACGCGCTACGCGGGTTGCGTGGCCTCTACCTGGACAATGTCACCGGCACACTTTTTATCTTGACACAGACTTCGCTCTACGCGCACAGTTTGCCACGGTAACTTTATACAGACCGCTGTGTGGCGCTTACACTACGTACTTCAAACGACACCGAAGTACGTAAGAATACGGACCTGACAACCTTCTTATATAGAGTAAGGTATGGTTTAGTGTTTTTGGGTACCGTACCATGCACTATGATATACTTCAATCCATATGCCTGAACAAAACATTCGACCATATATGGCCCCAAAGATGCCGAAACCGAACCCGACAGTCACCCCACTCAAACGCTTATTGGCGATTGTTTTAGGTTCGTTTTATACCCTGCTCATCCTCTCGATTGCCGGCCTCGTGGGTACGCTGCTCTACGAAACAGCACGCAGCTACACCACGGCACGGTTTCCGTTGCCAGATCTATCTGCCATTGGCAGTATCACAATTGATTCAGAAGGCAATCTACAGGAAGCCCCGCAGATGGAGAACGAGGATCGCACAGCGCCTGGTTCATCTGTTGCGGTTGACCTTGCCAAGGATCTGCCTCAAGAGCGCATAAATATCCTGTTGCTTGGCACCGACGAACGCGAAGACGAGTATGGACCGGCGCATACTGACACCATGATGCTCGTATCACTCGATCTACGCCATAACTCAGCCAGCTTGATCTCACTTCCTCGTGACCTGTGGGTGCCCATCCCCGGCTACGACATTACAACCAAGATCAACACGGCCTATGTCATTGGCGAACGGCGTAAGTATCCAGGTGGCGGCCCCCAACTGGCCAAAGACACGGTGAGCAGCTTCATCGGTCGCCCGGTGGACTATTATGTGCGCGTCAACTTTAACGGCTTTGTCCGCTTCATTGATCTGATCGGCGGTGTAGACGTTTTTGTTGAACGTACCATCCACGACGAACAGTATCCTACCCCTGATTACGGTGTGGAACTCTTCCATCTTGACGCCGGGCAACACCACCTTGATGGCGAGACATCGCTCAAGTATGTACGCACCCGTCATGGCGACAGTGATTACTACCGCGCCAGCCGCCAACAACAGGTGATCCAATCTGTTGTCGACAAGGTCCTCGCAGCCGACATGATCCCGACACTGGTTTCCAGAGGCCCGGCGTTGACCGCGACCATGCGCGACAGTTTTGGCACGGATATTCCTCTACAGGTAGCGATTGACCTGGCCAACTACATGCGGCACAACGGCCTAGACAACGTACAACGGCTGGTGCTTGACAACCGCTATGGCGAGGAAAGTTATAGTGAAGAAGGCGCCTGGATCCTCATTCCGGATCGTAGTCGAGTGCGTGCCGCGTTGTTACAGATATTTGATACACCCGTCAGCAGCATTTCAGACGCACTTTTATCTGCCGGCGCTGTCTCTGCGATCACCGCAGGCGCTGCCGATCTTGATCCCCAAAATCCACCCATTGTGCGTAACCCCTCTGAAGTAAGGCTCGAAGTGCTAAACGGCACGAATTATCCCGGCATTGCCGCCCGTATCCGCGATTTACTACAGGCCGAAGGTTGGCAGGTGATTGCCATCGGCGACGCCGACCGCAGCGACTACCGGCGCACCTTGTTGGTCAACTACAACATAGACGAAGCGCTCGTCAGCAAGATCAACGGCACGTTACAACTACCGCCTGATTTGCCCGTACTCAACGGCCTGGTTGTTTCCGAAAATGTGGATATGCGCATCATCGTTGGGCAAGATTTCCTCAAAGATGTGCTCGAAATCAACATCCCGTGAGTTCATCCCATAATTTACTGACAGACCATTGTCCTAAGTCGGTCCTTTTGGCTTAGCCGTATCTTCCCATGTTGATACAGGCGATAACAGACGAACATATGTAATAGAATGTTCGACTGCCGAAAGGAATTATAAATGGCATCTCTCGCAACAAAACCCTATCTCGCTGCGTCGCTCAATATCATGGTTGCAGCTAGAGCGCAGGAGACTCCCCACGCCGCATTCACAGAGGATGAGATCATAGAGATTCTGCTTGCCATGGCGGAGAATGACTCCATGTACAACAACCGCAACCGAATCGAAGACAATCTCCGCCACGCCAGTGAACCGCACTACACCAGTTAGGCGGTAAGCAGCAGATCACCAGGCACATTGAGCGCTCCCCAACCGGTGGAGCGCTTTTTGTTGCACTGTGGATGCCACCAACTCAAGCACGGGAAGCGATGGGGACAGGTGATACTTACACATTAGATCTTCGTTGTAACGATTCAGGTGTGAATGCCAATTGTTCTCCTGGCCAGTGTGTGGTGCCTGAATCGTTATAACAAAAGAATCATAGTAACTGTTTTCGTCCACAGGTGTTATAAAATACAGCACAACACTTCACACATCTCTACCTGTGTTGTAGACAACGGCCTCAGCAAAAAACCGGTGCGTCCCCCCACCACGCTCCTGTGCCGTTTCAGCCTACGCACGGCCACAGTTTGAGACAACAGACAGAAGGAGATTACAGTGGAAGAAGAGCAGCGCAACCACTCGGCGCATGTGGTGGAGACCAACCACCATGGTGAGGACGACCGAGAGGATGCCCATATCCCATCGGCAGAACCGACGGCCGACGAGCAAGCTGTTACTACGTTAGACGGGACACGCTTACAGCAAGCCTTCGAGTCGGCGTTGCATTGGCTCGAAGCCCAAGCGGCCAACATCAACGCGCTCAATGTCTTTCCTGTGCCTGATGGCGACACCGGCACCAATATGCTGCTCACACTTCGCAGCGCCATCAAGCAATCTGCGGAACAGGCATCGCATGATGCAGCCGAAACGGCACGCCAACTTGCCCTGGGCGCGATCAAAGGTGCACGTGGCAACTCCGGCGTGATCTTGTCTCAGATTCTCAACGGTTTTGCCCGGGCCACAGAAGGAAAGCAATCCTACACCACACAAGACATGGCAGATGCACTCAGGCGCGCATCAGACAGCGCCTACAACGCCGTGATGAAACCCGTGGAAGGGACCATCCTCACTGTAATTCGCTCGATTGCCGACTCGGCGGCAGAAGCGGCGCTCGACACCAACGATATACGCGAGCAGATCAACCGCATCACCCTGTCGGCGCGGCAGACGTTGGAAAAGACGCCGGACATGCTCCCCGTCCTCAAGGACGCCGGCGTTGTTGACAGCGGCGGACAAGGATTGGTAACCATCTTCGAAGGCATTGGCCGCTATCTGCGCGGTGAACGCACCATCGCCCACTCCGAATATGAGATCTACCCGTCGGGCCCGCAAGCTGTTGTCGCCGAACACAGCGTACAACTAGACAACCCACCTGCGCCCCTTGCCGATGGCCGCTATGGCTACGACATCCAATTCCTGATTAAAGGCGAAGGGCTAGACGTAGAAGCAGTACGCGAACAGATCAACCAGATGGGCGACTGCCCGTTGGTCATCGGCACGCCGGATCTGATCAAAGTACACGTCCACGCACTTAGCCCGGCCCCAGCCCTGGCCTATGCCATATCGCTGGGAATGATTGACGATGTTGTCATCGAGAACATGGATCTGCAATTCCAGAACTTCGCCGAAAAGATGGCTACATCCACACCGGCAAAGCCACAACTGTCCACCGAATCCTTAACCGGCGTAGGCATCGTGGCGGTCGCCGCCGGAGATGGGTTGGCCGATCACTTCCGTGCCCTGGGCGCCAGCGCCATCATTCGCGGCGGGCAGACCATGAACCCAAGTACCGAAGACTTCCTCCAGGCAATTGAATCGGTGGCCGCCCAGGCCGTCATCCTGCTCCCAAACAACAAAAACGTGATCATGGCAGCGCAGCAGGCCCGTGATCTGGCCGAATGTCCTGTTTACGTGGTGCCGAGCCGCAGTGCACCACAAGGTTTCGCCGCCCTAATGGCTTTTGATTACAGTGGCGGCGGCGAAGCCAACGCCGAAACCATGGCCGAAGCCATGCACGAAGTGGTGACGGTGGAAATCACCCGCGCCGTACGCACAACCAATATCAACAACATTGCCATTCAAGAGGGAGACTGCATCGGCCTGCTCGACGGCCAGTTGACCAGCCGCGGCGATGACGACGACGCCGTGATCCACGATCTCCTGGCGCGCATTGATCTAGCCCGCTACGAGATCGTTTCCATCTTCTACGGTGACGCTGTAACCCACGACGGGGCCGCAGCTTTAGCCGCCACACTAGAGGAGATCTACCCCCATCTCTCTTTCGAAGTGCTTTCCGGCGGGCAACCGCACTACAGCTATATCCTTGCCATTGAATAAGCCAGCGCCAAAGGACGCCTCACCATGACCCAAATCGCCATCATGACCGACAGTACATGCGGTCTGCCGAAAGAAGTTATTGAACGAGCGAATCTGATCGTTGTACCCTGCCAGGTTCACATTGGGGATCAGATCTACAAAGAAGGAGTGGATCTCACGGCAGAAGAGCTGTTTGAGCGACTCTATTCAAGCAGCGCTACACCGACCACATCGCTACCCGCCGGCGAAGACTACGCCGCTGCTTTCACAGAAGCGAAACGCCGCGGGGCCGACCAGGTGCTTGGGCTTTTCGTTGGAAGTACTTTCAGCGGTACCTACAACGGCGCTCGCCTCGCCGCCCAAGACCATCCGTTTCAGGTGGAATTGATCGACAGCGGCACCGTGGGCATGGCACTTGGATTGCTTGTCCTCGAAGCAGTTCGTCTTGTTGAAGCGGGCGCCAAACTCGAAGACGCCGCCACCCAATTGCGACAGACAGCCGACCGCACCGAACTCTACGCCCTGCTCGACACCCTGGAATACATCCGCCGTGGTGGACGCATCGGACGCGTCGGCGAGTTGATCGCCAACGTCCTCAACATCAAACCAGTGTTGCGTATCACCCGCAATTCTCTGGACGTGGTGGCGAGGGCGCGCAGCCGCAAAAAGGGGATCAATTGGTTGGTGGAGACGGTGCAAGCAGTGCAGCCCCTGTACGCGCTTGGGGTCATGCACATCCAGGTTCCCGACGAGGCCGCCGAACTGGCAAGCGCCCTATCACCGTTGGTCAGGAATCAACCCAACTTGATGATCGAGCCCGTGACGGCGGCAGTGGCCGTCCATGCCGGGCCGTTGGCGCTTGGGATGGGGATAATTAAACAATGAGTAAAGGAGAACAATGAGTAAGGAGTAGGCCAAGCCTGATTTCCCTTTACTTGAACGCCTACTCGTTCAAGTTTACCTGGGATCATACTTGGCCTACTCCTTACTCATTGTTCTCCTTTACTTCGATTAGCGCCTGCCCATTCGTCAACTCTGTCACGTCGTCTTGGAAGCGTTCGGCGTAGGAGAGGGGCAACTGTAGATGAAAGGTGACGTCGACGGCGTAGTCTTCGCCTAGCACTTCGGCCTCGTAATCTGGGAGCAGACGCTGGAGCGAAGTGACGTTGCTGTAGTCGATTACCAGCCAAACTTCGCATTTGGGCACTTTGTCCATGCGCGGCAGCGACTCTAGCGCGTATTGAACACCGCCACTGTACGCTTTGACCAGCCCCCCTTTGCCCAACAACGTGCCGCCGAAGTAACGGGTGACCACGGTCACAATATCTCCAACGCCGCTGTGTTGAAGGACGGTAAACATCGGGCGGCCCGCCGTGCCGTGCGGTTCGCCGTCGTCACTCATGCCTATCTGCGCCGTGGATGCAGGTGGCCCCACGAGATAGGCCCAGCAGTTGTGGCTGGCGTCGGCGAATTCCTGGCGCATCTCGTCGATGAAGGCCCGCGCCGCCTCAACGGTGGGGGCAAATTCCACCGTCGTGATAAAGCGGCTACGCAAGATCTCTTCCTCAACGCGGTGACGTTGTTGCGGAATGGGGTAGCGTTGCTCGGTCATGCTTGTCCTGTCTTCCCTGGTCAGTCTGCTGCACTGAGCGCCACTGCCACCGGCTCAGCTTTCACTTCCTGCCGGAAGCGCCACCAGAGCAGCGTCGACGTGATCGGCGCGGTGATCAGAAAGGCACCCCACACCGCAGCCAGCCCCCCCCCCACTGTCTCGATCAAAATCCACGAAATGGTCACAGCCGCCCAAATACCCACGGTGTTGACACGCAACGGCAAGCGAGTATTGCCCAGCCCACGCAGTGCGCCGGACTGTACAAACAGCACCCCCCAGAAGGGCTGCGCCAGCGCCACCACCCGCATCCCCGCTGTACCAACGGCGATGACTTCTGGATCAGTGCTATAGAGCGAAATGATCTGCGGCGCAAAGATGAAGATCAGCGCACCCATGCCGCTCATCCACATAACCGACCAGAAGGTGGCGATCCGTGTGGCTAGATGGCCTTCGTCTAAACGCCGAGCGCCCAGGCTCTGCCCCACCAACGCCGTGGCGGCGACACCAAAGCCGATCCCCGGCAAAAAGGAAAGCGACAACGCGTTAAAGGCAATCCGGTGCGCCGCCAATGTAATCGTCCCCAACCTGGCGACGAGGATAGTAAGTACAAAAAAGCCACCCATGGTCAACATCTGTTCCAGCGCAGCCGGGATGCCGATATTGAGCACCGAACGGGCCACCCGAAACTGGGGAAACCAGCCCAATCGGCCACGGATGGATACCCCACCGCGCCCCTTCCACATGACGGCAAAAAGCAGCACCACAGCTAGCGCCCGCGAGTAAAACGTTCCCCAAGCGCTGCCTACCACCCCCATCTCAGGGAAACCCCATGCACCGAAGATCAGTGCATAGCTCAGCACCACATTGACCACATTCGCCAGTGCCGTCACCTGCATGGGGGTGCGTGAGTCGCCTGCGCCGCGCAGCGCGCCGCCACCGATGAAGAGCAAAATCAACACGACCACGGTGGCCATGGTCACTTGCAAGTACTCCGTACCGATCTTCGCCACCTCAGGCTCCAGCCCAAAGACAGACATAATCGCGCCCGAAGCGAGATAGCCGGCAATCGCCAACGGGATGGAGAAACAGACGCTCCATACCAGCGACTGACGTGCAAAGATTGAGGCGTCGCCGAACTTTCTGGCGCCGACGGCCTGCGCCACCAACACCGAGCTCCCTACGCTAAGCGCGCTCAACGCCGAAATCAAGAAGAACATTACCTGTTGGGCGCTGCCCACACCGGCAATCGCCGCTGCGCCCAGGCGGGCAACCATCAGCATATCGACGATGCCCAACATGGTCTGCAGAAAGTTTTCGCTGATCACAGGCCACGCCATGTTGAAGACACGACGCTGCACCGATAGCGACTGGTCGTCGGCGGGTAATTCTGTCACCAGTGGCGCTTGCACTGGATCTGCCGGACCATAAGATTCATTTGCCATAACAAAACCTCGGGGAAATAGATTCAGCGTACTTAACGCAAAAATTTACTTTACCCCAGATCAAACTGAGAGGCAATTCAAAACCGGTTTTGGGACAGCATCGCAGAGATAGAACACGGATTGAGCGGATCAGGCGGATTTAACGGATTGATCCTTTTGGGATCTGCATAATCCACCTTATCTGCGTTCTATTCTGATAGCAATCCGTCCAGCGGCTTGCGGTATACGGGGATGTTGGCGACGCGCTGGAACCCGACTGAAGCGTACAGTTGAGCGGCCGCCTCATTTTGCGTCTCGTGCCGCACAAAAGCGCTGGTCAGGCCGATGGATTGCATGCGGCGCATAGCTTCAAGCATGAGGATCTGCGTCAGTCCACGGCGGCGAAAGTCGGGGTGGCAGCCAACTGGCTCGAAAAGCCCACTTTGGGAGACAGAATCGATCCAGTAGACGAGGAAGTTGGCGAATTGCCCGTCTGGCGCGACGACGACGAGTTCGTTCTCGCGTTGAAAGCCCGGTGCTCGCATGACGGTGGCGTACTCATCTCCTTTCCACTTGGAATTGAAGGCCGCGGCGTGGACGATCCCCAGCGCTTCGGCGTGGCTGTCGTCCAGGTTCGACTGAATCGAGAAACCGGCGGGCAGCACAGGGACGGTGATGGGATCGAGCAAGGAACGGCGGGTCAGCGCGTCGGGCACGTCCTCCGCCGACGGTTCGAAGCCGAGCGCCAGCAGGTTGGCAATGCGCCCTGTGTCGGTGTCATGTGTTTCGGTGCCAACGCTCGTTTTATCGCTGCCCTCGATGCGCATACGCTGGGCGACTTCGGCGGCGCACCAGGCCAACATCTCGCGATCCAGGGTGGAACCACTCAGATCCCAACGCACCACCAGCGGGAAAAATGCCAAACGCACCGGCGGCAACTCGGCCAGCGCCAGGATATCGCCACGAATATCGCAACAGAGAAAGAAATGACGCTCAAGATCACGTCCGCGGTAGGCGTTTGTCATCCAGTGGACGATATCGCCAGGGTGAAAGCCGACCATGTCCGCGGCGAGCAATCGTTCCCCAATAAACTGCTTTACAGCGGGCAAATCATCGGGGTGATAAGGGCGGAATATTGGCATGATGGTCATATGGTGATCCTTTGTTGGTGCGGTGTTTGGAGCCATTGTAACACAGGTTTACAGGTGTCACTGTGCTATATTGGGGAGGTGATTGGTGATTTGTAATGGGTGATTGGGCCAGAGATGAGGCGTACAAAATTACGCTTCTATCGGCTCGCCAGGAACACAGATCCCCTATTCGCAAGCCCATTGACAAGCCGAATCACCAATCACAAATCACCAATCACCTCCACCTACCACCAAGAAACCGACGACCATGCCCAAATCGATTACGATTGCCTTCCAGACCGACAAACCTTTGTCTGCCTACGGTGCATTAGCGGCGCAGGCCGAAACCTACGGCTTCGACGGCGTCACCGTCTACAACGACATGCTCTATCAACCGTCCTGGCTGCCGTTGCTAGAGGTTGCCAGGGCCACGAAACGGGTGCGCATTGGCACGGCGGCAGTGAATCCTTTCACCAGCCACCCTGTCAACTTGGCCGCCAACATCGCCCTTATCGACGAGGCCAGCCAGGGTCGCGCCTACCTGGGCATCGCCCGTGGCGGTTGGCTCGATTTCGTGGGTATTCAGCCCAAACGGGTGGTGACGGCGCTTAAGGAAAGCTTCGCTGCTGTACGTCACCTGCTGTCGCAATCGAAAGAGCCGCTGCCCGGTGACATCTTCCCCGTGGCCGGTGGTGATGCCTTCCGCTGGCCAATCCTGCGCCCGGATGTGCCCTTTCTGCTCGGTTCATGGGGCGAACAGACGCTGCGCGCCTGCCTGCCCTACATCAGCGAGGTGAAGATTGGCGGTTCGGCCAACCCCGACGTCTCGCCGTGGATGCGCGGCCTTATCGCCAAACATGGCCCCGAACAAGGGCGCAGCGCAGACGAGATCGGCATTGTGGTCGGCGCGGTGACGGTGGTAGACGAAGATGGACGCGCCGCCCGCCAGAAGGCTGCCCGCGAGGTGGCGCTCTACCTCCCCGTCATCGCCGAATTGGATCCGACAGTGCAGATCGAGCCGGATCGCATGGATCGGATCAAGGCCGCCGCCGCCCGCTATGATTATGATGCCGCCGCCGCCGCCGTTTCCGATGAGATCCTGGCCAAATTTGCCTTCGCCGGCACACCCAACGACATCGCCGAGCAGGCCCTCGCCATCCTCGCCAAAGGGGCCGACCGTGTGGAATTTGGCACGCCCCACGGCATCACCAGCGAAAACGGGCTCAGGCTGTTGGGCGAAAAGGTGCTGCCGGCGGTCAAATATTCAATGAATGAAGAATGACGATTGGATAGCGCGACCAACTTGCGCCACTCAATCTTCATTCTTCATTCATCGCTCTTTGTCTCTACGCCGTCGTAAGGACGTTCTGTCGTTCGCTGCGTTTGCGGCGCACGTAGTCAGAGACATGTTCGCCGTACTGCTCGACGAACGGCTCTAGATAGTCGGTGCCACGAACGACGCCGCGACAGTTGGGCGATCCGCAGTGGCAGTCGAAGTCTTTCATGATCTCGTTGCAGAAGGTGGCATAGTCCACCGTGATCGGTTCGCCGGCGCGGATAGGGCGACGCGCCACCAAATCGAGTCCACTTAGCCATGCATTGGGATCACATGCGTGGTTAAGCGGCTTCCAATCGGTGGGTTCATCACTCCACATCACATAGAGTTCATCCGTCACCGGGTAGGCGTACTGGGGGAACCAGCTCCGTTTGGGTTCCCCCCAGTTGGCGAAGACGTGACTCTTACTCACCAACACATGCGGCTGCTCTTCGTAGGCCACCATCAGCTCGCCGGGGGCAATATCGTCGGTAGCGACCATGCCATAGTTGCTGGTGGGGTTTAGCGCCAACGTCCAATTGCGGCTGCGTTCTTCTTTGCGCTTGAGCGCTGCCGCAATGATGGCGCGCATGAAGGCTGGGTAACCCTCTGGATCGTAGAAGAGGCAGAGATCAGCGCTGCCTGGGTCTTCGGGCGGGTAGAACATGCCGCAGTTGGGGTTGATCTCCAGCAGGTAGAGTTCGTAGGCGGCGTTCATGCGGATGTCACAGCGGCCGTAGCCTGTGCCTTTGAGGCCGACAAAGAGGCGTTTGCTCATCTCTTGCAGGCGGCGGCTGAGTTCAGGATCGGTGACAGGAAAACCGATCATGGCGCGGAAGTCGATCCACTTCATGTCGAAGTGCTTAAAGGTTTCACCGGGCGGAAAGCGGTATTCGATGGGTTGGTAGACGAATGGGTTCATGGGGTCGTCTACATTTTCGGCCACCAGCGCCGTGAACTCGCGCCCTTCGATGAACTCTTCGATTAGCGCCGCCCCAAACTCGTCGATCATCTTGCGCGCCTGGCGGTGCAACGCATCCACCGAGGTGACACGAGACTCGCGTGTCATGCCGATGCTACCGTAGCTGCTGGCGTGTTTGACGATCATGGGGTAGTTCAGGGTGGCGGCGGCGCGCTGCACATCGTCGTCGCAGTAGGCGAAGACGTAGGCAGGCGTTTTGATGCCCCAGTAGTGGCAGACCAACTTCATTTTTTCGCGGGAAGGTTCGTAGAAATTGGCGTCCGCGCCGGTGAAGGCCAGGCCAAGGCGTTCCAGCGCTTGTACCACTTCGACGCCGGGGCGATCCTCGTCCCAGGCGCCGTCGCAGACATTGATGAATACATCGAAATTGCGCTTCGAGAGTTCGATGATCTGCTTTACCGCCGTCGCCTTGTGGATCACGTGATACTCAACTTCGGCGTCTTCGGGCAGATGGGCCGCCGGGTCGCCGGGCAGATCCACATCTTTGAGCGGTGAATTGGATTGGGCGTAGCTATCGTAGAGGATACAGAATCGCATTTTACGCCATCCCGTTTGCAAAGTATCCACTGTTTGGTCGACCCAACCCAGTGGGCAAGAAAGGCACGGTATGTGATGTTTCTTCGATCAGGGCAGATTCAACAAGAGCAGCCGAGATAAGCTCGCGAATATGCTGGTTGATGAAGTAACGGCGTAGAACATCCACAGAGAGGTACTTTGCCCCTGCCACCAGGCGCACACAGGAAGGTGCACCGCACAGGCATACAAAGGGGCGATCCATTTCCCATTCTGTTGATGGATAAAAAAAGGTAAGTGATTCGCCAATAGCGATTTCTCGGGTGGCGCGAATGGCGAGATTCGTGGTGTCAACGAGGGTGTTCGGCTGGCATGAATGGTTCATGTAGGCGATGATGCCGAGTTCCTCCAGATGCAAAGACCGACCAATTTGAATGGTTTGGTAGGTCGGCTTTGTCACGATCTGGTAGTTTTCGATCTGGTAGATCAACTCTCCTTTGGTGTAGGTGCGGTCGGTAATAAGATGTATTCCACAAGCGTCATCAGTCGTTGTGTACATCGGGTGAATGCCTCTGTGCTTCCAGCACAAAACGGAACGAAAAAGGAACGGGAAATTGCCCCAATAGCAAAGCTGACTGCCGGAGCAGCCAGCTTGGGGACCAACGTATGGGCAATTACCAGGTGATCATTTCATAAAGCGCGGGGGTTGTCAATATACCTGCGCGATATGTTTTTGAGAGGGAAAAGAGATGAATGAAGAATAAAGATTGTGTTGAGGGTGGCGCTTGCCAATTGGCGAGTAGCATCGTCTACCCACTCTTTATTCTTCATTCATCCCACTTGACTGGAAGATGTGATGTACCGTGAAAAAGTGGCACAATTGACCACTCAAGCGCTGAGATTTCTGCCGTCAGGCGTAGGTTGGGCAGGCGGCGCAGGAGCGTGTTGATGGCGATAGCGCCTTCCATGCGCGCCAGCGGTGCGCCCACACAGTAGTGGACACCAAAACCGAAGCCCAGGTGTTTGCCAGGCTGGCGGGTGATGTCGAGATCGTCGGGGTTGTCGAAGGCGCGAGGATCGCGGTTGGCACTGATCAACAACGGCACGATGGTTTCGCCGCGACGGATGGTGAAGCCGCCGAGTTCGGTGTCTTCGGCGGCAAAGCGCATGGTGGCCCGATCCACCGGGCCGTCGTAGCGCAGGAACTCCTCGACGGCGTTACCGATCAAAGACGGCTCCTCGCGCAGTTTAGTCATCTGATCGGGGTGGGCGAAGAGGGCGCGCATGGCATTGCCAATGAGGTTCACCGTCGTTTCATGGCCGGCGGTAATGAGCAGAATCACCATGGCGAAGAGTTCCTGTTCGTTTAGACGTTGGCCGTCTTCTTCGGCCTGTAACAGCCCGGTGATCAGATCATCTTTGGGCGAGCGGCGGCGCTCATCGAAGAGTTGGCGCAGGTAGGCCACAAATTGGGTGAGGAGCACGGCGGCCTCTTGCCATTCCGCTTCGCTGAGGGTCGGCGTGACAAAGGCGTTCGACCAGGCGCGGAAGCGGTCGCGGTCTTCGGGCGGAATGCCGAGAATCTGCGCGATGACGACGATGGGCAGCGGGAAGGCGAAATCGTCGATCAGGTCCATTTCGCCATGCGCGGCCACGTCGTCAATGAGCCGGTCGGCGATGGACTGTATCTGTTCGCGCTGCTGGTTGATCATTTTGGTGGTAAAAACTTTGTTGACCAGGCTACGCAGGCGGGCATGGTCTGCCCCGTCGGCGTTGAGCATGTGGTGATCGAGCAGTTGCGTCAATTCGGATGCAGGCTGAAGTTTAGCCAGTTCCTCGGGGGTGCGCGTACTGCGCCAGTTTTTGACAAAACGTCTATGCTCGCGGAGAACGGTCTGCACGTCTTCGTAGCGGCTGACGAACCAGAGTGAGTTTTCGCCGGTAATGCCGACATGGTAGCAGATTGGGTCGTCTTCGCGCATGCGGGCGTAAATGGGGAAGGGATCGGCCTTGAATTCCTGTCCGTAGAGCAGGTATTCACGTTTCGGCATCGACATGGAGGTGTCCTTTTTCTATCGAGCAAAGCCAATCACGGCAAAAAGTGGATCCCCTACAGGTGGACGCCACTTGTAGACAATGGTGGGCCGAAATGCTTCTGATTTCTCGAAGTAGTGCTCAACCAGACGAATGTGGCCGATATCGTCCAGATTTAGCCAGGCTTGCACAGCTTTAGACGGGAAACAACGGTTCGAAAAGCTAACCACAAAGGGCGCATCAGCTTTGAGCACCCGCGCCACCTCACAGAAAATGTCCACCGGCTGCGTTATGTACTGTACCGAAACACAACAGACGACACCGTCGAAATGGTTTGCCGAATAGGGCAATTGTGAGTGGCGGTTGAGGTTTTGCACAAAGGTTTCATCGAAAACCGGGTTGGCGGCCAATTCGTCGGCATTCAAGCCGTGCCCAACGACGCGTGTATAGTTTACGTACTTGGGCAGATGGCTGACCCAGCTACTCATTAGATCCAAAATCACACCGTCGGCAGGGAGATAGGTGCGGTAAAGTGAAGTAACCTGGGCAATTGCTTCATCGTCCAGGTGGGTCACAAAGCGAGGGAATGAGTAGAAGCGTTCGTCGTCACTCTCATCCGCACGAACAAATGCCTCGGGCGGTAGGGTAATCATAGGGAGTCCTTCACGGGTGCGGGTCGTTTTTATAAGCACGTCAGTTCATTATCACCATAGGCAAAGCCGAACGCAAACATGGGGATGCTTCCCACGTAGGGGCGAGATCGACCTTCTGGGAAGGGATCAAAAGTGTGGTGCCGCTCACTCTATCTCGCTAACCCCTTCCTGGAAGGTTGCTGCCCCAGATTAAAATGGCTCAGGAACCGTCTGCGCTATGCAGGCGTCTATCTATGTATCATCATTTTCTCCCACAAGAAAGGAAACACCCTGTGTCTCTCCCACACAATCAACACACAACTCAGCGTTTCATGCAGCGTGGGTGGATCTTCGGGCTGCTTATGCTTTTGCTTGCCGCCTGTGGCCCCGCCGATGCCGTAGAACCGCAAAGCCCTGATATCGTTGTTGCCGAGGTAACTGCCATGCCGGAAGCAGAACCCGAGGATGCCTCCGCCACGCCTCGGCCCGAAGCAGAAGCAGCAGAGGCAACAGCAATACCTGCGCCGGAAAGCGATCCCGCCGTACAATCTGATCCAACTACATTGATCCAAAGCCTGCTTGCCACCATTCCTCTGCGCGCAGAAGGCGGCACTGACGGCTTCGATGGTGTCAACGCGTTCTCTATCGAAGGGCCGGGCGCAGACAACGAGTTGTGGATCGCACACAGCTATGGCATACGCGTCTTTCAACCGGATCTAATCTCCCACTTTGTGGCGATCTTTGACGACGTTGACGGCGCATGGACAGAACTGGCCCGCATCGAACTGGAGTGCGCCGACTACGTTGACGCTACCGGCGTCAATGCCGTGGACATTAGCCAAGACAAACTCTGGATCACGGTAGACGGCGGGGCCGGCGCGCACAGCGGCTGTTTTGATCTCTTGCGCTGGGACGGCGCCGAGTTTGTGAACCTGATTCAGGGCTTCAACCCAAGCCCCGGCGCAGGTGATGTCACCGACGTGGACGGCGACGGTCGGGTGGAAGTGGTGCTTAACGCGACAGATCCCTACATCTTCTGCTATGCCTGCGGCGTCCGCCTCTACGCGGCGCAGATCCTGCGCTGGGACGGGACACAGCTTTCCCCGGTTACTCTCACACCCCTGCCCGAAGCGGCACCCGCTGATCTGCGGGATCTGAACAACCGTGCCGTTGTTCTGGCCGAAGCCAACCTCTACCCGACGGCGTTACAACTCATCGAAGAGGCGTTGGCGCTTGCGCCAAATGATCCAACCGTCTACTGGAATGCGCAGGAGATCCGGCTCTATGCCGAAAACCGGCTGGCCTACGTCGACGGAGGTTACCCTATCCTCAGCTATGTCTTTTACGGCGATTACGCCGCCGCCGTGAACCTGATGCGCGAGCTGACGCCTGCTGAAATCTTCAACATGGAGTCACCGTTGATCATCGGCGGCCCGGCAGAAGCATGGGTGCCCGAACTGAGCCAGTACCTTGTCTCCTTTGCCGATCAGGCCCTCAGCGTTGAAACGGAATTGGCCGAAGCTTACTTCCTGCGTGCGTGGGGGCGCTACCTCGCCGATCCTAGCGACCCGGCAGTGGCAGCGGATCTGTCGCAAGCCGCCCAACTCGCCCCCGAGGATACATTGATCCAGACAGCAAGTCAGGAAGTCGTTGCGCAGTAACGGTCAGAGCGACATCTGCGAATAAATGACATGATTTATGGGATGATGAAGATGATGGCGTTAAGAGCCATCATCTTCATCATCCCATCATCGCGTCTCCTACTTGTGCAATATTGCACAGGCTTGTTCCTTTTTGCACAGGTTTTGCACGGCAATTATCCAGTAATTGTGATAGCGGCTACATAAGCCATCGCCCCTCCTACCTATAGTGGAACAATCCCGCTCGTGAATTTCAAATTCTATAGGAGAAAGCCCAATGGCCGCTTCGCAAAGTATCAGCACGCTGAACCGTTTGCTTCGTATCAACCGAGACAGTGAATATGGTTTTTTAGTTGCGGCCGAGAATGTCCGTAACCTGGGTTTGAAGGCAATCCTAAAGAGCCATGCCCAAGAACGCGCCGAATTTGCAGCAACATTGGCTGATGAAATCCGTCGCTTGGGCGGTACGCCCCGTGCCGTGGGCAACACCCTCGGTGTCATCCATCGTGGTTGGATCGGCATCAAGACGGCGTTGACCTTGGGTGAGGCGAATGTTGAGCAGGTTGCGCTGCGTGAGAGCTTGCGTGGTGAACGGCTGGCCCAGCGTATGTACCAACAGGCCGGCAACCGATCGCTGGATGAAAAGTCGCAGCGAATCGTCAAAACGCAAGGTGAGCAGATCAACATGACGATTGCTCAGCTTGCACAGCTTGGCGGAGAAGAGAGCGATCGTATGGTAGTGCGTATGTACGACAAACAAGAAGATGCGGGGCGCGCCATGCAGGCATTGGCCCGTGCAGGCTTCTTGATTGAAGATGCCGAGACGGTAGCCAAAGAGCGGGCAGTCCGGCTTTACCGAGGAGCAGAATCTCGTGGCACAACGGCTGAGACGGTCTTAGCCTTTACACTGGTTGGCGCTGTTGCGATTGGTGTGATTGGGCTGGCGGCCGGGATTAGTCTTGCCATGTTTACCACAGGGGCGGCGTCTTCGTTGGCCTTCGTTCTTGTTGCTACGATCATCGGCGCTCTGACCGGTGGTGGATTGGGCAGCTTGCTCGGTCTGCTTTTGGGTATGGGCATTCAAGAAGAAGATCGCTTCCTCTATCAGAACGACTTACAGCAGCGTCAGGTAATGGTGCGTGTACGTGCGCCCCAAGAGCGTGCCGGCGAAGCAAGCACCATTTTGAAGCGGGTCGATGCCGAATCCCGCAACAAAATGGCGGCCTAGTTCATCTAGCCGAACTTCACAATCAAACTCAGTACAAACTGGCTGGCCCAATGGGTCAGCCAGTTTTTTTGCCTTTACACGCAAGAAGACAACAACGTCGGCAGGTCATAGGATTGGATAGCGTCATCAGGGGCGATACAATGATCAGATTAGACTGCGGCGACCCTACTGCCCTTGTATCCCTGCCCTGGAGAGACGCATGAAACGTACAATATTCCTCCCGATTGTGGTCTTGATGGTTTTGCTCGTTTTTGTCACGTTCTCGTTAGAAGATTCAAATGCAGACGTTGGTACCGATGAAGATGTACAGAACGTTTTGGCGCAAGCCGACCAACCGGATCCGCTTGCAGATGCAACACGTCCTCTGCCAACTGAGACGCCCGCGCCTGTTGCCCGTATCGTGGGGGGTGCACCGGCGACGCATGGCGAATGGCCATGGCAAGTGGTTGTGTATCCACCCGGGTTCATCTGTGGCGGCGTCTTGATTGCGCCAGAATGGGTTGTTACGGCGGGGCATTGTGTCACCTCAGGCACCAATATCTACGCGCCGGGGCAGATGCAGGTTGTGTTGGGTGAATACCAGCGCAATGTCAACGATGGCAGCGAACAGTTCAAACAAGTGACTCAGGTCGTCCGCCACCCCAACTATAACAACAGCACCTTAGATTTCGATATCGCTCTGCTCAGGCTGGCTTCTGCGGCCACGCCCACTACCTTCGTGAGCACCGTTCCGCTGTTGCGCAGCCCAGCAGACGATGCGTTGGTGAGTCCTGGCGCAGTCACCTGGGTGACGGGTTGGGGTCTTACCTCAAATGCACCTGGTTCAACCGCATCACAAATCCTCATGGAAGTTGACTTGCCCATTGTGCCGAATGCAGCGTGTGGACAGGTGTGGAATGGTATCACTGCAAACATGCTTTGCGCCGGCTACACAGAGGGCGGCAAAGACTCCTGTGGCGGCGACAGCGGCGGCCCGCTGGTGGCGGGCACGCCGGGCAATTGGAAGCTTGCCGGGCTAGTCAGTTTTGGCAGCGTCACCTGTGGTGAGCCAAATGTGCCTGGGGTCTACACGCGTGTCTCCCGCTTTGTGGATTGGATCGAATCATACACAGGCCCATTGAACAATCCCCCAACAACGGCGACAGCCACTACCACTACAACAGCCACGCCGACAGCGACGGCCACGCAAGCCCCCACTCAAACCAACACGCCCACCCCTTCTGCCACGCCCACCAAGACGGCAACGCCCACCATGACGGCAACGCCTACACAGGCCCCGCCGACGCCCAGCGCCAATGTGTTGCGCAACAGCAACTTTGATCTAGGACGCAACGGAGACTGGCTCGAAGAAGGGCAACAGATCAAACAGCGGATCTACACAACCAACGCAACGACACTCCCAGCACAGCCCTTCAGCGGCACATCGCTTGCCTGGTTCGGCGCGGTGGACAACGAAGTGGCCCGTCTCTCACAGCAGGTGACGGTGCCCCAGGTTGCGCCGATTCTCAGCTTCCGTTACCAGATCCGCTCAGCCGATGCCTGTGGCCGCGACATGCTCTACGTCTACCTGGGCAACCGCCTGGTGACATCACTCGAACTGTGTGCGCAGAATGCCACGGCTAGCTGGCTCGAAACGCCTGCGTTCGATCTCGGTTTTGCCGCCGGCGCACAAAGCACGCTACGCTTCGACGTTGTCACCGATGGCGCTACGCCCAGCAGCCTTTTGCTTGAAGACGTTAGCCTGCGCAGCAACACAGCCATCCCCACACCCATTGCGACTTCGCCAAGCCAGATCCTACAGAATCCAGATTTCGACGCCGGGCCAGACGGCGCGTGGGCCGAACGCTCAACCACCTTCGGCAGCAACCCAGGCGCGCTGATCCTAAGCAAAGACGACGTGGCACTACCCGTCCTCCCTCACAGTGGCGAATATCTCGTCTGGTTAGGTGGCACTGCGAATGAGACGGGCAGCATTTCGCAGACTGTTTCGATCAACGGTGTGGGGCAGCAGCTTACTTATCGATACCGAATCGGCTCTCAGGATCAGTGCGGCAAAGACCGTGTCGACGTTCGCTTTGGCGGAGCGCTCCTCACTCAGTACAATCTATGCAGCAGCACCGCCACTTCCGCCTGGACACAGGCAACCATTGACATGAACAGCTATAGCGGCCAAACAGGCGATCTCGTCTTCCAGATAAGCAACGACAACGCCATCAACAGCAACTTCTTCCTCGACAGCACGTCGCTTACGGTAGTGCCTGCGGCGGCAACGCCGACGGCAACGAGCACGTCGGCGCCCACACCCGCCGTCACAGCCACCCCCACAGCCGAGGCGCTACATCTCGACGCAGTCGGCGGCCCCAAATCAATCGCGTTGACATGGAATCCCTCTGCACAGATAGAGACGACCAACTATGTCATCCAACGCCAGGACAATGGCAACTTTGTGGGCCTGGCCATGACCGGCGAGACCTTCTACGTGGACGCCGATGACAACGCAGCCAACGCTCTCACGGTTGACAGCGAATATTGCTACCGCATCGTTGCAGTGGACGCAGCCGACAGCCCGCTAGAGACGTCGAACGTTGCTTGCGCCACCTTTGGCCGGCTGCACATCGAGGTCAACGCGCCGGCAACGGTGAGTGGAGAAAGTGTGCTGGTCTCGCTCAATGCGGGGCAGGTGAACGGGCTACGCATCGCCGCCGGCGATCTCTGGCTGGAATATGACCCCACCGTGGCTTCGCCCACCGGTGTCCGCGGTGCAGCGTTGACAGAAAAATACAAATGGCTTTACACCGTCACCCCTGTAAACGGCACCACCGAGCGCTTGTCGATCCAGGTTGCGCCGCAAACGCCTGACACACCGGCACCACTCTACGGCGCGGGGACACTGGCTCATATCGATTTCGATGTGCTCAGCCCGGCAGGTACAGAGACAACGCTAGATCTGGTGGCCCCCTCTATCGGCAGCGGCTCCCAGGTGACGGCGACAGTCGGCGCGGCCGAAACGGAAGTGGTGGCGCTGACGCTCATTGACGGATCACTTTCTGTTGGCGCGGCAGGCACTGCATACCGACTGGGCGATATCAACGGCGACGGCGTGACGACAGTGCAGGATGCCATGCAGGCGTTGGTGCTTTCGGCACAGACACGCCCAGCCACCGACCAGGAGTTGAACAGCGGCGACATCAACGGCAATGGCATCATCGACGCCGGTGACAGTGCGCTCATCATGCGTCAGGTCAACGCAGGCCGGGCTACATCCACGCGGGAGGGCATGACAGAACAAGCAACCCAAACCTCAACAACAGTGCGCGTGGAAGTGCTGAGTGCTGTCCCCGGCGCGGAGGCGGTGCTTGTCCTGCGCGGCGAGGCGCTACAGCAGGTGCGCGGCGGCGACTTCGTGCTTGTCTACGATCCAGCCAAAATTGCCGGCTTCCGATCGGTCTCGCCGATTGGTCTGGCAACCGGCAGCACCCAGGTGACCTTGTACGATGATCGGCATGGGCGGCTGTACGTCAGCCTGTCTAACGCGACAGCCATCAGCGGCGACGGTTCACTACTGGAGATTAGGGCGCTCCTGCAAACAGGGGTCACCGAGCCGACAGAGATTGTCCTCGCCGCGGTCACGCTCTACGACAATGCAGGTCGCGACTTCGTCCGCTCGACGCTTGGCAATGTCATCATTCGGCAGAACGGCACAGTCACCCCCAGCGGCAGAGCGATCTTCCTGCCCGACATTCAACGTTGAGTAAGGACAGAGGTAGGCGGCAACCTACCGGGAAGGGGTCAAGTCAGCAGTGGGGTACAATTTTATCTCGCTACCCCCTTTCCGGCAGGTCAAACTTGCCTCAAGGTTGAAGTACGCCCGACACAGGTGCCCAACTTGCTTGAAGCGGTGAAATCAGTCAGAATAGGATGGATATCCACAAAATCTTAGGATGAAGTTTTAGAAAGCATGTGCCATGAACTATGTTGAAACGCCAAGACTAAAGATTGTTCCACTCACGGTTGAGCAGATGCAGTTACTGCTCGACGATTACCAACAGCTAGAGACTGTCCTCGGGCTGCCGCAGACGGAACAGAAATTGGCGCGACGGTTACGCCCAGTGATTTCTCATGACATCAACTTTGTGCGCAATGCCCCCCAATACGAGATTTGGTACACCTATTGGGTGCTTATTTTAAAGTCACAGCAGCAGTTGATTGGCGGTCTTGGCTTCAAAGGCCCCGCAGACGACCACGGCGAAGTGGAGATCGGCTACGGCACCGACGATGCCTTCCGCAACCAGGGCTTTATGTCCGAAGCAGTCGAGGCGATTGCGGCATGGGCATTGACCCAACCCGGCATCTGTTCCGTGCGTGCGGAGACGGCAAACACCAATGTGGCTTCAATGCGTGTGTTGCAAAAGGTCGGTTTCACCGCCTATCGGGCCAGTGAACGTTTTATTTACTGGTGCATCAATGCGCAAGTGCTCGAAAGAGAACGTATGTCGGCCGAAGCCGCATTGGGCAGCAAAACGGGCAACGGATCCGGCGAGTTTGAGCTTTATGATCTGACGGTGGTGGTAGAGGAGATCAACGGGAATTGCACCTGCAACATGCAGGTTGGAGATTGTTTCTATTTACGGCGTAGCAGCAGCCTCTCCCTGCCCGACGGGGGACATTTCTGCCTGTGGGCGCTGAATTCGGTGCTGCCGCTCTTATCGGCCAAACAACGTCGCAATCACCCCGCAGATTGGATCGAAACCGACAGCCGCGTCACCTGCCCCGATCCTGCCTGTGGCCTGATTATGCGCATCGACCGCACGGGGGAAAGCAAGTTACACCACGATGAGGTAAGTCCGATTCCGTGGGAAGGTGATGCGTGATGCGTGGGTTGAGGTTGTTGTCCCTTGATTGGGAAGGTGCAAGGTTTAGTAGTGCGTAGTGCGTAGTCCGCCAAGTTTCGTGGTTCTACGCACTACGCACTATCGCTACAAGATTCGTTCCCAATCCAGAACTCATAACCTGAACCCACGCACCACGTTTTACATCTTCTCTTCCTTCAACAGCCCCTTCAACACGTCCCACTCTTCTTGCAAGGCCGCCTGAATGCCGTTGACAAGATCGTTTAGCGGTACTTCGCGGGTTTCGCCGGTGCGGCGGAACTTGAGTTCGGCCACGCCGTTTTCTACGCCGCGCTTGCCTATGGTGAGGCGCAGAGGCAACCCCATCAGGTCGGCATCGTTGAATTTGACGCCGGCGCGCTCGTCGCGATCGTCGTAGAGGACTTCGACGCCTGCGGCAACGAGTTGCTTGTAGACGTCGTCCGCCGCCGCGGTGACCTCAGGGGTGCGGTCGGTGGCAAGGCTCACCAGATAGAGTTCATAGGGCGCAATACTCACTGGCCAGATGATCCCGTTTTCGTCGTGGCTGGCCTCGATGACACTGGCAATCAGGCGACCAGAACCGATGCCGTAGCAGCCCATCACCATGGCGTGGCTTTCGCCTTTTTCGTCGAGGTAGGTGGCCCCCATTGCTGCGCTGTATTTGGTGCCTAGTTTGAAGATATTGCCCACTTCCACACCACGCACAGAGCGCATCGCATTGCCACACACAGGGCAGGCATAGCCGTCGGCAGCGGCCACCACATCGGCGACGATGTCGGCTTCGTAGTCGCGCCCGTAGTTGACATGCTTGTAGTGCCAGTTCACCCGATTGGCGCCTGCCACCAGATTCGGGCTACGCGCAATTAGGTCGTCTACCACCAGCAGAACTTTGGTGCGATCAATGCCGATAGGCGATCCATAGCCGGGTTCGGCACCAATGGCACGGATCTCGTCGACGGTGGCGGGGCGCAGTTTGCGCGCCTTGACAGCGTTGGTCAGCTTGGTTTCGTTGAGTTCCATGTCGCCGCGCACCACCACGAAGACAAACTGGTCGCGGGACGCGCCTTTGGCGTCTTCAACCGTAGCCACCGTAAAGACAGCCTTGGCGGTGCGGCTTTCGGGAATCCCCAAAAACTCGGCCAGGGCAGCGATGGTGGTGACGCCGGGCGTTTCCACTTCTTCCAGCGACAGCGCGTCCTCGGCGGCGGGTTCGGGCTTGATGAAGGTGGCGATCTGGCGGTTGGCCTTGTATCCGCAACTATCGCAGAGCAGGAGCGTGTCCTCGCCGATGGGGGTGATGGCCATAAATTCGTGGGCCATGGTGCCACCCATCATGCCGGTGTCGCTTTCCACGGCGATTACCTCTAGCCCGGCGCGGCGGAAGATGTTGAAATAGGCCTGGTAGACAAGCGGATAGTAGCGATCCAGGTCGTCAAAATCGGCGTGGAAGGAATAGCCATCCTTCATGGTGAACTCGCGCACACGGATCAATCCGGCGCGAGGACGGGGTTCGTCGCGGAATTTGGTCTGGATCTGGTAGAGCATGAAGGGCAATTGGCGATAGCTGCTGACGATCTGCGCCGCCATGTCGGTGATGACCTCTTCGTGGGTCATACCCAGGCAGTAGTCGCGTCCGCTGCGGTCTTTGAGGCGGGCCATGTCGTCGCCGATGGCCTGCCAGCGCCCGCTCCGTTCCCATAGCTCAGCGGGCTGCACAACCGGCAGCGACACTTCCTGACCGTCGATAGCGTCCATTTCGTTGCGCATGAGCTCTTCGATCTTGTTTTTGATGCGCAAGCCCATGGGTAGAAATTCAAAGATACCGGCGGCCACCTGACGCACCAGCCCAGCGCGCAACATTAACTGATGGCTCACCACATCGGCGTCGGCAGAGACCTGTCGCAACGTTTGAAAAAACAGTTTTGAAATCCGCATGAGAGGTTACTCCGAAGTGTACTCATTAGAGATAATTAGTTTGTCCACCCACAGGCTGAGTTGTTGAATATTGACAACACCTGTGTGGCGGTCGATTTCTTCGCCGTTGCGAAAGACGATGATGGTGGGAATCCCCATCAAGTTGTAGCGTTCGGCGATGGATGGCTCTTCTTCGACATCGACCTTGGCCACGAGGATGCGCCCATCGTAGTCTTCCGCAAAAAATTGAATCGAGGCCGCCATGACATGGCAAGGCTCACACCAGTCGGCCCAGAAATCGACGACAACGAGTTTGTCACTGGCGAGGACAAGCTGATCAAACTCCTCCGTGGTCACGTGGATTGGGCGTGGGCGCGGCGCTGCCGGCGGCTTCGACGGCAACGGGGCTGGTTTAGGGCGAAAACGGGCAAGCAGTTTGTTGAACATAGCGATGGGGGGATTGGTGATTGGTGATTGGGTAACTTCCGGCCCAATCACCAATCACTAATCACCAACCCCTTCCTCTCGAATCTCGTAATCGTGGGTGATGGTTGCCACGCCGGACAGGGTAGCGTGTGCGCCGCAATATTTTTCTACGCTGAGTTCAATGGCACGTTCGACTTTGGTTGCGTCGAGATCCCGCCCGCTGACAATATAGTACAGGTGGATCGACTGCCACGGCTTAGGCGGCACTTCAGCCCGTTCGCCGGCAATTTCGATCTCAACATGAGACAGGAGTTGGCGCTGCTTTTGCAGGATGTTGACCACGTCGTACATGGTGCAACCGCCCAACCCCAAAAGCAACATTTGCATTGGGCTTACGCCTGGACCATCGCCGCCGGCACTCATGACGGCGCTGCGGCCATTGATATCAATGCCAAGGTAGGTTTTGTCTTCGACCCATTTGACGCGTGCGGTGGACATAACGTTTATTTCCCGGGATTCTGCACATGGTGTACGAGGATACAGCTTTCGACGACATCAAGGCCATTCTCGCCGGCCCACTGAATGGCTTCAGGATCCTCAGAGCCCGGCTGGAACCAGATCGCTTGGACGCCTTTGTCTTTGGCCTGTTGTACGGTGCTCAGGGCAAAGCGCGGTGGAATCACCATGTCGACCACCGTCGGGGCTTCGGGGAGATCGGCGACGGATTTGTATGCCACGTCGCCTTCGATTTCGTCCTCGCGCGGGTTGACGGCGAAGACACGATAGCCGGCGCTGCGTAGGGTACGGTAGATACGATTGCCAAACTTGCTGCGGTCGTTGCTCGCCCCTACCACAGCCCACACCGGTTCGTTGGCATATTTTTGAATCAAGCTGGTCATCAGTTTGCCCCACTTACAAGTGACAATCACATCCCCAGAGTATACTTTCACCGGATCGACGCTGTCAAAGTTTTTGGTGGCGAAGGCTGCATCTAGATTTAACGGCGAAATTGACCTTCCTGGATTGAGATGCTCTCGTCGGCGAACTGATCAAGCTCTTGGCGCAGCCCTATCCAGCTTTCTCGACATTGTTTTCAGGCAGTTCGATTGTTGACAATTCCTCTTTTAATTGCCCCTTTTCTCAGCTATAATAAGCATTAGTACCAACCCATATGGCTTCTACCCCCAAACGCAAGCCGATTCTGCACATCAATTGTATAAGGAGAAATTTGTGATCTACGACCAGAAACCGTGGCTTGCGCGTTACGAGCAAGGCGTGCCCGCCGCAGTCGAGTACAACGGGCAGTTGGTTCACGATCTGCCGGATCGTGCGGCAGATCGATTTGGCAACCAGGTTGCCGTTCGTTTCTTGTTGAAATATTTGCCGCTCGGCATCGCCATTCAGTCGAAGCTGACTTACAACGCGCTGAAAGAGGCCACCGATCATTTCGCCGGAGCACTCTATCAACTGGGCCTGCGCCAAGGGGATCGGCTGTCGATTATGCTGCCCAATATGCCACAGCAGGTGATCGCCTACTACGGTGCACTCAAGGCAGGCGTCATTGTCGTCAACACCAACCCCACCTACACGGCGCGGGAGCTGGAACATCAACTGCGCGATAGTGGCTCCAGTGCCATCCTGCTGATGAGTGGTCTCTACAAACAGTTGCAACAGGTGGATCAAGCCGTACGACCGCAACATGTGATTATTGCCGACATTCCCGATTCCCTTGGGTTCCCCTTTAACAAGATGGCGGAACGCACAGTCCGCGCTCGGGGCAGCATGGTCGACATGCCCACAGGCCAGGGCATCCATCATTTCGACGATTTGATCAAACAAGGGTTGCAGCGCCCCAAGGTGAAGATCAACCCCGATGACACCGTCCTCTTTCAGTATACGGGCGGCACAACCGGCGTCCCCAAAGCGGCTATGCTTACCCACAAAAATCTGGTAAGCAATATCCTGCAAGGAGAAGCATGGCTCAAGGAGTATGTCCACGGCAAGGAAAAGACGTTGGGCGCGCTGCCCAACTTCCACGTCTACGGTATGACGGTGGGCATGATCCTCACGCTTTACGCTGGGGGCGAGCTGGTGCTGATCCCCGATCCGCGCCAGACCGAGCACATCTTACAGGTGATTCACAACGAGAAGATCACGCTCTACCCCGGCATCCCCACGATGTACACGGCCATCATCAACCACCCCAAGGTGAAAGAGTACGATCTGAAGTCGGTCAGCGCTTGTCTTTCGGCGGGCATGGCGTTGCCGGTCAACGTGCAGAAGAACTTCGAAGCGATTACACAGGGCAATCTCGTGGAAGGGTATGGCTTGACTGAAACGTCGCCGTTGACCCATGCCAACCCGATTCGGGGTGCACGCAAACCCGGCTGCATCGGCTTCCCGGTCTCCTCTACCGAAGCCGCCATTGTGGCGTTGGAACCAAACGAAGACGGCTCGTACGCAATGATGCCTGTGGGCGAATCCGGCGAAATTGTGGTGCGTGGGCCTCAGGTGATGAAGGGCTACTGGCAGAAAGAAGACGAAACCGCCAAGGTCATCGACAAAGACGGCTGGTTCCACACCGGCGACATCGGCATTATGGACGACGAAGGTTGGTTCCAGATTGTCGACCGCAAGAAGGATCTGATCATCGCCAGTGGTTACAACATCGTGCCGCGCGAAGTCGAAGAAGTCCTCTACCTGCACCCCAAAGTACAAGAAGCCGTTGTGGCCGGCGTCCCCGATGAGCATCGTGGCGAGACGGTCAAGGCGTATGTAGTGCTGAAAGAAGGCGTCAGCGCCAACGTAGACGAAATTCGCTCCTTCTGCAAAGAGAACCTGGCGCCCTACAAGGTGCCCTCAATGGTGGAATTCCGCAGTGAACTGCCCAAGAGCCAGGTCGGCAAGATCCTGCGCCGTATTCTGGTGGAAGAAGAAGTCAAGAAACAAAATGCAAAGTCTGCTTAACGTGAAGTAACCTCGCCCCCACCCCGTTCAATCGGCGCGGGTTGGATCTGTCAAAACCAATGAGAGACAGTGCATCTGTTCCTTGGTTCCGACAGTTCCAACCGGCGTCGTCGGCGTTGCACCGGGTGTAATTCAAGTTAAGGGTGCGTTTGCCACAGTGCCTGGCACGGGTCAGCGATTTGCCTATCATCGTATGCGCGCTTGGCCCGTGCCAGGCACTGTTCGCCCCAAGATTGAATTACATCGGCGTCACATCTGTACAGCTACGTGGTAACGTTATCTTCTAGAAATGAGTCGCAGCAGGAGAAACCAACATGTACGATCAGAAACCGTGGCTTGCGAGTTATGAAGCGGGCGTCCCTGAGCAGATCAACTATTCGGGGTTGTTGCTTCACCAGACGTTGGACAATGCGGCACAAAAGTTCCCGAACAACATTGCAGTGCGTTTTTTGCTCAAGTATTTACCCCTGGGCATTGCCATCCAATCAAAGCTGACCTACAGCGAATTGAAAGATGCCACGGATCGCTTCGCCACCGCCCTGCGTAACCTGGGCGTGCAGCAAGGTGATCGCATGGCGATCATGATGCCGAACACACCGCAGCAAGTTGTCGCCTTTTATGGGGCGCTGAAAGCGGGCGTCATCATCGTCAACACCAACCCCACTTACACGCCGCGGGAACTGGAACACCAGCTTAGAGACAGCGGCGCCAACACCATTGTGATCATGAGCGGCTTGACGCAACGGCTCAACCAGGTAGCCGCGGACGTGAAGCCCAAGAATGTGATCATTGCCGATGTGCCCGATTCGCTGGGGTTCCCCTTCAATCGGCTGGCGGAAAAAGCGGTACGCGCCAGCGGCGCCATGATCGATGTAGCCGACGCACCTGGCATCTACCGCTTCAACACCCTGCTCAAGACAAGCCCGCCACAGCCGCCGCAACTCACTGTCGGCCCCGATGACACCGTCCTCTTCCAGTACACCGGCGGCACCACTGGTGTGCCCAAAGCCGCCATGTTGACACACAAAAACCTGGTGAGCAATGTATTTCAGATGGAGGCATGGCTCACCAATCTGGAATTCGGCAAAGAGAAGACGTTGGCCGCGCTGCCGGCCTTCCACGTCTACGGCATGACGGTTTCGATGTTGCTCACAATTTACGCGGGCGGCGAACTCATCGCCATTCCCGATCCGCGACAGACGCAGCACATCCTTGAGGTCATCCACCGCGAAAAGGTTTCACTCTATCCGGGCATCCCCACCATGTACACGGCGATCATCAACCATCCCAAAGTACAGGAGTACAACCTACGCTCGGTGAAGGCTTGCCTTTCGGGTGGCATGGCGCTGCCGGTTCAGGTGCAACAGAAGTTCGAGGAGATTACAGGCGGCAAACTCGTAGAAGGCTACGGCCTCACCGAAACGTCACCTGTGGCGCACGCCAACCCCGTCAATGGGACACGTCAACCAGGCTGCATCGGCCTGCCGGTCTCTTCCACCGAAGCGGCAGTGGTAGCGTTGGAACCAAGCGCAGACGGGCGCTATCCCTTTGTGGCAGCCGGGCAAGAGGGCGAAATTGTGCTCCGCGGCCCACAGGTGATGAAGGGCTATTGGCAACAGCAGGAAGAGACCGACAAGGTCATCGATGCCGATGGCTGGTTCCACACCGGCGACATCGGCGTGATGGACGAGCGCGGCTGGTTCAAGATCGTCGACCGCAAGAAGGATCTGATTATCGCCAGCGGCTACAACATTGTGCCGCGTGAGGTGGAAGAGGTCCTCTACATGCACCCCAAAGTCCAGGAAGCCGTCGTCGCCGGCGTCCCCGATGAACACCGCGGCGAGACGGTGAAGGCTTACGTCGTGCTCAAAGAAGGGCAAAGCTCGAACGTCGACGAGATCCGCTCCTTCTGCAAAGAGAACCTGGCGCCCTACAAAGTGCCGACCAAGGTAGAGTTCCGCAGCGAACTGCCCAAGAGCCAGGTCGGCAAAATCCTACGCCGTGTCCTGGTGGAAGAAGAGATGAAAAAGCAGGCGGGGAAGGCGTAGCGGGACTGGAGAGTAGGGACTGGGGACTGGGTTAAGTAGATTTTTCTGGATTTCCCAGATCCATGTAAGCGCAGAATTTGGCTGTGGACACAGATCGAGGGGAACACGGATTTTACTGCTCATAAATCCGTGTTCCCCTCGATCTGTGTCCACAACCAGTCTATCTCTACGAAAAACGGGGCTTGCGTTTCTCGATGAACGCTTGCAGCGCTTCTTGCGCTTCGGGCGAGCGGAGTTGGGCGGCGAAGTGATAGGCTTCGACAGCAATGGCGTCGGCAATGGCGTCTTCAAGAGGACGTTGCATCAGTGCTTTGGTTAGCTGTAAGGCGGACGGCGCTTTGGCCGCCAATTTCTGCGCCTGCGCCAGTGCGAAAGGTTCCACTTCGGCGGGCGGCAACACACGATTGACCAATCCCATCTGCGCGGCGGTGGCGGCGTCGAAGGGCTCGGCCAGCAAGAGCAACTCGGCAGCTTTGCGCTGACCTACCAGCCTGGGCAACAGCAGGCTCGACGCCCCCTCAGCCACTAACCCAAGATCGACAAAGGGCAACGAAAAGCGTGTCCCCTCGCCGGCGTAGACAAGATCACAGTGTAGGAGCAGGGTGGTGCCAATGCCCACGGCGACCCCATTCACCGCCGCCACCAGTGGTTTGGGGAAGGTTGAAAGCGCTCGTAAAAACCGCATCACCGGGCTATTGGTGTCCACCAGTGGATTGGCCATAAAGTCGACGATGTCGTTGCCCGCGGTGAAGCAGCGCTCGTCGCCGGTGATCACAACAGCGCGTACGTCGGCATCCTCAATCGCCTGATCCAGCGCCGCCGTCAACGCCTCGTACATGGCCGCAGTGAGGGCGTTCTTCTTGTCCACGCGGTTGATGCGCAGGACAAGGACTTGATCTTGTTGTGAGAGCTGAATCAGATTGTTTTCCACTGCAATCCTCACACTGATGATTGTTGATCATTCAGGTAACTGGACAAAAAGGAAAGTAAATCGTCCTGAAGCAAGCGCCATGTTTCGCGCAATTCGTAAACCAACTCGCTCATTTCATCCCAATCAAGTTGGTAAGAGTACGAATGGCGAGTGAAAATGCTCTCAACGCCCGTGTAGAACGAATGCAGCACCGAGGCCAGTGCTGTCACCTCAACCAGATCAGGAGATTTATGTACAACTCTATCCAGTAAATCCTGATACGTCTCAAGCAGTTGATTGATTTGAAGGATCTCAAATTGGACGCGTCTAACATTCATCTCAGGCAAGGCGATACAATTCTCCTGTCGCCTCTAACTGAAGCACAAATGGGTCGGAAGAATCTAAATCAACCAGGTCAATTGGCCGATCGATCTCAAGGATCAACTTACCGAGCAGATCAAAGTAGCGCCCTTTGGCACAACCGCGAATAGCCAAATCAAGATCAGAATTTTCAGTCCAATTACCTTTTACATACGAACCGAAGAGATAGACCTCACGACACCCAGCTTGCAACAGAATATCCACTGCATGCTGAATATCGTTCATCTCCTCCGACGACAACCGAATAGGAAGCGCAGACTCAACCGATACTGTCATGATACTTCCTCCATACACGTCATCTAAAAAGTGCACGAAAAACTTGGTTGAGAACCGTTCACTCATCTACTGAGCGCTACCAAAACAAAGAATTTCAGAACAAAACTATTTTCATAGATATCCATTATAGCTCAATCAACTGTACCCCTCAACGCACCAGGGTTAAAGCTGCTGTCTGTGCTAGCAACAGTGTTTTGCCCTCACGCTCTGGCAAAAATATCACGGTAAGCCTGAGACGATGCCATGAGTTCTTCGTGTGTGCCGATAGCCGCAACCCGCCCTTTGCGCAGGACAACAATCTTGTCGGCCCAGCGGATCTGCGAGAGGCGATGGGTAATGAGGATCGTGGTGCGACCTTGGGTGGCGGCCTCAATGGCGCGCTGGATCAGGTCTTCGGTGGCGCTGTCGATGGCGCTGGTCGAGTCGTCGAGGATGAGGATGGGCGGGTTGGTGAGGAAGGCACGCGCCAGCGCCAACCGTTGACGCTGCCCGCCCGAAAGCATGACACCGCGTTCACCCACCCTGGTTGCATAGCCCTCAGGGAAACCCATGACAAAGTTGTGGGCCTGGGCCGCTTTGGCCGCGGCTTCCACCTCTTCATCGGTAGCATCGGGCTTGCCGAAGGCAATGTTCTCGCGGATCGTGCGGCTGAAGAGGAAGATATCCTGTTCGATGATGGAAATCTGACGACGCAATGCTTCCAGGTTCCACTCGCGCACGTCAATGCCGTCCACAGTGACCCGCCCAGCGCTGACGTCATAGATGCGGTTGATGAGCTTGGCGACGGTGCTTTTACCCGATCCCGTCTGCCCCACCAATGCCAGCGTTTGCCCGGCTTTCAGCTCAAAGGAGACATGCTGCAACGCCGCCTGGGCAGCGTCATCCGCATCGCCGACATGGCCGTTGCCAGAGACGAGAGTGCCATCCTCACGCAACGAGACGCCATAGCTGAAGGTGACGTCGTCAAAGCGTAGATCGCCGTGCATTTTGGCTTCGTTGCCTGCCACATTGCGATCCAGATCGGTCTCAGTGCGGATCAATTCAAGGATACGCCGCGCACTGGACACACCAGAAGACACCTGCGAGTAGGAAAAGAGCGACACAAAGACGGGGAACCCGAAGAGAGAAATCAAGCCCACGTAGGCGATGACGTCGCCCAAGTTAATTTCGCCCGCTTGAAAGAGGACAATGCCATGCCACAGTGCCGTCCCCTGGGCGATACCCAGGAGGAGGAGCGGCAGAAAACGCGCTTCAATGCGTCCTTGATCGACGAAGGCGTCGCGCACAGCCTCGGCGTTGCGATTGAAGCGTTCAATTTCGGCTTCTTCCTGCGCCGCGCTCTTGACGGTTTGGATGCCTTCAATGGCGGCGGTAAGCCCCGCGTTCATGCGGCCAAATGTCTCACGTACACGCCGTGTCGCCGGTGACAGTTCACGTAAGTAGAAGGCCAACGAGAGCACATAGAGAATGGCAAAGCCCAGTGGCGTCGCGATCAACTGGGGATGGATCCCCGGCGAGATGATGATCGGCACAATCAGGAAGTTGCCCGAGCCGATAACGAGGTTCAACCCCGGCGCGATGGCCAACGCCAATTCGCGCACGTCGTTGGTGGCACGGGCCATCATTTCGCCGGTGGGGTAGCTATCGTGAAAGCGCATGCTCTTGCCCAACAGCGAGGCGTACAGCTCCTGTCGGCCATCTCGCTCCAGGCGCTGCGCCAGCACCTCACTGCCCATGTTTCGGCCCAATTGCAAAACAGAACGCAGCAACTGGCTGCCCACCAACCAGAGTGTGGCCCAAAAGATGGCCTGCATGTTCACCTGGTTGCCGGTGGCGGCGTTGAAGGCCTGCCCCGTGTAGATGGGGATGGCGCTGGCCAGCGCCGCGTTGCCAAATGCGCCCGTTAAAATCACGAGGATGAGCAGTTTGTTGCGGCTTAAATGCGAAACCGCCCAACGCATCGGCCCCGCCTGATTCGACTCTAGCCCTTCGGCAACCACAAATTCACTCTTCAGCACGAAGCTTTCTCCTTTGGGTGAGATGCGGGGATGATTGTTCCTCGTCGCATCACCTCATCACCTCATCATCTCGTCATCTCGTCATCTCGTCATCTCAATTCAACAGTCACCGGCTCGGCTAGGTAGATCCATTCCGGCGTGGTGTCGTCACCGGCGGGTGGACGCCAGTACATGGCGACAAGCATGCGTGCCGGTTCGACATCATTCGATAAGGATACGCGATGTCGCTCGCGTAGACTGTCCCCCGCTTTCCAAAGTGAGGTGGGATAGTAGGGGAAACCGGGCGGTTGATCGCTCTGGGCAATCTTTTCACCGTCGGTATCGAAAAGCTGCACGGTGGTGGTGAAGTCTTGGTTCAGCGGCGTATTGACATGCCAGTAGAGCCGGATCTCGGTCTCACCTTCGATGGCTTCCAGCGTCACGGAGCGCAACGTCAGCGGCCCGTAGGACATCTCGTCTATGCGCGAAGTTGTGGGCAGCTCCACCGCGCCGAGAACCTGCACCAGCGGCCCAGCAGCAGGGGACAGGTCGAAGCGCACGCCCAACCCGTCCATGGGCTTGATCAGATAGACGGGACGATCTCCGGCGTCGAGCGCGGTTTGCACCACTGCGCCCACATCGGCGAAACGCTCCTCGGGCGTCAACAGTGGAAAGATCCCGGTCAGCGATTGGGCGCGGCTCTCCACCGCCTGCAAGTAGTAGAGCGGCACGATCTCGTTGCGGTCATTGCTTACGAGGATGCTGTCTTCGGGCGGATTGGCGGCGAGGACGGCATCCCACATTACACGCGCCACGTTGTTCCCCGCAAGATCCACGTCGTCATAGAACTGGGCAAGCGGAAAGAGGACAAAGTAGACCAGGGCGACGAAGAGGACGAATTGGATCCCGAGTTGTGCGTTGCTGGGGGCGGATTGCGGATTGCGAATTGCGGGTTCCGTGGTTTCATCGGTCGATGCTGGTTCGGTGGTAAGTTCGTCGGTAAGTTCATCGGTAGATTCGGCGGTAGATTCGGCGGTAGATTCGGCGGTAGGCTCAGTGACAGGTTTGGTGGGTGCCAGGATTCGTTGCCCCAATTGGTGAACGCCGAAACCAGCCCAAATGGCAGCGACAAGGTAGAGCGGAATGTAAAAAACGTAGATGTCGCCGATACCGTAAAAGAGGTTGAAGATCTGCAAACAGAGTGCGAAGGGCACCGTCAGCAAGAGGACAGCCCAGGCGCGGCCGCGGATCAGGGTGATCAGCCCAACACCAACCAGAACCAATCCCGTCCAGTTAAAGTGGAGCAGCCAGAACTCGATCATTTGGGGCAGCCGCGCCAGCGCACCGTCGATCCCCAAGAAACTCACAGCGAAGACGCGCCCAGTGATGAAATCGACGAAGCCGCCGATCCCCTGGCCGTAGAGCGACAGGATCTCGCCGTTCAGCCGAGGATAGAGCCACGGCGAGGCATCAGGTCCACTGCGCAGGGGAATGTACAGATAGACAAGCTGCGGCGCAAGGACACCGAACACCCCGGCCAACCACAACGTCCCCCGTCGCCACCACGTCGGATCACGCCAGAAGAGCCAGAGCAAAAGTCCCGGCACCAGGAAAAGCGCAGTGCGGTGATGTCCAATCGCCAGGCCGAAAATGAGTGACAAGGTGACAAGGTGACTGGGTGACTGGGTGACCCGGTGACTCGGTGACTCGGCAACGCCGTCGTCGGTCGTCGGTCGTCCGTTGTCAGCCGTCCTCAGCGCCACCCACAGCACCGCCGTCACCAGCAACGCATTGAGCGCGTAGACTTCGGCAATGATGTTTTGGCTCCAAAAGGTGGGGTTGAGGGTGAAGAGCAGCGCCACGAAGAGCGCCGAGAGCCGTCCCCAGTTGTCGGCGGGCAGAATGTGAGCCATGAGCAGATAGAGCAAGCCGGCAGCCAGCGCGCCAAAAATCATACTCAACAAATTGAGCGAGAAGGCCGGGTCCGCGCCGAAAAGCGAAAGCAGATGCTGCCAGAGGCCGCCCACCAACAGGTAAAGTGGATAGCCGGTTGGGTGGGCCAGGCCGAAACGCCAGGCGGCAAAGTGAAACTCGCCTGGGTCGCCCATCAACAGGCCTGGCGCCAGTGTGCGCGCATACCAACCCAGCGCAAAAGCTACCACCAACAGCGCCAGCCGGCGGTCGACGGTGGAACTCG
The DNA here is from genome assembly GCA_016124945.1 of bacterium. GTDB lineage: Bacteria > Chloroflexota > Anaerolineae > Caldilineales > Caldilineaceae > RI-153. The sequence continues at coordinate 89,334 of WGMT01000025.1, read as the reverse complement.
ATCCTTTAATTTCGCGATTAGATTTGACCGTTGATCTCATTTCACGGATAATGCCTTGGTTATTGACTTTCGCTCTATAACACAATACAGCCTTAGGTGCTTCGCTCATGTCACCCGATTGGACCGGCCAAGCGTTGGTGATCGTGCCAACCTACAACGAAAAAGAGAACCTGGCCAAACTGGTGACTCGTCTGCGCGCCTTGCCCGGTGACGTCCACGTGCTGGTGGTGGACGACAATTCGCCCGACGGCACCGGCGACATCGCCGATAGCATGGCGAAAGCGGACCCGGGTGTGCATGTGCTACACCGAAGTGGGAAGTTGGGGTTGGGCACCGCCTACAAAAGCGGTTTCGGCTATGGCTTGGCTCAAGAGTTCCACTACCTCTGCACCATGGACGCCGATTTCAGCCACAGCCCTGAAAGCGTCCTCGATCTGCTTGGCAAAGCAGCGAGCGGCTACGATTTGGTCGTCGGCAGCCGTTATGTGGCAGGCGGCGCCGTGATGGGCAGCACCCCCGTGCGTAAGTTTGTGAGCTACGGGGCCAACTGGCTGGCGCACATTGTCCTCGGCGTAGCGGTACGTGACTGTACGGCGGGCTTTCGCTGTTACCGGCGGCGCGTGCTTGAAACCATCAACCTCGACGCCATCTTCAGCAGCGGCTACAGCTTCCTCATCGAAATGGCCTTCCACTGCCAGCGCGCCGGTTTTCGTATCGGCGAAGTGCCCATCACCTTCGTCAACCGCACCGAAGGCGCCAGCAAAATCAGCAAAAACGAAATCTACAAAGCTTTCTACACCCTTGTGCGCCTGCGCACCCAGGCCCTGCCGTGGGAATGGGCAGTGCGCAAGGTGCGGCGGTTGGTGGCTGGGGATTAGGGAAGTGGTCTCGAAGCCGAAGTTCTGCGGTTAGTAACCGCAGCTACGACAAACGAGACAACTCACTCGAGTCGTAGGTCACGCTACCAGCGTGACGAGCATACATGAAGAGTTCACCAACAGATTACCCCTTCACCTTGTCAAGCTCATAGTCCCCACTGCCGCTGCCAGCGTCCGCCGGTCTGGGTTCAGGCCGATACGCAGGAAGGCTTCGGTTTCGCCGACGACTTGTAGGGCCGTCCCCGGTTGAGCGCCTTTCACCCCGACGATGGAAAAATACGAACCTTGGACGGACGCAAGTGTCATCTCCGCGCCCAGCGTGCGTAGTTGCGTTATCGCATCTTCGGTCAAGAAATCTCCCGCCGCGCCGCGACTCCCCACGAGGACAGGCGAACCTGCCGCGATCTGGTCGATGTATTCCGCCAAGGCAGCGCTTTCGAACTCGTTGGCGGCAGTGTCGAAGCCCTGCATGTCTACGATCTCACCCGTTCGCGCGTCGAGGACCGTCACATTCACACCCTGTCGCCCGGCAGAGGCGTCGTTCGGCACGCCGCTTTCCTCGTCGAAGGTGGAGATCCACGCCCCGTCGGCAAAAGACTTCAACTCCACATCCACAGGCAGCGCCACGCCGGTCGCCCCGATCATGCGTTCACCGCCCAACACCGTCCTCGGCGACGCCGCGTAGGACCAATTCAGGCAGATCTCGTTGACGGTGTTGCGCAGCGTCGAGAGCGGCACTGTCCACGACACATTCTGCCAGTCGTTGACAAGATCCTGTGTGGTGAGAATTTCGCCGTTGATCTGCGCCGTCACCTGCTGTTGGGGGCTGCCCGGGTAATCGAAGGGGCGCGCCTGTACCGTCAACGTGTAGGTGGAACGCGTCTCGTCTAGATCGCGCAAGGGCACGAAGACACAACTCTGCTCGTCGGTTGCCCAGATCGAAGGCAAGCCGTAGGGGGCGTCCACTTCGACGTTGTCCCAGCCGTCGCCCTGGTAGGGGAAAGTTCCGGGTTCTCCCAGTTCGAGCGTGAATTCGTCGCTCCCCTCAGGTTGAATCACGCGATAGACCTCAAAACCGTCACCTGTCCAAAATGGCTGCGCTTCCAGCGGCAGGGTGGACTTAAACAGATCCCACGTTGCCTGCCAGGTATCAACATAGGGGAAGCGCTGCTCAATCGGCGGCGTCAGGATCACATAGCCGACGTTGTACAGGTACATCATCTCGTCGGCTTGTGCTTGCACCGTCTCCAGCCGTTCCGGCGTGAGCTGTCCATCGGTCCCCACGCCGATAATCGACTGGAAGAAGGGGATACGCGCGAAGTAATCCATCTTGAAGTCGGGCGCGCGGCTGATATTTCCACCCAACATCGGCTTTTGGTGGACAGATTGGTAGTACTGCAACAACGTCCGCTCGGGGCCAAGGGTGCCGAAGCTGTTGCGCCAGCCCAGCGGCGCGTGCATCACACTCACCGGCGCAGGATCCGCCGCGATCATCTCGTAGACGGCGGGCACTCGTGCATCCGAGAGCGGTAAAGGCAGAGCAAGATGCTCGAAGACGAGCAGAAAAATGAACAATGAATAAAGAATGGGCATGCTTCGTTGGCGGAATGATCCGCTCCCCATTCTTAATTCATTCTTCTTCCACTTCTTCAGAATCCAATAGATGGCAAAGCCCACCAACACCGCCAGCCCCAACATCAGCAAGACGCTGTTCCGATTTGGGGCGCGGTTGGCTTTGATGATGGGGATATAGTGGAGCAGGGCAAAAGGCAGCGGGAAACTGGTTTCCACGCCATCGAGATCAAAGCGGTAGCGCCCATTGATCTGCAAAAATGGACCCAAGGTGAAGAGGCCAAAGGTGAGCGCCGTCCACATCCAGATCGAAAGGCGCTTGCGGTAGACGAATGCCCCCAGCAGTGCCAGGACAATGGTGGCCCACCCCAAGAAGACGGTGTTGACATCGCGGAAGCCCGTCTCCAAATTGCCGGGCAGCGTCCAATTCACAAGGACCTGGCGCAGGTTGGTCACCAGATCGCCGCCGAAGAGTGGATGCACCACCGTCGGCGTGAACCAGCCCAACAGGTCCACGCTCAGCGGGATCGCCTCGCCCCAACCCTTCAGCGAGAAATCATCGGTGAGAAACTGGTAGAGGATTGGCACCAGCACCGGTGACCAGAGTGCGAAGGAGACGACGCCGATGAGGAGTAAGGCGGAAAGTGTGTTGAGAAAGGGGCGAGGGGCGGGTTGCGAATTGCGAATTGCAGATCGCGACGGCGCTCCGTCAACGCCCAACTGCTCACTGCTATCTGCTAACTGCTTACGGCTAACCGCCAACTGCCTACTGACCACAATGACGACGACGATAATTGTGAAAATCGCTAGAAAGACGGCAGTGATCATCTCGGCGAGACCGTTGAAGGCGAAGAAGACGCCCGCCAGGATCGCCGCTTTGCGCCGACGTGACGGTGTCAACGTGCCATCGAGGCTGCGCAGCAACATCAGCGCGTACAGGGGGATCCACTGCGTGGTCACCATGTCATAGTGGCCGAGGGTGGCATAGATCGCCCGATTCGAAGCAAAAGCGTAAACGACACCGGCTGCGAAGGCGGAGAGATTGACGATTGACGATTGACGATTGACGATTTCGGATCGTGAGTCGTCGCGGTGACGGCCAATCGATCCCCGATCCCCAGCCCCCAATCCCCAGTCCCTCACCAACAGATAGCGCACCAACAAAAACGTGCCGTACCCACTCAACACGGTGCTGAGCAACACGGTGACGTTGCTGGCAAAGATCAGGCTCACAGCCACATGTAGCGGCTGGGCGATGATGGCGTTGAAGAAATTGTAGGTGTAGAGAACGAGGTCAATGCCCAGCGGATAGTAGATCAGATCCGAGTGCAACGGCGTCGAGAGGTTGTCGATCAGGCTGTGTTTGAAATACCAGATATTCCAGACGAAGGTGGATTCGTCGAAGGCCCACTGCGCTACACCGGGAACCCACGTAAAGATCCGCATCGGCAAAGGCCAGGAGAGGATCAGGGTTAAGAGTGAAAACACGCCAAGAGCAAGCGGGTGTAGCGGCACACGGTTTAAGGATTTCGGCATCTACACACTTTCTAAAAGATGGTTGGGGGACACGGATTTTTGGATGTTCAGGTCAGAGGCAGAAGCAGAGGCAGAGGGTGGACACAGATTTCACAGATTCACACAGATTTTGTTATCGCCTCGCCGTCTCATCGCCTCATTGCTTCTCCGCAATACACAGGACGCTCGTCCCAAAGGGCAGGCTGGTACGTTCGACAAGTTCGGCTTCGATCCAACCCACGCTGTGCAAGATGGTGTTCACCGGCTCGGGCGTGGGTTCCATCTCCACCTGGTAGACATCTTCTTCTTCGGTCAGGTGGGGGCTGTCCAACTCAGGCGCGTCGGGGCGGAGCAGACGCACGCCGGCGATCAGCGGGAAAACGAAGAAGTTGTTGTAGCTGGCGCGCTTGACGCGGAAACCGCTCATTTCGAGTTTGAGACTTAGTTCCTTGACGGTGTAGCGGCGTTTGTGATCATTGATCACATCGTTATAGCTCCACAGCCACATGTACGCGGGGACGGTGACTATGATCTTGCCGCCCGGCTTGAGCACCCGCTGCGCCTCGGCAAAGACACCCAGTTCGTCGTCGATGTGCTCCACCGTGTCGAGCAGCGCCACCAGATCAAAGGCATTGTTGGCAAAAGGCAGCGCCGTCCCTGATCCCTGAGATGTAGTCAGCGCTCGCGCCTTCGCCACCGGCAGAGGACGGGCGTTGTAGTCCACCCCGATCACCTGGCCGTAGTGGGCGAGGTGGTGGGCCATGTTCCCCGCGCCGCCGCCCACATCAAGGATACGTCGATCCTCGCCAGGGCCGGCAGCCCCCAACTCGGCATCCAGATATTTCAAGATCGCCCGGGTCCGGCTGGCGAACCACCAGTGTTTGTCTTCTTCGAGAACAGTTAAAGCAGGGGTTGGTGACATTATTTCCTTTCAAAGTAGCTCGCCCACACCGGCAACTTTTTGCGCCCACACCAGGCTTCTCGGTGCGTCGGCAGGTGAGGACCAATCCGGTCGGCCAGTTCAGGGTTGTGTGCAGCAAAGGACGGGTGATTCGCCACGAGGTAACGCACGAGTTCGTTGTAGCCTTCCACGTCGCTTTTGAAGTGGAGCAGACCACCAGGACGAATGAGATCGGCCATTAAATCTACGAAGGGCGGCGAGAAGAGGCGCTTGATCTTGTGCTGCTCCTTCCACCACGGATCGGGGAAGAGGACGTGTACGATCTCGGCCCGTCCTGGCGCAAGGACGGCGGGCAGGCTGACACGGGCGTCGTCGTCGCTCAGCCACAGGTTGCCGACCTCGAAGCGCTGTACACGGCTCAGCATCAAGCGCACGGCTTTCGTCTTCACCTCGTAGGCGATGAAAAGACGATCCGGGTGTCGCCGCGCTCGATCCAGGATGAAGTCACCGCGGCCAAAGCCGATTTCGATCTCCAACGTCCGATCCGAATCCAGGTCGGCGCGCAGGCGGACGCCGTTGTCGCCCCGCTCATCGGCCAGGGCGAAGGCGCGAAAAACAGGCTGGTTCAACCCCCAGTCAGACAACCGCTCGTGGCCGGGACGGTGCTTGGGGTGGCCGCCGATCAATCCTTTACCGGCCTGCCAATCAGCGTAAAGCTGGGCGCGCTCGTCGTCGCTTAGCTCTTCCCAGGCGAAGTCCATGCGTCCTTGCGAAAAGGACGTAGCGTGATAGTCAAGGATTTTTTCGTCAAGCGTCGGATCAGACATCGTAACATCCTAACATTTCGTGTGCCGCCCTTATCCCCGCTGAAAGTCCAACACCCACTGCGCCAGCGTATCCCGATCAACCAGGACGCAATCTGCTGATGCCGCCAATTCCTGGGCGCCGGCGGTGTAGTAGCTGTTGGTGACCACCATCGCCGCGTCGCACTTGAATTGATACTTACCCGCCACAGCGTCGCTCACCGCCCGCCGCGACACCTTGCCCCGGAATCGCTTCACCTGAATAGCGTAGCGCACACCGCCCTTGTCGGCGATGACGTCCACACCAAAGTCGCCGGATCCGCGGATGTTGTGTACATTGCGGTAGCCCTGGCGCTCCAATAGCCGGCAGACGTAACGCTCAAAGTCGAGTCCGTCCATATAGTCGATGTCGGCCAGTTCAATCGCACGTAGACGGCGATAGCGCACGCTCAGCCACAGGGCGACGGCTCCCCCGACAATGGCAATCACCACCGCCATACCAAACCCAAAGCTGACAAGGGCGTTATCGATACCGCCCACCGCTGCAATCAAACGCCCAATCGCCCAGGAGAGCCCGTAGGCCGCAAATAGCAGTAGGACAGTCCCTTCTACGCGACGTTTTTGATAACGCGCGTAGAACCAGGCTATGAAGCGAATGGCGACGCCTCCAGCTTGCGCAGAATGGTCTTCATCACCACGTCGGGGTCGGGCGGCAAGTAGACAGGCGGATTGGCAAACTCACTTTCCACCTCTTTGAGCGTGCCTTCGTGGTAGCCAACCTTGAACGGCGTAAATTTGAGACCGTGGGCCGTGCTGATCACCACCACACGCTCATTGCTCTGAATCAAACCGCGCTGGCGCAACTTGAAGAGCACCGCCAGCGCCGTGCCCGTGTGCGGGCAGGTGTACATACCGGTCATGTCGGCCATGGCGGCAGCGTGGGCCATTTCGTGCTCGGTGGCCTGCTCGACAATGCCATTGGTCTCGTGCACGGCTTGCACCGCTTTTTCGTAGCTCACCGGATCACCGATGCGGATGGCAGAGGCCAGCGTCTCACGCGATTGCATCGTCACCTTTTCGGAGAAGCCGTTAAGCGAGCTCTGGTAGAAAGGATTGGCTTTTTCTGCCTGGGCGGCCACCAGTCGCGGCATCTTGTTGGTGATCCCCAGATCCATGAGCAGTTTCAGCCCTTTGTACAGGGCGCTGATGTTACCCAGATTGCCCACAGGGATGATGATCCAATCTGGCACTTCCCAATCGAACTGCTGCACAATTTCGATGCCCACCGTCTTCTGGCCTTCGATGCGCAGGCTGTTCATAGAATTGGCCAGGTAGATGGTGTTGTCTTGGGTGACTTCCCTGACCACACGCATACAGCCGTCGAAATCAGTATCCAGCGCGAGGACGTGTGCGCCGTTGGCAATGGGCTGGATGAGTTGCGCCGGGCTGACCTTCCCCTGGGGCAGGAAGATAATAGCGGGGATGCCGGCGGCGGCGGCATAGGCGGCCAGGGCGGCGCTGGTGTCGCCGGTACTGGCGCACGAGACGGCGCGGACCGGCCTCCCCATGCTCATCATCTGCTTCACCACACTCACGAGGACGGTCATACCCAGGTCTTTGAAGCTGCCGGTGTGGCTGTTGCCACACAGCTTCACCCAGAGGTCGGGCAGGCCCAATTGCTTTCCCAGCCGCTCGGCCCAAAAGAGATTCGAGTTGCCCTCGTACATGCTGACGATGTTCTCATCGTCGATGGAGGGGATTACCCACTCCTTTTTGCCCCACACACCGCTGCCATACGGCCAGGACGTGGCGCCGATGCGGCTCTCAAACAGCGTCTTCCACTCCTGAGCGGATCGACGGCGCAACGCGTCTACATCGTGGGCCACTTCAAGCAGACCGCCACAGGTGGGACAGGTGTAAATCACATCGTAGATCGACCATTCACCGGGGCAGCCCCGGAAGCAGCGGAAATGTGCGTTGTACCCATTGGATTCTGGCATATCGTTCACCGCAGGCGCGCAAGGCGCGGGAGTAGAAAGTTGGCTCGATGATTCAGTAAATTCTACCACATGGGGAAGGAGATTGGGGGATTAGGGGATTAAGCGATTGAGGATACGCAACGTGATTTCGTGGTATACTGTGGCCCACGTAGAGATGTTGGTTGAACAGGATGTTGGTTGGACAAGGAGGAAAAGATGACGCATCTACAGTTGGATTTGCCTGAAGGCTTTGAATTGGCAGTCAACCTGACCACGGCGGAGTTGGAGAGCCAGGTGCGTTTGATGGCCGCACTCAAAATGTTTGAACTAGGCAAACTGTCTTCAGGGAAAGCGGCAGAGCTAGCCGGCGTCTCGCGTATAGAATTTCTGGATCTGTGTGGACGATATCAAGTCCCTGTGATTCAGTATGATGAAGACGACTTAACGCGCGAACTAGAAGTCCTCAATTTATGGAACCAGTAGCCATTGTCTCCGATACGGGACCTATCGTTGCCCTGGCAAAAGTCGATCACCTTGGCTTGCTGCACACGCTTTTCGGCACGGTGCTCATTACCGAACAAGTCCGAAACGAGCTACTGGCAAAACAGAGCGCGGAGTCAGAGCGCATCGAAAATGCACTCGCACAATTTGTTGAGGTTCGCTTGCTTGAGAAAATACAGCCAGAGTCCGTTGCAGCAACACGGCACTTGGCTCGAGGAGAAGCATCCGCCATTCAACTTGCCTACAATGAAAAACTGCCGCTCATCATTGATGAAAAACTGGGGCGTATCGCAGCCGAACGGATGTTAATCCCCATCGTTGGGACCATGGGCGTACTGCTGCAGGCAAAGCGTAAAGGGCTTATTTCATCTGTAATGCCAGTGTTGCACGAGATTCGCCGCAAGGGATATTGGCTTTCAGATCAGATGCTTAGCATCGTAGCGAAACTCGCTGACGAAACCGACTCAAGTCATCCCCCATCGAAAAATTAGGGGATTTTAGATCCTGTCCAGGATCTAAAATCCCCTAATCGCTTAATCCCCCGATCTTCAGCTATTCGTTAACCAAGCCGCTTCTTGAACTCTTCCGTCAACGCTGGGAGCGTTGTGAAGAGATCGTCGACGATGGCGTAACGGGCGCGCTCGAAGATGGGTGCGTCGGGGTCTTTGTTGATGACGACGACGATCTTGCTGTCGCCCATGCCGGCCAGGTGTTGGATGGCGCCGCTGATGCCTGCCGCAATGTAGAGATCGGGCTTGACGCTCTTGCCGGTCTGCCCCACTTGATGCTTGTAGGGAATGTAACCGGCGTCGACAGCGGCGCGGCTGGCACCGACCGCGGCGTCAAGGACGTCGGCCAGTTCGGCAACCAGTTGGAAGCCCTTATCAGGGTCCGCCGCCACGCCCCGGCCACCGGAGACGATGATGCGGGCATCGTTGAGGTTGACCTCGGCGGTGTTGGCGGCGCGGAAATCAGTGATCTTGACGCGCACGTCGTCTTCGTTCAACGAGATGGGCAGCGCGTGGACGTCACCGTCCGCAGCGGCGGGTTGGGGCATGGGGAACGAACGCGGACGCACTGTGGCAACACGTAGTTCGCTCTCGAAGTGGATATCGGCGATGATGTTGCCGGAGTAGACAGTCCGCTCGACCACGAGTGCGCCGTCGTCGATGCGTAGATCGCCTGCGTTGGGGGCGAGGCCGGCGTTGCGCTTGCAAGCAACGGTCGCCGCGAGGATACGTCCTTGATTGGTGGCGCTGGTGAGGACAACAGTTGCACCCACGGCATCGATGGCGGCTTCCATCACTGCCGTGTACGGTTGCAGGCGGAAGCGCGCCAGCACCGGCGAAGACGCGGTGTAGACCGTCGCCGCGCCATAGCGCAGTGCCTGCTGCGCCAACTCGTCCACACTGTCACCGGCGACGACGGCAACAGCCGTCGTGCCCAATTCAGCGGCCAACGACTGAGCCTTCCCCAGCACTTCCCAACAACTTGAAACGGCGTTTCCTTGGATTTGTTCAATCCAGACAAGAATAGACATGGGTTTCTCCTAAATCACCTTCTCGGCCATCAACGCCTCGGCCAGCTTGGCTGCCTTCTCCTGTACGCTGCCGCCGTCGAAGATCTGCACCTGCACCTTTTTGGCTTCGGGTTTGCGCAGATTGTTCCAGCGCACACGGCGACCGGCGGCGACACTGATATCACCGTCGCCCAGGACGGGGATCTTGGCGCGGCTGGCTTTGCGAATGCCCATGAAGCTGGGATAACGAGGATCGTTGATCTCTTTGGCGACGCTGATCACCACGGGCAAAGGCACTTCCACCGTCTCCTGCCCGCCTTCGTGGACAATTTCGGCGGTGAGTTTGCCATCGGCCACGTCAACGATCTTGGTGACGTTGACCAGTAGATCCCAGCCCAGTTTGCATGCGACACCGGCGTAGATGACGCCGCTGTTGCCGTCCACCGTCATGCGGCCCGCCAGGACGAGATCGACGTCGTCCTGTTGTTGGATAGCGGCGACCAATGCCTCGGCGAGGTGCCAGTCATCGCCGCCGGCAACGAGGTTCTGGTCCACCAGCACGGCCTCGTTGACGCCCATGGCCAGCGCATGCTTGAGCGCGTCGGTGGCGTTGGGATCGCCCACGGAAATGGCGACGGTGTCGGCGTCGTAACGTTCAGAGAGGGCGATGGCTTCCTCGGCGGCGTACTCGTCCCAGGGGTTGATGACCATGGTGGCGTTGACCTCACCGCTGCGCGCCTCATCGGCGGAAACTTTGGGCAATTCCGCTGTATCAGGCGATTGTTTGATCAAGACTGCAATTTTCACGTCGTTCCCTCCTCAATTCGCGTACGAAGTTCAACATGGGGTGTAAGCATGATTTTACTTGTCGAGATTGTGGGTGGGTTGTGGGAGTGTTCAGATGACAAGGTGACTGGGTGATTCTGTTGGTGAACTCGTCGAGCACGCCCGTTACTACGACATAGGGGATCGCCTCGTCTGTCGTAGCTGCGGTTACCAACCGCAGTACTTCAGCTTCGAGACCATTTCCTCGTCACGTCGGGTTTGCCAACAGAATCACCCTTTCATCCCCTCACTCTGTCATCTTCACTCCGCCATCCACACATCCGCATCATACGCCGGGAGTTCGCAGCGCAGACGGGGCAGATCGCGCTCGCCCATTTCAAAGTCGGCTTGGAGGAGTTGTTGGAGTTCGCGGGTGCCTTCGTAGATGACCGCACCCTTGCTGTTGCGCAGGAAGCGTTCCACATCGTACTCATCGCTGAAGCCGTAAGCGCCGTGGATCTGGACGGCGTCGGCGGCGCTGTCGAAGCTGGCGTCGGCGGCGAACCATTTGGCCAGGGTGGTTTCGCGGGTATTGCGCAGCCCCTGGTTCTTCATCCAGCCGGCTTTGTAGATGAGCAATTCGGCGGCATCGCGGCGCTGTACCATGAGGCTGATCATGCGGCGCACCAGTTGGTGTTCGCCGATGGGTTTGCCGAAGGTTTTGCGTTGTTGGGCGTAGCGGGTGCTGGCATCGAGAGAAGCGCGGATCAGTCCTAGCGCGCCGGCGGCAACGGTATAACGTCCATTGTCGATGCAGGTGAGGGCGATCTTGAAGCCTTCACCGTCTTCGCCGATGCGGTTGGCGGCGGGGACTTCTACATTTTCCATTTTGATCCAGCCGGTGTTGCCTGCGCGCACGCCCAATTTGCCGTGATAGCTGCCCGAGGTGAGGCCCTTCATGTCGCGGGTGACCATGAATGCCGTCATGCCGCGGTGGGTCGGCGTAGCGTGGGGATCGGTCTTGGCGAAGACGAGGAAGTGATCGGCGACATCGGCCAGGCTGATCCAGACCTTCTCACCATTAAGGACGTAGACGTCGCCTTCCTTGAGCGCCGTGGCACGCATGGCCTGTACGTCGGTGCCGGCGTCGGGCTCGGTGAGGCAGAAGCAGGCGATCTTTTCGCCGGTGGCCTGGGCGGTGAGCAAGCGCTGTTTCTGTTCCTCGCTGCCCCACTGGAAGACGCCCAGGCTGTTTAGCCCCACATGTACGCTGATGACAACACGGGCGGCGGTGTCGGCGTATTCCAATTCCTCGCTGATGATGCCCAGGCTGATGTAGTCCATCCCCGCGCCGCCGTAGCGCGCGGGGATGCAGATACCCAAAAAACCCTGCGCCGCCATTTTGGGCAGCAACTCGGGATCAAATTCCTGACGACGGTCAAATTCCTTGATGCGGGGCGTGATCTCTTTGGCGGCAAACTCCCGCGCCATCTTGCGCACCATTTCATGTTCTTCGTTGAACAAAAAACCCATCGGTGAGGTCATGGTGACTCCTTGGTAGAGAAGCTGGTACTGCTGTGGAAAGCTGGATTTGGGTAACTGGGGATTGGGCGATTGAGGGATTAGGCGACTTCAGATTGTATCGACGATCTGAAGTCGCCTAATCCCTCAATCGCCCAATCCCTAAGTAAACAGCTTCATTATACTCTGTGGGGACAATCGGGGCGAACAGCACTGCCCATAAAAAGAGTAACTATACAGGTGCGACGCACTGGCCGCAATCAGATGCGAATGCCGTGTGTTCTCCTGGCCAGTGCGTCGCACCTGTACCTGTACAGTTACTAAAAAGAACCAATAAAAAAGCGGAGACGCCTTTGTCTCCGCCGTTGATGAGGGTTTACCTCCTCAACTTTGCCGGTTCAGTATAACAAATGGAGTCGGTTGGTGCAAATCGTCAGGAAACCGTGAAGTTGCGTGAATCATTGCACAATCTCACATTCAAAGTGGACGAAACCGGCCTCTCTCCTGTAAACTTTTGTGTATGGAATGGCACTATCAACTCTTTGTAATCCTTGTGATTGGGCTTGTGCTTTTTATCGGCTATGGCACCTATGCCACGGCAAAACTTTTGAAGCGGTGGCAGCCGGATCAAAACCTGCTGCTCATGCCTGCCGAAAATGCCGTTCGTTTTGTGTTGATTCTCTTTTGTGTGGGGTTGGGTTATTTGAGTCACCTTGACCCGGCGCAATTGGGCTGGCATCTAGGCGCTGTAACCCGCCAGATCTGGGTGGGCATCTTCACTGGTCTGGGTATGGCCTACCTCTTTACCTACCTGACACGCCTGATTGTAAAGAATACAGGCGAGCGCTTCTACTCATCCTCAGTAATTGGCTACATCCTGCCCCGCTCCGACGAAGAATTCTGGTGGGTTCTGCTAGCGCTGGTGCCGGTGGTGCTGTTGGAAGAATTGCTTTTCCGCAGTTTGCTGCTGGGTGGGCTTTCGCCATTGGCCCCAAGTTGGGTGCTTTTGCTCGTTTTTGGTGTTGTCTTCGGGTTGCTGCACAGCCCGCAGGGGAGATGGGGGATGGTGGGCACGGCGCTGGGCGGGATGGTGTTCGGCGTCCTCTTTTTATGGCATCAGAGCCTGCTTGCCCCACTCCTCGCGCACTATGTGGCCAACGCCGTGCAGATTGTGCTGGCCATGAACACCCCCCAGAGTGGGTAAGCAGCCGTTCAAATTGCTTTTTGCGTACCGGCTGGAAGTTGGCTAGGATAGGAGAAGTCAGTTAACCATCAGCCGGGAGGAAAGATCTTGAGCGAAGAGACAAAGAAACCTATCATCGATGCCAAAGCGTTTCGCAACACGCTAGGACGATTTGCCACCGGCGTCACCGTAGTGACCACAGTCGCCGACGATAAAGTACATGGGATGACAGCCAGTGCCTTCATGTCCGTGTCGCTTGATCCGCCGTTGGTACTTGTGTCGGTAGACCGACGCGCCCACCTACACAGTATGTTGAGCGAAGGCAGCCGCTACGGCGTGAGCATTCTGCGCGCTGATCAACAGGCGTACAGCCAACACTTCGCCGGCTTCGGTGCGCCCGATCTCGTGCCCGAGTTTGTATGGAAAGAGGGTGTGCCGCTGCTCGAAGAGGCGCTGGCCCATCTGGTGACCACCGTCGTCGATGTCCACGAGGCGGGGGATCACACGCTCTTCATCGCCCGCATCGACTACCTTAACTGGGCCGACGGCGATCCATTGCTCTATTTCCGCGGCCAGTATGGAGATTTTCAGGCGAAAGCATAGTGGACAGTGGGTAGACCAGTTAAATTTATAACCGTACAGTTGTCAATTGGATTTGTAGTGGCGTTTGGAGATGATTTGGGATAATTGCCTGTCGGAAATGTGCTAGTCGGCGATGATTTCGCCGCCGGAGGGATGGGCTTTCGCGGCGTAGAGACCGCGGCTGCCGTTGCGCCGAATTCGCAAAACTTCGCGCACCATGTTGACGGTGTCGCGAATGGGGTTGACCCGGCTTTCTGTCATGTAATACCAGTTGATGGGCACCTCAATCATGTTGAGCCCACGCAAACGAGCAATGTAAAGGATCTCGGGATCAAAGCCCCAGCCGGTAATCGTTTGGTAGGGAAAGATCTGCCGTGCAGCTTCACGCGTAAAGCATTTGAAGCCGCACTGCGTGTCCTCAATCCCGGGGATAATCAACGTGCGCACCACAAAATTAAAGACCCGCCCCATCACGTGCCGATAGGAGGGTTCGTCATAGCGGATGGCGCCGTCGATCTCACGGCTGGCGATAGCCACATCGTATTGGTGAACATTCATTTGCGGTGGCAAAAACTTATTTACTTCTTCGATTGGCATCGACAAATCGACATCGCACATGAAGAGATACTCACCCTTGGCGGCTAGCATTCCCGTCTTTACGGCTGCGCCCTTGCCCCGCTCGCTGTGGAGCAGTTCTACAGTGAACGGTTCATCTGCACTGAGCCGTGTGCGAAACTGTTCCACAACCCCGCTCGTATCATCGTTGGAGCCGTTTTCCACCACCAATACCTCGGTACGGTATGGCTGCGTGTGCAAGAAGTGCCGGATCTTTTCCAGCGAAGTCGGCAGTCGATGTTCTTCGTTATAGGCGGGGATGATGATACTCAAAAAGGGACGATGTACCACATAGACTCCCAATATTCTAGTTGAGCCAATCAACGCGAAGTGCGTCTAATCCTAGCCGATCAAACTAAAAAGTGCCAATAGCACCAGCACATGCACTACCAGGGTTCCACTCCAGAGTAGATAGGCCCCAAGTCGCTGTTTCCGGTAGGCCATCCATACGCCGCCGATGCCGTTCACCATGTATGCCGCCAGGCTAATAATTGGCAACACAAACAAAGAATCTTTCGAGCGGATACTGTCGGGCGCGCCGGTGCTGTTGTATTGCATCACCAGGCGTTCAGGCAGGCCAGGATAGAGGGTCATCAATACGCCGAAAAGTAGCAAAACGCCCAGCGCCCCCAATCCCAAGAGCCACATACTCGGCCTGTCCAAGAGTGATTCGGTGCCCATGAGTGGACGACGTCGCTCTTGGGGCAGCATTTCGATCGGCCCGAGCCGGTGGTAGGCCTCCATTGCTTCGAGGAAAGCATCGGAACGAAGCGGTGACAGGGCAAAGATGGCGTCGTCGGTTTCCAGGAGCAGGCACGAAGGCAGTGGACGCGACGCGTAGCGCTCAAGCCGACGGCTACGCTGTCCTCGACCGGTACGCACAAATGGGGCAGGCCAGAACCAGGGCACCCACCCCCCCACTTCGTTGCCGCTGCGGATGACTCGCCGGATCGCGCCCAAAGGCACAACCTGTGTCGTCGCCGCCCAGTGAATTGTCAGCGCGTCTCTGTCCAACCGATAGGACAGGTTGAACGCGCCCCAGGTGCGGTAGATCAGGTGGATCAAAAGGGGTACACTGATCAAAATCCCCACCAACAGCACAAAGCTAAGCCAATCAGTTAAGCGGCGGTCCAGCCACATAAAGAGCAAAATGTCGATCAGCAAAACCCAACTGATCGCAAAGAGCCCTTCCCATCGGCTGCGGCACGGAAATGCTTTGAAGCTCATAGGCGTTGGCGTCGCCGTTAACCGACGACGGGGATCTCCGTAGCGAAGCGCCAGGAAGCCATCTGCGCCAGGAAGTTGTGGTGAGTGAGGTCGATGCCCAGCGGCGTAACGCTGACGATGCCGTTCTCGATGGCGCCGATGTCGGTGCCGTCATCAGGGACGCCGGCTGGGATCTCACCGCCGATCCAGTAATACGGCCGGCCCCACGGATCATCGCGTGTGACCAACACATCGCGGTAGATACGCGTGCCCAATCGGGTCAGTTCGATCCCCCTGAATTCGCCTGCAGAGGACCAGGGCAAGTTGACGTTGAGCATGACATTCGTCGGCATTCCATGTTCGAGGACGTTGCGCATCACTTGCGCCGCCACAAAACCGGCATGGGCCAGCGCCTTGTCGGCGGGGATGTCGCTTCCCTGTGGTGGGCCCATGCTGATGGCAATGGCCGGAATGTTGCTGATACATGCTTCCATTGCCCCGGCCACCGTTCCGCTGTAGAAGACGTCGGAGGCCAGGTTGTAGTTGCTGTTGACGCCGCTGACCACGAGATCGATGGGCGCTTCCACCAGCCCGAGGATGGCCAGCGCCACACAGTCTGAAGGTGCACCGCTACAGGCCATCACTGTGCGCCCATCGCCCCAGGTGACTTTTTCGACACGTAGGGGCTTGTGTAACGTTTTGGGATGGCCGGCGGCGCTCCAATTGCGGTCAGGTGCGACAACGGTGACGGTTCCGAATGTGTCTAGCGCTCGCGCCAGCGCCTGAATGCCAGGCGATTGTACGCCGTCGTCGTTGGTGATGAGAATGTTGGGCATAGCTCTCTTATTCTGGCTTCTGTGCACGGACGTAGATGCGTATCTCTTCGCTTTCGGCCTGGTTGCCGGCTCGGTCGTACGCAATGGCTTTGAAGAGATGACTTTCGAGGTAGGTGCCGCGGCCTGTAAGCACACCGGCGAAACCGTCCTCGAAGTTGCGGATGCGCCCCGGCGTAATGTCGTTGAACGTGCTCTCGATACCAGGCCAGTTGGTAGCCGAGGGCCCCTCGACGGTGACATTTTGCATGGCGATCTTCCAGCGTTCATTGTAGGGCCCAACGGTGCTGTCGGCGAACTTTTGGCCGTTGCGATAGAACTCCACCCGCTCCATAGCCCAGTTGTCGTTGGCCAGGGCGTTGACATTGACCTGTTCGTCGTCTTGCATGACGTAGAGTTGATCGGCCAAAGGATAACTGATCACCACAGAAGGCGGTGTGTTGTCGATAGTCACCTGGGTTGTCCACTGGCGGATGCTGCCGTCACCTTGTTGCACCGAAAGGCGTAGGCTGTAAAGTCCTTCGGCCAGGGTGGTGGTGTCAAGGAACTCGAGGACATTGTTCTCGATCTGGTTGCCGTGTTCAGGGCCGATCTGCGTCCACTGGGCCGGTTCCAGGCCAGGGCCAAACTCAATTCGGTAGTTGCGGAAATCGCCACCACGGGCATTGCCGCGGATCTCCACCTGTCCACTGATGTAACCACCGGGGGTGGGTGACGTAATCGCCACTTCAGGATCAAAATCGATATTGGCTTCGCCTGTACGCTGCGGCGGCTGCGGCAGGCCGCTACTGCGCATCCAATCGTTGGCTTCCGGCGGCAGAATCATGAAGGAGCGTACCTGTCCGTCCACTTCGAAGGGTTGCCAGATATTGTCGACGATGCTGGGCTCGGTGCCGGCGATGAACATGTCATTGCGCTGGCGGCCACAGGACGACGAGGGCAGCAGGCCACTGGGCCAGCAGACGGCGCGGTCGATGATGTTGGCCGGGCGTTCATACCAGGTAGCAGGCACTCCTTCGTGGTAACGGCGCATGACGGCGTTCCAGATAGGCGACGCGCCCGACGCGCCGGTAGTGCGATCCATTGAGGTATTGTCGGTGTTACCTACCCAGACGCCTACCGACAGTTGAGGGCTAAAGCCCATTGTCCAGGCATCTTTGTTGCCGTTGGTGGTGCCTGTCTTGGCGGCGACTTTGCGGTCGGGCAAGGTGAGCAGGCTGTTGGTGCCAAAGATAGGGGCGCGGGCCACATCGTCGCTTATAATGTCGGCGATGAGGTATTGGGCGTCGGCGCTGATGATACGTTCGACGTCGGGGCGTTCGTATTTCTTGAGTACATTGCCGTCTGAGTCGCGCACTTGCAGGATCGACACAGGGTCGAGTTTGCGGAAGCCGGTGCGTTGTCTTTGGGCGGGAACAGGCTGGCCGGCCATCACACCGCCGTTGGCGAGGACACTGTAGGCGTAGGTGTGATCCAGCAATGTCACCTCGCCGCCGCCCAATACCAGGCTTAGGCCGTAGAAGCTAAGGCCGCGGTCAAGGCCGTTGATGCCCAGGCGATGTGCCGTGCGCAGCGCTGCGGCCACACCCACCTGATCCATCACCTTGATGGCAGGAATGTTGTAGGATCGAGCCAGCGCATCACGCATACTTACCGGCCCGTGATAGAGACGGTCGTAATTTTCAGGCACATAATATGAACCGTTGGCCTGCGGAAAGGCGGTGCGCACATCCAGGATCATACTCGACGGCGTCATGCCTTGGAGAAGACCGGTGAGGTAGACGTAGGGCTTGAAGCTGGAGCCGGGCTGCCGCTCCGAAATCGCTACGTTGACCTGTCCATCGATCTCTTCGTTGTTGTAGTCGAGCGAGCCGACCATCGCCAGGATCTCGCCGGTATCCGGCCTGATGGCGACGACCGAGGCGTTGTTGACCTCTTTGCCCTGGGCGTTGAGCGAAGCAATGTGATCACGCGCCACCTGTTCGGCGTGCTTTTGCATGTCAACGTCGAGGGTGGTGTAGACTTCGATGCCGCGCTTCCAGATGAAGTACGGATCTTCGGCGGTATTGAACTCATTTTTGATGCGATCTAGCGCGTAAAGTGCAAAATGGGGTGCGGTGAGCACGTCAAAGCGCTCGGCCACCGACTGGCGCAAGTCGAGTTCCTCGACGAAGGCAATGTCCGCTTCAGATTGGGTGAGATAACCGGCGGCGACCAGAGCGTCCAGTGTAATGCGCTGACGCTCTTTGGCGTCTTCGGGATTGTTGATTGGGTTGAAGGCAGGCGAGTTGGGGATAGGGGCAAGCATCGCCGCTTCGGCCACGTTCAATTCCGTGGCGCTCTTGCCGAAGTAGACCTGGCTGGCCGCTTCAATGCCGTAGGCCAGGTTGCCGTAGAAGTTGTAATTGAGGTACCACTCCAGAATCTTCTCTTTGGGGTATTGGCGCGTCACTTCCAGCGCCAGGATCACTTCTTTGAGCTTACGTGCATAGGACTGCTGCGTACGTTCCTCAACCGGGATGATGACATTTTTGATCAACTGCTGGGTAATCGACGAACCACCCTGTACACCGCCACCTTGTAAGTTCGAGAAGAAAGCACGGAAGAGACCACGCACATTGATGCCGGGGTTATCCCAGAAGTTACGATCTTCGAGGGCAACCGACGTCTTCCACACCCACGGTGACATTTCATCAAGCAACAGGTAGGTGCGATCTCCACGGAAAGGACGTGGGTCTACACTTTCGTAGAGCAGGTGTTGACCCGTGCGGTCATAAATGCGTACCGTCTCGAATTCATCTTGTTGCGATTCGATGATACTGGCATCGGGCAGTTGGCGGGCATAGAAACTGTAAATGCCGAGGACTGTAGCCGCGCCGGCTGCGCCGACGCCGGCAAAAGAGAGGACAACAGTCAATACCATAGCAGCGAATCCCTGAAAAGCCCAAAGCCAGGGACGTGGTCGATTGTTGTGAGCACGCTGCCGCTTTCGGCGCGAAATTAGGATCTTATCGTGATTGTTCAATCGTGACATAGGATGTACTCGTGGATGAACGACGGTCATGCAACACTGGCAAGTAAACGACGACCAGTGTGATTCGTTCCGCACAGAAAAGTGGGGCAACCGGCGGCTGCCCCAGCAAAAGGGTATTTGTTATTCTAGCACTGCCGCGATGATTGACCAAAACAAGGCGAGATCAACATTTTTCTACAACCAGCACATGACTGAGGCCAAAGACAGCCAATGGGCTCTGCTCCAGGGCGTAGGTGACACGGCGCAGCCACTTGCCCAGTCCTGGCCTACGGTGGACGATGTTGTCGTAGCCGGGGAAGATCTGGGTGTGATGGACAACGCATACCGGTTGCCCAACGAAGAGACGCAGTAAATCGCCGTGGGTATAGGCGCGCACATGAGGCGCCAGCCGATTGCGCAGGGGATCGGGCAGATAGTTGATCAACGGTGTATTGCCGAAATGGTAGACGCCGTCCCAGTAGTGTCCATGTGTTTCAAAGGGATAGAGCCGATTCGGCACAAAGAGGACGGCGCGCCCGCCGGGGCGTAGTGTGCGCACGATCTCGTCGACAGCCAGGGTATCGTCCTGTACGTGTTCCAATACTTCGTGTGAGAGCGTCAGATCGAAGTAGTTGTCGGGGTAGGGGAGCTGTTCGCCGCGGGCCAGTTGTAGGTGTGCATCAGGTACGTTGCGTGCGGCATGGATCAGATGTTCCCCTTCAATGTCGATGCCGTAGATCTCGTTTACGTTGGGCTGGAGAGCCTTCATATACATGCCAACGCCACAGCCGTTCACGAGAGCGCGCTTCAACGGCGACGGCGCCCAGCGCAGGATCATGGACAGTCGGCGTTCCTGTCCGGCGCGCCACACAAACGAGGGATTCCCCCGCAGTGCCGCCCTTTCCCCATGCAGATCCGATACTTCTATCTCCATCTTGCTGTGTCCCCCAGAACGTTACCCACGGATTACACGTTATCCACGGATTACACGGATTGTTAGGATTGCAGAGGATTCACTCATCGCTTCACACAGTTCCCACATGGATCGCCACCGTGCCGAACATGCGCGTGACAAAGCGGACATTCTTCAACCCGGCTCGTTCCATTTTCTGCGCCAGGACGTCCGGCTCGGGGAAGACGGTGGTGCTTTGCGGCAGGTATTGGTAAGCGCTTCCTTGCGGCGAGAGCAGATTGCCCAGGAAGGGGATCACGCGGAACATGTGAAAGCGCACCAACGGCCCCAACAACGCCTGAGTGGGCGGTGCGGTCTCCAGGCAGATGACCTTGCCACCCGGGCGCGTCACCCGTCTTTGTTCGCGCAGGGCGGCGTCGATGTCCACCACATTGCGCAGGACGAAACCACTGGTCACCGCGTCGAAATAATCATCGGGGAAAGGAAGTTGCAGCGCGTCCCCCTGGACAAAGCGCACTAGGCGTCCGGTTGGCTTGGCCTTGCCGAAGGACATCATCTCGAAGGTAAAATCACAGCCCAACGCCGTAATCGACGGATGTTGGCGCAGCGCTTCGTAGGCAATGTCACCGGTGCCGGTGCCTACATCGAGCAGGCGACCGTGGGGCGGCAATTCGCACAGTTTCACCAATTCCTCGCGCCAACGCACGTCCTGACCACCGGTCATCAGCCGGTTCATCAGGTCATAGCGCGGGGCGATTTCGGCAAACATCCGGTTCACGTAACCGGCTTTTTGATCGAGGGAGGGGAGGACGCTCATAAAGAATTCCTGTCTAGCCACGGATTGGGCATTACTCTTTTCTCAACCTTCGCTCTAACTCATCAATTCGCTCCGTCTGGCTTACAATCAGCTCAGCCAGAAAGCCCACTAGCAAGAGGAGGACACTGATCACGGCCAGGATACCAGCGGCAATGAAGATAGGACGTTGCTGGGTGGCGGCGAAGACGTAGAGACCGGTAAGGTAGAGAAAGGTTATGAGACTAACGATGATGCCGGTGAGGCCCAAACCGCCAAAAAAACGCATGGGTGCACGGCTGAAGGCGAGCAGGAAACGCACCACCAGCACGTCGAGAAAACTGATGGGGATGCGGCTAAAGCCGAATTTGCTCGATCCCGCCTGGCGCGGACGATAAAACGTCTTCACCTCGCCGATTCGAAAGCCTTGGTGGGCGGCGATCATGAGCAGAAACCGGTGCCAGTCGGAGCGGAGTGGTGGCAGGCTTTCGATTACCTCGCGGCGCATGGCCTTGATCCAATTGCCGTCGTGTACGTCTACGCCGCCGAGGCAGCGCATGACGAAGTTGTAAATACTGCTGGCCAGCACCTTGCCGTCGCGCCGTCCTTGCCGCCAGCCGGCCACCACGTCGAGATCAGCCTCTTCCATGTGCCGCACCAAAGCGGGGACATCCAACAGCGGATCCGATTCCATGTCGGCGGGGATGAGGATCACAATGTCGCCGCGGCTGGCGGCAAACATCCGCTGTAACGCTGCCGTCATCCCCTGGCTGCGACGATTGGAGAAGACGGTGACGTGGGCAAACTCCTGTTGCAACGCCGCCAGAATGCGCGGGGTGCCGTCGCTGGAGCCGTCGTTGACCACCAACACTTCACCGCGGCAGCCCATTTCGTCGAACGCAGCAAAAGAGCGACGCACTACAGCATCGATGGTGCCTTCTTCGTTGCGCGCCGGCACCACCACCGAAAGATGAAGGGCGCCCTCTACACCAGTGTCTGGCGCGGCGTCTGGGTTGTTCCATGGGCGGTCAAGAGTTACCGAGGTGCCACTTACCATCATCACATCTCCAAAAACGAGCGTACAGCCGCGGCCACGCGATCCTGCTGCTCGTCGGTCATTTCGGGGTAGAGGGGAAGGCTGAGGCAACTGCGGGCCACAGCTTCTGTCACCGGCAGGCTGCCAGGCCGATAGCCCAGGTCGGCATAGGCGGGTTGCAAATGAAGAGGCACAGGATAGTGGATCCCTGCGCCGATGCCCTGCTTCTTGAGATAGTCGAGCATTTCGTCTCGGCGCGAGGTGCGGATGACGTAGAGATGCCATGCTGCATCGGCCTGCGAATCGACGTGGGGCAGCATAATTTCCAAATCGGCCATGCACTCAGCGTAGCGAGCCGCCACTCGGCGACGTGCCTGCGTCCATTCGCAGAGGTAGGGGAGTTTGGCGGACAGAACGGCGGCCTGGAGAGCGTCAATGCGCTCGCCGTAGCCTTTGATTTCGTGCAGGTACTTGTCATGGCGACCGTGGTTGCGCAACAATCGCACTTTTTCGGCGATTTCGGCATCGTTCGTGGTGACTGCGCCGGCATCGCCATAAGCGCCCAGATTCTTGCCTGGGTAGAAGCTAAAGCAAGCTGCACGCCCGAGCCCACCGATCTTTTGGCCGGCCCAGGTAGCGCCGTGGGCCTGGGCGGCGTCCTCGATGACGGGGACGCCGAAGTTGCCGGCAATGGCGGTGATGGTGGTCATATCGGCGGGCTGACCATAGATGTGCACAGGCAAGACGGCGCGTGTGCGGGGGGTGAAAGCGGGCAGCAATGCACCTGTTGCCATGTTGTATGTACTGGGATCAATGTCAATGAAAACGGGTGTCGCGCCCACAGCCGAAATGGCTTCGGCGGTGGCAATAAATGTGTGCGCGACGGTGATTACCTCATCCCCCGGTCCAACGCCAAGCGCACGCAGGGTCAGTTCCAGTGCGGCTGTCCCACTAGCGACGCCGACACAATGTTGCACATCACAATATGCCGCAAAAGAAGCTTCGAATGCACTGACTTCAGGCCCCATAATGAAGCTGGTATTTTCTAGCACCCGGCGTATGGCATCGTCTACGTCGGCCTGAATTGTTGCGTACTGTGCCTTAAGATCGACCAGTGGGATCGACTGACTCATAAAGGAGATCCACCTTTGCTAATGCAAGTAAAGATGCACGTTTGGCGTGTACCAGTGAAAAACCCTGGTAAAACACGATTTAGCAGGCAAACAACAAATTGGCTGAGCCTCATCGGCCCAGCCAAAGAAACAAGTGATTGCATTATACGCCATTCGCAAAAGGGGCCAAAGTTCAGCCGGTGAGGGAACCAGTGGGGATTGTGGGCGTAGGAAGCTGTTCAAGTTGGTGTAGTTGATCGGTAAGCGATTGGATCTCGCGGCGCAAACGCTGAATTTCGGCGAGCAGCGGTGCAGGAACCAGGTCGCCGTAGGCGTTTCGCTGCGCGATGGCACTGTCGAGCTTTTCTTGTAACGTCTGCATTTCCTGCTGAAGATAATCTCGTTCCATGCGTCGCCCGGCAATCAAGAGTGATTCCACACCGTAATCGCTCACTTGAGACTGCACGGAACTGGCCAACGTGGCGTAATTCTCACTAACCCAACGGCGCAAGAACTCGTTTCCCAATGTCCACTGCCCAAAGACGGAACGCAAGTAGCCGAGTTTGTTCATGCCGTAGGCGAAGGTGGCGATCCGGCTAGGATCCTCATGGGTGAGTTCGGCAGCGAGTTGATCTTCGCCGACGATGCCATGACGAGCAACAGCCAGCAAGATCTGCCTTTCCACGGCTGTAAGGTGATCGAAGTCGATCTGAAAAAATCCGGATAACAGATGATCAGGCCGCAAATCGTCTTCAGTGGGAACCCGCAGGGTGCCGCCGGCATCACTAACACTCTCAAACAGCCGAGAGCAGAGGAATTGGAGCAGATAGGGATGGCGATGGGTGTGCAAAAGGATATCTTCAATCAGTTTTTCGGAGACATCCATTTGGTATGGCCCCTGCTTTTGCAGGATCAAGTCGCGGCTGGCTTCGGCATCAAGGCTCCAGAGGTTGGCCAGATTGACGCCAAAGAGAAAGGGGCTGGTGTTCCAGTCGCTGGACATGTCATTGAGGCGCATAAGCGCCTTGGTGGCCATCATGACTGTGCGGTGGTTGCCGTTTTGCAGCGTCTTACGCAGCCGCGCCAAGAATTGACTGTCGCGGGCGCCAACATTGATCAGCGCTTCGGTTTCATCAATGAGTAAGAAGAGCCGTTTGTCCTGGGCGCGTAATGTGCGTTGCAGTGAGCGTAGGATACGAATGGTATCTACATTCTCCAATGCAGCAACATCAACGCCAAGTGGCTTAAAGCGCGACGCTTGATCCTCAATAGAGATGAAGAGTTCATAATCAAGGTCTTCGGGGGTTTCGCAGCCCTGCAAATCCCAAAACAGAGGCACTAATGGCGATTCAGGGCGATCGGTAAGCCATTCCAATTGGCGTAATAGCGAAGTTTTGCCCATCCGACGCGTGCCGACAACCCACGTCGCCGGATCCTGGGAATGAATCAAGTAATCAAGAACGCGCTGACGACCATAGTGGTCATTGCCATATAGCCAGCGCCCTACAATGTAGGGATTACGCATGAAAAGTCCATTCTAAACGCATTTGGTTATGTTCTGCTTCAAATGCACCTTTTTTAAAAACAAAACGTTTGTCGATAGAACCGGCCAAAAACGAAAGATATATACAGAAGGCACAAGTGTTATCAACCGTCGCTCTGTTTTCGCTCCAAAAGTGGCTCAGTTGACGATGAGTCCACAATCTCAGCCGTTTGTACATTTGCGCCGGATCTATCTGCGCTAAATCCATCCACGTCAGATCCATCTGCGTATACATCTTTCTCGAGACCAATATCTGTGTCGGAACTCATGTGTTGAATGTGATCGTGAGCGTATTCAACATCTTTCATGCGAATTTCACGGCGACCATCGGCCAACATATGGTTGACGGCTTCCAACGCATACTGTTGCAGCCGATAAGGTCGACCACCGCTATGGGCGATGATGAATTCCATTGCGGCTGGCTCATAGCGGTAGAAATTGCGGATCGGCTCAGTTAAGAGTTCGACAGCCTGCTCACGATTGAACGGCCCAAGTGCGATCTCATTAAAAAGATTGTACCAGGGGCTTTCTACTCGATCCCAGTCCTTGCTGATCTGAATACCTGCGACGACAGCCCCAAGGGTGGCTGCAAAATCACGCATGAAAATGCGGCGTAGACGCTGCTGCACCAGCCGGCTGTAACTGCTCATTACGTCCATTTCGTCGAGCAAAAGGATAAGACGCAGTTGCTTGCTGGGATAGCGCTTCTCACCGTAGTGCTGGAGCGCCTTGATGACCTCGCGTAGGTCGCGGCTGAATTCGCGGTCGCTATAGTCATCAGTAGGTACGGTCTGATATAGAAGCACCTCAAACTCGATTGGCAACGAGTCCTGGGCACCAGGCAGTGTCATGGCGCCGTTGAGGGTTTCCTCCATGAGGAAGTGGAAGAAACCACTTTCAGTGGTGCCTTCGAGATCGATGTAGAGCGGCAGAAACCAATATTCAGGGTCATCGACTTCACGCAGGCGCGCAGCCAGTTGATAGAGCAACGTCGTTTTGCCGATGCGCCGTTCACCATGAATCATGATGCTGTTGTTGTGCAGCGTATCGATGATGCGCTGCAACAATTCCATACGGCCAAAAAACATGTCTTCTCGGCGGACAGGTTCGCCGCTCACAAAGGGATTAAAACCACGCACCACCGCCTCACGAGCGCGACGCCGACTCTGAACAATCCCTACACTCATGTACCCCAAACTGACCAACGCCACCAGGCCAATGACAACGAATGCGAAAAGTAGTTCACTTTCCACCGCACCGACCAGCGGTACCTCAACCGTTGCGGGCGGCGTGACAACATTCACCGAAAGCCGAGCCGACTCGGAATAATTGAAGGCCTGATCACGCGCCACCATTTCTACCGTATAGGTTCCCAACTCTGTAAAGGCAGGTAAATTTACAAATTCACCGCCGACGGCCGTCCACGTGCCACTGAGATTAGGGCCGCTTATACGATAAATCACATCAAGTGCGTTGGAGGCAGTGTAGAGATCGCCCGCTACATAGCGGATGCCCAGCGTTGTACCCAGCTCTGTCTGAATTTCGTTGGTCGATAGCGGCGTAAACGCGCCAGCAATTGGTTCAATCCGAATCCACGGTGGCGTCAATTCTTGGTGGTAGTAAGTCAGTCCGTCTTTACCGCCGAAGAGATAAGTTCCATCGAGTGTATATCCGATGGAATAGATTGACGCGTTGGGCAAGATATTCTCAACACTGAGCGTTTCCCAGGTACGGCCATCGTAACGGGTGACGCCACCTTCACTGCCAATCCACAGCGAACCGTCAACAGGATCAACAAAAAGCGTATAGAGAAGTTTGCTGGGGAGTTCGATGCGATCACCGTAATCGTGCCAGCGTGCACCATCCCAGAAATTGAGGCCATGTCGATCCACTGCGGCCCAGATCCCGCCACCAGCATCAGCAGATAGAGCCACAATGTCGTTGCCCGAGATGCTGGTTTCGTCATCGGCCATGTGGATATGCTGTGTCCAAATCTCGCTGCCAATCTGCACAAAGATGCCCTCGCCACGGGTACCCACCCACAACCGGCGCATTGAGTCGAGGACAAGCGACTGTACGTCTTTGCCTGCCACCGCGTCAATGGTGACCAGCGTAGACGATTGAAGATCGTATCGAGCCAGGCCGCCAGGTGTGCCGATCCAAAGCACGTCTTGTTCTAGCAGCAATTCGTTCACGATAGGCGCCGGCAAAACGTCGGCGGCAAAAGGAGCAGACCATGTGGATTCGGCCTTCGAGAAGAAGGTGATTCCCTGCTCAGTACCGGCCCACATGTTGCCGTTCTCATCTGCTACCAGCGCATGGACGTTGTCATTAGGCAGTGGGCTGACGATTGGCTGGCCTTCGACCTCTTCCTGGCCCGGTTTGAGCAGGCTGTTGTATGTCTCTTCGGCAAGGGAAAGCCGAGCGCCATTGGGTTTGACACGGATACCTGCGCCCTGTGTACCTATCCAAACCTGATTGTCGTTATCGATTTCAATGGCGTTGATGTAGTTGATACCTGGGAAAAAGATGGAATCTTGTACCTCTTTGCCCCAGGTATTTTCTTCGTAACGAAAGACGCCGGATGCGGTTCCAAACCAGACAGAGTCATCTTTGTCAACTGCGACGGTGTGGACAAAGCGGGTGGTCAAGCCGAAATCGCCGGGAAAGGCACGCAGACTGCCACTTTCGTCGATACGAAAGTATCCGTCTTCGTCCATGCCACCCCAGACGGTGCCGGTGCTGTCACCGGCCAATGCTTGAATGTGGAAAGGACGACCTTCGGTATTCTCTGTGATGATCTCAAGCCAGGCACCGGTAGCAGGTTCCTGGCGTGCAATACCTTCTTCCGTACCCACCCAAACACGGCCGTTGACATCCACCCAAAGCGCAGTGACGCTGTTGTGGGGCAAGCCGTTGTCCGCATTGACAAGAGACCAGTTGTCGCGCTGGCGCAGCCAAAGCCCTTGACTGGTGCCAACCCAAACCGTAGTGGCCAGAGCGGTGATGCTCTGCACAGAGACGTCGCCCACTTCTGCTACAGGAACTGCTTCACTACCGTTCAAAATGTAAAGGCCGACACTGGTGCCGATCCAAAGGCTGCCATCGACCCAAAAGAGCACCTGAATTTCAGCCGAGAGCGTCAGCAATTGATCCCAACTGTCGCCATTCCACTGCAAAAGTGCACCACGATCCGTCGCAGCCCAAATACGATCTCGTGTATTGCCGGCAGCAATTGCCTTGACATTGCCGGCAGGAAAGCCGTCGACGATGCCCCAAGAGCGCCATTCGCCGTCGAATCGACTCACGCCATTATCGGTGCCGAACCAGATCACACCCTCGGTGGGTAAAATTTTCCAAACATTGTTGGATGCCAGCCCGTCTTCCTGCTTGTAAATAACCCATCGGGAATCGATGGATTGCGCCGCTGCCTGATGTGCCCACAATGGTGCCATCACAGCCAGCAAAACGGGCGTAAGGAGCAGTAGCACCTTCAGGCGCAGGGAAATCTTCGAGTGACGTCGTTGCGCTTGCGTCATATGCGTTGACCGTTTCTACATGCCAGGAAGGAGATTCTTCCTATTGATTCGATGTTCTATGCGAATTTAGACAAGAACAAGTTTCGCATAAGTATGTGTGTCATACAGTATATACTTGATGAGTAAGTTTCAACAGTACTGTAATACCGAAACATCCGCAATAATGCTGAAATTCACGAGAAGGCTTAACTGTCAAGCCATATTTTGGCCTCACCATCTGGTTTTGAGGGTGGATTGACAGGCGTTCATCATCCTTTCCGCTCAAGCAAAGGTGCAAGCTGAACCTTCATCCCCCCTTGTTCAAGGCTCATCTGCCCGGCCGTCAAGACGGCTACCACACGTAGACCGTTCTCACCATTGGCTTGTGGCTGTTCTCCGTTGTGAATGGAGCGTACAAAATCTTCCATCTCTGTACGCAGGGGCTCACGCATGTCCAACCGCGGCACCAAGATATCACCGGAATGGACTTTGAATTGGTATTCTCCGTAGATTGGATCGCCTCGTCGGTAGACGCCTTTGTCGTAGATGCGGATCTTGTCTTCGCTGGCGACGTCGTCGTAGACAATCATTTTGCGGCTGCCGACAATGGTCATTTCGCGCTGTTTGCTGGGATCCAGCCAACTGGCGTGCACATGACAAAGCAGATCACCTGGAAAATGCAGCGTGAGGAAGATCACGTCTTCGACTTCGCCGTTCAGGCATGCCGCGCCATGACAACTTACCGACTCGGGCATCTGCCCCAACAAGTAAAGCGCAATGGACACATCATGCGGGGCAATGCTCCACAGCGCGTTGATGTCACTTTGCACGCGGCCCAGATTTACACGGCGGCTGTACAGGTAGTAGACATCGCCCAGTTCACCCTGTTCCAGCGCCGACTTGATGTAGCGCACGGCAGAGTTGTACTCGAAGACGTGCCCTACCATGAGCACACGTTGCCGTTCCGCCGCCAGATCCACCAGCGTGCGGGCATCGGCCAGATTCATGGCCAGCGGCTTCTCCACAAAAACATGCTTGCCCAGCGAAAGCGCCGCCTGCGCCAGGGCGAAGTGTGTCTTGGCAGGAGTGGCGATGACCACTGCATCCACCGTCTCATCGGCCAGCACCTGATCGGCGTCGCCGATCAACGTTGTGCCGGGGAAAAGCCCCATCGCATTCGCCAGCACCTGCGGATCTCGATCCACCAGATAGGACAGTTCAACATCAGGCATCTGGTACAAATTTCGCGCTAGATTCGGCCCCCAGTACCCGTAGCCGAACTGAGCAACACGGAGGGGAGAGGATTGGTTTGACATAAATGAGCTCCTGAAGAGGAATGAAAGAGGATAGAGGATAGAGGATAGAGGATAGAGGACGGACGACGGACGACGACACGTCAAGTTCCAAGTATGCATAGCATGAGTGTTGACATTCGTCGTCCGTCGTCCGTCGTCTCCTACTCCACCGTGATTGCCCCCACACCGCCGCTGACCAGCGCGCCGTCTATCGGCGGGCCAGCGGCGGCTTCGGCCACGCCCCAGGCGGTGAAAGACTCAGCCGCGCCGCCCGCCGGTGCGCCGACAACCGCGATGAAAGCGTGGCTGCCACGGAAAGCGCCACGCAGGTCGGTGATCACACCCACGGCGCGCAAGGCGTCGACGGCATCTTGCCCCAGGTTGTAGCTGGCTTCGTCGCGCACCGCACCGACGAGGACCGTCCCCGCCGGCCAGGACGCAATCCACGCCGCCATGTTGGCCGATTCAGCCGGTGAAATCAACGTATTGAAGACAACACTTTCCAGCACTTCACCGTCGGCATCCAGGGCCACGAGGTTGTAGCCAAGTTGGTTCTGCGCCACCTGCTCCCCCGCGACGAAGACGTAGGCAAAGTCGCCCGCGTCCTTGCCCGCGCTGCGCACATAGACAGGACGCGCCGATGGCAGGCGCACACCGGTCGCTCCAATCAGCCAGCCAGCCCCCGGCGCAGGCAAATCCGCCAGGGGATAGAGAGCGTCAAAGTGCAACGTCAGCCGATCCACAGCGGCAGCGGACAGCGACAGCGGCACATCAACAGTCACCAACGTGCGCCCCGACTCACCCGGTTGTGATGACCAATCTAACGCCTGCCCATGGATCGAGAGTCCGCTTAACGCAGCCGGGCCGTAGAGTTCCAACGTCAACATTGCCCCATTCGCGGGCAGATCGAGCAGCAGATCCACCTCTTCGCGCAGCGCATAACGGACGCGTCCATCCACGCCATCGGCAGACCAGCCTTCCGCCGCCGTCAACTGCCCCAGGGCGGAACCGGCATCGACGGCCCATATCCCATCACCATCAACGGGCGACACCCGGTAACGCCGAATCGTAGATGGCGCGCCCGACCAGTCTGCCCCCTGCCACTCGCTCACCAAAGAGAGGGGCAAAGCCTCTTCCACAAAGCGGACAAGTTGCGGCGGCGACTTTTCCATGTGCAGCGTCACCTCTTGTACGTCGAGGAAATCGAGCACCCACGGCGCAATGGACCGATTGCGCGCCACCAACTCTTCCCATTCCGCATCGATGACCGGAGACAGATAGGCGCGCCCATCGATCTGGGCGTCGGCGTTCATCAGCCGAATTAGATCTCCCAGCAAAGGCGCTTCGGCGAAATACTGAAACTTGTAATCGGGGTTTCGGCTCGTATTGCCGCCCAGCCGCCGCTTCTCGTGGACAGCCT
The DNA here is from genome assembly GCA_016124945.1 of bacterium. GTDB lineage: Bacteria > Chloroflexota > Anaerolineae > Caldilineales > Caldilineaceae > RI-153. Next base: position 58,318 of record WGMT01000025.1, on the reverse strand, counting down.
GATACCACTGCTGCATCATAATCAGCACGTCGGAACGGCCCATCACCCGCGCCCCATTGCGCCAACCGGTGGGCAGTTCGAGCAGCGTAAACTCATCGCCCTCCGCCCCAATTTCCCGGTAGATTGACGGCACATGCGAATCGTTCAACGGCAGCGGAAGCGACAAATGCTCAAAAACGAAAAGAAAAATCAGCAACGAATAAAGAATGGGGAAAGCTCGTCGTCGCCAACGAACGCTCCCCATTCTTAATTCATTGTTCATCAGATTCAGCAGTCTTTGCAGCGCAAAACCCACCAACACAGCGACACAGAGCATCAGCATCACACTGTAGCGGCTGGGGTAGCGGTTGCCACTGAAGAAAGGCAGTTGGCTGATCAGCGCAAATGGACCAGGAATCCCGGTGGATTCGCCCGCCCAACGTGCCTCTGCGCCCAGTGTCAGCCAGCCAAACCAGATCGTGAGCAACGGCCAAAACAGGCCACGCCAACCGAGACGGCGTACAATCCACACCCCTCCCACCATCGCCAGGGTCAGCGCCGTATACCCAACGTAGATCTGCTGTCCCTTGTCGTTTGGGAAAGGAAGTTGCGCCGCCCAGCCCCCCAGCAACGGATGCAACCGCGTCGGCCACAGATAGCCCATCAAATCGGCGCTGAAGATGTCGGCAAAGCCGCCGCCGCTGCCAAAAAAATCACCTTCGGCCAGCAGATCCGCGGCCATCGCCCATAAAAAAGGCAGCAGCCCCGCCACAGTCACCGCGCCCATGAGGAGGAAAGGCGGCAGTTGGCGGCGCAAAGAGACGCCCAGCGCCCTGGGCATGCCCCGTGTCGAGCCCCCAACGGTAGACGCGACTACCTGCCACAAAAAGTAGATCCCGATGAAGATCAACAAGAACGACGCGTACGTCAGCTCCGACCACGCCTGAAAGGTCACAAAGAGCCCTGCCAGCAGGGCATCCCGTCCTTGCCCGGTGCGCGCCGTGCGCACTGTGTAAAGCACGGCAAAAGGCACCCAATGCGAACTGGCAATGTTGAACTGTCCTAGGGCGGCGTAGAAAAGTTTGGAAGAAGCGAAGGCGTAGATGATACCGGAGAAGAGGGGGATTAGGGAGTTATTGGTGATTGGTGATTGGGGATTGGGGATTGGGCAGAGAAAAGCCCGGGAAGACGCAAATTCTCCTCTGCACCCAATCACCAATAACTCCCTCACCAGCAAATACGCCCCGTAACCACCCAACACATAGGTCGCCACCAACATCACGTTCGAGGCGAGGATCAGAGAAAAGGCGCTTTGCAGGGGGATGCTCAAAAAGCCGTTGAGCGGCGTCAGGGTGTAGAAGGCCAGGTTGATTTCAATGGGGAAGAACATGGCATCGACTTGGAAGATGTCGAAGCTGAGTTGATCGACAAGCCGATGCTGGATCCACCACAAATTCCACGCCAAAGAGGGGTCGTCGATACCGTCGCCGGGGACATGGGTAGCGAAAAAGCCCACCAGCGGCCAGGTTAGGAGCAATGTCAAAAGGATGAAACCGCCGAGGATGGCGGCATGAACCGAGAACAGCCTTCGTCGCATAAGGGCATCCTAACACTGGGTAGCGCCCCACGCAAGAAGCAACTTGTCAATCGGCTGCATTCGTGGCAAATTGCAGACAAAGAGATCATCCACAAGAGGGAGAAGCTGGCAATGCAGCAGACAAAACTCTACGACAGCCACGTTGCACTTGGAGGACGCATGGTCCCCTTTGCTGGGTGGATGTTGCCTGTGCAATATTCCACCGGCCCTTCTGTAGAACACGATGCCGTGCGCAATGCTGCCGGCGTTTTCGATATTGATCACATGGGCCAGTTCGAAGTGAGCGGACGCGATGCCGTCGCCTTCCTGCAATTCATGCAGGTCTATGACATCGACGATATGGCGCTTTGGGATGCACACTACAGCCTTCTCACCTACGAGGATGGCACCATCGTGGATGATATTTTCCTCTATCGGCTGCCGGATCACTGGATGGTGGTGGTAAACGCCGCCAACCGCGACAAAGATTGGAACTGGCTTCAGGCACACATGCACGGTTACGACGTTTCGCTGCGCGACGTATCTGAAGAGACTTACATGTTGGCCATACAAGGACCGAAAGCCGAAGCGATTCTACAACGCATGACAACAGCTCAGTTGGATCAGGTAGCCACTCGTACCGCCATTCAGGCCACGGTAGATGGCGTCGAGATGATCCTGGGGCGCACGGGCTATACCGGCGAAGACGGTTTTGAGATCTACCTGCCCACAAGCCACGCCGTCTCCTTTTGGGATCATCTGCTGGCCGAAGGCAAAGCAGACGGTCTCCTCCCGTGTGGGTTGGCGGCGCGTGACAGCCTGCGCTTCGAAGCCTGCATGCCCCTCTACGGCCACGAGATCGATGCATCCACCCAGCCCTTTGAAGCGCGACTGGGTTGGGTCGTCTCATTGAACAAAGCTGATTTTGTAGGCCGCGAGAGCCTGCTCAAAGCGAAACTCGAAGAGACGCAGCGACTCCTGATCGGCTTTGAAATGGTAGACAAGTCGGTGCCACGTGAAGGTTACCCCATCGCCATTGACGGCAAGATCGTTGGTCATGTGACCACGGGGATGAAAAGCCCTACCCTGGATCGTTTCCTGGGCCTGGGTTACGTGCCGAACGGTCACCACAAATTGGGCAGTGAAATCGACATTGTGATTCGCGACAAGCCCCGTAAGGCGCGAATCGTCAAGCGTCCCTTTTATCAACCGCAATACAAAGCATGACCTGAGCAGCGAAAGGATAGCAAAATGGCAGATTACAAGCTAGACAAGCAGGCGAAATACGCCGACACCCACGAATGGGTACGCATTGAAGGTGACGTGGCGGTGGTGGGCATCAGCGACGCAGCTCAGGATCTCCTCAGCGACGTCGTCTTCGTGGAACTGCCCAGCGTGGGCGAAGAAGTGAGCGCAGGCGACTCTGTCGCCGTTGTGGAATCGGTGAAAGCAGCAGAAGAGGTCAACGCTCCGATCAGTGGCACTGTCATCGCCGTCAACAACGAACTCGAAGACACGCCCGAACTTGTCAATGAAGCGCCGTACAAAGCCTGGTTCTTCAAAATCAAACCCAGTGACAATCTGCAAAAAGAACTCAACGCGCTGATGTCGCCCGAAGACTACGACGCGTTTGTCGAAGAAGAGCATTAGAGAAGACGACGGACGACCGATGACCGACGACCGAGGAAATTGACGGAGGACAATGGACGAACGACAATGGACGAACGACGACCGTTAAGTGTCCAATCACCTCTGCAAGAAACTCGTCTCGATCCAATCGTCGGTCGTCCCTCTTCCCAATCCCCAATCCCTAGTTGTACTGACAAGTTAGGTTAGACAGGAATGGTACGGGTTCTGCTTGCTGAACCCTGCCGGCGCAGCAAGCAGCGCCCCTACGTTTGGGTCTCTCCAACCTAGCTTGTCAGCACACCTAGTCCCCAGCCCCCCACTTATACCAACAGTTGTAACTCCTCTCCCTATCCCGATACATGGTCTCATTGCTTACTTTTCCTTAATATTGGCATTGAGACGATGTACTGAATGATTGCACGCGCTGATTGGTTCAGTATTTCCTCTCTGTTTAGCACAGATTCAGCACAGACTTACACTGACAATTGCAAAGTAGGAGTTGCCGAACACGCAGATCCCCTGCTTTCGTTAAGAAAACTGAAAGGGAGAGAAAATGACCCACCAATCGAGAGAGCAACAGCGCAGCACAGAAGATCAGGCCCGTAACACAGCAGAGAAGGCCAAAGCCAAAGCGCAGGGCACGCTGGAATCGGTTTCCCAGGAAGCACAGCATCAGGCCCGGAATGCGGCGAATACAGTGCAAGACAAGACAAAATCCACTGTAAATGCGCAGAAGGAAGAGGCAGCCAATCAGATCGACGGTATTGCCTCCGCCTTCCGCGAAACGGGTAGCACCCTACGCGAGCAGGACAACGAATGGGTCGCCGGTTATGCCGACAACATGGCGGAGCAGATGGAACGCTTTGCCGGTTACTTGCACGATGGCGACCTCAACCGCTTCCTTTCCGATGCCCGTGATCTGGCGCGCAGCAGGCCCGAAATTTTCCTTGGCGGTGCCTTTACACTGGGGCTCGTGGCAGCACGCTTCCTCAAAAGTTCGTCGCCCAGCCGCAGCCGAGGGTACAACCGCGGACATAGCGAACGCAACGACTACCGTAACTATCCACGCAGCCGTTCCTATGACCGCCGACCAGGGCGTTCCGGCTGGGATTACAGCCAAGAGTGGGCCGGCGAATCAGGCCATGAAGCGCGTTACGAGTCGGATTACCTGGGCGCAACCGAAGACTATACCCGTCGCCCTGATCCACAGGCAACGGCACCGATTACACCTCCTTCGGCAGAAACAAGCCGCCCTGTGGCGGAGTCGACTCGCACCCACGCAGGCACATCAGCAGCGGGCACAGCGTCGACTTCCACTTCGGCTAGCGCAACATCGGCAACGACCGGCAGCCGCGAGACAAAGAGTGGGCACACCAGCCAGTCTTCAGGCAAAGATGAACAGAATTCGAAGAACAAGGAGAACACCAAATGACCGAGACACGTTCAACCTACCGGTCGGAGACGAGGGCTGATTACGAGTACGAGCAGAACGGCTATACCACGACGCAAGAGACGCGCCGCGACGCTGAACCGTCTATTGGTGATCTCTTCACGAATCTGTCGCAGAATTTTTCGACGCTCATACGCGACGAAATCCGTCTGGCTCAGGTGGAGATGAAGCAAAAGGGCAAAAAGGCCATGTCCGGCATCATCTCCCTCGCCGTTGGTGGCTTTGTCGCTTACGCCGGATTCCTCGTCCTATTGGCGGCGGCTGTTGTTGGCTTGTCCTATTACATGTGGACATGGCTAGCGGCCCTGATTGTAGGCGTAGTCGTGGCCCTCATTGGTACGGTGATGCTCGTAGGAGGTCTGAGTCGCCTACGCAACATCGATCCGGCACCGCAGCAGACCATTGAGACATTGAAAGAGGATCGAGACTGGGCAAAGAGGCAGGTAAAATGACACAGACACCACAGTACAACCGTTCTGAATCGGATTTGGATCGAGCAAACAGTACACCAGTGAGTGGGATGCCGCCCCAAGAGAGCATACATCGGCGAGATGTCCGCTCCACACCGAGCTACATCCCCCCAGCTGAAAACGAAGACGATCCACGCGCTATTCGGCGCAACATCGAACGTACCCGCGCTGAAATGGGCGAAACAATAGATCGCATCCAAGATCGACTTAACCCCGACCGGCTTCGAAGTGAAGCAGAAGAGGCCGTGCGAGAAGCTACCATCGGAAGGATTGAGACTATGGCATACGACGCAAAACGAAAAGCCAAACGAGCCCAACGCAACGTTATGGAGACGGTGAAAGAAAACCCGATCCCTGCGGCGTTGATCGGCGTGGGTATTGGCTGGCTGATAATGAGTAACAACAACGACGACGCCGACTACAATGATGACAATGATGACTACTACTACAGCGGCTATGGGCGCCCCTATCCGTCTAACTACCGCTACTATGAAGATCCCTACTACGAGTACGAAATAGCCGAACGTCAGGGAACGATGCAGCCTCAGGCATATGCGGAATATGACCGCCGCTATGCCGAAACGCCCAGTCCGCGGCGTCGTACCAATGGTGGTTGGGACGACGAGGGTAGCCGCACTGAGGAGTGGCGCAGGCAGGGCAATGAGGCAGCCGACAATGTGCGTGAAGGGGCCCAGAATGCGGCACGACGTACCCAAGAAGAGGTGGACAACATGCGTCATCGTGTCCGTGAAGGCGCAGGCGAACTAAGCGAAGAAATGCAACGCCGCGCCGAGGAGATGCGCTATCAGATGCGCCGCCGTCAACGTCAGACACGCCGCCAGTTTAACCAGGCGATGGACAGCAATCCGCTGGCCGTCGGTGCCTTAACATTGGCCGCCGGAGCGCTGATTGGGCTTATGATCCCAAACACCGAAATGGAAAACGAGTGGATGGGCGAAGAACGGGATCATCTCATGCGCGAGGCACGTCAGCAGGCACAGAGTCGGGCCGAACAGACGATGAACAAAGTCCAAAATGTGGTTGAAGAGGCCACCGATGCCGCCAAAGACGCAGCCAAAGAAACCACGGAGCGCACCAAGTCAGAAGCGGAACGGCAGAATCTGACCACAAGCAGCAGCCGCTAAATGGTACGATTGTAAAGCAGACGTACGAACTGAGACACAACGAGTAAGGAGTAAGGAGTAAGGCGGTAACAACGCTGCCGCCTTACTCCTTACTCCTTCGTTCACCCAAGCACATGCTGTCGGCTCACGCAACAGACCACACGTAACATGTAGCGCGAGGGGAAACGCCGATGATAGCGAAAAAAGGATGGTCTATCCTTAGGACAGCCGCTGAGGAGTTCCAACGCGACAAGGGAACGCGGCTGGCGGCGGCACTTTCCTACTATACCGCCATCTCCATCGCGCCGCTGCTTGTCTTCGTTCTGTTGATCTTAGGCTTTTTTATCGGTCAGAGCGCAGCCCAGAGCCAGACACTGAATCAGTTACAGACCTTTTTCGGCCAAGAAGGCATGACCTATATCACCAGCATTGTTGAGACTGCTAATCGGCCTACCATAGGCAGTATCGCCGGTATCCTTAGCGTGTTTACGCTCATTTGGGGTTCTACCAACCTCTTCGCCTACCTGCAAGAGACGCTCAATGCCGTATGGAATGTGAAGCCGCCATCGCAGAGCGCATTAAAACGAACATTAAAGAAGCGGCTGTTGGCCTTCCTCGTGGTACTGGCTATCGGCTTTTTTCTCATCCTATCGTTGTTGCTTAGCGCTATCCTTTCGGTTTTATCCGCCACGGTTACCGCCAGTTTGCCAGGCGGTGAAATTTTATGGCGCGTGACTGAAAATGTCATCTCGCTGATCATCGTTTCGGTGATGTTTGGGCTGGTATTCAAAGTGCTGCCCAATGCAGAAATTCGCTGGCGCGACGTCTGGCCTGGCGCACTCTTCACCGGCATACTCTTTAGCCTGGCCAAAATCGGCCTCACCATCTACCTAGGGCAGGCCGCACCCGGTTCCGCTTACGGCGCAGCCGGTTCGGTGATCGTCTTCTTGTTATGGGTCTACGTCTCCGCCATCATCCTGCTCTACGGGGCAGAAGTCACCAAGATATACGCCCATCGCTTCGGCAAAGGGATCCACCCCAACGAAGGGTCTACTGACTTTTCGAGACGGTCGATGGCGGCGGATTAGATCCCAATCCCCAATCCACCCTTTCCACCAATCTAGGTTAAAATGACTCCATCTGTACGATAGAAATGGATGGGTCTGTGATCCAGTTGCGCCTGTTTGGTTCCCGATTTAAAGACATCATCTGCCGCACACTCCGCCCGCAGTGGACAGCCCTGCTGCTGGCGTTTTGGCTTGGTGGATGCACCTCACTGCCCCAGCTCGATTGGCCACAGCTCCCCGTACCCTGGCGCGCCGAGGACACCACAACCGCGCCGACCGAACCACTCACCCTACTCGTCTGGAACGAAGGCGCGCAGACAGAGTCACTGCGTCGGCTGCTGGCCGATTTCGAAGCGCAGACGCCCGGCGTCGCCGTAGAACTTATCGTCGCAGAAAGCTACGAAACTGAACTGCAACGCCGCGCCGCCGAGGACACATTGCCCGATCTACTGCTTGTGGACAGTTTCCGCTTCCCCACGTTGGTGGCCGATAACGTCCTTGCCCCCGCACAAGGAGAGCTCGATGCGACTGACGATTTCTATCCACTCCTCGCCGACGCCTTCCGTACAGAGAACGGGCAATATTGCCTCCCACGCGAATTTCGCACGCTGGCGCTTGTCTACGCACAGGCGAATTTCGCCGCCCAAGGGCTACTCCCCCCCATCACCTGGGACGAAGTACGCCTTCAAGCCGAAGCACTCACCGATCTCAACACAGGCAGCTTTGGCCTCATCCTCTCCCCCGATCTCTCGCGCTGGCTGCCCTGGCTCTACCAGGCCGGCGGCTCACTTTTCAACGAAAACGGAGAAATGACGCTCGATTCCGCCGCAGCGTCTGCCGCCATCAACTTCTACATTGCCATCTTCCGCGACAACTATGCGGGCCAACCCGGCGAATCGAACAGCAGTTGGGCCGGCGAAGTATTGGGCAAGGGCAAAGGTAGCATGACCTTCGAAGGCAACTGGATCGTCCCCTACTTTGCTGATGTCTTCCCCAACTTCAGCTACGACGTCGCTCCCCTACCCAGTGGACCCGGCGGGCGTGGCACTGTAGCCTTCACCAGTTGCTACGCCGTCACCACAACGGCGAATCGCCCAGAGGATGCCTTCGCCCTCGCCAACTTTCTCAGCAGTCGCGACGCCATGCAACAGTGGACCGATACTGCCGCCTTCATGCCCACCCGAATTTCACTACGCGCAGGCTGGCTCGAACAGTTCCCCGCGCTGTCACCCTTCATGGACGGGTTAAGCGATGCCCGCATCTGGCAGCTTCCCGCCGGTTTCGACGCCTTCCTACGCACCTTTAACCGCAACCTGCTCAACCTCTACGCCGCCGACATCGAAGCCGCCGACTTCCTCGACAACATGCAACGATTGGGGACGTTGATCCTGGAGCGTTAGTTTGATAGACTTGCGGAATGTGTTGCGTGATCCGTGATCCGTGATCCGTGATCCGTGATCCGTGATCCGTGATTCGTGATTCGTGATCCGTGATCCGTGATTCGTGGGCTGAGAAAGAATCGCCGTTGCACCGATGAAACACAAGCGACGGCAACTTCCTCAACAGACTACGCACTGTCTCAACGAATCAACATGCAATGATCACGCCAACATTGTTTACCCACGCAACACGAATCACGCAACACGAATCACGCAACACGCTCAACCCTTCACCCACCCTTGAGGAGCACCACGTGTCCGCGCTTCACTCTGTCCTTGTCACCGGCGCTTCAACGGGGATCGGCAAAGCCTGCGCCCTGTGGATGGATCGCCTCGGCTGGCGCGTCTTTGCCGGTGTGCGCAAACAAGACGACGCCGACGCATTGCGCCAGCTAGGATCTGAGCGCCTACACCCCATTTTTATCGACGTCACCGATGCGGCGAGCGTAGCCGCGGCAACCAATGAGGTGACCCAACTCGTCGGTGCAGACGGACTGAACGGGCTGGTCAACAATGCCGGTGTCGCCTTTGGCGGCGTGCTGGAGTTCATGCCCCTCGATCACCTGCGCCGCCAGATCGAGATCAACGTCATCGGCCAGGTGGCGGTGACACAACCGCTAATCCCACTCCTGCGCAAGAGACGCGGACGTATCGTCAACATGAGTTCGATGGCCGGGCGTAGCGCCACGCCGGTAATGGGCCCCTACAGCGCCTCGAAATTTGCTCTCGAAGCCATCAGCGACGCCCTGCGCCTGGAACTAAGCCCCTGGGACATTCATGTGGCGCTGGTGGAACCCGGCAAGATCGACACCCCCATCTGGCAAAAATCTTTGGCCGCCGCCCGTGAATGGCTGGCCGACTATCCGCCAGAGGCGCAGCAACTCTACGGCCCACTTATCGACAAAGCGCTCAAATCGGTCGGGAAAACCGGCGGCATCCCGGCAGATGAGGTCGCCAAAGCCGTGGCACACGCGCTCACAGCCGAACGTCCACGCGCTCGTTACGTTGTCGGTAGCGATGCCCAATTGCGTATTTGGATTGAACGACTGCCCGACCGTCTGCGCGACAGGCTGATTGCCGCCAAAATGCCGAAGTATGGACAGCGTATGAATAAAGAATAATGAATGGGGTGAGCATGTCGCCGCCGATTCATCATTCTTCATTCATCAAGAAAATCTCGTTCTTCCCCAGGAACCCGCCGATGCCTGAAATCGAACCCGTAGGCAGCAGCTTTAACGATGCACTTCAAGAATTCCGGCGCGCGCGGCTGCGCGCAGACCTGGCACAGTTGCGCGCCCGCCTCACAGGACGCAACGCCGAATTGCTTTCCTACGAAGAAGTACGGCGTATGCTCCACGCCGGGACGCCTGTAGGCAAACGCGAACTACGCGACATTCCACTCAGCGCCATTGTGGGCAGCGTAGGCCGCTACAAAGACTTCACCCGCAATTTCCTGCCGCTGCAAGACGGCACCGCCTCGCGCTGGGCCAACCTCCAGATCCGCGTCTCCGGTCTTTCCGGGTTGCCGCCCATCGAAGTCTACCAGGTGGGCGACGCCTACTTCGTCCACGACGGCAACCACCGTGTCTCTGTGGCGCAGCAGATGGGCGCAGATCATATTGAAGCCTACGTCACCCGCATCGAAACACGGGTTCCCCTCTCGCCCGAAGACGATCTAGACGATCTAATCATCAAAGCAGAATACGCCGACTTCCTCGAACTGACGCGACTCGACAAGACACGCCCGCAGCACGCCCTCACCGTCACCACGCCGGGACGTTACCCGCTTATGAGCGCGCAGATCGAAGCACACCGCGAACGACTCAGCGAAGAAAGCGGACGCCGCATCTCCATGTCCGACGCCAGCGCCCACTGGTACGACACCGTCTACCTGCCCACAGTGCAGGTGATCCACGACCGCGGCATGTTGCGCGACTTCCCCGACCGCACCGAAGGCGATCTCTTCGCCTGGATCCATAAATACCGTGAGGATCTTATCAACGCACTAGGGTGGGAGGTCGATCCCGACATCGTCGCCGCCGACCTGCCGCAACGCTTCAGTCCACGCCCAGAACGGCGTGTGGCGCGTTGGGGAGAACGACTACGCGCAGCGCTTACCCCAGATCGACTCGAACCAGGGCCGGCCACCGGCGAATGGCGGCGCGCCCGCTCCCTAGCCCCTGTCGAAGGAGCGCTCTTTCGTAAGATCCTCGTGCCGTTCGGGCGCGACGATGGCGACCGCGCCGCGCTTGATCAGGCATTGCTCATTGCCGCCGTTGAAGGCAGCACGATCCACGGGCTGCACATCGTCGACTCGCCCAGCCAGGAGCAGGGGCTACGGGTGGCCGACCTGCGCCACTACTTCGAAACCACCTGCCGCACCGCCAATGTCCCCGGCGAGTTGACCGTCCTCATCGAAGAGACCGATGTCACCAGTGTCATGGCCACCATCAGCGACCGGGCGCGCTGGGTCGATCTCGTCACCCTGCGCGTCGACAGGCCACCGAACGACCGGCCCCTGGCGCGCCTGGGATCGAGCATCGGCATCCTCCTGCGCCGTTGTCCTCGGCCTGTGTTGACAGTGCCGGAACACGCCCGACCGCTCCAGCGTGCCGTTCTGGCCTACGACGGCAGCGCCAAGGCCGACGAAGCGCTTTACGTAGCCGCCTACCTGGCCGGCCGCCGCCAAATCGCGCTGACCGTGGTCACAGTGTTGGAATCAAAAGGGGTGGACCCGCAGATCGTTGAGCGCGCCCAAGCGCGCCTGGCCGATTACCACGTCACCGCGGACTTTGTGAGCCAGACAGGCCGCGTCGCCGGCATCCTCATGGACGTGGCGACGGATCGATCGTGTGATCTCTTCATCATGGGGGGCTACGGCTTCAACCCGCTGCTCGAAGTTGTCCTTGGCAGCACAGTGGATGAGATTTTGAGGACAGCGGAGATACCGGTGCTGATTTGTAGGTGAGACAGAGAAGAGAAGGCAAAAGGCAAAGTGCAAAAGGCAAAAGTGGTTGGCAATGTCCTCGTGTGATTGGCAACTTCCACCTGCAACTTGCCACTTGCAACCCGCAAAATTACCAATGTTGAAATCACCTACTTAACACGATCTGCCACTTTTGCCTTTTGACTTTTGCCTTCCCTCTGCCTTCTACTCTCTTTCTCTCAACAACGCGGCCAACTCTTCTTTCCCAAAGACATACCGCTCATGGCAGAAATGACAATCCACCACCGCTTCGCCTTCTTCGATCAGGCCATGTAGATCTTCGGCGCCCAGGAGTTGGAGCGCCTGCTGAGATCGTTCACGGCTACAGCCGCAGGTGAAGTGAAGTGGGCGTTCTTCCAGCCACTCAAAGTCGACGTCGCGGAAGAGGACAGCCAGAATGTCCTGGGGCGTGCGCCCGTCAGCAAGGACATCACCCAGCGGGGGTAGATCGTCGAGTCGTTCAGTCAGTTGCTCCAGGATGTTGATGTCTTCGCCGGGTAAGGTCTGCAAAAGGATCCCACCGGCAGCCTCTACATGTCCAGCGGCGTCCACCTTCACGCCGATCTCCACCACAGACGGCGTCTGCTCCGACTGATTGAGATAGTAGGTCAGATCTGCATCGAGGAAGCCGGTCTGAATGGGCACCGTGCTTTCATAGAGATTCTTCAGTTTCAGATCTTTGACCACGGTCAGGTTGCCACGGCGACCAATCGCTTCGGCCACCACTTCGGGGCGGATGGCGCTGGCGGCAGGCACATTGGGCACGTTGACATAGCCGCGCACGTGTCCGTATGCATCTGATTCGGTGACCATCTTCTGTAATGGCCCCCCGCCCGCCACTTTCAACGCCACCCGTTGCTGCACCTTGAGCAGCGATCCAAGCAGCACCGCCGCCGTCAGGCCGTAGCCCAACGCCGCCGTCGCCGCCGGTGACGTGCCATGCCGGCGCGCCGCTTCGCGCACCAGATCTGTTGTCACACAACCAATCCCGCGCACCCCGGCCTCGCGACCGAGGACGCGAATAAGATAGTCGTTCATGCAGTCCTCCAGACTGGTGATTGGTGATTTGTGATTGGTGATTGGGGCAGAACGAAATTGGTTGCATGATTGGGGTGTTGAAATTTGGGAGTTGATGATGGGATGATGAACACGACATCATCCCATCATCAACATGTTCACGCCGATGCCCCACATCGCAACCACTCGCTCCTCACGATCCCCAATTACCAATCACAAATCACCCCTCTAAAAGCATTCTCTCCGGATCTTCAATCAACTCTTTAACCTTCACCAGGAATTGCACCGCCTCACGACCGTCGACAATGCGGTGGTCGTAGCTCAGGGCCAGGTACATCATGGGGCGGATGACAATTTCGCCTTTTTCGACGACAGGGCGTTCCTGGATTTTGTGCAAGCCAAGGATGGCCACCTGCGGCGGGTTGAGGATCGGCGTGCTGAGCAGCGATCCAAAGACGCCGCCGTTGGTGATGGTGAAGGTGCCACCCTGTAAATCGGCCAGGGAGAGGCTGCCGTCCTGGCTCTTTTTGGCGAATTCGCGGATCTTGCGTTCGATCTCGGCGAAGGACATCCGATCCACGTCGCGCAACACAGGCACCACCAGCCCTTCCTCCGCGCCGACGGCGATGCCGATGTCATAATAGTGCTTGAGGATCATCTCGTCGCCCTGAATTTCGGCGTTGACCGGCGGGAAGGCCTTCAGCGCGCCCACCGACGCCTTGGCGAAGAAGGACATGAAGCCCAAGCGCACACCGAATGCCTCTTCAAACGACTCTCGCCGCCGCTTGCGCAGATCCATGACCGCGGTCATGTCCACTTCGTTGAAGGTGGTGAGCATGGCGGCGTTGTGCTGCGCCTCTACCAGACGCTGCGCAATGGTGCGCCGTCGCCGCGACAGCTTGACACGCTCCTCGCGCTCGGCGTTGGGGCGCTGGAAGATGGACTGCGCCGCCGCGGGCAAGGATGCGGGCAAGGATGCGGGCTGGGCCTGGGTTTGGGGGGACGGTTGGGCCTGTGGCTGCGCCGGCGCTGCCTCTTCTTGGCGTCCACTCAGGTGACGTTCGATGTCCTGTTTGGTGACGCGCCCGCCTACACCGCTGCCACTGACCGCGCCAGGATCAATGCCTTCGTCCGCGGCCATGCGTTTGGCCACGGGCGTGATCCGTTCGCCACCGCTCTCGGCCTGAGCCGATGACGGTTTCGGTTCCTCCGCGGCGGGGCCGATGGCTTCGGGCGTAGCCGGTTTCGCTTCCTCGGCTGCGCTGCCCTCAGCGTCGATGACGCCCAACACGTCGCCGATCTGTACATCCGTCCCCTCAGGGACGGCGATAGAGACGAGCACGCCACTGGTGGTGGCAGGCACTTCGAGATCGACTTTGTCCGTCTCCAGCTCAACCACGGCGTCACCAGCTTTGACGGCGTCGCCTTCCTTGAGCAGCCAGCGCGCCACCGTCGCCTCAACCACCGATTCGCCCAATTCGGGTACTTTGATTTCAACAGCCATGGATTTTCTCCAGGTTTTGTGGTGAATGCTCTGTTCGATCACAGCGGAACTTATCCACAGATTACACGGATTTTAAGGATTTCCAGAAGCAGAGATTTACCGCAAAGAAACGCAAAGGATACAGAGATTGTCTCTTCTGCTTTTTCTTTGCGCCTTTGCGGTAAATCTCTCCTCTGAATCCTTAAAATCCGTGTAATCTGTGGATCATCTTCTCTCTAGCTCACGGAGCCTCCAGGGTTTCGACGGTCTGGTACGGCTCGGCGCGGTGGACGAGGATATCTTTGGCAAAAACTTGCGCGACGATGGCGGCCTGGTTGACGTTGTGCCACGCCGTGGATCCTTCTGCCGGGCTGGCGCGGCGCGGACGGCCCACGTAGTAGAGCGGGCAGCGTTCGTCTAGCAGTTCAAGCAGGCAGGGCTGCACAAATTCCCAGGCGCCCATGTTGGCAGGTTCTTCTTGTAGCCAGACGACTTCAGTGACGTTGGGATACTGGTCACACAGTGCCGAGATTTCGGACATAGGCAGCGGATAGAGTTGCTCGATGCGCACCAGAGCAATGTGTGGATGGTCACCGCGGCGTTCGTGGGAGGCCACATCGATGTAGACCTTGCCGCTACACAGGATAAGCCGCGTGATTTCGTCTGCGCGCGTGGACGCGTCCACGTCGTCGATGACGGGCTGCCAGCGGCCTTCGGCCAGTTCGGCCAAGGACGACGCCGTGAGGCGTTGACGCAGCAGGCTTTTGGGCGTCATCACCACCAGGGGCAGCGGATCATTTTTGAGCAGCAGCGCCTGCCGCCGCAGCAGGTGAAAATATTGGGCTGCGGTGGTTGGGTAGGCGATGCGCATGTTGGTTTCAGCGGCCAGGTTCAAGAAGCGTTCCAACCGTCCGCTGGAGTGATCGGGGCCGGCGCCTTCGTAGGCGTGGGGCAGCAGCAACACCAATGACGGCGTCTGTCCCCACTTGGCGCGACCGCTGACGACAAATTGATCGATGATGGCCTGGGCCACGTTGATAAAATCGCCATATTGGGCTTCCCAGATCACAAGCCGTTCGGGGGCCTGGATGTTGTAGCCGTACTCGAAACCGATGGTGGCCACTTCGCTAAGCGGGCTGTTGTGGATTTCGAAGGCGGCGCGGGCCTGGGAGATGGACTGCAACGGCACGTATTGGCTGCCGTTTTCGGCATCGTTGAGGACGGCGTGACGGTGGCTGAAGGTGCCGCGTTCCACATCTTCGCCGGTGATGCGCAGGGCGATGCCGCCGGCCAGGATGGTGGCGAAGGCGAGTTGCTCGGCCATGGACCAATCGACGGCGGCCTCGTTGGGATCGTCCAATGCGGTGTGGCGGCGGCCGAGGATGCGTTGCAGCCGTGGGTGAATGGTGAAACCGTCGGGGACGGTGAGCAGGGCGCGGTTGAGATCGCGCAGCGCTTCGGCGTCGACGCGGGTGTCAACGTTGCGGGCCGCGCCCGGCGGCGGCGGCGTCAGGTCCGGCTCCAAGATTGATTCCTCGGGGACGAGTTTGTCGTACATGGCTTGGAGCGAGGCCATATCTTCGACGTAGAGTGCTTGCGCTTCGTCGGCGGCGATAATGTTCTGGTCCACCAAATGCTGGGCCCAAAGCGTCCGCACAGTGGGGTGCTGCTCAATCGTGCGGTAGAGCATGGGCTGGGTGAAGCGTGGCTCGTCGCCTTCGTTGTGGCCGTAGCGCCGGTAGCCGACAAGGTCGATGAGAAAGTCTTTGTGGAAGCGGTGGCGGTAGGCCATGGCCAGGCGCATGGCTTCGAGACAGGCCACCGGATCGTCGGCGTTGACATGCACGATTGGGATTTTGAAGCCTTTGGCCAGATCGCTAGCGTAGAGGGTGCTGCGCACGTCGTGGGGATCGGTGGTGAAACCGAGTTGGTTGTTGGCAATGATGTGAATGGTGCCGCCGGTGTTGTAGCCGTCGAGCCGGGAAAGGTTGAGCGTTTCGGCCACAATCCCCTGGCCGGGGAAAGCGGCGTCGCCGTGGATGAGCACAGGCAGGGAGACGACGTGATCGAAGCGGGGCGCGCCGGGTTTGTCTACAAAGGTGCCAGCGGCGCGGGCCATCCCTTCCACCACAGGATTGACGTGTTCCAGGTGGCTGGGGTTGGGGGCCATGGTGATCTGCACGTCGGGCGCGTCGCCGGCGGCGTCGAAGACACGGTTGGCGCCGGCATGGTACTTCACGTCGCCGGTGTAGCCGATGTAGTCGTTGGTGGTGAAGGTGTGGCTGCTCACCGGGTCTTTGAATTCGGCCAACATCTGGTCGTAGGGTTTGTTGAGGAAATGGGCCAGCACGTTGAGCCGCCCGCGGTGGGCCATGCCCAGGAGGATCCACCGGATGTTCTGCTCCACGGCGGCGCCGGCCATTTCGTCGAGCATGGGCACCATCATGTCAAGCCCTTCGATGGAAAAGCGGGTCTTGCCGGGGAAGGTGCGGTTCAGGAAATGCTCAAAGGTTTCGACCTGGGTGAGCCGCTCAAGGACGGCGAGCCCGTTGACAGGCATGTTGGGCGGGCAAAAGCTGCCTGATTCGGCGGCGTTGCGCAACCATTCACGTTCCTCGGGCAGGCGCAGGTGATCGTAGTCGTAGCCTGTGCGGTTGGAGTAGACCTGCCGCAGCCGCTGAATGGCCTCGTAGGCGTTGGCCGCCTGTGTCACCACAGGGCCACCCACCAGTGAAGCAGGCAGTTGACGCAGATCGTCTTCGGTGATGCCGTGGGCCGTCGGATCGAGGGCTGGGTCACCAGGCGGTGGGCCACCCAGCGGATCCAGTTGAGCGGCGAGATGGCCGTATTCACGAATAGCCTGGGCCAGATTCACTGCGCCGACAATCTTGTCGAAGGCGGGCGCAGAGACGGATGGGGCTGTGCCGTCGGTGGATGGGGTCACCGCGGGCGTGGTAGGCGCGGTCAACGGCGACCAGGCGGCGAAAAGCGCCTGTGTGGCGGCGTCAACGACGGAGGGGTCCTGTTGGTAGCGCTCGTAGAGTTCCTGAACGTAGCCGGCATTCGGCCCGTGAAAGAGCGCGAGCAGATCAGATTGGGAGATAGTCTGAGCCATAGAAAGTCGCCTAACTTTGAAAAAGCAAAAAAACGGTGAAACCAGTGTAATAGATTAACGGGCACGCGTGCAGCAAGTCAAGACACAATTAGAAGGCAAAAAGCGGCGGGAAGGCAAAAGGCAAAAGTGGCAGATCGGGTTGAGTGCGTGATTGCAGCATTGGCAGTTTTGCAGGTGGCAGGTTGCAAGTAGCAGGTTGCAAGTAGCAGGTTGCCAATCACACGGGAACATTGCCAACCACTTTTGCCTTTTGCGCTTTGCCTTTTGCCTTCTCTCAGGCTCTTTCCTTACCCAACAATACATTCAGAGCGTCTTGGATCGACGCCGGATCGTAGCCAACTTCGTAGGCTTTGCTGCTGTCGAGTGAGACGTCAGGGGGGCGGGCGGCGGGCAGATCGAGATCGCCCAGGCGCACAGGATCGAGGCGGGCGGCGGCGAAGTTGCCCGTCTTTTGCACGAGTTGGCCGAATTCGTAGCGTGAAATGCGTTCGCGTCCGCCCAGGTGATAGCACCCGGTGATGGGTGTAAGTTCCAGATCGGCGGCTTCGCGCAGGCCACGGTAGGCGGCGAGGAGCAATCCACGCGCGGCGCTTTCGGCATCTACGGGGGTGCGGAATTCGTCGGTGAAGAGGGGAAGGGCATCGCCGCGCTCCATTTTGGCGAGCATCCACTGCAGAAAGCTGCCGTGGGTGGGGCTGGGCGCGCCAAACATCAAGGGCATACGGCAGACGGTGGCCAGATCATAGCGCGCCAGGACTTCCTCTTCGGCCTGGGCTTTGTGTTCGCCGTAGACACTGATGGGCGTCACAGGATCGTCCTCGCGGTAGGGGGCGCGTGTGCCGTCGAAGACCAGATCCGTTGAGGTGAAGACAAAGGGGATGCCCCGATCCGCGCAAAGACCGGCCAGGTTGCGCGTCGCTTCCACATTGATGCGAAAGGAGTCGGCGACATGGGTTTCACAGTAGTTGGCGTCGGTGAGCGCGGCGGTGTGGATCACCGCATGGGGCTTGACCAGGGCGATCATCTCGCGCATGTCGCGGAATTCGGTGAGATCGATGCGTCCTGTGTCGATGGCGGCAAAGGCAGATTGGGCGATGTGGCGTTTGGTAGTGAAGTAGGTGCCCATCACATGCCAATCAGGCCGCGCCAGCCGCGCCACATGCCAGCCCAGGAAGCCGCTGACACCGGTAATCAAAAGCGTTCGCATTGCCAAGACAAGATCCTCCGCTGAGAAGACAGAGTACAAAAGTTGATCCACAAAGGCACAAGAAGTGAAGAAATCTCTGAATAAATCTCGAAAACTTTGTATTTCGGTAGAGTCAGTTGCGTGCTTCACTATACCGCAGCGGACGTGAAACAGAAACTCCCCAATCAAAAAAGCCCGGCAATAACCGGACTTTTCCTTGGTGCTCTCCTAGGTTGAGCAGATCCTGCTCAGGCCGCAAGGCGCTCTTCTTGCGCCGCCACCGCTGTGGACAATGCTTCATCGATTTCGAGGCGAACTTCGGTGACGTCGCACTCGTTGGCCAAGGCCATTTCGGCAATGAGGCGTTCACGTCCTTCGCCCAACAACTCAGAATCAGACTTGGTGAGGTGAGCGGCGCGCCGACGCCAGGTAAGATCACGCACAGCTTCGGCGATGCGCTTGGGCACACCGGAGTTGATCATCTCAGCCACGGCCTGGCGACGTTCCTTGAAGTTCTTGGGCAACTGGCCGGGCAATGAACGCAGCGTTTCGAGGACGGCCTGGTACCGTACCCTTGACATAACGTTGCGCATGCCCAAATCTTCGGCGCGTCGTTCAGGCACACGGATTGTCAACCGCTTGCCCACAAACTCAATGACATAATACTGGTGAAAACCCGAAACAAGTTCCTGCTTTTCAATGCCCACGATCTGCCCTGCACCGTGAGAGGGATGAACAATGTTTTCGCCGATTGAAAATAGCAAAGCAACCTCCTGATTGACCCAAAGAGTGTACGGGTGACAATAAGGATAACATTTTTCTAAAATTATGTAAAGTAACTACTCGTCGGTCATTCCCTCCGGCAGTTTCCCTTTCAAATAGTCGTACCAGAGCAGATAGGTGACCGCCCCACGCCAGGGACGCCATGCTTCGGCGATGGCGTCGATTTCGTCTCGGTTGGGGCGATGGGGTAGTTGTTTGATTCGCTGCACGCCCACGATAACGCCCAAATCCGTGGTGGGCCAGGCGTCGGCTCGACGCAGCGCCGTAAGCAGGAAGATCTCGGCTGTCCATGCGCCGATGCCGGGCAGGGCGATGAGGGTGGAACGCACATCCTCGTCGGGCATTGCCTCTAGTTTGGTCAGATCCAGCCGTTCCTCGGCGATGGCCAGCGCCAGTTCTCGGCCATAACGTGTCTTTTGACGACTGAAGCCGATGGTGCGCAACGTGTCATCGTCCTGAGCCAGGAAGCTTTCGGGGGTCAACGGCGCAGCCAGGACGGTCAGCCGCTCGTACGTCGCCCGCGCCGACGCCAGCGACACCTGTTGCTCGAGAATAGTCCGCAACAACGTGGGGAAGGTAGGTGGCCGTTGCCAGAGCGGGGGCATGCCCCAGCGGTCAACTGCGGCGGCGAGGTCAGCGTCCGCCGCGGCGAGGGTGGTGACTGCGTGGACGAAAGTAGGGTGATCAAGAATAGTTGTCATTTGCTACCCAAACCGCTCCACAAAGCGCCCCTGCCCCAATTTGCCCACAAACGCTTCATCTTCCACAATCACCCGCCCCCGCGCCAGGACGGTGCGCGGCCAGCCTTGCACGGTGACGCCGTCGTAGGGTGTCCAACCGGCGGCTTCGTGAAGCGCGTCGACAGTGAGCGTCTTGGCGCGGTCGGGGTCGAAGATCACCACGTCGGCGTCGAAGCCGGGCAGCAGCGCACCTTTGCGATCCAATCCCATCCACTGCGCCGGTTTGGTGCAACAGAGCTCTACCCAGCGTGCCAGATCGAGTTGTTCGTGGTTGATGCCGAAGTGGTGCACCAACGAGAGCCGTGCTTCAATGCCAGGCACGCCGCCGGGGACGGTGGCAAAGTTGGGCGCGCCCATCTTCTCGGCGCGTGTCCACGGGCAGTGATCGGTGCTCACCACCTGCAGATCGTCGTCGGCCAGGGCGAGCCAGAGCGCGTCCTGGTCTTCGTGGGAGCGCAGCGGCGGTGCGCAGATGAAGAGATTGCCGTCGGGGCTATCAAGCTGATGTTCCGCCGTGAGGACGAGATATTGGGGGCAGCTTTCAGCCACAATGTCTACGCCGCGCAGGCGGGCGGCAACGATGGCGGCCACACTTTCGGCGCAGCCCACATGGAAAATGTAGAGCGGGCATTCGGCCTGGTGGGCGATCTCCGCGGCGCGGTGCACCGCTGTAGCCTCCAGCCGCGCTGGACGTGTGCGCTCGTGCCAGATAGCGGCGGTGTGTCCTTGGGCGAGGGCATCGCGGCGCAGTTCCTCCAACAGCGGGCCGGTTTCGCTGTGCAGCACTACCCGTCCTCCTGCCGCGCCGATGCGCTTCATCACCCGGTAGAGGGCGACGTCGTCCAATTCCATGCGTGGGTAGGCCTGGTAGAGTTTGAAGGTGAGGCACCCGGCGCCGAGGAGATCGTCGATCTCGGCCAGACGCTCCTCGTGTGCGCCGTGCCAGGTGGGGACGGTCATGTGCAGGGCGTAGTCGATAGCAACCTGGGGATCGGCCTCGGCGCGACGGACGCGCAGTGCGTCGAGCATCGACTGTTCGGGCTGCGGATCGGCGAAGTCGACGATGGTGGTGGTGCCGCCACATGCCGCCGCCACCGTGCCGGTAGCGAAGCTATCGGCGGTGGTGAGCGCACCCAATTGCATCTGCAAGTGGACATGTGGATCGACGCCGCCGGGGATCACGTATGCGCCGGCGGCGTCGATGACCCGGTCACCGTTCAGGCGTACGCCGATGGCTGCGATCTGCTCGCCGTCGATGGCCAGATCCGCTTCCAGCACGCCGCCGGATGTCACCACAAGGCCGTTGGTTATGACGATGTCGTACAAGAGACCTCCAAGAAGGCAAGGTGCAAAAGGCAAAAATAGAACGCGGATTGGGCGGATCTGAGCAGATGTCGAGTAAAATTCTGGAAATCCGTCTGATCCGCTCGATCCGCTCGATCCGCTCGATCCGCGTTCTATCAATCCCAGGGCGCGCCCCACTCACCGCCGTAGACAAGTTCGCTCAACGGCTTGCGGCTGCGCGGAGAAAGTTCGCGCTGGCGGATATCGTCGGGGGCTTCGTCCAGCACACCGGGGTAGCCGGCGGCGATGGCGACGACGGGTTCGTATGCCTCGGGGATGGCGAAGGCGGCGCGGGCGGCGTCTTTGCTAAAGCCACCCATTTGGTGAATGTAGACGCCTTCGGCCATGCCTTGCAGCGCCAGCGCAGAGACTGCCTGTCCTAAATCGTACCAGGCATAGCCATTGGGTTGGTCGTTGTGATCCCAGTTGCGTTTGGCGATCCCCAGTATGAGGAGCGGCGCCTCTTGGGCCCACTTCTGATTAGCTTCCATCAAAGTCCCCACGAAGCGTGCGTGCAGTTCCGGCTGATCTGCGGTAACAACAATAAAGCGCCACGGCTGCTGATTACGCGAAGACGCCGCCCAGCGCGCTGCTTCCAACATTGCCCCAATCTTCTCCTTGGGCACCGGTTGTGACGAAAAATAGCGCGGGCTCCACCGTCCACCCACGATTTCGTGCAACGGATAGTCGCTGGCCGCCTGTTTTTCTAAAGCCAGCGGTGATTTATTTTCCCGAATTGTCATTATACCCCCCAGTCAATGATTCAATATTAAAAAGTTCGATGTAAAACAAATTTATTATGGAAGATTATGGTTTGGGGGCTGTGGTATGGGTTCCATTTGATGGCAGGTTGCAGGTTGCAACCAAATGTCATCAAGTTAAGGGATTCGGCTATTCGTCACACTGCGGAGTGAGCATCCTCAGATGCGAGTCCACACCTGTAGAGCCGCATCTGAGGATGCTCACTCCGCGCTTAACTTAATGACATTG
This sequence comes from bacterium, assembly GCA_016124945.1. GTDB lineage: Bacteria > Chloroflexota > Anaerolineae > Caldilineales > Caldilineaceae > RI-153. The sequence goes on along the minus strand of WGMT01000025.1, from coordinate 35,940 downwards.
ACCTGCAACCTGCTACGGCGTGATGATCCGCAAGAGGACCGATTTTTCCGCCGCTTCCACGCTGAATTTGCCGAGCGCTGCAGGCAGAAGCACCCAGCCGACAGCAGACACGTCAAGCGCGCCCGCTGCCCAGGTGACCGTTGCCGCGCCATCGAGGACAGCCCAGATCTCAAACGTGTCCCCAGTGCAACGCCCTGCGTAGACTTCAGCGGCGGCGAGGGTCAGCCGTTCGGTGCGGAAGTATGGACATTCCGCCAACAGTTCAGTGTGATCGGCAGAGAGGGCTTGTGGCTTCACCAGCGACGGTTCCACCTGTTGCCAGTTGATCACCTTGAGGGCTTCTTCCACGTGCAGCGGACGGGGTTTGCCGTCGTTGCCCATGCGATCCCAGTCGTAGATACGGTAGGTGGTGTCACTGTTTTGCTGAATTTCGGCCACGATGATCCCCGGCCCCAGGGCGTGGACCGTCCCTGCCGGGACGAAGACGATGTCACCTGCCTGCACGGGCACACGGTGGAGCGCGTCTTGGCTACGTCCTTGGGCGATGGCTTGGGCGAAAGCGGTGCGGTCGATCCCAGGTTTGAGGCCGTAGATCAACTCCGCGCCTGGTTCAGCGTGCAGGATCACCCACATTTCGGTCTTACCGAATTCATCGACATTGGCCAGGGCGTAGGCGTCGTCGGGGTGGACCTGCACCGAGAGCCATTGGTTGGCGTCGAGCAGTTTGATCAGCAGCGGGAATTTGCCCAATTCCAGGGCGTGGCGGTTGCGTGTCCCTACCAGATCGAGGCCGAGCGATTGCTGTATTTCGGCCAGTGTGGAGCCTGTCAACGGGCCGTTGATCACTTTGGTCTGCCCATTGGGATGGGCGGAAATTTCCCAGCTTTCAGCGACAACACCGGGCGGGATGACGCGGCCCAGCACCGTCTCCAAATTGCGGCCGCCCCAGGGATAGTCTTTGAAGACGGGGGCGAACTGGAGCGGATAGATGTGGTCGTTCATGGCGGTTCCTTCCTTGGGGATGGGGAGCGCATGGCGCAACGGGAAGTCGGGCAGCAGCCGTCCTAGCGAATTGGCCACACGTCCCCAGGCAGCGGTTAGGCGAGAAGGCACATCTTGTATCTGCGACGGCGGCAACGTCACCGTCTGCGGCGGGAAGGGATCGAGATCGAGCATTTTGCGCCAGGCGTAGGTGCCAAAAATCTTGGCCGACGCCACCACCGGCGCCGCAAGGACAGCACCTAGCAGCCCCGCCAAGGCGCTCCCCATGATCACGCTGACCATGACGAGCAGCGGATGGAGATCGAGGGCGTCCCCTACAATGCGCGGCACGAGAATGTTGTTTTCCAATTGTTGGATCAAGAACATGGCGGCGGTGATGATCAACACGTATTGCCAGGTTGCCAGCCCGAAGGGGACTTCCTGTTGGAAGAGCGCCACGAGGATGGCCGCCGCGGCGCCGATTACCGGGCCGATGATGGGCAAAAACTCCATCACGCCTGAAAGGACGCCCAATCCCAGCGCATTACTAACACCCAACAGCCCCAACACCACACTCACCACCACGAAAATAATGATCCCCAGGAGCACCTGTCCGCGGAAGTAGGCGGCCCACACACGGCTGATCTGCGCCAGCAACAGTTCGGCGTCCACACGGTAGCCGGGCTGTTGTGCCAGTTCGCCGATGCCGACGCTGAAGCGGGGTGCGTCCACTGCCATGTAGATCGAGATCACGAAGATCAACAAGATCAACCCCACCACGCCGGCGGTGGCCTGCAGCACGTTGGCCGCCCACGATCCGCTCAGGCTGAAGACGGGCTGGATCAAGTTCACAATCTGAGCGCCGATGGCGCGCCAATCAATCTGCGCCGGGTTGAGGATCAGATTAAATTGGTTTTGTACCTGTGCCTGCAAACTGCTGAGATCAATCGAAAAGCCCAAAATTGTGAGTTGTGCCGGGATCAGGCTGGGCAACTCAGGGAAGAGCGTCACCGCCTGTGCCGTCCAGCGCGGAATGGCCTCCGAAAGCACAAGGACCTGATCCACGGCGACGAAGCCGATGGCCGTCATCCCGGCGAGGACGATGAGCAGCAGCACCAGGTAGACGATCAGCACCGTCTGCGGGCGGCTGAGCGGTGTGCGCACGTCGATCCAGGTGATGAGTGGGTTGAGGATGTAGGCCAGCAACGCCGCCAGGACCAACGGCGTCAGCAGATCGCGAAACCGCCAAACGAGTAACGCCGTCAGCACAAGTACAAAGACGGCGACAATGGCTTTGGTGGTGGTTCCCCAGGGGGGAGATTGGTGCGGTGCAGGTGGTGTCATTCGAATAACTGCCTCAAAAGCTCTGTTTTGTCGATCAATAAGTGAGTTGCAACATCATTCAGTATGCTGTTCAGTGTGCCGACGCGTAGAGCAGCATGTAGCGGCACAGTAATCGAATGTTCACGATTATCGTCCCGTCGCGTTAAACGTACATGGCTACCAGACTGTCGTGTCACAATGTAACCGATGCGTGCAAGGCGTTTGGTTAAGTCATCACCGCTTACGTCCCGCGGAATCCTCATACTGCAATGACTTCCTCCTGCACAAAGTGAAGACGGATCATCTGTGGCCGTTCATCGTCGTCGAAATGGCACGAAACCGCATCGCGGAGCATTTCTCGAAGTTCGTCTAGTGTGTCGGCTTCTGTGAAAATTGAGTGACCAATGGCTTTGGCTTCGTAGCCGCCTTCTGGGGAATTCTCGATCAAGAAAATGATCTCGTTCATTACTAAAGCTCCTGGTTTCCGAAGTTCGGTCTGCCGTTCAAAGTTTCTTCAGGTTCGCTAGAGACGCCGCAAATTTCTTGATGCCCACGCCGGGAAAGGCGACGGTGACCTCTTCCTCGCGCCCAACGAAGACGCTGTCGATCACGGTGCCGACGCCAAATTTGGGGTGTTGCACACTTTGGCGGCGTTTGTACTCGGTTTCTTGGGTTGTCTTGGCCGCCGGGTTCGGGCGTTGGATGGCCGGTCTGCCCGCAGTGGAAGCCGGTTTGGCCGCTGGAGTGCTCTGCACATTGCCCGAGGATACATTGCCCGCTGATACATTTCCCGCTGATACATTTCCTGGTGACCAGTAGGTCTGCGACGTAGCCGGCTTGCGGCGTGGGGCGTCGTCCCAATCCATGAGGTTGCCGGCGTTCCAGTCTGTGGCGCGTTGATAGGCTGTTTCGCGGCGGCTTTGGCGATCCACCATCCCTTGCAGCAATTCGGTGGGAATGTCGGCCAGGAAGCGGCTGGGTTCTTGCACTTCGGTGCTGCCCCAGAGGCTACGACGGAAAGCATGGAGCAGGTAGAGCCGCCGCCGGGCGCGGGTGATGCCCACGTAGCAGAGGCGGCGTTCTTCGGCCATGTCTTCGGGATCTTCGCTTTCCAGGCTGCGGGCGTGGGGCAGGATGCCCTCTTCAAGGCCCACAATGAAGACAACGGTGAATTCTAGCCCCTTGGCGGCGTGGAGCGTCATCAAGGTGACGGCATCTGTGCCTTCGACGAGATCGTCCTGAGCGCTGACCAAGCTCACCTCTTGCAAGAATAGCGATAGCGGATCCTGGCCGGGTTCCAAGTTCAGCATGCCGGGGACATATTGGTTGGCGACGCCGCGCAACTCTTGCAGGTTGGCGAAGCGATCTTCGCCTTCCTCGGTGCCGTCGCGCAAACGCTCGACGTAGCCGGCGTCTTGCAAAATATGATCGAGGAGGGTGGCCACACTTTCGTAGTGCTGGTTGCCCACCATCATCACCCAAGATTCAAACATCTCGGCGAAGTTGACCAGGGCATTGCGCGAGCGGTTGTCGAACGCCCCACCGCGTAGCACATTGACAGGCAGGTCGCGGCCCAATACGTCGGGCCCGTGGTGGAGGACGCGCAGGGCGTCGAACTCGCTCACCCCCAGCGAGGCGGACCATTCCTTGAGCGCAGCGTAGGTCTTGGGGCCGATGCCACGCGGCGGCTCGTTGATGATGCGATCCAGCGCCACCGAATCTGCCGGGTTGTAGACAAGGCGCAGATAGGCCAGCGCGTCTTTGATCTCTTTGCGTTCGTAAAAGCGGGTGCCACCTACCAGCCGATAGCGAATGCGCCGCATGACAAAGGCTTCTTCCAGGGCGCGGCTCTGAGCGTTGGTGCGGTACATAATGGCAAAGTCGCCCAAGCCGTGGCCGCCGCCGGCCATGATGCGTTCGATCTGTTCGAGGATGTAACTGGCCTCTTCGATTTCGTTGTACGCTTCGTGGACGGTGATCTTGTTCCCCGCGCCGTTTTCTGTGTGCAACGCTTTGGGCGTGCGGTTGCTGTTGCGCGAAATGACAGCATTGGCGGCGTCGAGGATGTGCTGCGTGCTGCGATAGTTCTGTTCGAGCAATACGACACAGGCGTCGGGATAGTCGCGCCGGAATTGGAGTACATTGCGGTAGTCGGCCCCGCGGAAGCGGTAGATCGACTGATCCTCATCGCCGACGCCGAAGAGGTTGCGCTGACCTGCGGGTGCACCGGCCAGCAGTTTCACCAGCTCGTACTGCGCCGTGTTGGTGTCTTGAAACTCATCCACGAGGACGTATTGCCACTTGCGCTGGTATTTGACGAGGATGTCGGTGTCGCGACGCAAGAGGAGCACCACCTGCATAAGCAGATCGTCGAAATCCATGGCGTTGTTGGCGTGCAACGTTTCCTGGTAGCGCCGGTAGACACGGGCGGCGACTTCCTCGAAGTAGACCTGTGTCTTCAGCTTTTCGGGAATGAGCAGTTCGTTTTTGAAGTTGCTGATACGCCCCTGGATCGCCTGTGGGCTATAGCGTTTTTCGTCTAGGTTTAACTCCTGCAGAATGCTGCGGATCAAGGAGAGTTGATCGGCGGTATCGTAGATCAACCAGTTGCGTTCGTAGCCGATGGCCTCATGCTCAATGCGTAAAATGCGGGCGCAGGTGCTGTGAAAGGTCCCGATGGATAGGCCACCCAACCGTTGACGTTGACCGGGCAACGGCTGCGGGAAGTTATCGCCGATTAGATCGACGACGCGCTGCTCCATCTCACGCGCCGCCTTGTTGGTGAAGGTGACGGCAAGGATGTTCCACGGCGCGATGCCCCGGTCATCGATAAGGTAGGCAATGCGCCGTGTCAGCACACGCGTCTTGCCTGATCCAGGGCCGGCCAGCACCAGCACCGGTCCTTCTGTAGTTTCCACCGCCTGCTGCTGCTGTGGGTTGAGGCCGTAAAGCAGTCGAGACATGAGATTTTCCAGTAGTGAAGGGTGAAGGCTACGGGATGATGGGATGATGGGATGATGGGATGATAAGATGATGAATCTCGACGAAATTCCATCATCCCATCATCAATCCGTCACCAATCTTCTTCCTGCAGATCCTCACCTTGCAGAATCCGTAGATAGCTGTCATAGCGTTCGGGCGAGATCTTGCCAGCCTGCACGGCGGCATGGACGGCACAGCCTGGTTCGTGGGTATGGGTGCAGTTGGGAAAACGGCATTCGTTGACGAAAGGTTCGATGTCTACAAAGAAAAAGCCCAGACTGGCCGGATCGATTTCGTAGAGGCCCAGTTCACGGATGCCCGGTGTGTCGGCGATGTAGGTGTCTTTGCCCAAGGGCAGGCGAAACAATTGGGCGCCACGTGTGGTGTGGCGGCCTTTGCCTTCAAATCCACGTAATTCGCCTACTCGTAGATTTAGATCGGGGTGAATGGCATTGATCAGCGTGCTCTTGCCCACCCCACTAGGCCCGGCGACCACGGTGAGCTTGTCTTCCAGCAGGTGATATAGATCATCGATGCCGTCTCCGGTGGTTGCACTGGCGAAGATGAGCGGATAGCCCAGATTGGCGTAGAGGCTGAACTTATCTTTGGCGACATCGACGCCGGTGATGTCCACTTTGTTGACGCAGATGATGGCAGGCAGTTCGTTGGACTCGGCAACAACAAGGAAGCGATCCAGCATGCGCAGATGGGGCTCGGGCTGCGCCACGGAGAAGACGATGAGCACCTGATCGGGGTTGGCCAGGATCACGTCTTCGACGATCTGGCTGGTGCCTGGGCGACGACGGCTGAGCACCGATGTGCGCTCTTCCACAAAGTCGATGAGACCTTTGCGCTTGCCTTCGGGCATCACCATCACACGGTCGCCCACGGCCACGAGTGTATCTTTGCCCCGTTCCTGGAGCAGGCGCCCCCGTACGCGACAGATGCGTTCGCCGTCTTCGGTTTCCACCTCGTAGTGGTGCCCCAGCGCGCGAACAACCACGCCCGGCATCAAGTCGGACGATTGCTTCTTTGGTTTTGGTTTGGTGCGTCCACGCCCCTCGAAATAGTCGTCGGCGTAAACTTCGTCGTAGTCGTCGTAGTCGGGAATATTGCGAGGCAAACCTGCGCTCCTCTATTGGCTCAGCAACCGTTCACCGTTCAGTCTGCATAGGAGGAGTGTATCTACGTGAACGTGGACTGTCAACCTTGCGGGAGAGCGCGACATTTCAAGGTTGTCATATCAAGCGGATGGCCCCAAATGTGACCTAATGCGCGCCGCCTTTCCGGTGGTGCCACGCGCCAGACCCGCTTTCCACTGAATGACAGTGTAGGGATTGGCTGCGCCTTGCTTGATGAGCGCGTGTTGTATCCTCTCGACCAACGCCTTTTCGTCCACTTGCTGCCGATCACCGCTCAAGAGGATGGACAACCGTTCTTCTTCTTGCACCACTTGCCAACTGAGGACCGGCACTTCATCTAAAATGCGGTAGAAGACCATTGGGTGCACTGGAACTGTTCCACCGTTACGGGCGGGCAGAGCCAGCACGTCCTCCATCCGCCCCTGAATTTTGTCGATCAGCGCAAACTCGCAGCCACAAGAACAGCCCTTGGTGGACATAGCGATGCTGTCGCTCAATTCGTAACGGATCAGTGGTTGCGTGTGGTTGAAGAGTACGGTGAGCAGTACCTTGTCGCCGTACTCGCCGGGCGGAACAGGGTGATTCTGCTGATCAACCACTTCTAGAATGACCAGATCCTCGAACACGTGAAGACCGCGATGAAAGGTACATTCCACGGCAAAGGTGCCGCCCTCGCTCGCCCCATACTGATCAAAGAGCACTCCCGGCCCCCACGTTGCCTCGATCCGCTGGCGTAGGGGCGGCGTTAACACTTCTGCGCTACTGACAATACGGCGCGGCGCAATCTGCAATCGACCGGCCAGTTGCTCTTGAGCCAAAATCCCCGTCATCGAAGCATAAGTGGCCAACATTTGAGGTTGCCACTCATTGAGGCGCTGCACAATGCTATCGAGTGGAGCACCGACATCCAGGCGCAACATGGGGATCAGCGAACTACGAGTAGACGCGCCGATGCGCGCAGAGACGTGCGACGGAGTCTTCGAGGCCACAACGGCAATCCGGGGACGCTGAACAATACCCGATAGGGAGCCAATATGCCGTTCATAGCGGGTGAAAGAAGCCAGGACTGTTGCCCACTCACGGCGATTGAAAATCAGAAAACTAGGGCTTCCCGTCGTCCCCGATGTGGCAACCGCGAAGTAGCGATCCAGTAACTGCTCGGCACCCTGCAAGGTGGACACATGAGCAGCAACCTTCTCACGAATTAACCGACTGTCTGTCACGATCTCATCAAAATGGTTATGGAGCATCTCCTTCGTGAGAACCGGCAGTTCTTGCAAAGGGCGCTCCGTAAGACCAGCATGGAAGCGTTGGTAAAAAGACGAATGGGCATATGCGTGAGAGCGCAGACCATGCAGCGCCTGTGCCTGATGTTCCACAATCTGCCGACGTGTCCACGATTCCTGTCTACGCAGCCGCCACAGTGCCGCCAACATTCCTACAACATTGCGGTATATCTTTAGATCTATTTTTTCTGTTTCGGGTTGCAGAGTCATGGTTAGCCATGTTATACCTTAACAAGGAGTCGCGCAACCTACGGAAACGTAAGCCTTACAGGCAAGTCCTTTCCCGCTGCACCTTGCAAGCGAACAGCTACTCTCCGCAACAGATCTGCAATGATCTCTGAGCTAGAGGTCATTCCCCGTTTTTGAGCAGGACGTAGCAAACAGGAGTAAACTATGACACGTATTTTTCGTCTTCCCCTTTTGGTTGTGCTGGTGATCGCAGGGGCTTTGACTGTAGCACTCTTTGCCGGCACCTGGCAACCGTCTACGGCGGCGTCTACGGCGGCGTCTACGGCGGCGTCTACGGTTGACATTGGTATACCGACTGCTGGTCAAAACTCAATGGAGTTTGTCGGCATTGTCGATCAGAATGGGGTGGACTTTACCTATTATGGATATGTCACCTATCTTGCAGGGGCCTCGAACTCACTGTTGTTCACCGGCCCATTTACGCAGACTGAAGATACAGCGCGCATCACCTTTCATGGCACGGCCCAAATGACGCAACGTGCCATCATCAGCAATGTGTTTAGCCTCAATGCCGCTGGAACAATCACTTTCTACTACGATGAAGACCCAGGTGCAGATCTAGACAACCCTGATTCCTTTATCCGAGGCACGGCTATCGCCACTGCCACAACGCGCTTCCACAATGTGTTGACTGTTATTGCGCCTGATACAGGGATAGCCACAGGTATGTCGGAATTGACGCAGACGGATACGGAGCCTTTCGAAGTTAACGGGCAGACCTACTCCCTGGGGCGCACCGGAATGCAGCAGCGCTTTACCTACAGTGGTTTTGGGGAGCGCCTAGAACCCACAATACCACGTGCCTCTGTCATCATTGCTGCCGATGGTCAAGTTACGAATCTACCCGTTTATATCCCTGATGTACAGCGATGAGTGAAGTAAGATGAGTGAAGTAAGATCAGTGAAGTAAGATCAGTGAAGGCGCAGTATAGAGAGGCATGTTTCATGTGAAGGATGCGGCTTCAACAGAATGGATTGGGAAGCGAAGACACCCTCGCCTGGGATTTGTATCGCCAGCGAGGGTGTCTTCATCTTGTTTTTCAGCACTTTTGACAGCAGGGTAGCCCGGTTAACCGTCGGCAGACCGGTGCGAGGGGGACACTGATATTCACACCGAATTCTGCCAGCAGATCGCGCAGATCAGCCAGCGGCAACCCCATGACACCTGCTGGGCAGCCGCGCAGCCCCGCTACCGGCTCAAAGCCTCGATGCTGAATGGCATAGCCACCCGCCTTGTCAAAAGGATCGCCACTGGAGACGTATGCCACGATCTCCTCGTCGCTGTAGTTACGCATGTCTACGTCTGTGGTGTTGAGATGAGACGCGTGGTTATGTGTGCCGTCCTCAGCAACAAGCAAAAGCACAATCGCGCTGTGCACCTGATGGGTGCGACCACCTAGGCGACGTAGCATGGCGATGGCATCGTCCTCATCAACGGGTTTGCCCAGCGTTTCGCCGTCTAAAGCCACAACCGTGTCCGACGCAATGATCAGGCCGGGCAACTCCACTTGAGACAAGCGATCGGCCACGGCGGCAGCTTTGTCGCAAGCCAGACGCAAGGCAAGATCCGCCGGATCTTCGTGCGGCAAAGGCGCTTCGTCGATGTCTGCGGCACGCAACAGATGAGGGATTTTCATCTCCAACAAAAAACGTCGACGCCGCGGACTTGCCGACGCCAGTATGAGGTTTAGCGGATTCATTACTGAATTCCTACATGATAAACTGGGTTCAATTGTCGTGTACGCATCTGCTTATGTCTACTAATGGTCCTATTGTACCGATTTCGCACATACATTAGAGTATCAAAGTGTGCACAGCCAGATGCATAGGTCAACCAGCATTCTGATTGTAAGAGGGAACCTATGGTCTACAAAATTTTGATTGCCGAAGACGAAGTCACTATGCGTCGCTTGATGGCAACGCTGCTCAAGCGACACAACCACGAGATCATTGAAGCAGGAGACGGCGAAGCAGCCTTTGCCCTTGCCCACGAACACCAGCCCGACATCATCTTGTTGGATGTGATGATGCCGATTGCAGATGGTTTTGAAACAGTGCGACGCTTGCGCGCCAATCCAGACACAGAGAGTATTCCTGTAATTTTCCTTTCGGCCAAAGGACAGGTGGAAGATCGTGTAGAAGGGCTGCGACTAGGCGGCGATGACTACATTATTAAACCGGCTGAGCCGGCCGAACTACTGGCCCGCATCGATTCGGTGATCTTGCGTTCACGGCGCGAGGCCAGACGCCGCAAAGGGCAGGTCTTTGGCTTCATGGGCGCCAAGGGCGGCGTGGGCAAGACCACGGCCATTGCCAATTTGGCTGTACACTTTAACAACAATGGACGAACACCGTTTTTGATCGACATGAATTTGGTGTTCGGCAATCTGGCCGAACAGTTCGGCCTCAGCGGCGTGGATTCGTCCCTTGCGCACCTTACCACCCTCCCTCACGAGGAGATCGACGTTGCTGCGGTGCAGAATGCAGCGCTACGCCATAGCAGCGGCATTTCGATTCTAGCAAGCCCACCCATTGTTCCTTCTTGGGCAACCTTTTCTACAGATCATTTACGTGTTATTGTAGAACAGGCGGCTTTTGCTGAACGCTTCGTTTTTCTCGACCTACCCAGGGATCCTGATGTTCTGGAAGTGGTGGCCGAGCAGATTAGCGGTTTGATCCTGGTACTCACGAGCGAACCTGCCGGCCTGCGCACAGGACAAGCAGTGGCAGCTTACTTGAACAATGCCGGTATGCACGATCGTATCAGCGCAATCCTTATACACCGAGCGCCGAACGAGCATCAGTATGTCGATGCGTCTAAGGTAGCCGAATATCTGGGCTGCCTTGTCCTGGGGGCGATCCCCTACAAACCAGATGTTTACTTGCGGGCCGAGTATGATCAGGTGCCGCTGCTGTTAAAGTCTTCGGGCAATTCCGATGCGACGATCTTCGACAAAATCGGAACTCGCCTTTTGAACTATGTCGACACGCTGGAGCAGTTCCAAAAGCAACAGTCGTTCCAGAGTCGTCGATTAACGTAGCACGCAGTATACCTGTCGATGCCGGCACAGATAGGCGTCGTCGTTGACGTCATAACAATGGATCAACGAGAAAGCTATCTACGCCTAGTCCGTAGTGGTGAGAGAAACCGCATGGTTTACAAAATTCTGATTATTGACGACGAAGCAACGATCCGCCGACTGCTAAGTGTCCTATTAAAACGTAATGGACATGAGGTTTTGGAAGCACAGGATGGCGAGAGTGGCGTCGAAACAGCCAATGTCCACCAGCCAGATATTATTCTGCTGGACATTATGATGCCGCGCGTCGACGGTTTCGAGACGCTGCGGCGTCTGCGCGCAAACCCCAACACCGCGGAGATCCCAGTGATCTTCGTTTCGGCCAAGAGCCAGGTGGAGGATCGCGTTGAAGGTCTGCGGCTGGGCGCCGACGACTACGTCGTCAAACCTGCCGACCCCACCGAGTTGATGATGCGCATTGAAGCGGTGATGAACCGCTCACGCCGTCAGATCCGGAGACGTCGTGCGGCAACCCATGCGTTCGTGGGGGTGCGCGGCGGTGTCGGCACCAGCACCGTCATCGTCAATATGGGGTCACTTTTGCAGCGCGAGGGCATCCAGACACTTTTGGTGGATCTGCACCTGGCCTTTGGTTCGTTGGCCTATCAGCTCGATCTCCTGCCCCCAACGTACTCGACGGCAAATCTGGCCACCATCGCCCCTGAGACCATTGATGAAGAGGCCGTGCAGCGCTGTCTGCTCGTCCACAATACAGGGCTGAAAGTGCTGGCCAGTTCGCCCACTGTGCCGTTGGGCATCACCTTTGCGCCGGAGCACCTTACGGCGATCACGACGCAGGCAGGTCATTGTGCACAGGTGGTACTACTAGATCTGCCCACGGATCCTGACATCATCGAATGTGTAGCCAATCAGTTGGATAGCCTGACCCTGGTTTTGAGCAATGATCCAGCTTCGCTGCATAGTGCAGAGGCGATTGCCGCCTACCTACGCTACCTCAACATGGACGAACGCGTCAACGCCATCGTAGTGAGCCATCACGCTGTGAGCAAGCAATTTGTGACACCTGAATTGATCGAGGAGCGACTGGGCTGCCATTGCCTTGCGATGGTGCCTGCCAAGCCGGAATCATACTTGCATGCAGAACAGACACGTGTGCCACTTATACTCAACGGCTACGACGCCGACGATATGCAGGTTTATGGCCGGTTAAGTGAAACACTGCTCAAACGCACGGCCTAAACGACAGTTCCAGGCATATTGCACCTGAAGGATTACACTGAATCGATAAAGTGGCACGAAGAGACATGTTCCTTCGTGCCTTTCTTTTTCTACTGCAACAGTCGATTCCGTCTGAAATCGATCACCCTGTTTTGGACAACTTAGTTGTCCTTTGGCACACTTAATTTCTGTCCTGTATCCTCTTTGCTGATGCAATCTGCAGAAGAAGTGATTGGCCCCACAATCCAGTTACAGGATGAACCCTTGTATCGAACGGTACCCCCAATTTTATGACATCCTGCTTCGCATCAGGACGTGAGAGCACTCAAACAAAACAATCTTGATGTTCACTCTTCGTCGGTTGCCGGTGGCCGGCACCTATCATCTCTGACAAATGTCACAGGAGTAATGTATGAACGCGTCCGAAACTGCCGTTGTTCAAATGGCCTTTGTGGGGTGCGGAGGTATGGCGCGCCACCACGCAAAACAGATTCTCAAACAGCAGGAAACCACCAATGTACGGGTTGTGTGTGAACCTTCAGAAGCGGCCTATGCGCGCTTTTGTGAGGTCTTTGCCGAAGCCGGCGTCCCCGCGCCGGAGAATGAACCGGATCTAGAACGAATGTTAACCCGCTTCGGGAAGGAGTTGGATGCAGCCTTCATCATCACACCCCATGCCATGCACTATGCGCAGACCCGCGCCTGTATGGAAGCGGGACTGGATGTGTTGCTGGAAAAGCCCATGGTGCTCAACGGTGAAGAAGCCGTGGATCTGATAGAGGCGCGTTCTCGTACAGGGCGATTGTTGGTGGTATCTTTCAACGGCAGTTTGTCGCCACGCATTCGCACGGCGGTGCGCATGCTACGCGCAGGGACATTGGGCAGCATCCTCAACATTCACGGCGCAGCCTGGCAGAACTGGAAACAGAATACGGCCAACACCTGGCGGCAGATCCCCGAGGTGGCGGGCGGCGGCTTCTTTTTCGACACCGGCGCACATATGCTCAACACAATTTCGGATCTGGCCGGCGAAGATTTTGTGGAAGTAGCCGCCTGGCTCGACAACCGTGGCGCACCAGTAGACATTCTCGGCGCGGTGATTGGCCGCCTCAAGTCCGGCGCGATGGTGACGATGAGCGCCTGTGGTGAGGCGATCCCCTCGTGCTCGTCAGACGTGCGCATCTTCTGCACCGAAGGCATTTTGCAGACGGGGATCTGGGGTGAACGGCTGCTGATTCAGCGCAGTGGACAACGCCGACTGACGCCCGTGCGTGTGCCTGTCTCCTTGGGCCAGTGGGAGCAATTCTTATTGGTGCGCCAGGGCAAAATCGAGAACCCATGCCCGCCCGAAGTGGGCCTGCGCATGGCCCGCCTGTGGGACGCCATCCGCGCTTCTGCGGCACAGGCAGGGCAGCCTGTACGCATGCCGACGCTGGATACAACCACATTGGCGATGGCGGCGGATTGAGGGACGACGGACGACGGACGACAGAACCGTCGACAAACTTGCCGTCGGTCGTCCGTCGTCCGTCGTCGGTCGTCGGTCGTCGATTCAGGATCAAAGAGTGCAACTTCACATCGATAGAACTGGAGTGAAAAATGAGTGACATTCGAGTAACGGTCTGGAATGAGTTCCGACACGAGCGTGAGAATGAGTTTATTGCCGGCCTCTACCCCAACGGCATTCATGGTGCCATTGCCGAAGGGTTGCAGGCACATGGCTTTACCAATGTCTGCACAGCAACGCTGGACGATCCTGAACATGGGCTGACCGAGGAAGTGTTGGCCGAAACCGACGTGCTGACATGGTGGGGGCATAAGGCCCATGGACTGGTAAGCGATGAAGTGGTGGCCCGTGTACAGGCGCGTGTGTTACAGGGGATGGGGCTGATTGTGCTCCACTCAGGCCACGCCTCGAAGATCTTCCAACGCTTGATGGGTACGAGCTGCATGCTGCGCTGGCGTGAGGCCGACGAACGCGAACGTTTTTGGGTCGTCGCACCAGGACATCCCATTGCACAGGGCCTAGGGCCTTACTTCGAACTGCCCGAAGTGGAGATGTACGGCGAATTTTTCGACATTCCACAGCCGGATCAACTGGTCTTTATCAGTTGGTTTGAGGGTGGCAACGTCTTCCGCAGCGGCTGCTGCTTCAACCGGGGCAACGGCAAGATCTTCTACTTCCGCCCCGGCCACGAGACCTACCCGATCTACTTCAATGAGACGGTACGCCAGGTGATCGCCAATGCCGTGCGCTGGGCTGCGCCTGTCGCCGGCCCAGAATACCCCTACTACAGCACAAATGGACGCTTCCCGGCGATCAATGATCGGGAGCCGCTGGAGAAAATCGAGCCGAAGCATTCGGATCGGGCGCGGGTTGGGTAAAAACAAAAGCAATGAATGAAGAATAAAGAATGGGTGGAGCGACCTACTTGCTCTACCCATTCTTTATTCTTCATTCATTGCTTCGCTACTCCGGCAAGTACGGACACACCGTCCCTCGCCGCTGGTTGAGGACATCGCAAAGTGTGATGTAGGCGGGGCGGAATTTGAGCTCGTCGATGGTGCTGGGTTCCATGATGGCCCACCAGTATTGTTCTTCGTCGAGGGGGTTGCCGTCGGCGATCCAGTCGAGGTTGGGCATGCTGAGGACGCTCATCAGCGCGATCCAGGGCTGCCAGTTGGCTTCGGCGTAGGCGTAGGCCCGTTTCAGATAGTCGGCTTTGACGAACTCGTCGATGCCGGCGCCGGCGCCGAACCACATGTAGTCTTCGTTGTACGAATCGCTTGTCCACCCAAATTCGAGGATGGCGATGCGCGTCTCGTCGTCGCCGTAGGCTTCCATCACTGAGCGAATGTCTTCAACGTGACGGAAGGCGAAGAAGCGATAGCCGCCGTATTCAGGCGTGTCGGCCACCTGCGCCGGTGACACTTCGGGCGGCGCTGCAAAGCCGGCAGCGTGGACCCCGAGCAGATCGAAATATTCCTCAGAATTCCCCTGCATCAAGCGGTACATCTCTTCGTAATAGCGCTGATCGGGCATGGCGATGTTGTTGTCGGTGCCGGTTGGGGCCATCCCCGCGCTGATGACAATGGCATTGGGATTTGCGTCCTTGATGGCGGCATAGGCTTTGCCCAGCATGTCGAGGTATTGGGCGGGATTGGGCCGATTGCCGCCCCACTCACGGGCCAGATTCGGTTCGTTCCAGATCTGATAGGCCTGAATACAGCCCACCGCAGCGGACGTGCAGTTGTATCGCTTCGCCAGGACAGCTACAAAGTCGACAAATGCATCGAGGCTATCAGGCGGTGTACCTGCCCAGAAATCACTCAGTTCAGGGTCGGTGCCCAGCCGCGCCAGCAGGTTGATCCCCCGCGTGTTGACCTCCCGCACCACACGGTCCGCAATTGACCAATCGTAGCTATCGTCGACAAGTTCGATGTCTTCCCAGGCAAAGCTCTGGCGCACCCAGTTAAAGCCGCCGTCGGCGATGAGGCCGAGATCGCGGTGGGCAATTTCGGGTCGCCACCACAGGAAGGCGTTGACGCCGAAATCGGGGCTTGTCATTGTGGCGGGTTGGGGGAAGGGCGTCGGTGAAGGTAGAGGCGTCGGTCCCGGGGTGGGAGAGGGTGTCGGTGTCACCGGCGTTTGGCCTTCTTCGCAGCGGTCGATCTCGATTTCGTCTACATACATGGAGGCATTGCTGCCGCTGCCATTGTTGTAGGTCCCCAAAAAGAGCAACACACGCCGCCCGGCATAGGACGTTAGATCATAGGTGACGGCTTCCCAGCCGCCGGTGTTGACCAGATCCTGGAAGATGCGGACGGTGCTGCCGCCAACTGTGATCCAAAGGTAGTGGAAATCGCCGTCGTCGGCCACATCGCCGTTGCGCCAGACCTGGGCGCGCAGGGTGAGGGTGGCGTCGCCGCTGGGCAGTTGAACGATCTGGTAGGCGGTGCTGTCTGTGCGCACGTTGGTTGCGCCGGGCGCCAGCCCCAGCCGCACGGAGCGCTGCCCGGCGAAGGCCTGATCGGTGCTGTACGCTGCCCGCCCATTGGTGACAGGACGAATCCACACCGCGTCGTCTTCGAAGCCGCCGTTGCGGAGCAGCGGCGTACAGAGGACCACATCTTCAACCACAGGCGTTTCTGTTGGCAACGGCATCTCTGTTGGCAACGGCATCTCTGTTGGCAATGGCATCTCTGTTGGGACGGGAAGGGGTGTTGCTTCTACTCTGCTGATAAAAGGCAGGTGGATTGTCTGGGTGTCGCTGACAAGCGCCCGGCGTGTGATGGCGCCGTCTGCTGTCTGTGCCGGTCGACAGGTGCGGACGCTAAGCGCATCGACGTAGAGGACGGCACGCCCGGCGTCGCCGTTGTTGTCTACGCCCCAAAGCAGGCGCACGGTACGTCCTCGCAGTGGGGTAAGGTTGTAGCTGAGCGGTTGCCACTGTCGAGCGTCGGCGGCTTCGTTGAAGATCACGTCGACGCCGTCTTCACTTTCGATGAGCAGGTATTGGCGAACGTCCTCGCCGCGGCTGCCTTGCCAGATCTGGGCGGTGAGCAGGATGAAGTCGGCGTCTTCGGGCAGCATGAGTGTTTGCGCGGCTACACTCTCGCCCACAAAGGGGAGATCGTTCTCATCTGCGCCGAGTTTCAGCGTCTGCAAACCTGAAAAAACGCGCTCATTGGTAAACGACGCCGGTCGTTCTGTAATCGGGATCTGCCAACCGGCAATCTCCTGGAAGTCGCCGTTGACGACGAGTTCGCGGCAATCGAGTGCGGCCAGTGGATCTTCTTCGTTGGTGGGTGCGACAGCGAGTTCGAAGGGCGCATTTGGCGCATTTGGCAATGTCAACTGCCTGGGAATAATGGGATTGCCGTCTGAAGAAAGTGCAGGAGCCGACAGGTCGTTGCTTTGGAACGGCGGGAGCAGGTTAACACCCCAGCCCTGTGACGCGAAGAAGATCACGAGCAAGAGCAGGGCAAAGAGGATCTCCACGAAGATTGTCAATGGCGACTGCCGGCGCAAGAACTGCAACATTGTCACCCTTCCTATGGCTGCGTGCCCAGTGATCATCTTAGTACAATATCATTAGTAACTGTACGGGTACAGGTGCGACGCACTGGCCGAAATCAGATGCGATTGCCGTGTGCTCTCCTGGGCCAGTGCGTCGCACCTGTATAGTCACTATCATTACGCGCATAAAGGTATCTACAATATTCAGCGGTACGAAAAAAGACAATGCGACCAGTATAGCACAATCATTCAAGATGGTTTGGCCCTTCTAAACAGCAGGCCGAATGAGCAACATTGAGGAACGGTTTGTCAATACATTTAGCGGTGCATTTAGCGGTGCATTTAGCGACGCAGTTATCGGCTTGTTAATGCATTTACTAGTCGATGTTATCGATTTCTCTCCCTCAATAGGCCTTTGTTCACACTAATTCCCCATAATCCCCGTTTAGTTCCAGCGTCCGTTTTTCCCATTTCGCCTGGTATCGCCTGAATTTTCGCCAATTGATCCTCTGGTCCTGTTGACGCTCGCCCGTACATCCCGTAAGACTTAGTAACAGTTAAACAACCAGATATATCGATTTGTTTCACCAGGCATAACCAGAGGAAAGACAATGACTTTTTCACGACTCCGATTGATTGCAGCCATCATACTCTTTATGTCACTTGCACTGGGCAGCGGGCTGGGGACACCACAGGCGCAAGCCGAAGAAGCGGCGCCCAACCAAGTTTTTGTGCCGATGGTTGCAGGGGGCGCCAACAACCGCGCCATTCCCAACCAGTACATCGTCGTCCTCAAAGACGACGCGCTGACCAATGCGCAGACAATGGCCGCTGGTGTAATGACTGTGCAAATGTTGACAGAGCAGATGGCTGTTGAGTACAGCGCTGCGGTTTCTCACAACTATGAGCACGCGATCCAGGGCTTTGCCGCGATGCTTAGCGCCGACGCTGCGGCTGCGCTGGCGCAGGATCCGCGTGTGGCTTTCGTTGAACAGGATCAGATAGTCACTGTGGATGCCGTCCAATCACCGGCGGCGTGGGGCTTGGATCGGATTGACCAGCGCACCCTGCCGTTGAACAACAGCTACGGCTACCAGTTAAGCGGCATGGGCGTACACGCCTACATTATCGACACGGGCATTCGCCCCTCGCACCAGGAGTTTGCAGGGCGTATCGGCAACGGCTTCACCGCCATCAACGACGGCTACGGCACCAACGACTGCAACAGCCACGGCACCCATGTAGCCGGCACTGTGGGCGGATCTACCTACGGTGTCGCCAAGAATGTGACACTCCACGCCGTGCGCGTCCTGGATTGCGGTGGATCGGGCACCATGTCGGGTGTAGTGGCCGGCGTGGACTGGGTGACAGCAAACGGCATACGCCCTGCCGTAGCGAACATGAGCCTGGGTGGCGGGATCTCTAGCGCATTGGATACAGCGGTACAACGTTCCATCAATGCCGGGATTTCGTATGCAGTGGCTGCAGGGAACAGCAATGCTGACGCCTGCTTTTCTTCGCCGGCGCGTGTGGCACAGGCGTTGACTGTGGGCGCATCGACCAATACCGATGCCCGCGCCTCTTTCTCGAACTTTGGCAGTTGCGTCAACATCTTTGCGCCGGGCGCCAACATCCTTTCTGCAGTGAACAACAGCGATACAGCCGCCGCTTCCTTCTCGGGCACGTCGATGGCGTCCCCCCATGTGGCCGGGGCCGTTGCCCTTTACTTGCAGGCCAATCCCAACGCATCACCTGCCGTGGTGATGTCGGCGATGCTCAACAACAGCACCACCGGCAGGTTGACAAGCATCGGCAGTGGTTCACCCAACCGCTTGCTTTACGTCGATCCCAATGCGCAGCCTGCGGCCACAGCCACGGCTACAGCGATAGCAACGAACACGGCTGTCCCGACGGAAACACCAGTACCTACGGAAACACCAGTACCTACGGAAACACCAGTACCGACGGAGACAGTAGCACCGACCAGCACACCTGCGCCGACGAACACGCCAATTGCCACGGCAACGCCTGAACCTACAGCAACGCCTGAACCGATTGCCTGTATCAATTCGGTGGTCAACAGCAATTTCGAGAGTGGTGCAACCGGCTGGCAGCAGATTTCGAGCAAAGGATACAGGCTCATCTGTACCAGCGCCACCTGTGGATCATCCATTCAGCCGTATAGCGGCACAACCCTTGCCTGGCTCGGTGGCGCAAACCGCGAAACATCGACCATCGCTCAAACCGTTGTGGTGCCCGCCGGCGGCCCAGTGACCCTGGATTTTCAATATCAGATCCGGTCACAGGATAGCTGTGGCCGCGACTATGGGTACATCCTGGCAACAGTGGGGCGAAGGACTTACCTTGTGGCTCGCGCCAACCTGTGCACCGTCAACAACACAAGCAGTTGGGCCAATGCTCGCCTCAACCTGAGCGCGTTCGCAGGCACCACCGTCAAGATTTCATTCCAGGCAAAGACAAATCCATCACGCGTCAGCAGCTTCTTCGTTGACGATGTGCGCCTCCTTTCAGGCGCTGCCTGTGCCACAGGCAGGAGCGTTGAGATCACCGAAATTGATCCTGTATGGCTGGAAATGGAAATTGTAGAGGGTACGCCTCTGCAAGACGGTGAAATCCTAGAGGTCGTGCCAACTCGTTAGGCAATGAGAAGTTTGAAGTGGGAAGTTTGAAGTGGGAAGTTTGAAGTGGGAAGAATAGACTTGATTCAAACAGGACGCCTCTGCTCACACCGGAGGCGTCCTGTTTTTGTCGCTTCTACTGACGTTGTAGTTTCTTGAGGACGAACCGAGTGACGCCGCCCGCCAGCCGGCCAAGTGCTTCAGGGGCAAAGAGACCAACCAGCGACTGGATGGCGTCGGGGGCGAGTTGGGCTATGTCTTCTACCAGTGTGGCTACCTTTTCATCGTCTGCTTTGTTGCCCTGCGCCAGTTCAGTTTTGAGCGCTTCCACCTTCTGCCCTGCCTCGTGTCGCTGTGACGCAGGCGCGGATTGGATCAGCGTGTGCAAAGGCAAAAAGAGACGATCCAGATCGTCGGCGCTGAGACCATGACGCACCTCGGCGCGAGCGTTAGGGCCGATGGCGATGCCGCTGCCCGAGATGTCGCCTGTGGTGATCTGCGTGTGGTGGGCGACACGGTCGCGGCCTACAAAATCGCCGCCGGTGGTGAGATTGCCGCCAATGTAAGCGCCGCCGGCGGTGTCAATCTGGCGGTCGCCAATCTGGCCGATGCTGCCGCTGTAAACAGAACCGTGGACAGCGCCGCCGATGTTGGTCTGCGGTCCATGGACTGTCTGCCCAGTCTGGTTGATCACGGCATTGAAAACACCGGGTTCAGGTTCGATCTCCACCTTTTGCGCGTTGAAGGGAAGCCCTTTGGCCATGGTTTGCCCGCCTGCATAGTAGGCCACCAGAAAATTGTCGGCATTCTGGAAGTCGTTGACGGATGGGTGTTGTTTGTCGCCAGTGATACGGGGCACACTGGCCCCGGCGTGCAGTGCCAGATCCATGACACGTACGTAGCCGTCTGCGGTGGAAGCGCCGACGCCACAAAGCGCTTCGGCCAGGGCCAGTGTGAACGCGCTGTACGGCTTCCCTGCGTAGGACAGTTCGTCGGCGCGCGACGAGGCGATGGCGATCCGTCCTTGCCCGGCGGCGAGGAGCGGCGCTGCTTCAGGGGGCATGGGCGATTTGGTCAACTGGCCGATGGGGACGGTGGTATCTTTGAGGCCGCCTGCATGGCAGCAGTCCAGCAGTAGCAGCAGTTTGCGGCTTTGCAGCGCCCTTAGCTTTTCCACAAACTCGCTGCCGCTGATGGCCGTTTCGCCCAGTTTGTTGACGTTGTAGTCGTAGGTCATGAGGAAATAGAGTGTCCCAATCGAAGAGGCTAGCCGGTAGCCGTGCCCCGAAAAGTAGACGATCACAGTGTCGTTGGGGCCGGTACGTTGCGCCAGTTGCGTCAACCCGTCGATGACGCGTGCACGCGTGGCATCTTGGCCGGTGAGTAACGTCACCTGCGACGGTGGGTAGGCGCAGCGTTCCGGGTCGAGCAAGAGTTCGGCGATGCCTTTGGCGTCGTCCACCGTGTTGGGCAGGTCCCCGCCGACGCCGACGAGGAGTGCATGTCCTTGCGTGAAGGTGGTCATGGGCGGTTCCCCTTTGGTTACTGGGTGACTGGGTGACTGGAATTGCCGCATGAGGGTCAAGGCGATTAACGGGGCGCGATACGACGCCAGTCCCCGTCGGGAATTGGTGGCAGGCGGGCGACGTCCCAGTAGGTGGGCTCAAGACGGTAGGTCCAGGATCGGGTGGGTTGTGGTGGATCGGTCAACATCCGCGCCAGGACAATGACGCGGTTGTACATGGGGTTTGTGCCGTGCGCATCTTCGTAGTCATCCAATTGCGCCAGAACGGCTTCGAGGCGCGCCAAGTTGATGGTGAGGATCTGTCCTTTGACAGTTTGATCAGCGTTGCCGCTGTCCATGAGCGGATAGTCGCCGGCACTGTAGAGCCGATGGTTGGACAATTCGGCTTCAATGGGCGGCGTGTCAAGCGCATCGGCAACAAGATGGTGGCCGGCGTATCCCAAACAGAGTGTTCCGTAGACAAAGATGCGGTTGAGTTCCATGAAACCACTCTCATTTGGCGTGGACAGGGTCAATGGCCCGATTGTACACCAAGTGCAGGATCTTCGTGAATCTCTTAATGGGTGGCGCTTGCGATGATGGAGAGAGCAGCACGTTCATCCAGCCCCAACGAGTTCGGATCCTCTTCGGGAGATTTGGATGCCGTTTCCATGCTTATCGCCGTAGCGACGGCAGAAAAGAGGTCACCATTGCGGTAGGCGTCGAAGACAGCGGGGTGGATGTAATAGGCGCGGCAGACTTGCGGGGTGTTGCCCAGGGCCTCGGCCGCCGCCTTGACAGCAGCCACAATGTGCTTGTCGGCATCGCGTTCGTCTTCAGGTGGCCCTTGCTGGTAAAGTTCGTCCACAGCGATGACAGTGCCGGCCCATGTGCGAAAGTCCTTTGCCGTAAACGGTTGATCTGCAATCTTGCGCAAATAGCCGTTGACGTCGCCGGAATCGATACGATAGCATTCGCCGCCTTCAACGTATTGGAACAATTCCTGGCCGGGCAGATCCTGGCACTGCTTGAGGTAGCGGGCCAGCCGTCGGTCTTTGACATCGACCTGTTGTTCTTTGCCGCTTTTGCCCACAAAAGAAAAGGTAATTGTTGAGCCTGCAATCTCAAGATGCTCATTTTCCATCGTCGTGAGGCCATAGGATGCATTGCGCCTTGCATATTCTGCGTTGCCAACGCGAATGCGTGTCTCCTCGAGCAGGTAGACGACGATGGCCAGCACCTTTTCTCGACATAGGCCACGGCGGCGCAGATCTTTGCTGACTTGGGCGCGAATGGACGGCAGGGCGACTGCGAAGTCAACCATACGCTGGAACTTGGCGCGACTGCGCACTTCTTCCCAGTCGGGGTGGTAGATGTACTGTTTGCGTCCGGCCTCGTCGCGGCCTGTCACCTGCAAGTGGCCGCGTTCGTCGGCGCAGATCCAGACATCGCGCCAGGCCGGGGGAATGGCCAGTGCATCAAAGCGTGCGCGGATTTGATCATCTTTCACATGGACATTTTCAGGATCGTAGTAGGCGAAACCGCGTCCGCAGCGGCGGCGGCGGAAACCAGGCGTTTCGTCGCTGACGTAGCAAAGTCCAACGGATCGCGCCATTTCTTCGGAACTTTGAGTAAATGACTCAGTTGGAACGCTCATTTAGTCTCAATCTAGAAAAAAGCGTCATGTGCACCCCAAGAAGGAACCGTGAGGGATACACATGACGCTTTGTCTGTTCTTGTCTACTCTTCTTGTCTACTCTTCTTGTCTACTGTTCTTGTCTACTGTTCTTGTCTACTCTTGGCATCGGCCCGTCTAGTGTAAACAACGATTAGTCGTGAGGACAAGTATCTATGCGATACATATTTGACATCCTTGGGGTATATAAGTACGTATCAACACCGCATCGATGATTAAAAATAACACTATAAAAAAATTACATCAATATAATGACATAAATACAAAAGAGACGCGAAGTTCTTGCGGTGGTCGTAGGAAGTTGGTATGATCCAGGCATGTCAAGCACCCGTAAAATCCCCCTGTTGGCACACCGCCGGCCCCTTGTGATCTTGTCGCTGTTACTCCTATTGGCAGCGGTTTTGCGTTTGTGGAAGCTTGACGTATTACCGCCCGGCCTCTTCTACGACGAAGCGTTTAACGGGCTCGACGCCTACAGGCTATTGAGAGGTGGCGAATTTCCTCTTTACTTTCCTGCGAACAACGGACGTGAACCACTTTACCTCTATCTTCAAGCGCTCTCCATCTACTTCTTTGGGCCCAACGCCTTTGCGTTACGGCTTGTCTCTGCGCTGATTGGTGTGGCGACGGTAGCGGCGATTTACCATCTGGCTAAGACAGTTTTTGCGCCGGCCGGTGTAACAGATACTGCGAAAGAAAATACGCCAACAGACGATGACGAAGCGCACAGAAGGGTGCAAATTCTTTATTGGGTGGCGTTGGTTGCAGCTGCCGGCATCGCCGTTTCATTCTGGCACTTGAGCCTGAGCCGGTTGGCGTTTCGGGCGATTCTGCTACCACTCATTAGTGCGCTGGCCTTTTCGGCGTTCTGGCTTGGCTGGCGCAGTGGTAACCGGCGCGCCTGGATCTGGGCAGGCATCGCACTAGCAGCATCGACCTACACCTACACAGCAGCACGACTGTTGCCCCTGGTTTTGGTGATCTTTGTGCTTGTCGAAGTGGGCATCGATGTCATCCGGCTACACGCCACGCCCCGTCGCTTTGTCGAAATCTACAAACCCAGGCTGCACGGGCTGTTCTTGATGACAATGATCGCGCTGTTGCTGCTCATGCCGTTGGCCTGGGCCTTTGTGACACAACCCTGGCTCCTAAACGGACGCACGCAACAAGTCTCGATCTTTACGATCTCCCAAGAGGACATGCCTGGCACAGTGCTGCAACGCCTCGACTACAACGTACAGGTGACCCTAAGTAGTTTCTACAACACAGGCGACCAAAACCTACGCCATAACCTGCCGGGGCGCAGTGTCAACGACGCGGTGCAGGCCGTTCTCTTTTCGTTAGGTCTTCTCGCCGCCGCGCAAGGAATCCTAAAAACAGCGCATTATCGCTTCCTGTTGATCTGGCTGGCTGTGATGTTGACGCCAACGATTTTCAGCAATCTCGCGCCCCATGCCCTGCGTAGCATCGGCGCCCTGCCGCCGTTGGCGCTGTTCTACGGCGCCGGCGCCGGTTGGGTATTGCAGCGAACCAGCCGGATGACCACACTCCACCGCACAGGGACAGGGTTGCTATTGCTCATGGTATTGGGCAGTGGCAGCCTCACCGCCTACGATTACTTCGTGCGCTGGGCACGACAACCGCAGTTGGGCGCGCACTTCGATCTCGAACGCTACCTGGCGGCGCAAAGGGTGGCGGAATGGCTTGACAACGACGAAGAGACGGCGCTGCTGATTTCGCAGGCGCTTTACCAGACGCCGCAGATGCAGTTTGTAGTAGGCGATCTGCCACGCCGCGCACTGATCGATGGAGCGTCTGTGCCGGATGAAGAGGCCGTCCTAAACATTACGGCAATCCCAGACATGGGCAACCAACAGGCGACCTTCCTGCTCCACAAACACGAGGACGGTGCGGCGGTGTCCTGGCGGGAGCCACGCGCAACAGATAGGGCGACATCCACCGCCATAGAAACGGCACAGCCGATCCGCTGGCCGCTGATACACACCCAGTGGCCTGTCCTGGTGCAGTCCCCCCTGCGCGAAGACGGTCAAACAGTGCCCGAACCACGCCGCGTTGCCCATCCACTCTCTGTCACCTTCGAAAACGGCATGAAATTGGTCGGTTACGCGGTGACGGAAGGGACAATCCCCTGGCGCGACGGACGCGGTTTTCATCTGGTTACGTTTTGGCAACGCACCGACAAGGAGATGGCAACGCAGCAAGCGCAGGCTTTTGATGCGTTTGTGCATCTTTACAAAGACGGCGTGCTTTCACAGTCCAACGGGCCGTTGGGGAACCATCTCACCGTCTCCTTATGGACGCCTGACTTTCCCGTCTCGTTGTGGGCGCAGGATACTGTTGTGGAAAGTCGGCATTTTTTGCCCATTCCCAGCGGCGTGACGTCGGGCAAGGCGCACTTTGAACTCGGTCTCGTCAACAACACCACAGGCCAAAGCCGAATCGGTATTGTTGACGGCGCAGGGCAGGTCAGCGCCGGCCAGGTTGCCTTTGGCGCTGTCATGATCGACGCCGAAACGCCTCAGGCAGAGACAGGCGATCTGTGCCCTCTCGGGGCGCGATTCGACGAACAGATCGAGTTATTGGGTGGGCACATAGCGTTCTCGCCTGAGCAGCCGAACCAACTCGAAGTCGCACTGGGATGGCGCGCCCTCACTCGTCCACAAACAGATGTGACAGCCTTTGTCCATCTCCTGAACGAGGAGGGCGAAATCGTGAGCCAGCACGATCAGCCGCCAGGCGGCGTCGAAAACCCATCCTCGCTTTGGGTACCTGACGAGCGCGTGCGATCCACCTTCGCCCTTGCACTCCCCGCCCAAGGACAGGCGACAACAGTACGTATTGGTCTATACGAACCTGTAAGCGGGAGGCAACTGCCTGTTACTCTATCGCCAACACCAGGACAGTTCGCCCCAGAAGAGACGTACATTCTCTTGCCTCTTAAGATAACGGAGCCATATGAATCATGTCCGTAAAGGACGAACTGCACCGGTTTGCCGGGCCAGGGCGGCATGAACCAATCGGCGGCAATCGACTGTGGCTGATCCTTCCGATCCTCGGGCTACCGGCCGTGTGGCCCTACATTTCACGCGGCTGGCCCAACTCGGCAGACGGTACCCTTCACCTGTTGCGCCTAGTTTTGTTGGATCATCACATCATAGAAGGATTTTTCTACCCACGGTGGGTGCCCGAGTTAATGCTGGGCAACGGCTACCCGGTGTTTAGTTTTTATGCTCCGGCCACCTACTATCTGGCCGAAGGAGTACACCTGCTTGGCCTCGGCTATACCGTGGCACTCATGACAACCTTCGCCATACTCATCATGCTGGCTGGGTTTGGTGCTTACCGCCTCGCATCAGACATGTTCGGGCATCAAACACATTGGGCTGCCCTCGTGGCGGCTGTCGCCTATATGTATACGCCCTACCTGATCAGCAACGTCTTCATGCGCGGGGCGCTCGCTGAAGTGGGGGCGCAGGCGCTGCTGCCATGGATCTTTTGGAGCTTGCGTAGGCTCGTCCTTGGTAAGCAGCCCTGGCGTTACCTACCCGCTGTGATGTTCAGCCTCGGGGGCCTTGCCTTCACCCACAATATTACCTTGCTCTTTGCCACGCCGGTGCTGCTACTCTACACATTGGTGATCTGGTGGCAGTCGGGCCACAGTTTTAAGACGCTATTCCGAACTGGGATTGGGTTTGTTGCTGCAATGGGGATCAGCACCGTCTTCTGGCTTCCGCTCATCGCTGAACGCGATTACCTCGCCGACACCGCCTTCGACGTCGCGATCTTACTTCTGCAAGAAAATGTGTGGGCTTGGTCCAACTTTGTCGATCTACACCTGGCCTTCGAGTACACTTTCACACCACCCTACCAACTTGGCTGGCTTCAGTTGGCTCTAGCCGTCGTTGGTTTTGTTTTGGCAAGGCGGCGCGACGGGGAATGGCTCTACCTTGCCGGTGTGGCGATCCTGCTTTCTCTAGCCATCGGAGCGTGGACATTGCCGCTCTGGCTCAACGTGGAGTTCCTACAGATTGCCCAATTTCCGTGGCGGTTGCTAGGGATCATCTCGTTGCCGCCTGCACTCTTTGCCGGTGCCTTGGTGCGACGTTTGCCCAATCCACTGCTGCATCGTAGCGCTGCCATTGTCCTTGTGACGGCGATTATCCTTGTGCAACGGCCTCAATTGAATTGGATCGAAGTCCTGCCTTCAGCCGACGACGTTGTGCGGCTCTCATCCATCAGCCAGTTCGAAATGGAAACAGGGAGCCTCGGCACAAGTTCAGCACAGGAATTTGTGCCACGTTGGGTACAAAACACGGCTTTGTACATCCCCGGCGCAGAGGAGGCCGCGCCGACACAAGACCTCGAGATTTCCGTACATGCGGCCAACGCCTTTCAAGTGTCCGCCACCGTAACCAGCCGGAGCGACAGCTTCCTACGTTTCGCCACCTTCTACTTTCCAGGTTGGGAAGTGCGCATTGACGGCACGCCGCAAGAGACCTACCCATCCACCAACCTGGGGCTACTCACTGTGGAGCTGCCTACGGGCGAACACGAGGTTGAACTTCTGTGGTCAGGCACCAGGTTGCAGCGATGGGCAGGCATCATCAGCCTGATCACACTGTCGGCGTTGGCACTCTTTTGCTGGGGGATTGGGCAGCGACGCTGGGCAATCGTATCGGCCATCCTCGGCGGCATTGCCCTGGCGGCGACATTTCATACACCGGCGCCGTCCACTTTGCAGACAGCGCCGCAGCGTATTGCCGGTGCCGGCGTCGAATTGGTGGGGTACGCCACGTCACAAGAGGAGCAGTTTCTCTCGATTCGCCCCTACTGGCATGTGCGCACCACGCCAGATCCTGATTTCCGTTTGCGCTGGCAGTTGCAAGATGCCAATGGCGTCGTGGTGGCGACCTTGGACACCCGTCCTCGTTATAATGGGATGCAGGCAAGCAACTGGCCTGCCGGCACGCTGGTTGACGACGCCTACGAACTCATACTGCCGCCGGAACTTACGGCGGGGCAGTATCAACTTGCGCTACAGCTTGATTCAGGTGACACAAACGCGCCGCCCCCCGCCGTCCTCGGCGCGGTGACGCTTGCCGCCACACCGCCCGCTGTCAATGAGACACCGTCCCACGCGCTGCGTATCTCGTTTGGCGGCATCCTTAGCCTGGCCGGATACAACGTGGGCCATCAGGATCAGGAAGTGATCACCAATGACCGTCGGCCCATGATCGTGACGCCGGGAGAATGGGTCAGCTACACCCTCTTCTGGCAGCCGTTGACACGTCTCCCCACCAACTACCACGGTTTCATCCATTTGGTAGACATCAACGGAGACGTACTGGCGCAGAAGGATCAAATTGCCGGTTCGCTTTTGCGTCCTCCCCTGCTCTGGGATCCCTACAACCTGCAAGTTGACCGCTATGCACTCCTCATCCCTCAAGATGCGCCGGGTGGGCTCTACCGTCCACGTTTGGGTCTCTACGACTTTGCCACCCTGGAACGCCTACCGGCCTATGACGTCAACGACTATCTGCTGCCCAATGGCCCCGAACTTCCGCCGGTTAAGGTGGTGAGCAAGACGCCGTTGCCTGAACCGGCGCATCCCCTTATGGTGGAAGTCGGCACGATTGCCACGCTATTGGGCTACGACCTGAATCTACCCGACACGACGCTACGCCCTGGCGATTCCTTTAGGCTGACGCTAACCTACGAAGCCAAGGCCACCACCGATATTGACTATACGCAATTCATTCACCTCTATC
Organism: bacterium; assembly: GCA_016124945.1. Lineage (GTDB taxonomy): Bacteria > Chloroflexota > Anaerolineae > Caldilineales > Caldilineaceae > RI-153. The sequence goes on along the minus strand of WGMT01000025.1, from coordinate 7,070 downwards.
ATCCGCAACTGGGCATGGCAGCGCAGATGGACACGTCACCTGCGGGCGGCGGCAACCCCACCTGGGCGTGGGTTCCCGGCGAAATCATTGTGGAATCCATCACGTTGACGATTTCGCCTGACACCCCTTCAGGCGAGTATGAGCTGTTCGTAGGGCTCTATAATCCCGTCAACGGGGAACGGCTCCCACTAACCCAGGATGACGGCGCACCCCTGCCGAATGGACAAGTTGCCGTGGAGAGGCTCACCATCCTCAGTGCGGAGTAGTTGTGCTATTTTGGTGCCCCTTCAGGTGGACGCACTGGCCAAGAGAGCGAACTATAGCGTCGACGTTTGGGCCAGTGCGTCGCACCTGAAGCTAGACAGTTCCCTGTTTTGTGTGCGATACAAATGCTTATGATTCCCACATCTCACGCAAGTTTTTGCGGCTCATCAAGAGCATCAACGTAGCGTAATAAGTCACAGTATGGCAACCTTTTCAGCCACTTGCGCTATTATTAGACACACTCGGCGCGCAGCCGGCACACAGAGTCGGTTGTTCGACGAAATTTTTATCAGGTATGCACCCCAATCCGGGCATGAAGTGGACACGACTTCAAAATGAGACTCCGCACCAAGGGTAGAATTTTGCATAGCGTACGGTTGATTCCGATGTTGCTCCTGCTCTGTTTCGTTGCAGTCAGCCGCTTTGTCGAACCTACGGTGGCCTTTGCCGACAGCAGCAATGATGCACCAACCGACAGAATTACATTTCCGCTTACGCCAGTGATCGCCCACCCACAATCGTGGGTTGTACACCAGTCGGCATCAGCAACAGCGGCTCTTCAATCTCCTGTCGGCCAGGCAACCGATCTACCGAGGGCCGAATTGTTGCAAACAGAAGTGTTGACCGGCACAATTTTCGCGAATCGCTCTGATCAGTCGATCCAGTTTTTCCTAGACGGCCTACTCTACGAATTACCCCCATTTCGCTCCGTCGGTGTCACCCAGCAACGGGTTCTAGCACCTCTGGTCCTGTACACGTGCCGCAGCGACATTGTCAACGTGGCGTCGATCTGTTCCTGGGATCCCTATCTGGTGCGTCAAAATGCATTTTACGAAATCACCCACCGTGCTACGGTTGATTCGCCCTCAAATGTCCGCTTGCAGGAAGCAAGTACACCACCGGCGGGGCAAGCATGGATCCAGAATCGAACAGGGCATAGAGAAGTTCTGCTTTTCCAGGATATCCTCTATGAAGTTGAAAACACCCACATGCTGGAACTAACACTCAACACAGACAGCCCCTCTAATGCTCGGGGCAGTGATACAAACGTCGCCTATTTGAGACGTTGCCTGGGGCTCGGGCTGGAATCTGTTTGCGAATGGTTGCCCACGCCCCTCAGCGACGGCATCTACTATGCGCTCCTCGATCAAACCACACCTGGCCCTGTTGCCGAAAGCGCCTCCGTCACCATCAGCCTGCAGCCGCTGCTAATGGTGGAAGATGCGGTGATGAACGCAGCCACATTGCCTGCAGAGACAGCACCACTTGCTCTGGGTTCGGAAAGCGTGACTTCAGATAATGTGACTTCAGATAATGTGACTTCAGATAATGTGACTTCAGATAATGTGACTTCAGATAATGTGACTTCGTCAGATGAGAACCCGCAACCCGCGCCCGACGCCTTGCCGATAGCCGACAGTTCCACGCTCAATTGCCGGATTCAAGCGACAGCCTTGAATGTGCGTACCGGGCCAGGGTTGAATTTTCAGGTAATTGATCAGATCAGCACCGCAGAGGTGAGCGGGGTCGAAGTCAGGGGGCGTGACAGGGCAGGCACATGGCTTGCCGTTGCCGATCCTAGTTTGGCCGGTGGGTGGATTGTCAACGATCAACGGTGGGTAAGTTGTGAGGGGGATGCGCTGTCATTGCCTGTTGTCGACGACAACCAGGCGCTTGTGGCAAGCGTCGAAGTGCCGGCTGCGGCTGAAGTGCCCAATGCCCCCACCACCCAGGTCACCGCTCCCGTGACAGCCACTCCTGTAGCCACCACGTCTACACAATGCCGGATCCAGACGGCAACGCTGAACATTCGTAGCGGACCTGGGACAGAATACTTGATCGTCGGCCAGATCAGCCGGGCCGATGCAAGCAGTGGCAGCTTTGTCGCCGCAGGACGCAACAACGATGCAAGCTGGTTGGCCGTTGACAATCCATCGATACCAGGTGCATGGATCATTGGCCAGGATAACTTCGTCGCCTGTGAAACAGCCACTGCCACACTACCTGTCGCGCAAGTGACCGACGGACGGTTGGCCCCCGTTGCACCGCCGCCCGCCCCAGTGACCGTGGCATCGGCGCCAACCGAAGATCCGGCACAGGAAGCAGCCATCCCAACAGCGGATCCTGCGGCTGTCACCGTTGCCGAGACGCCAGAATCGCAGCCAATGCTTACGGTTATCAACGCGTTTGAGCATGATATTCGCTTTACACTCGATGCCGCCCAACATGGCCTGCCCGATGGCACGCCCTCGGAGTATGACCTGAACCCCGGCCAGACGCTCACCATCCCCATCCGCGCCGGTTCGGTGCGCTTCTCTGCAAGTTCACCCTTCCGCAACAGTTCAGGCAACGCCGAGGTTGCAATCAATCCAGGCCAAGCGCTAAGTTTGATGCTGAGCTTTGTCGCAACGGCAGATGCAGAAAGGTGGGAACTACGGTATTAGGATTGGAAGGCATTTTCAAGTGTAGTACGTTGTTCTGTGGACAAAAAAAGCCCGCTTTCCATCTGGTGTATGATGCTTCTACCAGAGAGAAACGGGCAAGTTTGCGCCCCCTGCAGGACTCGAACCTGCGACCAACGGTTTAGAAGACCGGCGGCCTGGGACGCGGGCAAAAACGCAGCATACAGGGCAAAACTCACGATGCGCCACTAGATATTGTAGTTCTGAATGTGGATAGTCAAAAGGTGATTTGTCGTCACCTGCGGTCGCGAATCGACCTTATGCAGAGTATAACAGCACTCCTTTGCCCCAAACAAGTGACGCCCCAGGCTGGGTACATTTCACGCTGGGGACTTATCGCACCAGCGAGACAGGGTATTCGCACATGCCGTCACGTCCTCCATGAAGTCCCCGGCACTTGGTCTGCCCCTAAATTGAAATACACCCACCCAAGCTCGAAGATTCACACATCTACAACCGTTTACCTCAACCAGCGCAATGTATGAGCACCACAATGAGCGTTCGGTTTGGAATCATCCCAGCAAACATCAGATCATGGATTCCCCTGTATTCCCCTCGCTAGAGATGTAAATTTCCACTAGGAAAAATCAGGTTGAAAGCACAATCCCGATGTGCTATGGTTTTCATGTTTGAGATCCGTAGATGCCATACCTCTTATATCAGCCCATTTTTGCCTGCACTTTGAGTGTTTTAGAAAAATCCACTTAGCCGCTAAACATGGGTTTCTCTACATCACTCCTCACACATGCAAGAAACAACTTTAATGGGAAATTTAGGATGTTCAGATCCCTGATCATTAAAGTACGTTTTGATTTATCGTCGCGGACTTGGGAAAAGGAATTATCCACGGCATTACAGTTGTTTTGGTTGGGGGATTTCGAAGCGGCCGTCCGCGCTTTTGAACAACTGATGCAAAAATCTGCCCAGTTCCTGAGTGACATTGAACAAAAACCGAATGGGCATTGGGAACAGCAACGCATTCAGAAAATGCGTAGTCGCGTTTTACATACGACACATATGGTGATCGCTGGACGTTGGGCTATCGCATACTTGTCAGGCAAAACAACTGCGGCGCACCCGTCGATTCCGGAGGCTGCTAGTTTTTCCGATGCGGCATGGCAATTCATTGTCAATGTTCATCTTGCGTTGTGCAATACGTATCCTGAAGTTCTACGCCTATATGCAAAGACAATCCACACATGGGATGAGCCAGATAGAGAAAAGCAAATTCAGCGTCTTGTCCTTAGCGCGCCTCGGTCTCTTGAAGCAATAGAGGTCATGCGCGCACTATTTCGCAAGAGACCAGATGACGAGCAGATCGCGCACCATCTCTGCGGCTGGCTCCTCGAAGAAGGCTGGATAACCGAATTCACTACAACCGCAGATATCTATCTTGCATCTAGGCCGGCCGATTTGGTCATCCTCGATATGCTGGCCTATGTGGCGGAGAGTCACCAAGAGTGGTCGAAAGCGCGTTTCCTCTATGCAAAGACTAAAAACTATGAACGCGCTGCCTTCATGGCATTTCTAGATGAAGATCAGGCCGGTACGTCGGAACATTTACGGGCGATACCACCAAGTGCCAGACAGTCGTCGATTTGCTACATCTGTCAGGGATGGCTGGCTTTTGTGCAAAGGAAGTACAACACGGCAATCGACATTTGGGTCCATTAGGGGAATGCCATGAGTAACGTCGAGAACAGAGACAGCGCCGATGAGGCATTCTGCATTATCAGCAAACGCAAAGACAAATTCATCTATGCCAACAAGGCTTTCGAAGATCTTTGGGGAACGCCACCCAAGAGTTCACAATCGGCACTAGCATTTTTTCTAGAGCCAATACTTCCTGAAGATCGGCCTAGGGTATGCAATATGCTAAGCGGAGTAGCTGAGCATGAAAACAAAGAATACCGGATTTTTCGCCAGGACAGAACAATCCGTTGGATACGACAGAGAATGATAAATACTTCAGCCAATGTCGATGATGTATATCAAATCTGTTTTCTAGACGACATTACAGAAGACTTGAGCGATATTCTCCTATTATCACACCGTTTAAAAATGGAAGATGTAGTAGGCCAAGTTGCCGCAGATCTCATCCAAACACTGTCTGACAAGATCAATCAATCTATCAATTGTACGCTGAAAAAAATAGGGGTATTGGTCCAAGCAGATCGCAGCTATCTCTTTCAAATTGACAACATTGCCAATAGTATGAGCAACACACACGAATGGTGTAGGGACGGTATTTCGGCACAAATAGAATTCTTACAGGACCTACCACTCGACATATTCCCGTGGGCGATTCACAATCTACAGGCAGGTATTGTCATCAATGTACCGGATGTACAGAACCTGACCGATGCAGCAGAAGCTGAACGCACAATTCTCCAAATGCAAAACATTTTTTCTGTGCTGCTTGTCCCAGTGATGGCAAATAAGGTCTTGATTGGTTTCATCGGTTTTGATGATGTTGCTAAACGTAGAATCTGGGCAGCAGAAGACATTGTCATACTACAATTGGTTGCCGAGTTGATCAGCAGTGTAATACAACGGCTGCAGAACGAGGTTAATCTAGCGGAATATGATATTCGCCTGTCTATGGCGCTTGCAGCAAACAGCTGCGGTCTTTTCGACTTTGATGTCACATCGAATAGTGTTTATATGTCTCCCGAGTTTTATGCAACGCTCGGTTTTACACACATTCATGAAACCAGAGAAGTACCACTAGAAATGTTATGGAGTTGGGTTTACCCAGCAGACTTAGAGCGAGTTCAAAAGGCAGCCGAGCAAGTCATCAAGAATAAGGTTGGGTTCCATCAATGCTTTCGCATACGCAATGAGCAAGATCAATACTGTTGGTATCGATTGCGAGCAGAAAATCTAATACATCCATTAACCGGAAAACGACGCGTAATAGGGGTGATTGAGGAAATGCCCCAAAACACACCGTCCTTACTCACAAAGCGCGAGTCAGAAATCTTACATCTGTTAGCAAGAGATCTAGCGGTAAAAGAAATTGCACACGAGTTGGCTATTTCGAGTCACACAGTCGACAATCACCTTCGGAAGATTTACGCTAAGTTGGGCACACAGACAAAGCTTGAAACTGTACTTCGAGCGCACTCGCAGGGACTTCTGTATTTGGCCTGAGTGGTTTACCTGCTATGTTCGGCAACAGCAGAAAGATGCACCAAGCCACAACATAGTACAACGCATTACCGTGATGGAATCCGAATAGTTTGCCCTGTATAAATCGTTGTCGAAGTCAGGCCGTTGTAGGCCATTAACTGCGAGACACTTACCCCATAGAGACTGCTGATCCGAAGAAGTGAATCTCCTCTACGTACAATGTAAACAGTTGCTGACTGAGTCGGGGCAACCCTAGGAGCAACCGTGGGGGTTGGTGCAGCGCGGGTCGGCGCAGTGCCGGTTGGCGCAGTGCGGGTCGGCGCAGTGCCGGTTGGCGCAGTGCCGGTTGGCGCAGTGCGGGTCGGCGCAGTGCCGGTTGGCGCAGTGCCGGTTGGCGCAGCGCGGGTCGGCGCAGTGCCGGTCGGCGTACCTACAGCGGGCGCAGGGGTTGCCGTTGCTTGTGGGGGTGAATTGGCCGGTGCCACAGTAACAACAACTTCTGCATTTCTACTACTTATCACAAAACAGAGTTGCTGCCCGACGCGTATTGAATTGGCATTTGAGATTCCAGTGGTTCGCATAATTACACTCACTGTAGTGCCATAGCGGGCAGCAATTGACGTGAGCGTTTCACCGGATCGCACAGTATGACAGCTAGTGTTCTGTGCATATGCCGAGGCATTTCCAATGATAAACGAAGCCAACACTATACAGAAGATAAATACAACACGACATCCTGACACTATACGGGCAGACAGTAGGCAAGATTCTTTTTGAACGAGATTTTTCATACGATGACTCTACCTTTACAGAAAGTATCTCTCTTGTGCTCACGGTATAACTGTACTATACAGCAGGAAACCAAATCGCAATATGGCGTATTCTTGTCATCCCAGGTGAACACAGCGCGATCTGCTCACCCATTCTTTACGACTGTTATCAAGCTTCACAAGCATCCCCAAGCATACAGATATGCAAATTAGTACAATTCTTACAGCAAAATCAGGGATGGCCTGATTGAAGAAGCATAAAGTTTGCCTATATTTTTAGACATGAATTAAGTAGTTTTTTTGTAACTATACAGGTATCGGTAAAGATATGGTATAACGGACGGCATGATGAGTCTAGAAGCCGAGAACGCCCAACTAAAACAAGAGATAGCCGAACTGCGCAAAGCGCTGAATGAAGCGCTAGAGACGATCAAGGATCTGA
>WGMT01000083.1 GCA_016124945.1 bacterium | reverse complement strand
GTCCCCTTCCTACTGGGGGGCTGGCCGACCTTCACGGAACGTACACGCGAAGCTTTCTACCCCCGGTTGTTGGAACCGGATGGCCGTGTCTACTTGGTCGGCGAATACCTGAGCCATCTCACCGGTTGGGTTGAAGGGACGATCCGCGCCGCCTGGCTGCAACTGGACAAACTGCACGAACGCGTGCGCGCCGAGCAAGGAGCATCCTCATGAAACACAACACACTTCGATATCATCTCACCCGAACGACTGTGGCAATCTCTCTTTTGATCGGCGCGCTGGCACTTCTGTTTGTTGTTGCCGACACTGGCCACACAAGGACGTTTGCCCAGCAGCAGCGCACCGCCACCGCGCCTGCTGAAGAGGAATCCACTGAACCGGCTGCCACTGAACTGGCTGCAGAAGAAGAGACCCCCAGCCCAGCCGACCAACCAACTGTCGTGATCACGCCTGTTCCCGACCAAGAAGCTTCTGGCGAAGAAGCCGAGCCTTCTGCCACCGCCACCGCAGAACCCCTCAGTGACGAGGAACTGATCGAAACGGGTAGCGAGATCTACAGCAAATACTGCGCTGCCTGTCATCAAGCGGGCGGTGAGGGCATTCCCAATGCCTACCCTGCGTTGGCCGGTAACGCCTTTGTGCAGACAGAGGACCCCACATCTGTGCTGCGAGTTGTCTTCACTGGGCGCGCCGGTATGCCCCATTTTCGCGCTGCGTTTACCGACAACGAGATCGCCGGTGTGGTCTCCTTCATCCGCACCGCCTGGGACAATGATGCCTATGTCGTCAGCGCAGAAGAAGCGCGCACCGTCGAAGAGGAGATCTACTCACCGTTTGAACCGATGGAACACATGGGTTCATCGAATTAGGTAAAAAGAACAGAGACAAGAGTGTATTATGCAAATTCTAAATTCAACACAGCCCCGCCGACGCCTGATCCTCTTTTGCGCTGCACTTCTCGTGCTTTTGGCTGTGGCAAGTTGCGCCAGCAATGACAACACCGGACTGTCCACGCCCAATGTGAATGTCCTTGCGCCGACGGCGACATCCCTGGTTGCCCGTGTCGAAGTGATGGTGGTGGTGGTCACACCCACGCCTGAAGAGACGAACGGATCCCACACTGCCCCGGCACCACAAGAAGAAGCGCCACCAGAAGAATCAGAAGATGCATCTGGCGCACAGGAAGAGAGCAGTGCAAGCGAAGAAGAGTCCGGTGCAGGTGATGAGCAGCAGCTTATCAACATGGGCGAGCAGGTTTACGCCGGAAATTGTGCCACCTGCCATGGCGATAGCGGCGAGGGCGACAGCCTCTATCCTGCACTCAACAACAGCGGCCTCCTCACCGCCCAGGACCCCGGATCGGCGATTCAGATTGTGCTGCATGGTCGTGGTGAGATGCCGGCGTTCGCCGATTCGCTCTCCAGCGAAGAGATCGCCGCCGTCCTCTCGTACGTGCGCACTGCCTGGAACAACAGTGCACCTGCCGTCAACGTAGAACAGGTTGCGTCGGTGCAGCAAGGCAACGAAGCGACAGAGAACGGCGACGAGGCGGAAGCTGACATGTCCGACGCCGATACGTCGGATACGGAGACTGCAGACACGGAAAGCGCAGATACCGAAAGCGCAGATACCGAAAGCGCAGATACCGAAAGCGCAGATACCGAAGAAGACGATATATCGGACACAGATGAAGCCGACACCACCGAGGAAACCGAGGCTTCAGATACGAACGACACGGAAACCCCCGACGCCACCACTACGTCGGACGCCGATACAGCGGAGTCTACGGCCGCAGAAACACCGACACCCTCCGCCCAGGAGAGTGCTTCTGCCGGGCCACAGCCCACGTGGACACCAGCGCGTCATGTCACCCCGCTTGTGCCTGCCACCCAAGTAGTGGACGCAGAAGACGACGCAGCGACGGACGCACCTGCCGCCCAAGCTACGGGTACCCCGTCCCCTGCCCAGGATAACGGCGACACACTGCCGCCATTACGCTGGACCCCGTCGCGCATGGTGACGCCGTTGTTGCCGTCCTCGATAGGCGCTGACCCAGAGCAAGAAGACGCTGCCGCGCCTGAATCAGAAACCACACCACAACCCGAGCCAGAGGGCAACGATACTGAAGGTGACGACGCAGGAGACGATACGTCAGACAGCGACAGTGCAGACAGCGACAGTGCAGGCAGCACCGATGAGGACAAACTCGCCCTGGGCGAACAAATCTACATCGCCGAGTGTGCTCGCTGTCATCAGGACGGCGGCGAGGGCACAAGCCTCTACCCGTCTCTCGAAGATTCTGAGATGCTCACCGCCGCCGACCCCAGTGCAGCCATCGACATTGTCCTCAACGGCATGGGGCAAATGCCCGGCTTCGGTGGCCTGCTCAACGACGAAGAGATCGCCGCTGTCCTCACCTACGAGCGCAATTCCTGGGGCAACAACGCCGCAGAAATCACCGTGGAGCAGGTGCAGTCGGTGAAGGAGACGGGGCGGGTAGAGTGATGCGTAATGCGTAAAAAGCTTCTTAAGTACACGAATTGATCAACACCAATTACGCACCACGCACCACGCAGATCCAAATACCGAACCATCTCACCCGAAAGGAACAACCCTTGACACAACCCCTTACCGCCCAGGTAGTGATTGTGGGCAGTGGCGTGGCCGGCGCGCTCGTTGCATACCGGCTGGCACAGGCCGGCGTCGATGTATTGGTCCTCGAAGCGGGGCCGGTGGTCGACCGCGCTGAGGCCCTGCAACGCTATCGCAAGGCAGTGGCGAAGACGCCCGAATCACCCTACCCCGAAACCTTCTACGCGCCGAGGCCCACCGTGCTCGCCCTCGAAGACTACTACGTGCAGGAAGGGCCGACGCTCTTCAAAAGCACCTACGAGCGTATCGTCGGCGGCACCACCTGGCACTGGCTGGGCACGACGCTGCGCCACCTACCCGCGGACCTGCGCATCGGCACACGTTACGGCGTGGCGGTGGATTGGCCCATTGCGTACGAAGACCTTGAACCGTGGTATCTCGAAGCGGAACGTGAGATGGGCGTTGCCGGCAACAGCAAAGAAAGCTTGGGCTCGCCACGCAGCGGCGACTTCCCCATGCCCGGCCTGCCACCCACCTACCTCGACAAACAGGTATCCTTGGCCGCCGAACAACTGGGCCTCTCTGTGCAGGTGACACCCCAAGCGCGCAACTCCCAGGCGTTTGACGAGCGCCCACCCTGTTGCGGCAATGCGTCCTGTGTGCCGATCTGCCCCATCAAGGCCAAGTACGACGCCACCGTCCACGTGCGCAAGGCCGAGGCGCTAGGCGCTCGCTTTGTGGATCGCGCCGTCGTCACCTTTGTGGATGTGAGCCCCGATGGGTATGTCACCGGCGTGCGTTTCAAGCGGCCCGATGGCAGCGAACAACGCGCCGAGGGGACGGTCTTCGTGCTGGCGGCCAATGCCATCGAGACGGCCAAACTGCTGCTCATGTCGCGCACCGATGCACTGCCCAACGGCGTCGCCAACAGCAGCGATCAGGTGGGGCGCAATCTCATGGATCACCCGGTGCAACTGAGCTTCGCCCTGGCGCGTGATCCGCTCTATCCCTATCGCTCTCCGTTAGAAAACGCCGGCATCGAAGACTTTCGCGACGGCACCTTCCGCAGCGATCATTCGGCCTTTCGCATGGCTATCGGCGAGGACGGCTGGTCTTTCCCCGGCACAACACCCATCACTCTGGCTGGTCAGTTGATCGACAACGGGCTGCGCGGCGAAGAACTCATCGCTCAGATGAATGCACATGTCTCTCGTCAGTTCCGTTTTGCCAACCTGATGGAACAATTACCTGATCCCGAAAACCGCATTGAGCCTGCCTTCGACCAACTTGATTCGTTCGGTGTGCCCCGTCCGCGCATCCACTACCGCCTGGGCGAATTCGTCGAACGGGGAATGGCGCGGGCGCGTGAGGTAAGCGAGGCGATCTTCCGGCAGATGGGCGCATATGACATCCAACATGGGCAAGCACATGAAGGCGCCGGACACCTGATGGGCACCTACCGCATGGGCAACGAGCCGCGGGGATCCGTGGTGAACTACGAGCAACGCGCACACGCTCACCCCAACCTCTTCCTGCTGGGTAGCGGCGTCTTCCCCACAGCGGGGACGGCCAACCCGACGTTGACGTTGGCGGCGCTGGCGCTGTGGGCGGCCAATACCATTCGGCGTGATTTGGCTGCTGTGGCGCAAGTGCAAGGAGCGGCGCATGATACGCCTTAAGAGGGAGAGCGTAGTGCGTCGTGGTGCGTGGTCCGTGTACCGGTGGACACAGTGGGCGCTGGATTGGACGCTTTCACGTGTTGCACGCGGGGGGTGGGCGCGTCTGGGGCTAGGTGTGGTTGTCCTCAGTTTGCTGGCAGGTTGCGCCGCCCAGCCTGAACGGACGGTCACTGATCTCTACGGCCCGTTGCCTGGCAACATCGAAAACGGTCGCGCCGTACTCGAAGACTACGGTTGCGGCTCCTGTCACACGATCCCCGGCGTGCCTGGGGCCAACAGCCTGGTCGGTCCACCGCTGAATGGTTGGGCCGAACGCAGCTTTATCGCGGGCAAGTTGCCCAACGAACCCGAACACCTGGAACAGTGGGTACGCTTTCCGCAGGCGATTGAGCCGGGCACAGCCATGCCCAACATGGACGTCACCGAAGAAGACGCCGTGGACATGGTCGCCTATCTCTTTTCGTTACGGCGCGACCTCACCTGGCACGATCGCACACGCAACTTTCTGGGGATCGCACGTTGACGATAGAGATTTTCATCCACAGATTACACGGATTTTAAGATATATAATCTGTGGATCACTTCTGTAGACTGATGGAGAAAGTGTATGCCTGCCAAGAAGATGAATCGACGGACCTTTTTGCGTGGTGCGGCGGCTGCCGTGAGCGCAGCGGTGGCGGCGGGCTGCGGCGCTGTACGCAGGACCGGTTTTGACGAAGGCATCGTCTTCGGTCCTCGCGCCACGCCGCAGATCGTGCTGCCCAGCCCCATACCACACGAGACCCCGTCCATTAACGGAGAAGCACTGCTGTCGGGTTTCCTGGCGCTTTCTGCGCTGCTGACAGGTGTGCCCAATCTCGATCCACAGCTAGGCCAGATCTACCTGGCAAGCCTGCAACGGGGCGAGACAGCCGGGCAGGTTGAGGAACTGCTGCAAGAGATCGCAGTGGTTGCCGACACGCCGCCCACTACCCTGGCCGAACTGGAAGAAACCGGTCTCCTGGCGCAGCAGGGCATGGATGGGTTAACCGGGCAAATCACCAAACTTTGGTACACCGGCATCTACTCGAACGAAGAGGGCGAAGACACCGTCGCCACCTATGTCGATTCCCTGGCCTGGCAGACGCTGCGCTTCACCAAACCAAAGACGATCTGCGGCTATCCTGGATTCTGGGAGGAGCCGTGGACAGAATAGGCCAAACATGCAGCGCTCACGCCCATTGTTTAACTCACCGCCTTACGCACAATGGCAGCAATCTTCTCCTTTACTGCGGCTTCGTCTTCGGCCTTCGTTGTCTTCTTCTTGGCTGTCGGCATGAATTAGTCTCCTTTCTTTGGTAGTTCTGGTGACATTGGCAGACATCGGTGCCAATTCTCAAGTGTTCTTCGTGGGCGCGTCAAACTGTTTAACTCTGTCGACACACCATTTCGTTGATCCAGATTGGCGCGAAGGGAGATGTGCATCCTTTGGGGACGGGATAATCGCGGTAGATGCCCAATCGTTCGCCGATTTCGAGGGCGCGTGCACGATGCTGGGGGAAATTGATGCCGATGCCCGCCAGGCAGAAATTCATGGTCCACTGCACTTCGGGGGCGGCGGTTGCCATTTCGGCTTCGATGCGATCGAGCAGCGCAGACAGATCAAGCCCATCTGCGTCTTTGGCGATGCGCTCATTGGTTAGACCCCAACCGGCACGCGCCGCCCAGGAATCTGCATCCTCCATCCACATTTGGCGTAGTGCTTCCTTGTCAGGATGCTTGCCCACCACATAGTTGTTGAGCCAGTCGGCCAACTGCGCAAAATTGGCGGAGCGTACCATCCGATCTATCTCTGAGCGTGATAGTTTCTTGGGTTTGAACAGCAGGATCGCCAGCAGCCGGGCATCAATGTTTTCTGTCTCCCAAAGAGCCATCGCCAACTCATCATCGCTCTTGATCTCTGCGGCAACTTTGCGGATGTCACCCAATCGCACGCCGAATTGGTTGTCCCCGGCGCCGTTCTTTTTGTGCATGGCGCGCACCTTCTCGTTGCCCAGCGATTCTAACTGCGCCAGTGTTTCTTTAAGCTTCGTTGTCATGCGTGATTTACCTATGCGTGTGGCTGCACGTCAGGCAGTCTGCCCAAGCCAGCGGTGTACATCCGGCGCATGATCGTCGTAAAAATGGTAGAAAAACTCTCCAACAGCGAAGCGCTCGTCGTTTATCCAGATCAGGTGAAACTTGCCGTCTATCGTTTCAACGCGACTGTCGTCGGGTAAGCCGTGGAGGATTGCCACGAGTTGTTGATGCAGGGCATAGGCATCGGCGAGCACCTCGCGCACAGGACGTGTGTGATTGGCGTCGTAGATCCAGGCGTTGATGGCATCTTCGGTGGGGAGATCCGCCGGCCAGGGCGGGGGCGGTGTGGGTTGTCCTTGCGCGCTGGCGTGCATGTGGTTGACCAGTCGTCGCTGCCAGCCGGTTAAATGGGCAATAACGTCGCGCATAGACCAGTCGCCGTTTACGCCGGCTTGCTCGAGGCGCTTGTCACCAATGGCGGCGACGAGTAGATTCCACTTTTGCTGTTCTTCAGTCAACCACTTGATCAGTTCCTGCTTGTTCATCTATCCCTCCTAAACAAGAAATAAGAATATTTGTTCTACTGTTGTGGTTGACTATTGTATAGCACAAAAGTTTGGTGTTCACAATTTTGTCACCTGGATGATCATCGCTCCATCATCCAGGTGACGGCTTCCTGTACGGCCTGGAGCGACGTGTAGCGCGGACGATAATTCAGCATGCGCTCAGCTTTGGCGATGCTGCAATTGGGGCTATGCGCGATGTGATCCCAGGTGGCTCGGGCTTCTTGTTCGGTCACTGTTTCGCGCCACGATTCCCACGGCAGGAATTCGAGCTGCGCTGCCTGGCCGAACCAGGTCGCCATCGATTCGGCGTAGCCGCGCAGCGTCAGCGCGGCTGGTGACACGGCGTGAAAGCTCTCGCCGACGGCGGCGCTGCGGTTGGCCATCGCCTGTATGAAGATCTGCGCCACATCGTCGGCGTGGACGTGGTGGACGGTCTCCATGCCTAAGTTGGGCAGCGTCAACGTCTCCCCGCGCGCGAGGACGGCGAATACCTCAGGATTGAAATGCCCCGCCGGGTTCAGCGGATTCCAGCCTGGGCCCACGATATGTCCTGGATGGAGCACAGTGGCTGGGAATCCATTTTGCCGCGCCTCGCCCAACAGGTAGGCTTCAATGGCCGCCTTTTGAATGCCATACTCGCCAAAAGGACGGCGCGGCTGTTCTTCCGTAGTCGGCACCACTGCGCTCGGACCATGCACCCAGATCGTGCCGCAGTGCAGGAAGTGTTGAACCTTTCCCTTGAGCGCCTCGGTGATCTGCCGCGCCGAGTCAAGGGTAAAGCAGATCATGTCGATCACCACATCGGGCGCAAGATCGGCGATCTGCTGCCCAAATGTCCCCTGTTGATCCGCCGCAACGCGGTCGATCTCCACCGTCTGCACCTGTTTCCATGCTCCATTGGGCTGATAGGGATCCCGTTGGTTGCGGCTGATGTTGATCACCTCATGGCCGGCTTCCACCAGCCGAGGAACCAGATAGGTGCCGACATGTCCTTTCCCGCCAATCAAAACGACTCGCATGTTATCCTCCACTGAAATTGATAGTAAACCAGGTTTGGCTGGTTATCTTTCACCGAATCCGCCTTGTATCGAGTCCATGTTACATCGAATACAAAAGGAATGCATCCCTCACTTGTAACGGGGGCGAACAGTAGGCTGTGAATCTCATCCTTGCGGATGAGTGGACTTCACTCGTCAGATTGATCCCACAATGGTTGCGTCAACGTATCCTCGATGCACACTTCAAATAGATTCAGCGGTTTCATCCTTCTCGTGTAGTTGATGGCATACTATCCTACAATTAGGATAGGCTACACTCTTCAACACCCGGCACAATCTATGAAACGTATTTTTCACTTTTTCCAACGTCTGCAATGGCAACTTACCCTTTCCTACGTCATCGTCACCATGGGGACGGTGATCATGTTGGGCGGGTTGATCGTAGGCGTTACCATTGTGGCTGAAAATCAGAGTTCCGTGCAGACGAACAACAGCGTCATGTGGACGCGCTTGGCCTTTGAGTCGAACATTGCACAACTGTTGGCTGACCCAACTTCTCTGCAAACTTGGTTGGCCCGAGTACAAAAACGGGGCTTCACCCAGGAAGATCTTATGTATTTCCCCGAAGGCGCTGTGGATTACGCCAACACACTGGTCACCGAGTCGGCGCCGATCTATGTGATCGACGCTGCCAATCTACGTATGCTTGGCGCAGCGCCGGCAGAAATTGCCAACATTGGGGTTTCTGTTCAGGCGTTGGATCTGCCCGGCCTCAATTTGGAACCAATTTGGTATGCCATCAACACCGGTACAGAGAGCATTCTCAGCAGCACCAATCCTGGCGAAAGCGTCTACACGGTGACGACACCTGTCTATGGCATGGACAACAACGAAGTCGTCGCCGTCGCCGTTTTCTCAGTCGATCCGCTGGCGTTCGCCCTGCCCACCGACTTTTCCTTGTACATTGAATATCTGCTGCTGCTCTCGGTGATCATCCTGCTTGCCACGCTGCCTATCGGCGCACTCTTCGGCTGGATCGCCTCGCGCGGACTGCGCCGCCGCCTGGCCGCGCTTTCGCTGGCCGCCGGCGCATGGAGCCGTGGCGACTTTTCGATGGTGCCCCGGGATCCCTCTGTAGACGAGATCGGCCAGTTGACGCGCAACCTGGGTGACATGGCCGGCCAGCTCCAATCTTACCTCGTTACCCGCGACGAACTGGCGCGCATGGAAGAACGCAACCGCCTCGCCCGCGACCTGCACGACACCGTCAAACAGCAAACCTACGCCGCCCGCATGCAGCTTTCCGCCGCCAGGAATCTGCTTGCCAGCGATCCCGGCGCAGCCGCGGAACATGTCGAATCCGCCCTGCAACTCAACCGTGAGACACAGCAGGAACTGAAGCTGATCATCGACGAATTGCGCCCGCCCGCGCTGGAAGGCAAAGGGCTGCCCCACGCCCTGAAGGAATACACCACCCGTTGGCAGGAGCACACCGGCATCCGCGTAGACGTGCTCTACAACGGCGAACAGACGCTGCCCCTGCCTGTGGAGCAGGCGCTCTACCGTATCTTACAGGAATCGCTCTCCAACGTGGCGCGCCATGCCGAAGCCGATACCGTCCACCTGTCGCTCACGCTGGCGCCGCAGCGGGTCATCCTGATCATTACCGACAATGGGCGCGGCTTCGACCCTGCCGCTATCTCCCAGCGCTCGTCTGGGCTGGCAGGGATGCGCCAACGCCTCGTCGAAGTGGACGGCGCCTTCAACGTTGAATCCTTACCCGGGAACGGTACAACCGTGATTGCCCAGGTTTCACTTAAGTAAAGAGAAAAACATGCCTGTCAACATCATTCTGGTAGACGATCACAAAATTGTGCGGCAGGGGGTACGCGCCTACCTGCAAACCCTCGAAGACATCCACGTGGTGGCCGAGGCCGATTCGGGGGCCGCCGCCATTGCCGTCTGCGCCGAACACCAGCCCCATGTCGTCCTTATGGACCTGGAGATGCCCGGCGAACTGGACGGCATCACGGCCACGCGTCAGATCCGCAAGCTCTACCCGGCCACGCAGGTAATTGTCGTTACCTCACACCACCAGGACGAGTATATCTTCCCCGCCGTGCGCGCCGGGGCCATCTCGTATCTGCTCAAAGATGTGGAACCCGACGAACTGGCCGCCGCCATCCGCAAGGCCGCCAAGGGCGAAGCCGTCCTCGATTCGCGGGTGGCGTCGCGCATTGTCTTTGAACTCCAGGGCATTCGCAAAGACGACGTCAATCCCTTCACCGAGCTTTCCGAGCGCGAGTTCGACGTCCTGCGCCTCATTGCCGCCGGCCAATCCAACGCAGAAATCGCCGCCGCCCTTGTCATCAGCGAAAACACGGTGAAGAGCCACATCAGCAACCTCCTACAAAAGCTTCACCTCAACGACCGTACCCAGGCCGCCGTCTATGCGTGGCAAGAGGGAATCGTAAGAAGGAAAAATTGACGATTTACGATTGTTAATCGTCAAGCGTAAATCTTCTCATTCTCCCGTATGACCCCAATTCATCCTCACAAGTGATCTCCTCTTCGCTGAACCGCTCTATAGTTTCCATCGGAATGTAATTTGTGGCGTTCAGATCTCTTTGTGCGCTTACCTCAATCCGCGATGGAAAAGAGTGTGCCTCATGATGCGAAGTAAAAGGTTGCAGGTTGTGCTTTCCCTCCTCTTGCTTTTGTGGACAACCGGCATTGCTGGCGCCCAGAATGCCTCCATGTCTGTGTTGGCCGTGGTGATCAACCGCGACGTCCCCCTGTACCACACACCCAACGGCGACGTAGTGCAGACGTTGGCGCGGGGTACGTTGGTCAACGCCACCGGCCAGGACGCCGACGGCGCCTGGATACGCGTGGAGATCCCCGATTTGGCGGATGGGTGGATTGAAACTGTGCAGTTGGTTGTGGTTGGCGCAGAGGTGCTGCCCACGGTGACGGCGCACGCAAACCAGGGTACCGTCGCCAAAACTGCCGCCGCCAGGGTGACGGTGACAAAGCCAGGTCCCTCCTCGGCGAAGACCGATGCCGACAAAGACAACGCCGGCTCGTCCACCACGACGTCCACCACGACGTCCACCACCGAGGAAACGCTGGTTGCCACCGTCAACAGTGGCAACGCGCGGCTCAACGTGCGCAGTGGCCCGGGGACGTCCTATGCGATTGTGGCCAAAGCAGAAACGGGCGAACGCTATCCGGTGAAGGCAAGAGACACAAGCCGAGCGTGGCTGCAAGTGCAGTTGGACGAAGAAAGTAGCGCGTTTGGCTGGGTCTCCGCCCAATTTGTGCGGCTTGACGGGGACGTCGCCGATCTGCCCGTCTCCGTTGCCGGTCGCTGACCGGGGCGGTTGTAACCCATCTTGCGCACTGAACGAATACGCTTCGAAATCTCAAAAGGACAACCCAAGTGACTCCCCAAGAACCAGTGATTGAAATTGTCGACGTGAAGAAGACCTACCACCTGGGCAAAATCGATGTGAAGGTGTTGCACGGCGTCTCGCTACAAATCTACCACGGCGAATTCTTGGCGATTATGGGGCCGTCTGGGTCGGGGAAATCGACGCTCATGAACATCCTCGGCGCATTGGACACGCCCAGCAGCGGCATCTACCGGCTGGGCGGCGAAGACGTGAGCCGCATGAAAGAAAACCACCTGGCCGGCGTGCGCAACCGCAAGATCGGCTTCGTCTTCCAAAGCTTTAACCTGCTCTCGCGCACCAGCGCCCTGGACAACGTGGAACTGCCGCTGATCTATGCCGGCATCAACAACGGGCGCAAACGCTGTATCGAGGCATTGGAGATGGTTGGGCTGGGGGATCGCGTCCACCACAAGCCCAACGAGCTTTCCGGCGGTCAGCAGCAGCGTGTAGCGATTGCGCGGGCGCTGGTCAACAAACCGCAGATTATCCTGGCCGACGAGCCAACCGGCAACCTCGATTCGAAGACCAGCGTCGAGATCATGCGCATCTTTCAAGAGTTGAACGAGCAGCATGGCATCACCATCATCTTTGTCACCCACGAACCGGACATTGCCGAACATACCCGCCGCATCATCCGCCTTCAGGACGGCTACGTTGTGCGCGACGAAGCTGTCTCCACTCCTCGCCGGGCGGCGGTAGATGCAATACAAGTCATGTAGGGGTTTGCGTGGGGCGTCCGCATCTGCGGACGCCCCACGCAAACCCCTACTGTACCTATCAAGGAGCTTTTTATGTTGAAGTGGTTACGCAATCTGCTTTTCCTCGCCGTTTTGGCCGGCGGCGGTTACTGGCTCTGGCTGCAATATGGGGCGCAACCCTTGCCCGGATGGGGCACGCAGACCATCCCGGTGGATCAACAGACGTTGAGCCAAACCGCCTCAGTGGCGCGTGGCGATTTGAAGGCCGTCCTCAGTATGGTGGGCGAGTTGAAAACACCCCAAAGTGAAGATCTCGCCTTCGACCGCCTCAAGGGGACGGTGTCGCTCCAGACGCTACTGGTTGAGCCTGGATCCACTGTCGAAGCGGGAGCGCCATTGGCGACCATTGATCCCGCTCCGTTTGAGCAGGCGTTGGCACTGGCGCGCACCAGGTTGGCCGAGGCCGAAGCGCGCCTGGCCGAGCTGAAGACGCCCATCACCACCCTGCAGCGCTCTGAATCATTGCTGGCGATTGCCGAGGCCGAGATGGCTCAGCGCAAGGCCGAAGATGCGCTGAACAAGCTCACCACGCCCAATCCCGGCACACAGCAGACCAACATGGCCAGTGCCCGGCGCGAACTTGCCTCGGCCCAGGCTCGACTGGCCGATCTGGAAGCCAGGCAGAGCCGAGACACCAATGTCAACCGTCTTTGGGATGTGGAAAGTCAGCGTGGCGCCGAATTTACCCGCCTCTCCAACGAAGTTTACTCCGATGCCTACTACGAGGATCGGCTACGCCTGGCCTA
Organism: bacterium; assembly: GCA_016124945.1. Taxonomy (GTDB): domain Bacteria; phylum Chloroflexota; class Anaerolineae; order Caldilineales; family Caldilineaceae; genus RI-153. The sequence goes on along the minus strand of WGMT01000083.1, from coordinate 6,540 downwards.
CAACAGCATGATGGACGCCGGTGACGAACGCAAGACCAAGCAGATCCAGCAAGAGATTGAGCTGCTTGAGGCACAGGTGAATGTGCGCAATGCCCAGCGCTCATTGACGGCGGCGCAGAATACAGCGGCAAACACCCCAACCGGCCCGAATGAATTGAGGCTTGCCCAGGCCCGACATGCCATTGTTCATGCCGAAGCCAACGTGGTCCTGGCGCGTGAGAATTACACCAAACTAGAGGCCGGGCCGGAAACGACGAAATTGGCCAATGCCGAAGCCGCCGTGGCCGATGCCCAACAGGTGGTGGCCAATACCGAAGCCGATCTGGCGGCGACGGTGCTGGTGGCCCCCTTCGCGGGGACGGTCCTCAGTGTGGCAAGCAGCCAGGGCAGCCGCATCACGTCGAGTTCGGCCATCCTCAGGCTGGCGAACTTGAGCCAGTTGCAGGTGGTCGCCGGTGTCGACGAGACGATGATCCGCCAGGTGCAGAAGGGGCAGCGGGTGTCGCTCACCTTTGACGCCCTACCGGGGCAACAGTTCAGCGGCGAAGTGCTCTCGGTGCCGTTGCAGGGCAGATTGCAGGGCGATGTGATGGTCTACTCTGTGCCCATCTCCATCAGCGGTGTGGACGAGTTGAACCTGAAAGTAGGCATGACGGCGAATGTGGAGATCGCAGTGGGCGAGGTGACCGGCGCACTGTTGGTGCCGAAGATGGCGGTGCAGCAGCGGGCGAGTGGCTATGTCGTCCTCACGCCCAACCCCGACCCGGCGGGTGCGCCGCTTGAGATACCTGTGGACGTGGGGCTGAGCGACGGTCTCTTTACCGAGATCCGCCGCGGCCTCAACGAAGGCGACAGCATCATCGTGCCCCTGGACAAGGGCGAAGAAGAGTTCCAATTCGGGATGATGGGGTACTAACAATGAAACGTTTTCTACAAGTTCTGGCTTTGATTCTGTTGTTGGGGGGACTGGCCGCGGGCGCTGTTGCCTGGTACAACCCAGGTCTGGCGCATCAGGTCACTGCGACTGTCACCAATTTCTTGGGGCTAGGCCCTGTCGGTGCAAATACTGAACGTTATGAAGTTGGCGATTTGCTGGGTGATGAATTCTCCTCCGGCGAAACAAGCATGGGCGCAACAAACAGTGCCGATGCACTGCCTTCCGGTGCAAACATAAGTGAACTATCGCAATCGGCCACGGTGACACGCGGTGATCTGCGTGCGAATGTCAACGTGGTAGGGCAGTTAACCGCCAAACAGCAGGCTGAACTCAAGTTCGATCGTCTCAGCAGCACCGCACCCTTGCTGACGCTGGCAGCCGAGCCGGGGGCGTTTGTTGAACCCGGGCACTTGTTGGCTTCCATCGACCCAACCACCTACGAACAGGCATTGGCGCAGGCCCAAAAGCGCCTGGAAGAGGCAACGCGGGCATTAACCGAATTGAAAACGCCCCCTTCCGAGTCGATAAAAGCGCAGGCGGCGCTGTCCGTGGCCAAAGCCGAACTCGATCTACAACAGGCACTCACCGATCTGGACAATGTGGACAACCCACCAAACGTAACGGAACAGCAACTGGCCGTCGCCAAAGCCCGGGACGATCTCCTGCTCGCCCAAAACCGGCAGCCGCTGGCCGACTATGATGCGCTGGACAAGAGCATACGCGATCTGGAATACACCATCGCCTGGAATCAGCGCCGCTACTGGGAACTAGAAGAACTCATGGACAATTACACCGCCAACCTGGAAGAGATGCAGGAGCAGGCGCAACTTGAGACGAAGATTCCAGAACAGGAAGCCGAGTTGGCCCGCCTTCAGGCACTGCGTCAGACCGTAGATGAGGGCGCCGCCGGCCAGGTAACCACTGCCCAATCCGCGCTGGCCAAGGCCCAACAGGATCTGACCCGCGCCATGCAGGGGAACGGCGAACTTGTCCGCACTGAAGCCGTCCTCGCCGTGCAAAAGAGCGCTGTGGCGCTGCAAAAAGCACGCGACGAAGCTGCCAAACTGGCGGCGGGGCCGGATGCGACGAAATTGGCCGCCGCCGAAAGCGCCGTAGCCGACGCCCAACAGGCGGTGGCCAATACCGAAGCCGATCTGGCGGCGACAGTGCTGGTGGCCCCCTTCGCGGGGACAGTCCTCAGCGTGGCAAGCAGCCAGGGCAGCCGCATCACGGCGAGTTCGCCGATCCTCACGCTGGCGAACTTGAGCCAGTTGCAGGTGGTCGCCGGTGTGGACGAGACGATGATCCGCCAGGTGCAGAAGGGGCAGCGGGTGTCGCTCACCTTCGACGCCCTACCGGGTCAACAGTTCAGCGGCGAAGTACTCTCGGTGCCGCTGCAAGGCAGATTGCAGGGCGATGTGATGGTCTACTCGGTGCCCATCTCCATCGGCGATGTGGACGGCGATGTGGACGAGTTGAACCTGAAAGTAGGCATGACGGCGAATGTGGAGATCGGAGTGGGCGAGGTAACCGGCGCACTGTTGGTGCCAAAGATGGCGGTGCAGCAGCGGGCCGGCGGCTACGTCGTGCTCACACCCAACCCCGACCCGGCGGGTGCGCCGCTTGAGATACCTGTGGACGTGGGGCTGAGCGACGGCATCTTCACCGAGATTCGCAGCGGCCTCAACGAAGGCGACAGCATCATCGTGCCCCTCGACAAGGGCGAAGAAGAGTTCCCGTTTGGGATGATGGGGTTCTAACAATGAAAAAGCTTTTCATGGTCTTTCGCATTGCGTTTCGTGCACTTTCCGCCCACAAGTTGCGCTCCTTCCTGACGATGTTGGGCGTGGTGATCGGCGTGGCTGCCGTGATTGCCCTGGTGGCCGCCGGCGAAGGCGCGCGCAGGGACATTTTGCGCCAATTCGAGTCTTTGGGATCGAATCTGTTGACGATTTACCCATCGTCCAACTTTCAATTCTCCGGCGATGGTCTACAGTCGCTCTCACGCCCGCTGACCAACAACGATGCCAGGGCGATTGAACAACTGGCGACAGCGGTGCGCTACGTTGCGCCCAACAATCAGAACAGCGCCACTGTGGTCTTCGGCAGCAAAACCATTAACGCCAACGTCTATGGCGTCAACGAAGTCTACGACGAGGTGAACAACCTTCAGATCGCGCGTGGACGCTTCATCACGGCGGACGATCAGGAGAACTCGGCGTCGGTGGTGGTGCTCAGTGAATCGGCGCTGGAAAAGCTGTTTGGCAGCAAGCTCGTCGATCCCACCGGGCAGACGGTGCGCATCAAGCGTCAGAACTACCGGGTGGTGGGTGTCCTTGCGGGCAAAGAGGACGTGTTCATGGGCGGTTTCGGTGATCAGGTCTACCTGCCTTTGCGCACCGCTCAAGTTCGCCTGGGCGGCGCCGGCAATCAGAAGATCGACCAGATCAGCCTGCAAGCCAACAGCGCCGAAGAGATGGATCTGGCCCAGGCGCAGGTGCGCACCATCCTACGCGCCTTGCGCGGCCTCGAAGGCGAAGCCAAAGACGATTTCTCGATCCAAAATCAGGCCGACCTGCTCAAGTCGATTTCCGATGCAACCGGCACCTTCACCGTGTTGTTGGGCAGCATCGCCGCCATTAGCCTGTTGGTGGGCGGCATCGGCATCATGAACATTATGCTGGTGAGCGTCACCGAGCGGACGCGCGAAGTGGGGCTGCGTAAAGCAGTGGGGGCCAAACGTGGCGACATTCTGGTTCAATTCCTCACCGAAGCGATGGTCTTGAGCTTGCTAGGCGGTGGGATTGGGGTGGCGTTGGGGATCGGGGGCGCCCATCTGATTGCGCCGATGTTGGGGGGAACCGCCTACATTACCACACAGAGCGTCGTCCTGGCGCTGGGGGTCTCGCTGGGGATCGGCGTCTTCTTTGGGCTGTACCCGGCCAACAGGGCTTCCCTGCTCAAGCCCATCGACGCGCTGCGCTACGAGTAAGCGCTGTGGTGACCGGTCAATCACAACGCCCCCACCGAGGATCGTTTCGTCGAACACGGAACCGGTCCTCGGTGAATGCATCATAGAGCAATAAAAAGCCGTCCTCAAGACGACGGCCTTCGCCACTTATATCCGTCGTTTAATTCTTCATTCATTTCCTTGCTGCGACTACTTCTCTATCTCGTTGATTATCTGCTGGATTTGTGGTAGCAGCGGTGGCAACTGCTCTATCGCAGTCTTCCAAACTACGCTGCGATTCACACCGAAGTAGTGATGGATAAGGACATCACGCATCTGCGCCATTTCTTTCCAGGGCAAATCCGGGTATTGTAGACGGATATCTGCTGGAATCTGTTTGGCGGCTTCGCCCAGGATCTCAAATGCCCGAATGACAGCAAAAACTGTCTTGTCGTCCTGAATGAACTGCGCTTCATTCATACCGACGATGAAAAGGGCAACCTTTTCAATTGCATCCTGAATGTCTTCGAGATAGTCAAGGTAGGTTCGTTCTTCTCTCATATGGGGATTGCTTCACCGAGGATATTTTTGCCGATGTGCGGTTTGAGCGTGTCTTTCATGACTAGATCAACCGGGATGCCGATCTGTTCACTCAGGTAAGTTTGTAGGCGAATAAAAGTGAAGAGATCGGGTGTATCAAAAAAGGTGACCAGTAGATCCAAATCACTGTCAGGGCGTTGCTCTGCGCGCACGTAAGACCCGAACAACGCCATCGATTCAACATGGTATTGCTGCGTCAATACGGGTAGGAGTTCCTGCAATTGCCTACGCAGTGTAGTGGATGTTTGTGCCATGCTGGTTTCCTCTGTTGAGATAATCACCTTGTCCTTTTGTTGAGAACATTATGACCCATCCCGCCGATGATTTCAACCGTAAGGGAGCATCCCGGGTGCAATTCAATCTTGAGGCGAGATTGACCTTCCGGGAAGGGGTCAGCAAGATGAAGTAAACGGCGTTGCTGTCTTGACCCCTTCCCGGAAGGTTGTTGCCCCCAACTTGAAGTACGCCTGTCATGAATCCGCCCCTTTTCTCGCTTTCCCTTCGCTCATATACTTAGGATAAACATACCCGGCCACATCACCTCCCCACTGGGGTCATCCGGTGTCCCTTCCGCTGCTTGAGCGCAAGTTCCACGTCGTGGTGGTAGGTTGCTTGACTGGCGATATGCTAGGCGTCAACCAGCAAGCGGCGCATGTGTCAAAAGACACATGCGCCGCTTGCTGGTTGATCTTGAATCGAGGAGGGTTCTGCTTGTGTGAAGGATTCGGGGGTTGCTACTTCCCACTCAGCACATAGGACCGCGTCCGGATGGCGCGAACCGTGGTGAAGAGCAGGAGCACCACCGTCACCGGAATTGCGCCGTAGAGCATAATGTTGCTGAATGTCCCCAACCAGGCGCTCCCCGTAGCCGAAAGGACGAGATACACCGTGTAGGCAATGTAATACCCCAGGAAGAGCATCCCTTCCCAGCGCGCAAGCCGGTTCCCCGTAAAGAAGACCGGCAAGCATGCCACCGCCACGGCCACCATCACAACCATGTCCAGGCGCAACGCCGCCGCCGGCACCGTGATCCCCACCGGCGAAATGATCGACGACAGCCCCAGCACCGCCATCAAATTGAAGAGGTTGCTGCCCACCACATTGCCGATGGCAATGTCGCGCTCGCCTTTGATGCTTGCCATCACCGACGTGGCCACCTCAGGCAGCGACGTCCCCGCGGCGACGATGGTCAGGCCGATGATCAACTGGCTCACACCTAACGCCTCGGCGAACAGAATGGCGCTGTTTACCAACCAGTTTGATCCAATCGCCAGCCCTGCCAACCCCGCAGCAATAAGCAGCCCGTCGATCAGCCAGTTGCCCTTCTTTTGCGCTGAAACGCCGAACGCCTCCTCGTACTCCTGCTGTACTTCTTTGCTTTCGCGCCGGCTCATGTAGATTGAAAAGACAATATAACCAACGAGCAACGCAAATAGGACGGCGCCTTCCCAGCGGTCAATGGCCCCGTTTTGGGCAAAGTACCATGTCAACAGCGACACCGCCACCATAATCGGCACATCCAGGCGGATCAACTGCTGCGAAACCACCAACGGCGTAATCGCCGCCGAAATCCCCAGGATCAGCAACACATTGAAGATGTTGCTGCCCACCACATTCCCCAATGCCAAACTTGGGTCCGCCGACAGGCTGGCTTGAATGCTCACCACCAACTCCGGCGAACTTGTACCGAAGGCCACCACCGTCAGCCCAATGATCAATGGCGAAATGCCCACACCCGCCGCCAAACGCGACGAACCTCGCACCAGCGCTTCCGCGCCTACAATCAACAAAACCAAACCGATAACAAACTGCACCAACGCCATGAGATCCATGTGGAATGCTGCTTTCTTTCGGCGAAATTGAACGGACGACGGACGACAGACGACGGACGACAGACGACAGACGACGGACGACGGACGACAGACGACTTCTTGAACACCAATAGGTTTTCATCGGTCTACGCACTACGCACTACGCACCACTCACCACACTTCCCACTCAAAAAGGGGCGAACCGGTCGCCCCCGAAGCACACACCTTTTCGATTTTGTTGC
>WGMT01000008.1 GCA_016124945.1 bacterium | reverse complement strand
GCGCGCACCGCCGCCACCGTCCCAAACGGCCTGATTTCGGTGAAAAGGCGCATCGAGTCGCCCTTTTCACCCCAACCGAACAAAAAAAGAGCGCCGCCTCTCGGCGACACTCTCCCATGCCTGATTTGTGAACCACTCTCCAAGGGGGGCTTCCATGCTCACTAATAACCCTCTCTGCGTAGACATCTACGTCTCCGCCCATTGCTTTGTGTCCGACTACACCTGGGAAGTGATCGAGGTGATTCGGGCGGAATTCCCGACGGTGGAACTTCACGTTATCGATATTGCGGAAGCAGTGGAGATCCCCGATGCCGTTTTTGCCACCCCGACGTATCTGCTGAACGGGCGTGTTTGGTCATTGGGGAATCCGTCCATTGCGCAAGTGCGTGAAGCACTTGAGGGTTACCCATGACATTTGTCACGCTCTGTATGGGTGAAAGTGTTCAGACCCGGATGATTCTCTGATCGGATGACGAGCGGCCTTCTTTCCACGATACTGACAACACAGATTGATTTCAAGTCACACCACACTGGAGATGCCACATGACACTGCCCACCCTGCCCCAGACTTCGGAAAAAGCCGCCATGAACGGTCACCATACCCCAGAGAAGCTTTACCCGGTGGAAGTACAGCCCATGGACCAGTACAACCAGGCGCTGTTGGACAACGCCCGCCCCAGCAGCTGGCAGAACCCGACGCCGTCGGGCAAGTACAACCTGGTGGTCATCGGCAGCGGCACCGCCGGCTTAGTCTCGGCGATTGGGGCGGCCGGCATGGGCGGTAAGGTGGCGCTGATTGAAAAGCGCATGATGGGTGGTGATTGTCTGAACGCGGGCTGCGTGCCGTCGAAGAGCATCATTCGTTCGGCCAAGGCCATCGGCGAAATTCGCAAAGCGGACACAATGGGTATTCATGTCCCCGAAGGCGTACACGTCGATTTTGGCGGGGTGATGGAACGCATGCGCCGCATCCGTGCCAACATCAGCCACGACGACTCTGTGCAGCGCGTGACCAATGCCGGGGTGGAACTTTATTTTGGTGCAGGTCGCTTCACCGGGCCAAACACGATTGAGGTGGTGAATGGCGATCAGCGGCAGACGTTAGAATTCGCAAAAGCCGTCGTCGCCACGGGGTCACGTCCGCGGCCGCTGCCCACACCCGGCGCAGAGGAAGTGGGCTACCTGACCAATGAGACGCTCTTCGAGTTGACGGAACAGCCGCGGCGCCTGGCCGTCATCGGCAGCGGCCCTATCGGCGCTGAGATGGCGCAGACCTTCGCCCGCTTGGGCACCGAAGTGACGATCATTGAAATTGATTCGCAGATCCTCATCCGCGAAGATCAGGACGCCGCCCGCATTGTGCAGGATTCGCTGGTGAAGGACGGCATTCAATTGATCCTCAACGCCAAGATCCAGTCCATGTACAAATCGGACACGGGCAAGGTGATTGTCTACGAGCAGAATGAGGAGCGAAAGACCATCGAAGTTGACGATCTGCTGGTGTCGATTGGGCGCATCCCCAACGTCGAGGGCCTCAACCTGGAGGCTGCCGGTGTGGAATACAGCAACCGCGGCGTCACCGTCGATGGCACCATGCGCACCAGCAACCCCAACGTCTACGCCGCCGGTGACATCGGCATCCGCTACCAGTTCACCCACGTGGCCGACGCCACCGCCCGCATCGTGCTGCAAAATGCGCTCTTCCCTGGGCCGAAGAAGAAAGCCGACGATCTGATCGTCCCCTGGACCACCTACACGGATCCCGAAATCGCCCATGTGGGCATGTACGAGCACGAAGCCAAGGCCAAGGGGATCGCGGTGAAGACCTTTGTGCAGCAACTTGACACCGTCGACCGCGCCAAGGCCGACGGGGAGACGGAAGGTTTCGTCAAAATTCACGTCAAAGAAGGCACAGACAAGATCCTGGGGGCCACGATCGTCGCCAGCCATGCCGGCGAAATGATCAGTGAAATCACCACGGCGATGGTGGCGGGTGTCGGCTTGCAGACGATTGCCACCGTGATTCACCCCTACCCCACGCAGACCGAAGCCATCAAAAAGATCGCGGATCAATACAACCGCACGCGCCTGACCCCGCTGGTCAAGCGTATCTTCTCAACCTGGCTCTCCTGGCAACGCTAACCTGACAGGGGGACGCGTACAAAGGCGTGCGTGTCCCCCGCACAATATTTAGAAAGCAGGCACAACCCATGACCAAACTACATCAACTCGTCGAACGCGGACAGTCGATCTGGTACGACAACATTCGTCGCGCGATGCTTGGCAACGGAGAATTGCGGGCATTGATAGCGACGGAAGTCGTGGGGGGCACCTCGAACCCTACCATTTTCGAGAAGGCGATTGCCGGCACAAACGACTACGACGCAACCATTACGCAGATGACGGCGGAAGGCAAATCGGTCGACGAAATCTATTAAGCGCTGACACTGGCAGACATTCAGCGTACCGCCGAGCTACTGCGTCCTGTCTACGAACAGATGCAGTATCTGGACGGCTATGTCAGTCTTGAAGTCAACCCGCAACTGGCCCACAACACCGCAGGGACGATTGCCGAAGCGCGACGTCTTTTCGCCGCCCTGGATCGCCCGAATGTGATGATCAAGGTGCCGGCCACCCCTGCCGACGTGGCTGCAATCGAGGAATTGATTGCAGAAGGCATCAACGTCAACGTAACGCTGATCTTTGGCCATGCGCACTACGAAGCCGTCGCCGAAGTCTACATGCGTGGCCTGGAACGACGGGTTGACCGGGGTCTGCCGGTCAACAAGATTGCCTCCGTCGCTTCCTTCTTCATCAGCCGCGTGGACACAATGGTCGATGCTGCTTTGGAGAGTGTGGGCAATCGAAACTTGCAGGGCACCATTGGGATTGCCAACGCCAAGAGCGCCTATGTCTACTTCCGCAGTCTCTTTAGCGGTGCCCGCTGGCGACAGTTGGCAGATCGAGGCGCACGGGTGCAGCGTCCGCTCTGGGCCAGCACGGGGACGAAGAATCCGGCCTACCCGGATACGCTCTATGTCGGTCATCTGATTTCTGGCGGGGGCGCCGGTGTTGTCTACGCCTGGTGGTCAAACCGGTAGAACCTCGGCAAGCGGGTGAATCACATATCGTCGTACCGGCACTGACCAACAGGAATCGTTGGTCAGTGCTTTTTGTAATGAGACTAGGAGATTAAGCGATTGGGGATTAGGCGATTGGACTTCTGCTTTTTCACAGTAGTGCTTCAGCCCTGCCAGAAGTCCCTGCATGCCGCCGGCCATACCCTTGCGCATCATCATCACGTCCATCAGTTGGCCAAGAGGGCCGTACTTCGGCTGGTCGACCATGACGGTGGAAGCGATAGATCCGTCGCCTTCTGCCTGCACGGCAAGCGTCACCTGTATTTGTGCCACAGGCGGGAGCTTCTCGCCGCCATGTACTCTGATGGTTTAGGCTTCACCCTCTTTCCAATCAATGATCCGTTCTTCGAGCGCCATACCCGGTTGGCTCAGGTCTCAGTGACGTGTTGCGCCTATGCCGAGGTGCTGTGCCGACGTGAGATAGGATTTCGGGACACCGGGATTGTAGACGGAGATGTTGGGTGTTACTGGCAGTGGAGATGAGCGCGCATTTCGAGCAACAGTCCTTGCGTAATCGATTGGAGATCGGCGAGGTGGCGACCGGCCTCGTCGATGTCACCGCAGGCGAGGCGTTGTGTGGCTGCGTCTGTGTAGAGGGCAACGCCGAAAAGCATCTGGTTGATCTCGTCGCCAAATGTTTGGAACTGCGCCACTTGCGCACGCAGTGCTGCGATTTCTTCGAGGAGTTCCGCTTTGGTTTTCACTTGATCTTGCAAATCAACATTGCCTTGCACAGGACGCTCCTCTCGGTTCCATAGGCCAGTTTGGTGTTACAACAGGTAACTTGATCTGGTTTCGCTAGGTTGCTTGTGTGTCGTTTAGGAGGCGGGCGCGCTGTCGTCCAGCGAAGCAAGTCCTTCGCGCAGGGCGTACAGCGCCGCCTGGATTCTGCTGGCCAGATGTAACTTGCCCAGAACATTGCTCACGTGGTTGCGCACGGTGGCTTCGCTGATCACCAGTTCGAGTGCGATTTCGGCATTGCTCAGGCCACGGGCCACACAGCGCAGGATCTCTACTTCGCGCTCGGTAAGCGGATCGGGCGACGGCGGCTGCTGCCGGCTGGGTGGTGCAGAAATCTCACGCAGCAGCTTGCGTGCAATCGTGGGATGAATCGAAGGTTCCCCGCGATGGACTTGTTGAATGGCCTGTACCAATTCCTGTGGGCTGGAATCTTTGAGCAGATAGCCCAGCGCGCCTGCCTTGATGGCGGGGAAGGCTTTGTCGTCGCCGGCGAAGCTGGTAAGCACGAGGATACGGGCGTCGGCGTGCTTCTGGGTAATGGCGCGGATCGCCTCGATCCCGTCCATTTCGGGCATTTCCAGATCCATCAGGATCACGTCCGGCTGTAGGCGATCCGCTTCTTCCACTGCCTCGCGTCCGTTTTCTGCCTCACCTACAACTTCAAATTCCGCTTTGGCCGAAAGCAGGGCAGTAATCCCTTTTCGTACAATCGCATGGTCGTCGGTGACAAAGACGCGAATCGGCTTACTCATTACAGGGGACCTCCACAGTGATGGTTGCGCCTTTGCCAGGCGCGCTTTGCATGTCAACACGCCCTTGCAGACGCTCCACTCGTTCCAAAATACCTCGTAACCCCCAGCCACGTTTGCGCGCAACCAGTTCGGGATCAAAGCCTCTGCCGTTGTCCTGTATCGACAAATACAGTCGGTTTTCCGTCTGCTTGAGGCTGACGCTGACGGCTGTGGCGCGTGCGTGTTTGATCACATTGTTGAGCGCCTCCAGTGTGACGCGGTAGAGTGCTTCTTCTTGTTCGTCGCTGAGATTCAGACCACCGCTCACCTCAAGGTCGGCGCGGAGACCGGAACGGTTCTCGACAGTTTCCAGCCGTTCTTGCAGCGCATTGACCAACCCGTCTTCCAGGCTTAGGGGGCGCAATTGATAGATCAAGAGGCGCAATTCACCCAACGCCCCCTGGATCATTTCTTGCATCTCGTCCAGTTGATTCTTGGCGGACTGAATATCGTTCGCCGCCAACAGGTCCTGTGTGGCGCCGGCGTAAAGTGTCATGCCGTAGAGCGACTGGGTGACGGAATCGTGCAGTTCGCGCGCCAGCCGTTGACGTTCTTCCAGAGCGGCGAAATGACGTGATTGCTCGTACAGTTTGGCGTTGCGAATGGCCAAGGCCGCTTGATCCGCCAGGCTACGCAGCAACGAAATATCGTCTTCGCTGAAGACACGACTTTCGTCCAATGCGTAAGCGCTGAGGGCGCCCAGTAGATTGTCCTCGCGGTTGAGGCTGGTGAGGGCAATGGCGTGGATGTTGTGTCGGGCAAAAAGGGTGGCATTTGGCAGGTTCGGCAAAAGCCTTAGATTCGGCACGACGATCTGCGGGTGATAGGGCTGCGGATGCTGCTCGTAGACCGACCGCGCATTGGGCGTGTACTCCTTCATGAAGGACGCCGGTAACCCCCAGGTTGCTGCAGGATAAAAATGTTCTTTTTCAGGATCGAAGAAGAGAACAACCGCGGCAGGCACGTCAAGCGCGTTGGCCGTCTCTTCGCAGACAGCGGACAACACGGCGGATAGATCAAGTTGCGCATTCAGCCGGCCGGCACTATGTGCCATCGCATCGGCGCGTGCCGCCTCGGTACGGATGCGCATTTCGGCCAGCCTACGCTCAGACGTGTCGCGGACCAGGGCGATCATGCACGTGTACCCGCCGATCTCGACCAGAGAAGCGGAAATCTCGGCAGGCACCGCATCGCCTGTCTTGGTTATGCAAGAAAGCTCGTTCGTCCACCCACGGCCATTTGTAAAAACAGATTGGGCAAAGGCCGCCATCTGCGGCATCTCGTGCGGATGGATATCTGCAACGGTGAGTTTGAGCAACTCTGCCCGATTGTAGCCAAGCATCCGCGAGGCTGAGGGATTGGCGTCGATAACTGCCTTGCTTTCCGGATCGATGAGATAGATGGCATCGTTGGAATGCTCGAAGATTTTGCGAAAGCGTTCTTCGCTTTCCCGCAGCGCCGATTCCGCTTCAGACTGAGGCGGTGCTCCGCCAGGCGCAACAGACAGTTGGCGTCGCAGATGGGCGATCTCTTGCAGCAGCAGTTCTCTGCTTTTCTCGTTGTCGTTCACCTGTGTGTCCTCGTAATCCGGTAGAAGATATAATGCAGTAGAAGATGTCTGTTCAAATGGATGGCTTCATTCGCTCAAACAGCATTATACCCTACAGGTGAGGCACCGTCGTGAAGGATCAGTAGAGCCCGGCGACGGCGGCAAGCCCATCCGGCTGCAAAATCGCGATCTGACGCCGCCCGATGTCGATGTAGCCTTCGGAGCGGAGTGAATTGAGGATCTGGGTTGCCGTCTCGCGATAGGTGCCGACACGCTCGGCCAATTCCTGATGGGTGAACCCAATCACCGTGTTGCTTCCTTGCGTTTGTGCCAGTTCAAGCAGGAGGTGTGACAGGCGGGCTGGTATGCCGTGGAAAGCCATGCGTTCCAGATTCTCTTCCATGCTATGGATGCGCTGTGTCACATGCTGCATCACGTTCAGAAGGACGTGGGGCGTGCGCACGACAAAATGACGAAGCGCGACCCGGTCGATCACCAGTGCAGTACAATGTTCCGCTGCCTCGGCAAATGTGTGATGGATGTTGTCGTTGAGCAGAGCCAGATCATCGAATAAGGCGCCTGCGTTAAGCACATCAATCGTGAGCTTCTTCCCATCGGGACGAAGACGATAAAGCGCAACGCGGCCATCGGTCAGCATGTAGACGGTCTGGCTGCGATCTTCCGGGCGGTAAAAGATGTGTCCTTTGCGGAAGGTGTGAAGCGTACACTGCGCCGCCAGATCGGTCAGCTCTCGCTGGCCGGCAGGCGCAAACAGAGGAATTTGCCGTAGTGTTTTTAGCTTGTCTTCGCTAGAGCGACGAATGTGCAGACGGTTCATGGTGATCTCTCCCAAGCAATAGATGGTAAGGGTATGCCGCAGAGGGGATTGTTCCCAGCGCATCCGGTTTTGTCTTTGCTAAGGAGATTATCCCGTATATCCTGCGCTAAGGGAGCAGATCACAAGACTATTTATATCTAGTGCAAACTGTTCAGGCGAACGAGGCACAATAGGTGCCAATCCTACGTGCGCCTGTGACATTTGTCATGCTTCGCTCTCTGTACGCAGAGAACTCTGGACCATGATGCCCTGGTGAAGGGTACGATGCACCGGGCACTTGTCGGCAATTTCAAGCAGCCGTTGCCTTTGCTCTGCCGAAAGAGGACCCACCAATTCGATCTCACGGCGGATGCGATCAACGGTCCCCTCTTTCGATTCACAGTGATCACAGTCCTGGGCGTGAATTCTGTCGTGCTTCAGGTAGACGCGAATTGCTTCCAGCGGCCACTCTTTGCGATCTGCGTACATGCGCAGGGTGATGCTTGTGCAACTCCCCAAGCTTGCCAGCAACAGATCATAGGGGGTGGGCCCAAGATCTGCACCCCCGACGGCAACCGGCTCATCGGCCAGCAGACCGTGTTCACCGGCCACAATCTCGGTTGTGTAGTGCTCCCTGCCCGTGTGGACAACCACGCGTGCGTCACCTGTGATGATGGGCCTATCTGCTTCAGGCAGGAGGGTGCCTATGTAGCGGCCGGCCCAGGTGGCAATCGCCCTACCCACGTACAGGGAATCTTCCTGCCGGCTCAGTAGATGATCGGCGCCGTCCAACGAGAGGAAGCTCTTGGGGTGACGGGCGGCTTGATAGATGTCACGTGCGTTGTCGATGCCCACAGTGTTGTCCAGCGGTGCATGGCAAACCAGCAGGGCACGTCCTAGATTGCGAATGGTTTCCTGCATGTTGACGGCTTCCAGATCATCGAGGAACTGCTTTTTCACCGTAAAACTGCGCCCGGCGAGCTTCACAACCGCTTTGCCCTCCCGTTCGATTTCTGTTCGGGAACTATCCAACAGGTGTGTCACATGCGCGGGATCGGCGGGCGCACCGATCGTGACAACCGCAGTTGCAGACGGAATTTCGGCAGCGGCTTGTAGAACGGCGGCCCCACCCAGTGAATGGCCAATCAGCAAAGTGGGGGCGACGAATTGTGATTTCAGAAAATCGGCGGCATCCACCAGGTCGGCGACGTTGGAGGTGAAATTGGTGTCGGCAAAGTCGCCGTCGCTGTCGCCCAGGCCGGTGAAATCAAAACGTAGAACGGCGATACCGTCCTGTGTCAATGCGCGTGCGATGTTGCCGACGGCGCGCAGGTTTTTGGTACACGTAAAGCAGTGGGCAAAGAGTGCATAGGCACGAGCTTTGTTGTGCAGTGGCAAATCAAGTTGCGCTGCCAATGCCAGGCCATTGCGGTTGGGAAAGGTCAACTTTGTAGATTTCATGGGAATGCCGTCCGTTCGATTGTGTGGAGTGGGGAACTGATTGGTTTTGGGATCAACCATATCGAACTGAACAAGCATCTCCCGTAATTTAACCTACGTAGGGTGGAAACAAAACGCGCCGTGTAAGTGCGATGAACACTTTACACGGCGCGTTGGTCTTACAATACCACCTGCAATCCCTGAACCCATCACTGTCAATGGGTGGGATTTTTACTTCCCTACACGCTTAACAAGACCATGGCCCTCATCTGCCATCAGGGTGGTTAAAGCGAGGGACTCATCATCCCGACGCAGGTTAAAACTATATACTTTCAGGAGTGACACTCTAAGGTGGTGATGGGTGGACTTGAACCACCGACCTAGGGATTATGAAGCCCTCGCTCTAACCGCCTGAGCTACATCACCTTATTGCTAGACCACTCGTCGGCCAAATCTTCGTTGACCAACGAAGAAAGATTATAATCCGTTCCCTGCCCAAAATCAAATTTGGGCAGGGGTAAATAGAAGACGATTCCTCATCCCCACGCCCTCAATCCTCGCTCCTCTTGCATTCTTCATCGGATGTCCATAAGATAGGACAACCGATCACTCGCACTGCATGCAAAGGAGATCCCGTGAACTACGATATGGTGTTTCGATCACGCCGCAGCAATGTCCTGGCGCGGCATGGGATGGTGGCCACGAGCCAACCGTTGGCCGCCCAAGCCGGTTTGTCGATCCTACAGGCCGGCGGCAATGCCGCCGATGCCGCAATTGCGACGGCAGCCATGTTAAACGTTGTCGAGCCGATTATGACAGGCATCGGCGGCGACTGTTTTGCACTCTACTGGGACGCAAAAGAGAAACAGGTCACCGCGCTCAACGGATCCGGACGCGCCGCCGCCGCCGCGTCCATCGACGAGTTGCGGGGCCAGGGTTACGATCAGATGCCCTCGTTCACAGGTCATGCCGTCAGCGTTCCCGGCACTGTCGCCGGTTGGAGCGATCTGGTCGAGCGCCACGGGCGGATGACGTTGGCCGATGTGCTACAGCCGGCCATCCGTACTGCGGAGGTAGGTTACCCCGTTACCGAGTGGATCGGACGTGGCTGGGCATCACAAGTGCAGAAGTTGCTGCGTTCGCCCGATTGGCAGAGCGGGGATCTAGACAACGGCCCCCAACAGCCCAGTGGCAACGAACTGCTGATTGACGGGCGTAGTCCACATGTAGGCGAGATTATGCGTATCCCCACCCTGGCCAAGACGATGCGCGGCATCGCCGCCGATGGCAAAGCGTACATCTACCGCGGCGACTTTGCGCGCAAGCTGAGCGAACATGTGCAACGCTACGGCGGCTGGATCACGCCCGAAGACATGGCCGCCCATACCAGCACCTGGGATGATCCCATTACAGCCAGACTGGGCGATGTAACACTCTACGAGTGCCCGCCCAACGGCCAGGGACTGGCAGCCATCATCGCACTGAATCTCGCCAACGGGTTCGATCTGGCGGCAATGTCTACCGCGGAGCGACTACACGTCCTCATCGAGTGCATGCGCCTCGGCTTTGCCGATGCACAGCAGTGGGTGGCTGATCCCCAGGTGGTGCCGCTCCCCATTCCTGAGCTGACCAGCCAACACTACGCCGACGAGCGGCGCAAGCTGATCAGCACCCAGCAGGCGGCGGCGCGGGTGCGCTATGGCAACCCTATGGCCGGTTCAGACACCGTCTACCTCACCACCGCCGACGGCGAAGGCAACGCCTGTAGCTTCATCAATAGCCTGTACATGGGCACAGGGACGGGGCTTGTGGTGCCTGGTACGGGGGTGAGTTTACAGAACCGGGCGGCTCTCTTCGTGCTTGAGCCGCAGCATCCCAACGCGTTGTCGCCTCACAAACGCCCATACCAGACCATCATCCCGGCGATGTCTACGCGCGGCGGTGAACTGCATATGTCCTTTGGTGTCATGGGCGGCTACATGCAGCCACAAGGACATTTGCAGATGATGACCAATGTGGTCTCGTTGGGCATGAATCCACAGCAGGCGCTGGATGTGCCGCGCTGGCAGTTGGCCGGGCCGGCGTCGGGGCTGGGATCACATGAAAGTGGCGGGTTGGTGATGATCGAAGAAGGATACGACTTCGACGTCCTTGCGGAGCTGACACGCATGGGCCATCGTCTGGCACCGGTGGACAGCAACGGGCGTGGTGGCTTTGGTGGAGGGCAGATTATCCTGCGTGATCCCGAGAGCGGGGTACTTATCGGCGGTAGCGATCCACGCAAGGATGGTTGCGCCGTCGGTTGGTGACGAAGCTGACACCACCAACCTTGTGGCTAAACAATGTCTTTGTTTCTGTGAATTGCCTGGGTGAGATTGAGGGATTAGGAGATTGAGCGATTGGCTGGTTCTTTGAATCGCTTAATCTCCTAATTTTTCACTCACATCTTCAGCGGTCATCTCGCTAAAACAAGGACAGGTGTTGAGAATGGCTGTTAATTCGCTAACCTTGAATGGCTTGCTCAGGTAATCGTCCATGCCGATAGCCAGGCATTGATCGCGATCTCCCTGCATGGCATTGGCTGTCATGGCCACGATGAAGGGTTGCTGATCAGAGGGGAACTCACGGCGAATGGCAGAGGTGGTTTCCATGCCGTCCATTTCGGGCATCTGTACGTCCATCAAGATCAGGTCGTAGCGCTGACGGGATAACGCCTCAAGGACTTCGTGTCCATTGGCGGCAAGATCGGTGCGATATCCTAACCGACGCAGAATGTGGATCGCTACTTTTTGGTTCACGGCGTTGTCTTCGGCCAGCAAAATTCGCAGTGGGCGTATGACCGCATTCTCTGCTTCACCGGCAAAGATAGAGGGTGTACGAATTTCTTCAATTTGTTTGTAGTTTTTGTCGACAAATTGATTGCTCACCATACGCTGTAACTGGGCGCGACGCACAGGCTTGGTCACTACGTCCACGAAATCGGCGTCGGTCAAAAATTGTTTAGTTTCGCTTCTCCCCAAAGAAGTTAACATAATCAGTGGTAGTTTGCTTGTCTGAGGATGCCTACGCAATGCTTGGGCCAGCATAGCACCGTCCATATCGGGCATCTGCATGTCTAGGATCGCCAGATCGAACTGCGCGTCCTTTTCAACCAGGGCGAGGACCTCTTCGCCGTGGGCCAGGGTTAGCGTTTCCATGCCCCAGGCCTGGATTTGTCGCGCCAGGATTTCACGATTGGTGGCGTTGTCATCAACAATGAGGACACGTTTCCCCTTAAGGTTTACCCCACGCCCCGGCACGTCAAACCGGCGCTGCGAAGCAACAGATTTGCCCATTACCGTAAACGAAAAGGTTGAGCCGATCCCTGTCTCACTGGTGACCCACATGCGTCCGCCCATCAACTCGGCAAGCCGATAACTAATAGCAAGCCCAAGACCGGTGCCGCCATAGCGTCGGGTGGTGGATGCATCTACCTGTGAAAAGGATCGGAAAAGGCGATCCATACGGTCGGCGGGGATGCCGATACCAGTGTCGCTCACATCGAAGCGCACCTCGTAGGTGTCGGTTTCGATGGGTTTTGCGCTGAGGTGGACAATCACTTCGCCATGCTCAGTAAACTTGATAGCGTTTCCCACCAGGTTCACCAGGATCTGGCGTAATCGCGTAGCGTCACCGATGATGCTGTGCGGCGTATTGGGTTGCATGGCATAGGCAAGTTCGATCCCTTTTTCGCCGGCTTTGGTGGCCAGCAGATCGAGGACATCTTCGACACAATCATGTACATTGAGCGGTTGATACTCCAGTTCCAACTTGCCTGACTCAATTTTTGAGAAGTCAAGGATGTCGTTGATTAGGGTGAGCAGAGCGTCGCCGCTGGTGCGTATCGTTTCAACAAAGTCGCGCTGTTCAAGATCAAGCTCCGTGTCGAGGAGCAAACTGGTCATGCCGATAACGGCGTTCATCGGCGTGCGGATCTCGTGGCTCATATTGGCCAGAAACTGCGATTTGGCGCGATTGGCATTTTCGGCCACCTGCTTCGCCTTGCGTAGCTCTACTTCTTGTTGCAGGCGTTCGAGGCTCATCCCGATCTCGGCACCCAGGATCTCGAACAGCGCCTGTCGGCGTGTATCCCAGTTGGCAGGCGAGTCGACAAAGAGCATAAGCGCGCCCAATGTACGGTTGCTTGATTTAAGCGGTATGGCCAGGTAACTGAGGCTGTGAACTCCTTCTTCTAAGCCGCATGGACAGTCAAGCGGGCTAATCGCTGCTTCGCTCTGGATATGTCCACTCTGAAGTGTGCGCCGCACCAATTCGCGCAGCAACGGCGAGGCTTCACACTTTTGTTTGAAGCATTCCATCTTGCCGCCGTGCACGGCGGCAAGATGTACCCCTTCTTCCAGCGAGTCCAGGTAGATGGCGGCTTGTGGTTGCAACTGAATGTTGTCAAGGCCGATAACCAGTTCGAGGACGCTTTGCATGAGATCGTCTACGCTCTTAGCAGGCTGTAAGACACGAGCCATGTCTAGCTGAATGCGTAGTTCTTCGGCCAGGGTGGACAGCCGTTCGGCGTCGCGCTTGCGCTGTGTTACATCTTGTTTGATAGCGATACAATGGGTGATCTCGGCGGCGTCATTGCGCACGGGCGTTAGCGTCATCTCTTCGATATAGAGTTCGCCGTCTTTGTGCCGATTTACCAGTTCGCCCGTCCAAATTTCGCCATTGACCACGCGGTTCCACATACGCTCGTAAAACTCATGGGATTGAAGGCCCGATTCGAGTTGGTAGAGCGTCTTGCCCAGTGTCTCCTCTTTGTCCAGGCCCGTCAGTTCGATAAAGGCGTGGTTTACCCACTGAACGTTGCCGTCAACGGCAAGGATCAGCATGGCATTGGCGGCTGAATCGAGAGCCGCAGCTTGCAGACGTAGTTGCTCTTGTGCCGTCTTCTGTGCCGTGATGTTGGTGGCTACCGTGAGGATCTGGAACTGATTATCGGGTTCAGAGAAAATGCGCCGCTTGTCGTAGCGGAACCAGAGCACGTTGGCACTGTTACCCGCCTCACCAGTACCGACAAAGACGTCGTCTTCTTCAGTGATCTGTTCGCCCGTCGCCAACACTTGCTGATCCTGTTGACGGTAGTGATCGGTCTTGCCGTCGACAATATCGGCAATGACAGTATCGGTGGAGCCGATCATCTCTTCGACTGAACAACCAAAACGCGAGGCGTAGGTTTCGTTGACAAAGGTGTAGACGCCTTCTGCATTTTTGGCCGCCACCGCGTTGGGCAAGGCGTCTACGATGGTGCGCAGGTAGGTGCGCTGTTGCTGGAGCATACGTTCCCAGCGTTCACGTTCCGTCACATCGCGGACGGTGAGCACCACCTGTTCATCCGAATAGGCGACGACGCGCCCCTCAAAGAAGCGCTCATCACCGTCCTGGACGATTTGGTAGGCTGTGGTCTGCAGATCCCCGCTTTTCAGCGCTGCATCAATGGCTTGGCGTAATTGTGCCGCTTGCTCGTGGGGATAAACATCTTCCAGCCTTTTGCCGTCGAGTCGCCCGTCACCAAGCAGTTCCCCGCTCCACGACGCTTTGCCGTAGAGGAAGACCCCTTCGCGGTCGATCACGAAGATCTGATCCGGCATGGCTTCGAGCAGCGCCTGATTCTTGGCCTCACTTTTGCGTAACGTCTCCTGCGCTAAGTGTTCTTCGGTGACGTCGCGTAGCACCACCATGCGCCCCATGACGCGTTCGTCTTCGCCTTGTAGATTGGAGACTTGAAGATCATAGAAGGCTGTTTCGCCGTCCTGTTCGATTGATACCCGAACCGCTGTCGGCTCCTGTGTGTTCATGGTTGCCAGCACAGGCCAACCCACCGCATGTTGACGATATGTGGCAAAAGCATCATCAATGGCCCGCCCGTGCAGTTCTCCTTCATGGGCAAAGATCTGGGTTGCGCGGTTGTTGAAATCTACAATGCGCAGATTGCGATCCAGCACCAAGAGTGCATCCACAAGGTTTTCGAGCACCAGCGTTCGCGCAATTGGGCTAAAGTCAATGAACTGGAGACGGAAGAACGCACCCATCAACGCCATACCACTGACTAAAAAGGCGATAGGCGTTAGGTCTATATAGATCTCAGGGATCACTCGAAAGACGTATAAAGCGTTGGTTAGCGTCGGCAACAGCGAGGAAAAGAGGAGCAGCGCAACCTGATAGCGCCGTAGATGACGTGCTTGGAAAACCCACCGGAGCAACACAACTGTCCCGATCAGTATGATTACGTACGAGGTGGCCAGGTGCACCCAGAACCAGGGGCCGTAACTCAGCTTAATTACCTGCAACATGCCCTGCTGCACAATCTCGCTGCCTGTCCAGTGCAGGTGATGGAAGTCGTTTGTCCACACCATCACCAGTGTGATCAAGGGCACAACCATCAACCACTTCCAATACCGCCGCACCAGATAATGATAGCCGGAATACTCAAAGGCAAAAAGGCACCACACAACCGGAAGGAATACAATGGCCAGATACTGAATTTTGATCCAAAACAATTTACCCTCTAAGGTGACGGCATAGAGGTCCAGCATATTGGTGACCATCCACCACGCACCGGTCGCCAAGACAAGCGTGATCAACAAAGCCGCCAGTGGGCGTTTGGGCGTCGTGATAGAATAGAAAACAGGCAGCCCGACCAGTGTGGCGAGGATTAAGAAGGCATTCAAGATGACGAGTTGCGTCATGGAAATCTCACTGTTGAACTGTTAATTCACACCGGGTACGGTAGCCCGGAGCGTCTGTCCTGATCCTATCCTACAGACGGGGAGAGGGTAGATGCCTATGATATTTATTTAAGAGACACGAAACAATACCGTAAATCCGCATTTGCAGGTAAGCAAAAATGGATGAACACCCACAAGATGTTAATATCAAAACTTGGTGTTGAGACTTGCATATTCCGAAGGGATTTAGGATTGTAACGTCGGCTTGGTACTGTAGGTAGAACACGCCTTACTGTGCTCCTAAATTGTCCTATTCTATTCTGGCAGATGACGCGGTACGATGGCGTCACGAAAATTACCGAAATCCAGTCCAATGGAGGACTAACAATGTCTCATCAATCGCAGCCTGCCCCACGAGGCAATACCGAAAGCAAGCGTGACGATCAGTTAACAGAACGATTCTCTTCTTTCGCCGAAAAAATGAAAGCAGCGCAACTCCCCCCAATTGCTATTGACACCTTTCGCTACTACTACGGCAAATTGCTGCACGGTGATACAGGCTATATCGACGGCAACACCGCACAACCTGTCAACGAGTTACCTCAGCTTGGCGATCTGGCCGATTATCACAGCGCCGGTAAGGACGCGCTACAACGCCTGGTGGTGATCAAACTAAACGGCGGCCTGGGCACCAGTATGGGGATGACAGGCCCCAAGTCTTTAATCGAGGTAAAAGAGGGGCTTAGCTTTCTTGACATTGTAGCCCATCAGATCCTCCATCTACGCCAGGAAAGTGGCGCGCGGGTGCCACTTGTCCTTATGAATAGTTTCAACACACACGAGGAGTCGCTTGCCGCACTATCGCGCTACCCTGAGATCACCAGTGATGTCCCATTGGATTTTTTGCAGCACAAAGAACCGAAGATTCGTGTCGACGACCTCAGCCCAGTGCAATGGCCTGAGGACGAAGACAAAGAGTGGTGCCCACCCGGTCATGGGGACATTTACCCAGCCCTGATCTCCAGTGGGATGCTCGGCCAGTTGCTCGACGCCGGCTATGAGTACGCCTTCGTCAGCAACATCGACAACCTTGGGGCCACGGTTGATGAGGAGATCCTGGGCTACTTCGCCAGAGAGGAAGTGCCCTTCTTGATGGAAGTGACACGTCGCACCCCCGCCGACCGCAAAGGGGGACATCTGGCCTTCAACCCCGAAGGACGTCTGTTGCTGCGCGAGATAGCCCAGTGCCCACCCAACGAAATTGACGACTTCCAGGACATCACCCGTTACCGCTACTTCAACACCAACAATCTGTGGATCCACCTGCCCACTTTACAGCGTGTGCTTGATGAACAGGGGGGGCTGCTGGGGTTGCCCATGATTCGCAACGAAAAGCCCGTCGATCCCACCCAACCCAACAGCCCACGGGTCTACCAGTTAGAGACAGCTATGGGGTTGGCGATCTCGTCTTTTCCCAACGCTCAGGCGCTGGATGTACCCCGAACACGCTTCCGCCCAGTCAAGAAGAGCAACGATATTCTCGTCCTCTGGTCGGATGCCTACACACTCACCGACGACTACCGCATCGACCTGATCGACGCCCGCAACGACGAGCCATTGGTAGAACTCGACGACCGCTACTATGCCATGTTTGCCGATCTCAAGGAACGCTTTCCCGCCGGTGCGCCGTCGCTGTGCCACTGTAACAGCCTGACCGTTCGCGGCAACGTCTATTTCGGCGCCAATGTGGGTGTCCACGGTGATGTGACGATGACCCATGAAGATGACCAGCCCCATTGGATAGCGGAAAACAGTACGTTGGGCAAGCAGTAGTGGTTTGTGCCCCTAAACACAGCAAAATTTGACTTGACCCCCGCGTTCCCCTAAAATACGTCGGTCACTTTTGCCTTGTGAAAGCGAACACAAGTCCCTGTTGGGGCAATGCTACAAAGATGTGGCAGCAGGCATCTTAGCCTCTGCGCACTGGAATTGTCCGGCGGGGGCTTTTTTGTTGCCTTCGGTGATTTGCCGTTGGTCTATTTGATTTGACGAACAACCATCAATATCCACCACCCAAAGATTGACACGCAGTAAAGAGGAGGAAGCACCTTGTTGACTGGAACCACTGCCATCGGCTTTACCATGGCGATTGCCGTTGTTGCGCTGATCTATGTCGTCGTTCAGCTTGTCCGTGTTTTGCGCATGGACAGCGGCAATCAGACCATGAAGGAGATTGCGAGCGCCATTCAAGAAGGAGCGGCCGCCTTTTTGAATCGAGAGTATACCTTTCTGGCCGGTTTTGTGTTGGTTGTTGCCATCGTCACCTATGCCTTTTTGAACTGGCAGACGGCGGTGAGCTTTGTCTTTGGCGCGTTGGCTTCGGGCGCAGCAGGCTACTTGGGTATGTTTACGGCGGTGCGCGCCAATGTGCGCACGGCAGCGGCGGCCAGCAAGAGCTTGAACGACGGCCTACGCGTCGCCTTTACCAGCGGTTCGATTATGGGCATGGCTGTGGTCAGCTTCAGCCTGTTGGGCATGACCGGTCTCTTCTTCTTCTTCACCGGCATGGGCTTCCCCGAAGCGGACGTGATCAGCTACATCACCGGCTTCGGCTTCGGCGCCAGCTCAATTGCGCTCTTTGCCCGTGTGGGTGGCGGCATCTACACCAAGGCCGCCGATGTGGGCGCCGACCTGGTCGGTAAAGTGGAACAGGGCATCCCCGAAGACGATCCCCGCAACCCCGCCGTTATCGCCGACAACGTGGGCGACAACGTGGGCGATGTGGCGGGCATGGGCGCCGACCTCTTCGAGAGCTATAGTGGTTCGATCATTGCCGCCGCTGCATTGGGCGTCATCATCACCACCACCGACCAGCCTGACACGCTAATTGTGTTGCCCTTCCTGGTGGCGGCTGTCGGTGTCATTGCTTCGCTGCTCGGCATGACCCTTGTGCGTACCAAAGAAGGCGCCACACAGGAAGATCTGCTCAACACGCTACGCGGCGCCATCTACGGTGCTTCGGCGATTGTGTTACTGCTCACGGCAGTATTAATCTTCCTTACCGGCGCAAGTTGGAACCTCTTCTTTGTGGTGGTGGTGGGTCTTGTTGCAGGTAACGGTATCGGCTACTTCACCGAGTATTACACCAGCTACACCGAAAAACCGACACAGGGCATTGCCGAGGCCGCCGAGACAGGTTCGGCCACCTTGATCATTCAAGGTCTGGCCGTCGGTATGGTGAGCACCGTGGCGCCGGTATTGATTGTGGCGGTGGCCATCCTCGCATCACTCTGGCTTGGGGCGGGCATCGGTGGATTAAGCGGCGGTCTTTTTGCCGTGGCGTTGGCCGGTGTCGGTATGTTGAGCACACTGGGCATCACCCTCGCTACCGACGCTTACGGTCCTGTGGCGGATAATGCCGGCGGCATCGCTGAAATGAGCCATCTGCCCAGCAACGTGCGCGAACGCACCGACGCCCTAGACAGCTTGGGCAACACCACGGCGGCGACGGGCAAGGGCTTCGCGATTGGATCTGCTGTGCTGACGGCGCTGGCCTTGATGGCCGCCTATGTGCAGGCATCCGGCTTGCAGCCTGAAGACTTGAGCCTGCTCAATCCGGAGATGATCCCCGGCTTGCTCATCGGTGCCATGCTGCCCTACCTCTTCGCTTCGTTGACCATGACGGCGGTGGGTAAGGCTGCCTTCCAGATTGTGATGGAAGTGCGCCGTCAGTTCCGCGAGATCCCCGGCCTGATGGAGGGGACAGGCAAGCCCGATTACCGTCAGTGTGTGGCTATCAGCACGCAGAGTGCGCTGCGCGAGATGGTGTTGCCCGGCGCGCTGGCCGTGATCGTGCCGCTGCTGGTGGGTTTTGTCCTTGGCCGTGAGGCGGTGGCGGGTATGCTCGTGGGCGCGATTTCCTCCGGCTTTATGCTGGCTGTGATGATGGCCAACTCCGGCGGCGCCTGGGACAACGCCAAGAAGTGGATCGAAACCGGCGTGCTCGGCGGCAAAGGGTCAGATGCACACAAGGCCGCCGTCGTCGGCGACACGGTGGGCGACCCCTTCAAGGACACGAGCGGCCCGGCCCTCAACATCTTGATCAAGCTGATGAGCATTGTCAGCCTCGTCTTCGCCAACGCGTTTGGTAGCGGGTTGCTCAATATCTTCTAAGCGTTCCAGATAGAAAAAGACCCGCCGGGTTTTCTGGAACCCTGCGGGTCTTTTTTATTGGCCTTTGCCTGCCACCGACTCGCCCTAGTTCGGTGCTTCGATAACAAGCCCACTGTTGACTTCGCTGACGTCCCAAAGCAGGTTGAAGGCACTGCCCGTCTGCCCTTCGAAGTCGCCTGTGTAGCTGACCTGCATGCGCACGGCAAAGGAGGGTAGATCCGCCTGATCGGCGACCCAGATTTCGGCGTTTAGATCGGTCACCTCGCCCACGGCCATGCCTTCGGGTAGGTTGTTGGGGTCAAAAGTCAGCCGATAGTGGTTGGTGTCAATCCCGTTCACCTGTTCCGAACCAATGAACTCAAAGGTGGCGTCACTGCCGGTGGCCATGTCGGTAAGATCTTCAGGCGTGAAGATCAACTGGCCCATCATTGCCGCCGCGCCTGCGGCGGGTAACTGCTGCCACATACCGCCCACATTCACGTAGAGCGTGTCTTCGATCTGGATGACAGCAAACTCACCCTCGTTGCTGGTCATGTTGATCTGGCGGGCGTTGGGTTGAGCCGTCTCGGCGATGTTCATCGTCACCTGTTGGGTGATGTTGCCACCGTTGGAGACGCTCCAGGTGATGTTGCTGCGGTAACTGCTCAACTGGCCGAATGCGTCCTCAGCCAGCGACGGCGCACCTGGTACGTCTGCGGCGGGCGCGGACACTTCGGTGGCAGGCTGTGCCGGTGCTTCGGTTGCCGTCGGTTGGGCTGCCTGTGCAGGCGCTTCGGTAGGGGACGGTGTGGCGGTTGGCTCTTCTTCGCCGCCGCCGCAAGCGGACAGTGTAAAGAGCACAAAGACGACGATCAACCATACTGTAAAACGTTTCATGTAGGTTTCTCCAGTGATTGAAAAGGGGGAAAATTAGAAGTAGCTGTCAATCTGCACCGATGCCTACAGGTTCGTTGGCGTCGTTTTCCTCCTGTGCTTCGATGACGGATTGGCGACGCCACTGGTTTCCTTCGGCGGCAGTGAAGTGAGCGATTTTTATGACCGCATCGGAACCGGCCAGGCAGATCAGCAGGGGGAGCGATCCACCGATGCTGTAGACGGTGGGCCAGATCCCCTGTGGCGAACTGCCTGCCCACAGATAGCGTAACAAGGACTTTGCCGCCGCGTGTGCTGTTTCGGCTGTCTTGGCGGTGATGCCTTCTTCCCCTGCATTCACCGCCGTTTCAATCGTTTTCAACTCGCTCACCAGCAAGTTGGCAACGGCTTCAACGCGCACAGGCTGTTCACGGCTGAGGATGCGCCCCAACACGGTGCGCACGTCGTTCAGAAACGACCACGCCAACTCGTGCGATCCTGTCTCCAGCAACGGTTCCAAGACATGATCGGTGTAGAAGATGGCCAGCGCCTTGCCGTCCAATGCCTGCGGGGCCTGTCGGCGAATTGTGGCCAGGATCGGCACCGCCCGGTCTTGCCCACCTTCGAGGGAGATCAACGCAGCGTACATGCGCAGGGCGTCTTCGCGCAGTTGCTCTTCGCTGACTTCCTCGCCCCGGAACAGGCGGCGCAATCGTGCCGACAAACTGGGTGGGCGGCGCTGCGACAAAATCCCCAGGGCTGCCTGCGCCTGCCGCTGCTTGAGGTAGGCGGCAGTCATCCCCCACACAAGGAGCCGCTCAGGGTGCACTTCGGCCAACGACTGCGCCCACCGCAGCGCCTTCTGCGCCTGAATCCGTGCTTCGTCGTTCAACCCGGCATTGAGCAACCCCGCCACGAGGACGTTGTACGCTTCGCTGCGTGTGGGATCGCGAGGATCAATGCGGTCGACTACGGCCACCGCATGATCGAACTCGCCCAGTTTGATCAACATGCCCGTGGCAGAAGCAGCAGTCCAGCCGTCGCTGCCTGCACCGAGCATTGCCAGCCGTTCGGCCAATGCGGTGCGGTCCGCCACATGCAGATTTTCCAGATCGAGGTGATCAATGGCTTCTTTGAGCGTATAAAACTGAAAGTCGATGTCGATATTGGCGCGCGGACGGCGCACCTGGCGCAGCACTTTGTGTTCCGACTCACGGTAAGCCACGCCGCTCTCACGCCGTGCATCCTGAATGTTGGCAATGGTTGTCACCTGTTCGAGGACGGCCCGCACATCGCCGCCCAGGGCGAGGACGGCGCCAGCATAGCGACGGCTGACCAGCGAAATCAGGGTGGCGATCTGCACTGTCTCGACGCAACGCTGGAGCAGACGGCGTGAGCGTGTGGTGCGCCGTCCTTTTTCGATCCAACGGGCGGCGTCTACGGCCAAACGCTGCATAAAGTGTGCGCCGGCGTCACCATGTTGGCGGATCGCCTGCCGGATCAGGTAGTTGGTGAGTGGATGAAGGCCAAGGAGGGCCACGGTTTCGGCCAGCAATTCACGCCGATCCGGTTGGCTAAAAAGCGTGATCCAGATATCGGGCGCTTGATCAAGCCGTTCGAGGCACGAAAAGGCGAGGGTGTCGTCGTCGAGCCGGGCGGCGGCGCAGGCCATGTTGAGTAGTTGATCGCCCCAGGTGTTGCGGTCGCCGGCAATAGGTCGCTGCAAGAGGAAGCGCATGCCTTGCAGGCGATTGGCCACGAAGAAGGCGATCTCGACGTCGTCTTCGGCGCGGCGGGCGAGGACGGGCAATGTCTTGTAGGCGGCCAACGGCTCGCGGTCGCGGATCAATTCCACCGCGGCCAGGGTGGCATCGGCGCTGCCGTGCTCGGCCAACGCCATCATACAGCGGCGCAGCAGCCATGTGTCCGGCTGGCGCACTTGCCGATCGGCCACCGAAGGGTTGGATTGGTCTGCCGAACGCAAGGCTTCGATGGCAGCGTCTATCAATGAATCGGCAAGGCTGATATCGTCTTGAGGCGGAATGGTCATAACAACCCACCTATCACGTTTACCAGCAGCGCAATCCCGGCCAGAATCATCCCTACGGCCAGGAAAAGGTAGCCAAGGCGTTGTAATTGGTGGGCGCGGCGTACGGTGCGTCCGTGGGCATGGTGGGCACGTGTGCCGGCGTCAAGTTCGGCTACGTTGGCGGGTGCAACGTCTTTCACGTTGGCCAGCCACCAGGCTCGGTTGCAGTAGACCCACGCGCCGATGTCGCCGGCGCGGACGAGAGAGCGATCTTTGGGCATAGTTTAGGAATCTGGATTGGGAGATTAAGGGACTAGGCGATTAAGGGATGCTCCGTATCGCTCATTTTTGTTGAACTTGCATCTCTTCGAATCGCTGGAGTGCTGCCTGAAGCTGTTCCTGGCGCATGCCGATGGTGAGATCACCGCGTGTGCGTTCCAATACGCTACGCAGGACGTCGGTCTGGCGGCGTAGGCCACCGGTGACGGCGTCGGGGAAGTCTACCGTGCTGAGCAGCGTGTAGATTTCGTCCATGACGGTGAGGTAAGGTTCGGCCGCTTCGACCTGGTTGCGACGCATGAGATCGAGTACAAAGCGGCGCATTTCGGTGGCGGCTTCGCTCATGCCGTTGAGGTAGGTGGCCCCGGTGACATAGAGTTGATCCGGCGTGGGCAGATCGCCGTCGGCCACGAAAGCGTAGACGAGATGGGCTTCGACCAGTTCTTTGAGCGCGTCTTGGGTGTAGCCGGCGTGGTAAAGGTACGGGAAATCGGCCAGCGGTTCCACCATGGCCAGCGCGTCTTGACGCGCCTGGGCCAACATGGCCTCAGCCTCTTCGAATTCGTGGCGGTGGATGGCGCGTATACTCTGCGCACAGGAACGGACCAGCGCCCGGCTACGCTCTAGCGTATCGTCGCGCAGGGCGTTGATTGTCTCGAATTCCTGGGTAATGCGGTCGACTCTAGCCGCCAGTTGTTCCAGCTTCATGGCATTATCCTTGAGGGTTGAAGGGTGTCATTGCCGCCCATTATACACCACTCTAGGCATTTGTCGCCCTTAGGCGAAAATCAGCCATTTCATCGTTTGCATCGGCGGCGTCTTTTCGTTATTGTACCGGTTTAGTTATGGTGATTAGTGATTAGTGATTAGTGATTAGTGATTAGTGATTAGTGATTAGTGATTAGTGATTAGTGATTAGTGATTAGTGATTAGTGATTAGTGATTAGTGATTAGTGATT
>WGMT01000063.1 GCA_016124945.1 bacterium | reverse complement strand
GCAAAGCGGTGGAGCGCAAAGCGGTGGAGCGCAAAGCGGTGGAGCGCAAAGCGGTGGAGCGCAAAGCGGTGGAGCGCAAAGCGGTGGAGCGCAAAGCGGTGGAGCGCAAAGCGGTGGAGCGCAAAGCGGTGGAGCGTTGGAGCGTTGAAGCGTTGAATCGGGTAGTGTGTCTTACGCCTTACGCTTTGCGCTCCACCGCTCCAACGCTCCACCGTTCCAACGCTCCAACGCTCCACCGTTCCAACGCTCCACCGTTCCAACGCTCCAACGCTCCAACGCTCAAAGGGAAAAGACGACTTTGACAGCAATTGCAACTTACTCAACCCAACCACAAGACAATCAACGCGCACCGGCTCAGCTCAGTTGGGTGGCGGTGGTGGGCATCGTGCTGCTGGTCGCGCTGTGTGGGTTGGGCGTGTTGGCGCTCATGATCGGCATCACCCGAATTGCGCCGGGCGAGGTGCTGGCGATCCTCTTCAGCGAGGGGGGCGAGCGGGTGCCGCGCATTGTGATCTGGGAGGTGCGACTGCCCCGCTTTCTCCTCGGCGCGCTGGCGGGGATGGCGTTGGCTGTCTCCGGCGCGATGTTACAGGACGCGCTCAAGAATGAACTGGCGGAGCCGGGCCTACTGGGAGTGTCAACCGGCGCTTCGCTGGTGGTGGCGGTGGTGGTGATCTTCAATGTCGCCATCCCCTTCGGCATGTTGCCCATCTTTGCGCTGGCCGGCGGGCTGTGCGCAGGCATGGTGATTCTCCTCGCCACCCGTCTCACCCGCGACCCGGTGCGCATGATCCTCATCGGCGCGGCGATGGGCTCACTTTTCGGCGCGCTCATCACCGCGGTGGTGGTGCTGGGCGAGCCGGACGAGTTGCGCGCCCTTTACAGCTACCTGGTGGGCAGCCTGATCGGCCGCGATTGGGACGCATTGTACATGGTCCTCCCCTGGATCGCCGTGGCGCTGCCCATTGCCCTTTTCTTTGGACGCCCGCTTAACCTGCTGCAACTGGGCGACGACATGGCCGAAGGGCTGGGCTTGCCTGTCTTTCGCACACGGGCCGTCATCTTCACCGTTGCGATTGCCCTCAACGCGGCGATTGTGGCGGTCTGCGGTCCTATCGGTTTTGTAGCGTTGGTTGCACCACACATGGTACGCGGCCTGCTGCAAACCAGCGACGCCCGCCAGGTGCTGCCCATCAGTGCCTTGCTCGGCGCTGTATTGCTCACTGGCTCCGACCTGTTGGCGCGCGAAATCTTCAGCCCCGCCGAACTTCCCGTGGGCCTGGTGACGGTGGCGGTTGGCTCGCCGGTAGCACTATTCCTGTTGCGGAGGTTGCTTGTGAAGCGGTGAAGCGGTTGAGCGTTGGAACGTTGAAGCGTTGAAGCGTTGAAGCGGTTGAGCGTTGAAGCGGAAAAGCGTTGAAGCGGTTGAGCGGTGAAGCGGTTGAGCGCAAAGCGTTGAAGCGGTTGAGCGTTGAAACGGTTGAGCGTTGGAACGTTGAAGCGTTGAAGCGGTTGAGCATTGGACCATTGAAGTGTATAAACTTGTAAATGTTCCAACGTTCCAACGCTTCAACGTTCCAACGCTTCAACGCTTCAACGCTTCAACGCTTCAACGTTCCAACGTTCCAACGTTCCAACGCTTCAACGTTCCAACGCTTACAGGGGGGTAAGATGGGTCAGGAGATCGATCCGTATGCTGAGTTGCGTAAGCGCACGAAAGCGTATGCAAGCAGGGTAATTCGTTTATATACACATTTGCAACAGCAGCACCGCTTTGACGATGCGGCGATGGTCATTGGCAAGCAGTTGTTGCGGTCGGGTACATCGGTTGCGGCCAATCATCGAGAGGCAAAACACTCGCGTAGCAAAGCGGATCGGATCGCCAAGTTCCAGATCGTGCTACAGGAGTTGGAGGAAAGTGCGCTCTGGTTGGAACTGCTCACCGAGCATGAAATGGCGAATCGAGACGGCCTTCAGCAACTGCTAGAAGAAACAAACCAACTGATTGGTGTCTTTATTGCAAGCATTGGAACGTTGAAGCGTTGAAGCGGAAAAGCGGAAAAGCGGAAAAGCGGAAAAGCGGAAAAGCGGAAAAGCGGAAAAGCGTTGAAACGCAGAACGGTCCAACGTTCCAACGCTCCAACCGTTCCAACGCTCCAACGCTCCAACGCTCCAACGCTCCAACGCTCCAACGCTCCAACGCTCCAACGCTCCAACGCTCCAACGCTCCAACGCTCCAACGCTCCAACGGTCCAACGCTCCAACGCTCCAACGCTCCAACGCTCCAACGCTCCAACGCTCCAACGCTCCAACGGTCCAACGCTCCAACGCTCCAACGCTCCAACGCTCCAACGCTCCAACGCTCCAACGCTCCAACGCTCCAACGCTGACAAGAAAGAGCTTTCGTAATGACACCGTCGCCAACCGTTCCAACGCTCCAACGCTCCAACGCTCTACCGTTCCAACGCTCCATCTACGTGCGGCGCTTTCCGCTCTTTTTGACGCTGTGTGGGTTACTAATTCTCCTCCTGGTGGTGCTGCACATCACGGTTGGCACGCTGGATTTTAGCCCACGCCAAATCGTGCTGGCACTGACCAACCAGGCCGAGGAGTTGCTGCACCAACAGGTTGTGCTGGGGTTGCGACTGCCACGGGCGCTGGTGGCGATTGTGGCAGGCGGCATGTTGGGGCTGGCCGGTGCGATTTTGCAGACGATTACACGCAACCCGCTGGCGGAGCCGGGGCTGATGGGTGTTTCCAGCGGCGCGGTGCTGGCGATTATCATCTACATCGTCAGTGACGCCGGCGGCGATGCCTGGGCCGGGGTCGATTCGGGCTTGATTCTCCCCGCGGTGGGGATGATTGGCGGGCTGTTGACGGGGCTGCTTGTCTACTGGTTGAGCTATGACCGGGGCAGTGATCCCATGCGGCTGGTGCTGGTGGGTGTGCTGGTGGCGGGCATCAATGGCGCGTTGATCTCGGTTGTCCTCTTGGCGGCGCAGGAGAGTGAGATCATGCGCATCGTGCGGTGGACTATCGGCTCGACCAGTGGACGCGTCTGGGTACATTGGCAGACGATCTGGCCGGTGGCGCTGGCAGCGATCCCACTGGGGTTGCTCAGTGCAGGATTGGCCAACACGCTGCAACTAGGAGACGGCGTGGCGACGGGGCTTGGGGTGCGCGTCGAAGCGGCGCGGGTCTTGCTGCTGGCGATTGCCGCCTTGCTCACTGCCGGGGCCGTTTCCGTGGTTGGGGGGATCGGCTTCATTGGGTTGATCGGTCCTCATGCAGCGCGCATGGTTGTGGGCAGTGACGTACGCCGGCTCTTTCCCCTGAGCGTCCTCTTTACCGCCATCCTGCTCATTGCATCGGACATTGCCGCCCGCACCATCACCATCGGCTGGGTCGGCCTGCTTACCGGGTTGGACATCCCCGACACCGCCGGCCTGCCCGTAGGCGCGGTGACAGCGATGTTGGGCGCGCCGTTCTTTCTCTTCTTGCTGCTACGTGGAAAGTCTGCGTTGTAGGCGACCAGTGCCTACTGGTCGTTTTTACATGATGCAATGAATCCGAAAGTAGAGGGGTAGATAGGTCATGGATCATGACTCTTTCTCTGTAAACAGCGCAGAACCCAGCCTGTACGCCGACAAGGTTTCCGTCGGTTACCCAGAGCGTAGGGTAATCGAAACAATGTCCCTGGCCATGCAGACGGGGAAGATCATGGCGTTGGTGGGCCCCAACGGCTCGGGGAAGTCGACGCTGCTCAAGGCGATGGCGCGGCTGCTGCCGGTTGAATCGGGCGCGGTCTACCTGGACGGCAAGGCCATCACCAAACTCCCCAGTGCACAGGTGGCGCGGCGGCTGGCCATCCTGCCGCAAGGACCGAGCGCGCCCCGCGGTCTCACCGTGGGTGAGTTGGTGGAACAGGGACGCTTTCCGCACGTAGGCGCGCTGCGTATGTTGCGCCACCAGGATCACGATGCCATCCGCGAAGCGCTGGCATTGACCAACATGACCGACTTCGTGCACCGCCCGCTAGACGGGCTATCGGGCGGCGAACGGCAGCGAGCCTGGATCGCCCTCACCCTGGCCCAAGACACGCCCGTGTTGCTGCTCGACGAACCGACCACCTTCCTGGATATCGGCCATCAACTTGAAGTGTTGGATCTGGTGCAACAGCTCAATCGTGAACGTGGCATGACAATTGTGCTGGTGCTGCACGATTTGAACCAGGCGGCCCGTTACGCCGAACGCATGGTGGTGCTCAATCGAGGACAAATCGTCGCCGACGGTCCATCGGCGACGGTGCTCAACCCGACAATGTTGGCCGACATCTTCAAGGTGCGCGCCAACATTGTCACCGATCCGGTGACGGGCACACCTGTCTGCCTGCCCTATGCGCCGGTAGGCGCGTCCGCTTCGGAGAGGCTGGAAAGCTTAGGGCCAACTGTCGGCAAAGTCGCCGCGCAGCCGGTGAATGGACGTGCAATGTTCCCTTAGAATTGTAAAAACAAAACTAGACTGCAACGTCGAGTAGGGGCATGGGTAGGGCGGGAAGAAAGCTCGCAATGAAGCAAGCTTTCTTCCCGCCCTACCCATGCCCCTACTGGTAAATGGCTAAAATTTGGTGGTTGACAAATTGTTTCTTCTGGATAAAATATTTTTAGTCTAAGCTAAATATTATCCTTGAAGCAATACAGGACGTTGAAACACAATGAAACCAACCACAACCATCTGGCTCTCTCTTTTCACTGTTTACGTAGGGCTAGGAATCCTAAATCCGCTGCTGGCGCCGTTGGTGCGAGAACTGGGGCTGACTGAAACCCAGGGCGGATTGATTGTCACTATGGCGGCGCTGCTCTTTGCCCTGGGTGGCCCCTTTTGGGGTGGGCACAGCGAACGCTGGGGGCGGAAACCCGTGTTGCTGATTGGGCTGCTGGGCTTCGCCGTCGCCTATTTGCTCTTTGCGGTGATAACGCAGCTTGGCCTGAGCGGTATGCTCACGCCAATGGTTGCATTTGTCATGTTAGTAGCCATGCGCGCAACTGCTGGGTTTATGATGAGCGGTGTACCGGTGGCGGCACAGGCATTTATCGCCGACAACACCAGTGCATCGGATCGAACTGCCGGTATTGCGCTGCTAGGCGCGGCCAACGGATTGGGCCTTATCGCCGGCCCGGCGCTTGGTGCTGTGCTGGCCGGTTTCGGCTTGCTTGCCCCACTCTATGCTGCCGCAGTTGCGCCCCTTCTGGCAGTTGTGCTTGTGGCGACACAACTGCAACATCATGCACCCACGATTAACCACAAGCGTGAGCCACGCTTAAGCCCGCGCGACGCCCGCATCCGGCCCTGGCTGCTCATCGGCTTTACAATTATTGTCGCCCTCATCGGCGTACAGGTGACGGCAGGTTTCCTCTTTCAGGATCGGCTAAACCTCACAGCACAACAAACCGCGCAAACGTTAGGTGCGGCCCTGGTGGCGGTAGGGATCACCAACGTCATCGCGCAACTGGGCATCATCCGAACCTTCAAGATTCCGCCATTGACGTTACTGCGGGTAGGTGTCCCCCTGGCGGCGATTGGATTCGCCATTTTGATAGTGGCAGATGGGCTGCCGATGCTGATGCTCTCCTTCGTGATTGCCGGCCTTGGCTTGGGGCTGGCTATCCCCGGCTACACTGCTGCGGCAACCCTGGAAGTGTCCACCGAAGAGCAGAGCGCAGTAGCCGGTCTGACCACGGCCATGCAAGGTTTCGGCGCAATGACCGGCCCACTGATTGCAACCAGCCTTTACGAACTACGTCCCGAGTACCCCTACCTCTTCACCTGCGCCCTGCTGGGGTTGGTTGGGATTGCGGTTTGGTTTCACCCTCGTTTGCGGACAATTGGCCGACCGGCCCAGGCCGCAGCCGCAGCGGACTGAATCGGGCGGCGCTTGTTTAAGTAAGGTTAAACGCACCCAACAAACCTGCTTCATTTTTTGCTTTATCCCCCATGATCCAACCTTCTCGAAATTCGCCGATCACATCAATTTTTTGATGATATGATGGCTCTATGCAAAACAGAGACCGGCCCCTTACAGGACCGGTCTCTTTGCGAGATTCGACACAACGCCTTGAGGAAGTTAGCTGCGGGAACAGTGAACTTCCGTCCTATGCTGAACCGTCCTCTTCCAATCCTCTGAGCAAAAACCAATGCTCCCCGGATGACGCTGGTTGGTTCAGCCCTATTAGATTTGAGCAATCCGAAGTAAGCCATTGTCGCGCCCGTCGCCGAACTGCTTTGGCGTAGGGAAAACCTTTTCGCGCACATCACTGGCTTTGAGCACTAAGCACTTCTGGTTGGCTGTGTTGCCACCACACCTGATCCACCCACCGTTGCCCACTATAGGGATACAGGAGAGACCATGAAACAGTTGAAGGTTTTAATCATCAGCTTGATTGCAATGACACTGCTTACAGCCTGTGCGGCACAGACACTGCCTGCGCCGGCTGAACCGGCCACCCCAGCGCCAACAGAGAGCGCTCAACCGGAAGAAACATCCGATACCATCTTCCCGCTCACCATCACCGACGCCGCCGGGCAGGAATTCATCTTCGATGCCCCGCCCAAGATCGGATGCTATTGGTATGGCTGCTACGAAGCCCTTGCCGATCTGGGTGTGCCCGTTTATGCGGGTTCACTGGCACCGGAGGAATTGGAAAGCGTCTTCTACATGCCGGTCGGCCCGCCTATCAACCTGATCACCGATGACACCAACCCCGAAAGCTGGGCAGCGGCGGATATCGATCTCTTTATGACCCGTGTCCCCGACGATGCCTATTACGACGCTATGCGCCAGGTTGCGCCGTTCTTCTTCCTACACCACCCCTCGTACGGCGAATCGGACCAGCAGGGCTATCGATCCTACCTGGAGAATCTGCGCATCCTCGGCCTGTTAACCGGTCAGCCAGAGGCGGCTGACGCAGCCATTGCCCGCTTTGAGACGGCGATGACCAATCTGAAGGCGCTCTCTACTCCAGAGCTTGCGGCAACCACGGTTGCGATGCTCTTTGAGGGAGAAGGCTACGGGATCACGCCACCGGACAACCCCTTCTGTGTGGCGTTGGCAGAGGTTGGGCTGGGCCAATGTGTGGGCGAAGGCATCGAATCTTGGGAGATCAACGCCGAGGAGTTTCTGGCGCAAAACCCCGACTGGATCGGCTACCAGACTTGGGGCGGCTCTTATCAAGATCGCACTGATCCCGTCTGGTCACAGTTGACGGCGGTGAAGGAAGGACGTGTCTTTGATGCCGGTCACCGCTACTACTGTTGCAGCGCACGCGGGTTAATTCACTCTTTCCAGGAGTATGTCAGCCATGTGATACCTGAAGCCGGCATCCCTGTGCCGGGGCCGGTGGAGACATTTGATCCGTTGCAGAGTCCACTGGTTCAATCCAGTGCTGTTACAGAGACAGTCGCCGCAGGCAGCCTCTTCCCCCTCACCATCACCGACGCATTGGGGCAAGAATTCACCTTCGACACACAGCCTAATCTTGCCTGCGATTGGTATGGCTGCTATGAAACCATGGCCGATCTAGGCGTTGTGTTGCACGCGGCGTCGATGCCCCCCGCCGTAGCAGCCGCATCGTTTTATTCACCGGTAGGCCAGCCCGACTATCTGATTGAAGATCTGAGCAATCCTGAACTGTGGGCAGCAACGGAGATGGATCTCTTTCTGTCACGCGTCCCAGATGACCCCTACTTCGATGTCTTCCGCGAAATGGTGCCAGTCTTTTTCTTGCATCATCCCAGCTATGGAGATTCCAGTGAAACTGGCTATCAGGCCTACATTGCCAATGCACGGCTGTTGGGCCAGTTGAGCAGACAACCGGAAGCCGCCGAGGCCGCCATCGCCCGCTTTGAGACGATGATCGCCAACCTCAAAGCGTTGTCCACTCCTGAACTGGCAGCGCAGCGCGTTGGCCTGCTTTGGAGCGATGCGGGCTATCTGGGGCTGGCTACGAACAATCCGTTCTGTGTGTTGCTGGCCGAGGTGGGCCTGGGGCGCTGCATGGGTGAGAGCACCGGTCGTTTTGTGGAATACAACGCCGAAGAAATGTTGGCCCTCGATCCCGATCTGATCATCTACATGCTCGACGGAGGACCAAGCCACACCGAGCGCACCGACCCGATTTGGGCGGAACTCAGCGCGGTTAAAGAAGGGCGTGTCTTCGATGCGATTGGCACACGGTACCTTTGTTGCAGTATGCGCGGCCTGATCCACTCCTTCCAGGAATATGTCAGCCTTACCCTCCCCGATGCCGGCATCCCTGCACCAGGACCAGTGGAGAGCTTCGATCCCCTGCAAAGCCCGCTGGTCACGTCTGAGTAAATACGTACGTAACAAGAAAGTGCTGGGGAGTCGGCACTTTCTTGTTACGACATCGAAATGTCTGCTTAACCTGAAGGAAAACGAATGAAAAAACTTTTCACAGGACTCATATTGGTGATAGGTTTACTCAGCGCCTGTGTGCCGATTCAACCCGCAGAGACACACTCGCCAACGGCTACGTTTTCCCCCAACGTAGCCGACATGGCAGGACGGACAGTACAGCACGCCCTGGGCATTCAGCCGCTTGCCTCGACCGTCAACCTGCCCGACGCCGTACCAGGCATTCCCGCCGAAGCACTGGCCGGGATCCAATTGTTCTCGTCAACTCAAGTTAATCTGGAAAGCCTGGCCGAGCTTCAGCCGGATCTCATCATCGGCAACCGCTACTTCGTTGAAGCAGCGGGCTACGACACACTTTCACAACTGGCCCCCACTGTGGTGCTCAGCAATACACTCCCGCTACACGCATACGTGGAAACTGCGTCGTTCTTTGGGTTGGAAGAAAGCGCTCAGGCCGAGGTAGATGCACACCTGGCAAACGTTGCCCAGGCGACCGAAGAACTTGGTGAAGACCGCCCCACCGTCTCCGTGGCCACGATCTATGCCGGCGCGGCGATTGGTGTCTGGGCAACAGGGCCGACGTCTGCGCCACAGAGTTTGTTGGATCTAGGTGTTACGCTACGACCGGATCCGGCGGTACTCGGCAACGCTCTGGCTGCGAACGGGCGAGCCTGGCTGAGCCTGGAACAGATCTCTCTGTTGGATGGAGATCGACTGCTACTCCTGCAAAGTTCGGCCATTGAAGGTGAAGATGCTGCTGTGGAAGAAATCCAGAACAATGCGATCTGGGCAACCTTGCCGGCGGTCCAGAATGAGCAGGTCTATGTGTTGAACCGGCTGGGCTATCCTGGCTTTACCGGGCAGCAGCAGTTGCTGGCGGATCTGCTAGCGCTGTTACAAGAGTAAGCGCATGACAACCATAACGTCCTCGGCGCCTGCTTCGCGAATGCATACCCGTTTCTGGGTGACCGTCCTGTGCGCACTGTTGGTGATCGTGCTGCTGGGTGGATTCAACGCTACACGGGGTGAACCGAACGTTAATCTAAACGAGGTGTGGCGCGCCGTTATCGATCCGCTGCCGGTGGACGAGACGCCGGCACACTTCCTGATCCGCGAACTGCGCCTGCCGCGCGTCCTGCTTGCGCTGCTCTGTGGGGCGGCGTTGGGCCTTGTGGGTGTGCTCTTACAGGATTCACTGCGCAACCCGCTGGCCGATCCGGGTCTGCTGGGCATCGCACAGGGAGCCTCCTTTGCCGTGGCGCTGGCCACCATCTACCCAGAGATTGTGCCGACCATGCCCCGTCCCCTGCTCTGCCTGATCGCAGGGATCCTGTCCGGCCTTGCCGTTGTCGGATTTAGCGGCACCATTCGCGATCCTGTGCGCGTGATCCTCTCCGGGGCGGTGCTGTCGGGCTTCTTCGGCGTCATGACCACCGCTGTGATCCTGCTGGCGCCCTACGAGCGCACCGGCGGCTTCGGCGCCTACTACCGCTACGTATCGGGATCGATTTCGGCGGCGGAATGGGACTATGTTTTCATGGTACTTCCCTGGCTGGCGCTAGGCATCCCGGCCGCGCTGCTCGCGGGCCGGGCGCTGAATTTGCTGCAACTGGGCGACGAACTGGCTACCGGGGCAGGACTGAATCCCTTTCGCACCAGGATCCTCTTGATCTTGATCGCCATGCTGTTGGTTTCGCCGGTGATCGCGGCAATTGGACCTATCGCGTTTATCGCGCTCTTTGCCCCACACATTGCCCGTGGCCTGCTGGCCGGCAGTGATGCACGACGCACACTGGTGCTCTCTGCCCTGTGTGGCGCAGCACTCCTCCAAGCCGCTGATACAGCCGGGCGGCTTCTCTTCTTCCCGATGGAGATCCCCGCCGGGATCTGGACCGTGGCAATGGTCGGCCCTGCCGCGGTGATCGTAGTCGGACGCATTGCGCGAGCGAGGCGTGCATGAGCGCAGCAACCAATGCAGGCTGGTCAACCGAAAATCGATCATCTTTTGCGTCCGACGCCGGTATCCGCTGGCGGCGCTGGATGGTTACCATGCCGTTGTTGTTGCTCACTTGTCTGGCGCTGCTCTGGCTTTCCACAGCGGTGGGGGTGGGCAGTGTGACATTGACACCTGACCAGATGTGGCGCACCTTCTCTGCGCCGGAGACGGCAACCCGGCTGGAAATTGTGGCAACGAATGCGCGCCTCTCCCGTGCGCTGATGGCATTGGGGGTGGGTGTCGCTCTGGGGATGGCTGGTGCGCTCTTGCAGGCACTCTACCGCAATCCGTTAGCTGATCCCGGCATTACCGGCGTCACCCAAGGCGCGGTGACCGCCGCCGTCGCCTGGATTGTCTTTGGCCCGCCGCTTGCACCAGGACAGGTCTCCTGGGTGCTGCCTGCCGTCTCTGCCCTGGGCGCGATCTTCTCGGCCACAGCCACGTGGACGATCACCCGCCTGGGCGGCAAGGTGGAGCCGACCCGCCTGATCCTGATTGGCGTGCTGGTGGGTGGCGTGCTGGGTGCCATCACGTCGATTGCGCTGCTCTGGGCCGACGAAAATACACAGACGCTGATTAGCTGGCTTTCAGGTTCGCTGGCCGCTGTCACCTGGCAGAAAGTCGGTATGTTGGGTGGTTCGTTGCTCCTGGTGCTGCCGCTGACAGTGCTGGCCATCCCCATGGGCAACGTCTTGCAATTCGGCGACGACGTCAGCGCCGGCCTAGGACAAGAGGTGACGCCGGCGCGCGCCATTGTGTTGATCACCGCCTGCCTGCTGACGGCGGCTGCTGTCTGTACAGTCGGCGGTATCGGTTTTGTCGGCCTGGTCGCGCCCCATCTTTTGCGCTGGTGGGTGGGCAGTGATCTACGCAGGCTTGCCCCGGCGGCAGCTTGTGCCGGCGGTGCGTTGGTGATGGCCGCCGATTTGGTGGCGCGCAACTTGCGGCCCACCGATGTGAGTAACTGGCTCAACATTCCGCTTAACACGGCGGCCGTCACCCTGCCGGTGGGCGTTTATCTGGCGCTGCTAGGCGGGCCGTTCTTTCTCTTTTTGCTGCGTAGAACGCGGGGGAAGTGATTGGTGATTGGGACAGAACTCACCTCTGCCCCAATCACCAATCCCCAGAAATCAGGTGAAACGATGTCGGCGACAAACGGAACAACCCACGCACCTGCTTCCCAGAATGGTGCTGCGCCTGCGCCCAGCGCGTTGCAGGCACAGGCGATCTGCGCCGGTTATGACAAGCGCGCCATTTTGGAACATATCGATCTACATGTGCTACAGGGCAAGGTTACGGCGCTGGTAGGGCCGAATGGATCGGGCAAATCAACATTGCTCAAGGTCTGCACCAAACTGCTGGCACCGGCCAAAGGGACGGTGATCCTCGATGGTGAAAACATTGCCCACCTCAGCACACGAGAAATGGCCAAACGGCTGGCGATTCTCCCCCAAGGACCGGTGGCGCCGGCCAATCTCACAGTGCGCGATCTGGTTGAGCAGGGGCGTTATGCCCAGGTTGGCCCTTTCCGCATGTTACGACGGCAGGATCACGTGGCGATCAACCGCGCCATCGCCATGGTGCAATTGGAAACCTTC
Organism: bacterium; assembly: GCA_016124945.1. Lineage (GTDB taxonomy): Bacteria > Chloroflexota > Anaerolineae > Caldilineales > Caldilineaceae > RI-153. The sequence continues at coordinate 84,726 of WGMT01000063.1, read as the reverse complement.
GCCGATCGTGATGTGGACACCCTCTCCGGTGGTGAACGGCAACGAGCGTGGTTGGCCCTGGCCCTGGCCCAGCAGACGGCGATCCTGGCGCTCGACGAGCCCACAACCTTTCTCGACATCGGCCACCAATTGGAGGTCCTCGAACTGGTACATGAACTCAACCGGACAGAGGGATTGACAGTGCTGATGGTGTTGCACGATCTGAATCATGCGGCAGCGTTTGCCGATCAGATGGTGGTGCTTAACCACGGATCCATTGTCGAAGCAGGCGAGCCGTGGTCTATCTTGCAGCCGGATCTGTTGCGGCAGGTCTTTGGTGTGGCCGCTTCGATTATCCGTGAACCGGAGTCGGGCAAGCCATTGATTGTAGCGCATCAATCGGCGCGACGTGCAATGGAATCGTCTTTTGAGCCTAGCTAACCCAACAAACACAAAACCGAGGAGGGTACCATGATCACCATCGGTCTTTTCTACGGCAGCACCACCGGCAACACTGAAGAGAGCGCCATGGCTATCGCCCAAGCGCTCCGCACCGTACAAGGGGTGGCCGTGGATATACATGAGATTTCCACAAAGACGGTCGGCGCGATTGTCAACTATGATCGCCTGATCTTCGGCGTCCCCACCTGGGATGTGGGCGAACTGCAATCAGATTGGGATATGGTGCTGTTGAAGTTGCAGAGCCTAAACTTCACCGGGAAAATGTTGGCGCTCTTTGGTCATGGCGACAGTATCGGCTACCCCGACACCTACCAGGACGCCATCGGCATCCTCGGTACAGCCTGTCTGGAACAAGGCGCCGACCTGGTTGGCTGGTGGGCGGCGGATGGCTACAAGTTTGATGAATCGCAAGCCCTGATGGAGGGGATGTTCATGGGCCTGGCCCTCGATGACAACGAGACCGAAAAGGCGGCGGATCGCATACAGGCTTGGGTGGAGCAGTTGATTGTAGAATTCGCTTTATTGACTTTGGAGGATGCTTAAACGCGCCGCCGCCAAATTGCAGGCGGGCGAGGGGGTTACGTCCTATGGAACATCGTAAAAGAGTCTATCAACCAGCCGCACGTAGATCAAAGATGATCCTCGCTCGGCAGGATCGCCAACACTTCATTGCAACGTCCAGCCGCGGAGAACAGATTCACATTCACTGGCGTCATGCCCAAATCGACATGGCGCCCAGTGAACTGCTCGCCATTGCCGACTTTTTCGAGAGGACCACACCCAGGCTGAAAACCAATAGCCTGTGGGGCAATGCTCTCCACTGTGTTATCCAAGACGAACAAGATCACTTTGAAGTGTGGCTGCTTGGGATAGGTTTCTACCTGACCTCAACAGAATTCAAACAGTTTGTTGATCTGATCTACGACGGCGCCAACTCGGTTCGCGCAATCGCAAACTTCGTGCAAGCCGGCGATGCGGAAGATGAACCTTTGCATTGATGAGGTTTTTGTTTAAGCAAAGTCAAGCAAGGTCAAGCAAGGTTAAACAAGGTTAAACAAGGTTAAGCATCGTTATCAAGCTTGGTTTGTTCTTGGCTTTACCCCATCCGTACTGAATCTTCCCGAAATCCGCCGATCCAATGGCTTTTTCGATGATATGATGGCTCTGAACAAAAAACAGAGACCGGCCCCTTGCGGGACCGGCCTCTTTGCGAGATTCAACACAACGCCTTGAGGAAGTTCGCTGCGGGAACAGTGAACTTCGGCCCAGTGCTGAACCATCCTCTAGTATAGCAACCCTGCGCATAAACACCAATGCGCATAGGACGCTGCACACCTGGTTCAGCCCCGTAGTCGAAGGCATCATCTAGCCCAGCCACTTCGGTGGCCTGGACATGTTTCTACAACGCTTACGCCAAACTGCACAAATCCACGATCTTCGTAGGACACATGATCCGGCTGATCCTCTCCGCGCTGTCGCGCCTTGTGGGCGGGCGCAACATTACGCTGTCACCTGCGCCCAGGAGAGGGCAATTCAAGAGAACGAGGAGAAAACCATGATCACAACTGCAAACCGTATCTACGTGAATCCGGCCTTTGCCGCCGAGTTTGAGAACAACTTCCGCAACCGCGCCGGGTTGGTGGATCACATGCCTGGCTTTATGCGCAATCAACTGCTGCGCCCTGTCAACGACGGCGATCCATACATCGTCTTCACCACCTGGGCGTCACGCCAACACTTTGAAGCGTGGGTGCGCTCAGACGAGTTCAAACAGGGACACGCCCGCTCCGGCTCCCTTCCGCGCGAAGCCTTCACTGCACAGAACAAATTGGAACTGCATATCGTCGTCCTCGACTCCGAAAACCCGGATCTCGAAATCGAAACAGAAAGCCAACCATTCAAGTTTGGCCATTAAAGTTCACTGAACACCCAGGAGATAACCACAATGTTGCCAAATGTCATGCGCAAGAGCCTTGTTGTGAGCCTTTTCACTTTGATGCTGTTGTTGAGCGCCTGTAGCGCCGGCGCACTGGACGCCCCGGCGCGTGAGGTGGAGATTAGCGACGCCGCCGCCCTAACCGCACAGGATAACCTGTTCGGGATCTTTGCCACCGGCGAAGCGACGTTGACCGAAGCCGAACTAAGCAGTTTCCTTACCCGCCTGCTCGAAGCCAACAGCGGCGCGGGTCAGCCGATGGAGAGCGTCGTCGCCTGGATAGAACCGTCTTCATTACACCTGCGCGCCACGCTCAAAGAAGATGTGCTGCTGCCGGGTCAGGCCAATACCGCCGACCTCGTCGGACAGTTGGTGTTGGTGGATGGACAACTGCAACTGGAACTAGCGCAAGCGGCCGCCGCCGGTCTTGTATTTGGCGACACCGCGCTGGAAGCGGTGGCCAATCAGATCAACGAGAATCTGGCCGCGCTGCTGCCCGCCCTACCGTTGACCATCGCCCAAGAGACGGGTCTGCTCTCCATTGCGCTGGGCGGCGGTGACATGCCCGCCGCCGCCGCCGACGCAGAGACGATTGCCGGCATCGTCGTTGCCGCGACAGAGGCGGAGACACCGGAATTCACCACATTGTTACAGGCGGTGGAAGTGGCCGGCTTCGCCCAACTCTTAAGCGGCGAAGGGCCGTACACCGTCTTTGCACCCACCGACGCCGCCTTTGCAGCGCTGCCGCCCGGCATGCTCGATCGTCTGATCTCCAGCGTGATTTCCACCCAGGCAGTGCTTCAATACCACGTCCTCGACGGCGCCTACATGGCCGCCGACGTAGTCGCCCTCGACGGGCAGGCAGTGCCCACCCTCTTCGGCGCTCCCCTATCCATCAGCGTCGATGGGGAGACTGTCTTGATCAACGGCACCATCCAGGTGGTGCAGACCGACATCATCGCCAGCAACGGGGTAATCCACGTGATCGACACGGTGCTCGTCCCTGAGCGGTAGAGATTGGTGATTGGTGATTGGGGCAGAAGCAAGATCTGCCCCAATCACCAATCACCAATCACCAATCACCACCAAGGAGAAAACATGGTCGAGAACCAGGAGCCAACCCAAACCCAGATCCGTCGTGCCAACAAGTCGGTGGGCGGATCACTGATCCTCTCTTCGGTCCGCTGCACGTTGCAGTACATCGTTCTGCCGTTTGCTCTCCCATTATTGGGCTTCGGCGGTACCGTTTCGTCTGTGCTCACGTTGGTGTTGAGCGCAGCGGCAGTGGCTCTGCTTCTCTACAACGTTGTGGAGCTGTGGTCGACTAGTTGGCGCTGGAGCTACCTGGGCCTGGCTTCCGTCTTGCTTCTGATCATGACGGTTTTCCTGATCGACGATGTGCGGCGGCTCTTGGCAAATGTGTAGTCAAGTCAGGTCATTGAGGAGAATCATGATGCACAACTTGTTCCGAAAACTTACACTACTTTGCGCCATCCTTTGCACCATTGGCGTGATGTTGCTTGTGGGAGGGTGCGCCCCCATTGCGATCCCGGTGGTTGTGGAGACGGACGTGCAGAGCACACCTACCGCGACCGCGGAAGCAGCCGGGGAAGGAGAAGGCGCCACCGTGGACGCCGACACCCCACGCATCATCACCTTGGGCGGCCCGGTGACGGAGATTGTCTTTGCGCTGGGGCTCGGCGAATACGTGGTGGCGGTGGATTCGTCCAGCTACTACCCCGAAGCGGTGACTGCGCTGCCCCAGGTGGGCTATCAACGCACACTGGCCGCAGAAGGTGTCCTGGCGCTGGATCCGACACTGATCGTCGGCTCCACCGAGGCTGGGCCGCCGGAAGCGATCCAACAGTTGCAAGATACCGGTGTGGACGTAGTGCTTGTTGAGGCAATCGATACAGTAGAGGGCGTTAAGGACAAAATCCGGGCGCTGGCCGTTGCTCTTGACCGTGAAGAGGAAGGTGAAGCACTGATCACAAAAATCGAAGCGGATCTGGCTGAAGCCGAAGCCTTCGTTTCCTCGGCGTCGGCGCATCCCAGGGTGTTGTTTATCTACGCACGCGGCGCTGGCGCTGTCAATGTGGCAGGCATCGAAACCGGCGCGCACACCATGATCGAGTTGGCCGGCGCCGAAAATGCCGTCACCGAGTTCGAGGGCTACCTGCCCCTTACCGCCGAGGCCGCCGTCGCCGCCGCACCCGATGTGATCCTCCTGTTCCAAACGGGCCTGGAAAGCATCGGTGGTGCAGAAGGACTGCTGGAAGTGCCCGGTGTTGCGCAGACGCCTGCCGGCCAGAACGGCCGCATCGTGGCCATGGACGGTCTCTTCCTGCTCAACTTCGGCCCTCGTATGGGCGAAGCGGTGTTGGCATTGGCCCAGAACATTCGCGAAGAGTAAAGGGATTGGGGATTGGGGATTGGTGATTGGGGCATAGGCGCTAAGTTAAGGGTTGTACGGGCAAGTGCCGGGGACTTTTCGTCGCAGCGAGACGGGGTATTCACTCCCGGCGTCACGTCCATCGTGAAGTCCCCGGTACTTTCGTAGGCCATTAAGTTAGCGCTTATGGGTGATTAGGGACTGGGGCAGAACTCCGTCCCAGTCCCCAATCTCAGAGGAAAATCAGATGATTCGCGAATTGATAGCACCGCTTACAAAAACACGCCCCACACAAGCTCCAGCGCTGCCACGCCGTACACGCAACGTGGTCGCGCTCACCGGGCTTAGCGTCCTGGTGATCGTGGCTGCTGTGGCTGGGATTGCCATCGGCGCGGTGGCCGTGTCGCCAGGACAGGTGGCCGCAATTCTAGCCTATCCCTTGGGGCTGGAGTTGCCCTGGGCTTTCGATGCGCGGCAGCAGGCGGTGGTGATGGCGATTCGCCTGCCCCGTGTGCTTCTGGGGTTACTCATCGGCGCGGGGTTGGCCGTCTCGGGCGCAGCGTTACAGGGGATCTTCCGCAATCCGCTGGCCGATCCGGGGCTAATCGGCATTTCCAGCGGGGCGGCGCTGGCTGTCACCACAGTGATTGTGCTGGGCAGTACGCTGCTGGGCGGAATTGTCGATCTACTGGGATATGCGGCGCTGCCGTTGGCGGCCTTTGTCGGCAGCATCCTGGCCACGGTGGTGGTGTACCGTATCTCCACCACAGGCAGGCGCACGGCGGTGTCGACCATGCTCCTGGCCGGGATCGCCATCAATGCGCTGGCCGGCGCGGGCACCGGTCTGCTCACCTTCATGGCCACAGATGACCAACTGCGCGACATCACGTTCTGGACGTTGGGCAGCCTGGGCGGGGCCACCTGGCAGGCCGTTTATAGTGCAGCGCCCTTCATTCTGCTCCCTGTGCTGCTCTTGCCCCGGCTGGCGCGTCCGCTCAATGCCTTTTTGTTGGGCGAAGCGGAAGCCGGTCACCTGGGGGTGGCGACACAGCGGGTGAAACGGACGATTGTGCTGCTGGCGGCGCTGGCGGTGGGGGCCTCGGTGGCAGTGGCGGGGATCATTGGCTTTGTGGGGCTGGTGGTGCCCCATCTGGTACGCCTGCTGGTAGGGCCGGATCACCGTGTCGTCTTTCCTGGCTCGGCACTGCTGGGCGCGGCCTTGTTGGCCTACGCCGACCTGGCGGCGCGGACCCTGGTTGTCCCCGCGGAACTGCCGTTGGGTATTGTCACCGCCGGCTTGGGTGCGCCCTTTTTCCTCTGGTTGCTGCTGCGCGCCCGTCGCGAAGGAGGGAGCGGCCTTGTTTGAGGCGAAAGAAGTCTGTGTCCGCATTGGGGACAAATCGCTGGTGGATCAGGTTTCGCTGACCGTAGCGCCCGGTCACCTGTTGGCAGTGGTGGGCGCTAATGGCGCAGGCAAATCGACGCTCTTGCGTGTCCTCAGCGGTGAGAGCCACGCCGACGCCGGTCAGATTCATCTGAATGGGCGTCCTCTGTCTGGCTGGACACAACGCGACCAGGCCAGGGTGCGCGCCGTGCTGCCACAGCGGTCCACCCTTAACTTCGCATTTGGTGTGTTGGATGTGGTGTTAATGGGGCGCACGCCCCACGTGGACAGTGTGGAGCAGCCCCAAGATTATGCCATCGCCCACGAAGCATTGGCGGCGGTGGGGATGACGTCTTTTGCGGGGCGGCTCTACACCACCCTCTCCGGCGGGGAACAACAACGTGTACAACTGGCGCGGGCGCTGGTGCAAGTTTGGGAAGAGTCGCCGCTAGGGGCACGTTATCTGCTCTTGGACGAGCCGACCAACAACCTGGATCTAGCCCACCAACACCGCACGTTGCAGATCGCGCGGACTTTCACGGAGCGTGGCGTGGGCGTGTTGGCTATCCTGCACGATCTCAACTTGGCCGCCCAGTACGCCGACACGGTGCTGATGATGAAAGCCGGGCAGGCGCTGGCCTACGGTTCGCCACAAGAGACATTGACCCCTGCCCTCATCGAAGACGCATTCGCTGTCAGCGTCATGGTCATGCCACATCCCTGTCACAACTGCCCGTTGATCGTGTCTGGGGTGCATATGTGATTGGTGATTGGTGATTAGGCTTGTCCATTCGCTGCCAAGTGAACAAGCCTAATCACCAATCACAAGTCACTAATCACCAAATTCAAACAAAAGGACAAACGATGAAGTACAACGGCCCCAAAGTAAAGCTATCCCGTTCCATTGGCATCCCATTGACAGCCAAAGCGGCTAAGGTGATGCAGCGCAAGCCCCATCCCCCCGGTCAACATGGGCGGGCGCAGGCGATCCGGCGCAAAGTGTCGGATTACAAGCGCCAGTTGTTGGAAAAGCAGAAGCTGCGCGCCCAGTACAACATCAACGAGCGTCAGTTCAAGAACTACTTTCAAAAGGCGCAACAAGCGCCCGGCCTCACAGGCGACAACCTACTGCGCATGTTGGAATTTCGTCTCGACGCTGTCGTCTTGCGCGGCGGCCTGGCGCGGACAATCTACGCGGCGCGCCAATATGTCTCTCACAAGCACATTCTGGTCAATGGCAAATCGGTCAACATCTCTTCCTATGGGGTAAAGGTGGGCGATGTCATTTCTGTTCGAGAAAAGAGCCGGAAGGTGGCCTGTTTCCTCGCCGCAACCGAAGAGGCTCAGCCCGTCCCCTACCTGACGCTGGACAAGGAAACGTTCACGGTCACCGTTACCAGCGAACCGCAGCGTGACGAAATCCCAGTCATCGCGGACATGTCACAGATCGTTGAATTCTACTCACGGTAAGTTCGAAAAGGAGAAAAACACAGTGGCCAAGTACAACAACCTGACCCGCATGTATCGGCTGAACGTCAAACGCAAACCGCGTGTTAGCCGAAAGACCACCGAGGACAACACGCAACCAACAGCACAGGTCGAAGCAACGCCCACCACACCCGAAAGCATGAAGCAATCCTCACAGGAACGCTCCACCCGCCAATAATGCATGCATCGGCTCAACCGGGAAGACGCACCACACGCTACGCAGAGCTGATGTATGCGGGGCATTCATAGCAAGCGCCCCGTGTCGAGGAGGAGACAATGACACCATCTTATTCGCTACGTTCGATCATTCTGGCGCGCAAGGGCGGTCTGATCCTTGCCGGCTTGCTCAGTACGGTTGCCGGGGCGCTGGCCCTGGCGCCTTACCTGGTTGCCTATTTTGTGGCGATAGAAGTCTTTACAAAACCTTTGGGTGAAATCGACGCCGACCACATCTTGCGCCTGGCCTTGATCGCTCTGATCGCCGCCGTGGTGAAAGGGATGGCGCTGCTGGGCGCGGAAGCCGCTTCGCACGTGGCTGCCTACAGGATCCTCTACGACATTCGCCTGGCCCTGGCGCGTAAGATGGGCGGCCTGCCTCTAGGCTGGTTCAACCAACGAAGCACCGGCGTCGTCAAAAAGGTCATCCACGAAGACACCGAACAGTTAGAGGTCGGCCTGGCCCATGTGACACCGGATGTGATCGGCGGTGTGGCTATCACCATCTTCACCACCGTTGCCCTTTTCATCATCGACTGGCGCATGGCGCTGGTGACGATGGCCGTCACCCCGCTGGCGATTGCCGTCTTTAGTTGGCAGTTGTCACGCCTGGCCATCATGGGCGAGTATGAGCGCGAGACGGCGCAGATGAACGCGACGGTGATCCAATACATCAACGGCATGAAGGTGATCAAAGCCTTCACCCTGGCCACACAGCGGTTCGCCAAGTTACGGGCTTCGATCCAGCGCATGCGCGATCTGTACGACAAGATGGCCGCCCGCCTGGGCATTGCCTATCAGCTCATGTTTGTGCTCTTGCGGGTAGGCGCCGTGATCGTGGTGGCGCCGGTGGGGCTGTGGTTCTACCAGAGCGGATCGTTGGATCTTCCCACCTACCTTTTCTTCCTCCTCATCAGCATGACCTACAACCGCCCTGTGCTGAATGTGATCTTTCACGGCGCGACGGCCGTGTACCAAATCAAGTACGCGGCGGACCGGGTCGGCGAGATCTTCAACGCCGCTGCGCTCACCGAACCGGCAAACCCGCAGCGACCACAGAACCACACCATCGAATTTAAGGACGTCTCCTTTTCTTACGGCGACCCAGCCGACAGCGCCGGCCAGGCGTCCACCGTGTTGAAGGGCGTCTCGTTCACCGCGCCCGTCGGCACGATGACGGCGTTGGTGGGGCCAAGCGGCGCCGGCAAAACCACCATCGCCCGCCTCATCCCCCGCTTTTGGGACGTCACCGGCGGCGACATCCAGATCGGCGGCGTCAGCATCAAGGAGATGCCGATTGAGGCGCTGATGGATCATGTGGCCTTCGTCTTCCAGGACGTCTTCCTCTTCAACGACAGCATCTACGAAAACATCCGCGTGGGGAAACCCAACGCCACACGTGACGAGATCATCGCCGCCGCCACCGCTGCACGCTGCCACGACTTTATCATGGAACTGGGCGGCTACGACTATCAAGTAGGCGAAAACGGCATGCGCCTCAGCGGTGGACAAAAACAGCGTATTTCGGTGGCTCGCGCCCTGCTCAAAGACGCGCCCATCATTGTGTTGGACGAGGCCACCGCCTTCGTCGATCCCGAAAACGAGAGCCAGATTCAGGCCGCCATCGGTGAATTGACCGCCGGCGCAGGCAAGACGTTGATTGTCATCGCGCACCGCCTGAGCACCATCACCGGTGCCGACCAGATCCTGCTCATCGACGATGGGAGGATTGCGGCGGCGGGCACCCACGCCGAACTGTTGGCACAAAGTGAACTCTACAAGTCTATGTGGCAGGCCCACGCCGATGCTCAGGGCTGGCAGTTTAGCGCACAGCAGGCCGATAAGCGCGCCGCCGCCGCCGCTGTCCCTGTGCATAGCAAAGCACCGGCGCTGTTCACCGCCATCCAAGAGCCGTTTACCAATCCATACGCTGGGCTGGACGAAAACGATGACATCTTCCGTATGGCGCTGAAGCTGGCCGGGAAGAGCCTGCACACCCGTTTCTGGATGATGATTGGCCTCAAGGTATTGGAGGGGATGACCATCGCCGCACCGGGCCTGATCCTGGTGTGGATTTTGCTCGGCCTGTTGCAGCCCGAACCCAACCTGAGCCAGGTTTGGTGGGGGATCGGTGCGCTGGTGCTGGCCTTTGTAGCGCAACTGGCTGTGGGCATGCCCGCTTACCAGGCCAGCCTGCGCCTGGACGCCGATATTCAGAACAATCTACGCCTGCACCTATCCGACTACCTACGCCGGTTGCCGCTGGGCTTCTTCACTCAGAGCGATGTGGGCACCATCGACAGCCTCTTCACCACCAATTTGATGTTTCTTGAATTGAGATCGACGATAGGCGTGCTGATGACGGCCCTTATCGCCCCCGTCATGCTCTTCGTCTACATGCTCACACAGGATTGGCGGCTGGCGCTGGCGCTGGGCGTGAGCACGTTGCCCATGATCTTCGTCTTGCGCAAGGCGATGGTGGTCTTCGCCCGTGTCTGGCGTACACAGAGTGCAGCGCGCAGCGTGGCCAATTCCCGCATGGTCGAGTACATCCAGGGCATTCACATCATCCGCGCCTTCAACCTGGCGGGTGGGCGCTTCGAACGCTTCGCCGGCGCCATGGAAGAATATCGCCTGGCCAGCACACGCACGGTGACCGCGATGACGCCGTGGGGCGCGGTGGGCGTCTTCTTTTTGGAGATGGGTTTTGCACTCTTCCTGATTCTGGGGCAGCGTTTCTACGTGGAAGGCAGCCTCACCCAGGAGACGTTCCTGCTCTTCCTCGTGCTAAGTCTGGCTTTCTACCTGCCGCTCTATGCGCTCTTCGAGATGCTGGCCTTTATTCGCATGGTGCAGAATTCGGTGCGCAATATCAACACCTTCTTACACCACCCCATCCTGCCAGAACCTGCACAGCCGCGGCTGGCCGGCGGCTTTGCGATTGAGTTCAACGATGTCTCCTTCGACTATGTCAACCGCAACAGCAGTGCGGCAAGCACTGATGCAGCCATTGAACCGGCGCGTGTACTCGATCAGGTTTCATTGACTATCCCAGAGCGCTCATTCACGGCGTTGGTGGGTCCTAGCGGCAGCGGCAAGACGACCATCACCAACCTGATCGCACGGTTTTGGGATGTGCAGCACGGCGCTGTGAAGATCGGCGGCGTCGACGTGCGCGAGATGAGCAGCGACAATCTGCTGTCCATGATGACAATGGTCTTCCAAGACGTCTACCTCTTCAACGACACGGTGCTCAACAACATTCGCATCGGCAAGCCCGACGCAAGCGACGACGAGGTGATCCTCGCCGCGCAGAAGGCGCAAGCCCACGAATTCATTGTGCAGATGGCCGATGGCTACCAGACGGTGATCGGCGAAAGCGGCTCCACCCTCAGCGGTGGGCAGAAACAGCGCATCTCCATCGCCCGCGCCATCCTCAAAGACGCCCCCATCGTGCTGCTGGACGAGGCAACCGCTTCTCTCGATCCGGAAAACGAAGCGCTGATCCAGCGCGCTTTCGACGTGCTGACCCAGGAAAAGACATTGGTGGTCATCGCCCATCGGCTCAACACCATCCAGAACGCCGACCAGATCCTGGTTGTGGAAAACGGACAGATCGTGCAGCGCGACAAACACGAAGAGTTGCTGGCACAACCCGGACTCTACCGCCGCTTCTGGGACGAACGCGAAAAGGCCAAAGGCTGGCAGATCGGCGCCGTAGCGATTGAACGGTTAAGCGTTGAAGCAGTGGATCAGTAAAGCGTTTCAACGCTTCAACGCTTCAATTCGTTTAAAGAAGAGGAACCTCCCATGAACTTACAAGATCCAATTCAACGGCGAAAATTCTGGCTGCTGGGTGGCCTCTACACATCGCAGTATCTAGGCATCGGCTTTATCTTTGCCGCTGTGCCGGCCATTCTGCGCCAGTCCGGCGCAAGTTTGGACGGCATCGCCTGGATCTACGCGCTGGGGCTGATCTGGTCGATCAAATTCCTGTGGGCGCCGCTGGTCGACCGCTTCGGCTCAAAGAAATTAGGACATTATCGAAGCTGGTTGGTAGTGCTCCAGAGTTTGTTGGCATTGAGCATGGTGGCGGCGGCCTTTTTCCAGGTGCCTGAACAACTGTCGTCGTTGACGCTGGTCTTCGCCCTGATTTCCACCTTCTCCGCCACTCAGGACATCGCCGCCGACGCCCTGGCCGTTACTATTTTGCAGCCGGAGGAGCGGGGATTGGGCAACAGCATCCAGACCGCCGGTGGTCTGATCGGCAATCTTATCGGCGGCGGCCTGGTGCTGATCACCTATCAATGGCTGGGATGGACAGGCAGCATGCTTCTACTGGCCGCAGCCACGGCCATTCCCCTGTTGACGGTATTGAATCACCGTGAGCAGCCCGCACCCGCCGATTTCCGATCCGAACGGGTGGGCCTACGCGATCTAGGACGCTTCTTTCGCCGCCCCGGCATGTTGCGCTGGATGCCCATTCTGCTTGTCTTCAATGTTGGTATCAGCATGGCCTACGGTTTGATCAACCCAATCCTCGTTGATCTGGGCTGGGCGCTGGATCGCATCGGCTTTTCCACCAACATCGTCGGCTCTCTCTTCGGCATTGGCGGCGCAGTGGCCGCCGGCTGGATCGTCCAGCGTTTTGGGCGCAAAACCGCGCTGCTGCTGGTCAATCTGTTTATTATCCTTTCGATTGGGGCGCTCTACATCCCGGCCCAAGGGTTAGACAACCTGATGGCCGTCTACGCCGCTATCGGCGTCATGATGATCGGTTATGGCGCCGGCAGCACCTGTCTCTTCACCATGATGATGGACAAGTCCGATCCGTCTAGCGCCGGCACCGACTACACACTCCAATTTTCGTTGTCATCGATTTTGAGTTTCATTGTCAGTGGCCTGGGGCTGGCGCTGGCCGAAAGCATGGGGTATGCCGCTGTTCTGGTATTGGCCGTGGGCGCGACCCTGTTCGCGCTGGTGCAAATCTGGTTCTACAACGATTTCGCACCGCGGCAGATCGAACCCCATGCACAGTTTTCCACAGGCGAAGCCGGTCAAGCCGTCGCACCGGAAGTGGCGTAGATTCTATCCTGAAGTTCACAGCGGCACGGTGAATCATGTCAATGGCGAATCATGTCAATGGCGAATCATGTCACTCTAGAGCGGGGGTGTTGCTGCGCACTGTAATTTCAGAATAGAGACGTAAGGAGGAGTGGATAGTTAAAGTAAACACAACTTAGTTGCCATGATTAGTCCTCATGGAAGTAGATGATCTAACCACGCCGGCTGATATGCAAGAGTATGTGGCGGCGATGGAGAGATTGCTGACCGGCGACATCTCATTTAGCCGCGATAAGGCCATCACCTGGATGGCTACGCAGATGACCACAAAGATCGGAGAAAACATCAATGGCTGAATCAACTCTGACTGAACCGACCATCCTGGATCCCCTGGCTGATATTGCGGCCAATGCCATCGCCCACATGAACGAGGACCACGACGACACGGTCCTGGCGTATGCACGGCGGCTGGCGGGCCTCACCTGGGCCGACAGCGCCGTCGTCACCGAGCTTGACGCCGACGGCATCGAGATCGCTGTGCGCGGCAATGGCCTTACTCAGTTGGTGCGCATCCCGTTTGAGCCACGATTGACAGAAGCAGCGCAGCTTCGCCCGAAACTGATCGAGATGGCCGAGCAGATGCAGATCCTCGTGCCACAGCCAGTAGAGAGCCATGCGCCCTCACCGCAGCGTGATGACGAGACAGCCCAACGCCTATACAACGTCCTCAGCACGCGACGTAGCTTCCCGTTAAAGGCTCTGTTACCTGAACCAATCGACCTGGATCTGGTGGTGCAGGTGCTGGAAGCGGCCAACTGGGCGCCCAGTCACGGCAAGACGGAGCCGTGGCGTTTTGTTGTCTTCAGTGGGGAGGCGCGCCGAACCATTGGCGATGCCTTCGGCGCAGCCTACCGGCTATTGAATGAGGGAGATCGTTATAACGCCGAAGGAGAACGGAATCAACGTGAGCGCGTCTGGCAAGCGCCGGTCTGGATCGCTCTGGGCATGCAGCCCAGCCCCCAAATGCCTGAATGGGAAGAAGTGATCGCCTTCGGCAGCGCTGTACAGAATCTACATTTGATGACATCTGCCCTTGGGTTGGCAGGCAAGTGGACAAGCGGCGCAACTGCAATCCATCCACATGTAGCCAACGTGGTGGGCTTTGACGAATCGACGAAACTGTTCGGTTTCTTCTACCTTGGCCAACCCGCCGGTGAATGGCCTGCAGGGAAACGACGTTCGCTGGCGGAGAAGATACGCTGGGAGCGTTAAGCGGTAAAACACATGGAGGCTTACATGGTGCACACGATCCGCAACAAGGAACTGGTGAAACCTAGAGAGCTACGCATTGCGCAACTAAAAGATACGCCCCCGTTGGTCATTGATGTGCGTGGCGAAAAAGAGTACGGCATCGGCCATATTGAGGATGCCATTCACATTCCGCTTGACGATCTCGCGGTGCAGTTGACCACACTCGATCTCAGCCAGGAGGTTGTCACCTACTGCATGATGCTCAATCTAGGGGCATCGCACGGAGAAAGAGCCGCTGCGTTGCTGCGCGCACATGGCTTCCGTGCACGCGCGCTCGACGGCGGACTGGGCTCTTGGATCCTGGCCGACATGCCGATTGCGTCGGGCGGCATTGGGGATTGGGGATTGGGGATTTGGGATTTGGGATTGGTGACTGGGTAGAGTTTGCCTATCCCCAATCCCAAATCACTTAAACACGCTCAGTTGGCGATTTAACCACGGTTATCAAAGGCGTAAACCTGCTCCAAAGCAAGGATCAGAGAAATCGGTCAAAAACCGACCTGCGGCTCATGCTATACTCTGAGGCGTTTGGACGCACCTGGCTGCCGCCGCTGTAAGCGAGTAAAATTCCGACCACCCTCCAAAGACTATGTTGAGCGATACTGTCGGCCTCTACCTGATCACCGTCTTCCGAATCACCCAGGACGAGCCCTGGGCCAAGACCGGCCGCATCGCGTCCGCACTGGATGTCGGCATGTCCAGCGTTTCAGAAATGCTTAAGCAGCTCGACGAAGCAGGCTACATCGTCCACCGCAGCCGTATGGGTGCGCAGTTGACCGAAACAGGTCATCGGCTTGCCCTGAATCGCTTGCGCAAGCATCGGATTTTAGAAACCTTTCTGGTAGAACTCGTCGGCTATTCTATCGATGAAGTACACGACGAAGCCGGTTGCCTGGAGCACGCAATTTCGGATCGGTTGATCGACAGGTTAGAGAAATTGCTGGGTTATCCCCGTTTTGATCCACACGGTCATCCTATCCTCGACAGCAACGGCACAATGGAGCGGATCCCGTCACACTCGCTCTGCCAGATGACCGTCGGCGCCACAGCCACGTAGGTTTTCTCCGAAACATGGGCACTAATGGCGTTGCGGGGGCAGGCAAGACGGCAGGCATCACAGACGACACACAGGTCAGGGACGATTCGATAAGCCATTCAGCTTTCCTTTCTGGTGCACTAAACACACTGAGATAAACCGTGGTTTATCTATAAATTAACCTTGGTTAACTAAAGCAATCTGGTGAGAACTTCATCAACGGTGAATTCTCAAATTCGGCGCGCCGCGCAAGCAAAAGTAGCGGCGCAGGGGTCACATCGTCGCAATAAATTCTTGGCGGATTCTCTTCCGGCTCGATCCAGGGTCGATTTTGCAGGAACGCACGTAGCGCCGATAATGCAAGCCATCTATCGTCACATTCGTCGTTCCACCTGGAGTCGTCCCCCATGATCCGTAACTTCTTCGCCTACTATCTACCCTACCGCAGTCTCTTTCTACTCGACTTCACCAGCGCCGTCATTGTCGGGCTGCTGGAATTGGTCTTCCCACTGGCCATTAACCAATTCATCGACAGGCTGCTGCCTAGTGAGGACTGGCCCATGATCCTGCTGTCCGCGGCAGGGCTGCTGGTGATCTACGCCGTCAACACATGGCTGCAATACGTTGTCACCTACTGGGGGCATATGCTCGGCATCAACATCGAAACCGACATGCGCCGCAAAGCCTTCGACCACATCCAGAAGCTCTCGTTCCGCTTCTTCGACAACAACAAGACGGGTCACCTGCTGGCGCGTGTCACCACCGATCTGCACACCATCGGCGAAGTGGCCCACCACGGCCCCGAAGACGTCTTCATCGCTGTGATGACATTGGTAGGCGCTTTCGGGCTGATGGCGTGGATCAATTGGGAACTGACGGCGCTCACCTTCGTGATTGTGCCGTTGGTGGCCTGGGTGGCCGTCTATTTCAACCAGAAAATGACCCACACCTACACCCATCTCTTCGACAACCTGGGCCAGTTCAACGCCCGCGTCGAAGACACAGTAGGCGGCATCCGCGTGGTGCAGGCATTTGCCAATGAAGCCCACGAAGCAAAACTCTTTGCCGAGAACAACCAGAACTACCGCACCACCAAGTTGACGGCCTACGAGATCATGGCCAAAAGCATCTCGTTCAGCTACATGCTCATGCGCTTCATTGCCATCTTTGTTATGGTCTGCGGCACCTGGTTCGTGATTCAGGGCGAGTTGACCTACGGCGAGTTCATCGCCTTCCTGCTGCTTACCGAACTCTTCTTCCGCCCAATTCAGAAGATCAACGCCGTGATTGAGACCTACCCCAGCGGTATAGCCGGCTTTAAACGCTACCAGGAACTGCTGGCGACGGAACCCGACATTGTCGACGCGCCCGACGCCGTTGAAGTGGATCACCTCAAAGGCGACATCCACTACAAAGACATCACCTTCGGCTACGAGCAACACCGCAAAGTCATCAAAAACCTCGACCTCACCATCACCGCCGGAGAAACCGTGGCCTTCGTCGGCCCCTCGGGCGCGGGGAAATCGACGCTGTGCAGCCTGCTCCCCCGCTTCTACGAACTGGACGGCGGCACCATCACCATTGACGGCATCGATATCCAGAAGATGACGCTCTCCTCGTTGCGCCGCCAAATCGGCATCGTGCAACAGGACGTCTTCCTCTTCGCGGGGACGATGGCCGAAAACATCGCCTACGGCAAACTCGACGCCGACGAAGACGAACTATGGGCGGCGGCGCGGCTTGCCCAGTTGCAAGCGTTCATTCGCAGCCTGCCCGACGGTATGCAGACAGTGATCGGCGAGCGTGGCGTCAAGCTTTCGGGAGGGCAGAAACAACGTGTCTCCATTGCGCGCATGTTTCTCAAGAACCCACCCATCCTGATCCTCGACGAAGCCACCTCCGCCCTGGACACCGAGACTGAAATCGCCATCCAACGTTCGCTCGAAGAGCTGGCCAAAGGACGCACCACCCTGGTTATCGCCCATCGCCTCTCCACGGCAGCCCGCGCCGATCGCATTATCGTCATCGACTACGATCAGGCCATCGAAATCGGCACCCACGCCGATCTCCTCACCCGTGGCGGACGCTACGCCAACCTTTGGCGCGCCTTCGAACACGGCGTTGGCATAGGCAACGGAATTAACAAATAGTTCAACTCTTTTTTACATTTCATTGACAATTCGTTGACATTGCCCACCTACACTGCGGCCAGTATCTGGATGATACGGAATCTCAGTAAAGTTGGTAGACAACCACTACTTCTCACGTGTAGGAGGATTGCAATGCGACGACTTAGTATTCTGCTGCTGGTTGCCGTCATGATGGTTTTGGCCGTCGTGCCCGCCAGCGGTCAGGACGAAGGCTACGAAACCGGCAACGTCATCTTTTTCCACCCCGATGGCACCGGCCTGAACCACTGGAACGCAGCCCGCATGTATTGGGTTGGCCCGGATGGCGCACTGAATTGGGATCAATTGCCCGAGATGGCCATCTACCGCGGTCACATGAGCGACCGCCTGGTGGGCACGTCCAACGGCGGCGCCACCGTACATGCCTTCGGCTACAAGGTGCTTGGCCCAGGTTCCTTCGGCCAGGACGGCGGCATCGATCCTGAAGAAGAAGGTTCGGAAGGTCGCCCGATCCTGTCGTTAAGTGGTTTCTCGGGCAGTGTCATGCGCGAAGCTGCTGCCGCCGGTATGCCGGTGGGTATTGTCAACGACGGCGATCTGCCGGAACCCGGCACCGCCGTCTTTTTGGCCGAAGTAGGCGATCGCAACCTCTCCAACGAGATCGCCCGCCAGTTGCTCGACGGTCGCCCCGGCTTTGAGGGCGAACCAATGGCCAAGGTGATGTTGGGCGGTGGTGAGGGCTTCTTCCTGCCCGCGGAGACGCCTGCCTGCGAAGACGAAATCACCCTCGAATGCTACGTCCACGAAGATCAGCTCAACGGCCGCGGCCCTGCCCGCGAAGACGGTCGCAACCTGCTCATGGAAGCCAGCGAACTGGGCTACGAAATCGTGCGCACCCGCGCCGAATTTGAAGCACTGTGGGAAGCCATCCAGGCCGATCCTGAATATGCGCCGAAGGTCCTTGGCCTCTTCGCCCGCGATGACATGTTCAACGACACCACCGAAGAACGCCTGATCGCCGCCGACCTGGTCGACGAGAGCATGGCCGACACCAAGGATGGACGCCTGATCCTCTGGGGCAGCCACCCCGACACCGCCGGCTACAACCCGCCTACCCCGGCGGAGATGAACACGATGGCGCTGGAAGTGCTCAAGCGTCACAGCGAAGCCGCCGAAATGCCCTTCTTCCTGGTGGCTGAAGTGGAAAGCACCGACAACGTGCCCAACAACGCCAACGCCATCGGCACACTGCGCGCCCTCAAGGCCGCCGACGACACCATCGGCGTCTACCGCGACTTCATCGCCGAGAACCCGAACACCCTGCTCCTCACCGCAGCGGACAGTGATGCCGGTGGCATGCAGGTCTTCGGCCCAGCGCCTGCCAGCAATAACCGCGTCACCACCAGCACCGGCAACCCCATCGGCATCGGCTTTAACCAGGGCTTCCCGCTGGACGGCATCGAAGGGCAGAACACCGCTCCCTTCGTCTCCGAGCCCGACGCTTTCGGCACCACAATGGAATTCGCCATCGGCTGGGTAGGCACAAACGATGTTGCCGGTGCCATGCTCAGCCGCGCCGAGGGCCTCAACGCCGACCTGCTGCGCACCGAGTTCAGCACCCAGTTCGACAGCAGCGACGTCTACCGCATGATCTACGTCACCCTGTTCGGCGAACTGTTGCCTGCGTCCTACGGCGTGGCTGCACCGGATCGCGAATAATCGTCGTCACAACTGAATAATCACAAAAAGCTGGAACCCAGAAGAGTGGGTTCCAGCTTTTTGTTTTGGCTCTGCCCTGTAATTTAATGATGATGGTGATGATGCCCATGTCCGTCACCCAGGCTGACCGGCCCCAACAGTGGACGGAACCGTCCTAGCCGCTGGTGGTGGATCACCAACAGACAGGCTAGTCCGGTCGTCAACGGTACAGCGGCGATTAAGCCGAGCGATCCCACCAGCGTACGCACAATCTCTTCGGTGACAAATTCACGGTTGACAAAGGTACCCAAGCGTTCGCCACCCTGGCTCACTCGTAGCAAGAGGGGCAGCGCTGCACCCGTGTAGGCGAGCACAAGCGTGTTGATGGTGGCGGCCACATGATCCTGCCCAATGCGCATCGACTGCCGGTAAAGTCGTGCAAACGAAAGCGACGGATTGGCGAGATGCAACTCAAACACAGCCAATGCCTGAGTGATGACAAGATCGTCGAGCACGCCCAGTGCACCGATGAGGATACCACTCAGCACGAGACCACGCAGATCGATAGAGGTGTTCGGTTGCTGGCTCACGAACATGGCCTCTTCGCTGCCGAAGCCCGTCAAGTGTGTAGCGTCGATAAGTAAGCCGCCAGTAGACCGGTGATCGCCAGCGACGTGAGCACCCTCAGCACGGCGGCATGGGTTTTCAACGTCCAACCGTAGACCACGTAGAGCGTCACCGCCAGAATCAGGAAGGCTCCAAACGTACTCACCGCCACAGGATTCGCCCCGGCCAGGATGTTGGGCAGGATGTAGAACACAATCAACGATTCACCTGCCCATTCGCCATCAAGCACCGTTACCTGCACAACCTGATACGGCTGAGCCACACCCGCTTCTGGCGGCGCTTCTGCCTCAAGCAGCGCCACCACCTCAGCGGTGACAGTGTTCTCCATCTCACTTTCAGGCGATGGTTGTAGCCAAACCCCAAACGCATCAATAAAGCGTGGCGCCAGGTAGACCAACAAGACCACGACCAGAATATCGATCAGGATCACAACGTATCGAGGAAGAGAAAAGGGGGGCGCATGGCGCGATTCTTTCTAGCTGAACAATTGGACGGCAAAGTCACTTGACGCGACAGTCGATTCCCACTATCATATCAGCAAACAATGATATGATAACATGCTGTGGAGGTTCAAATGCTGTTAAGCGGCGTTTTTCAGGCAACTGATCTCAAAGCCAAGCTCTTTCGTGGCTTTGCGGATCCGTCGCGCCTCTCGATTTTAGAGGCATTACGCGGCGGACCACAAACTGTGTCACAGATTGTCGACGCAACGGAATTGAGCCAGTCAAATGTTTCCAACCATCTGGGATGTCTGCGTGGGTGTGGACTGGTGGTAAACGAACAAGAAGGGCGGTATGTCCGTTATCGATTAAGCGATCCGCGGGTAGAAGTGTTCATGCAACTGGCCGAGGAATTGCTGGCAGACGTCGCTCGCGGCGTCTACGAATGCACGCGTTACGATGTGGACCCTAACAAGCTGGTGAACCCCAAGCTGGTGAACCCAAGAAGGTGAACCCCAAGAAGGTGGAGGAAGTAGCATGACGACGCTACAACGCATTGAAATGCCTGTACGCGGGATGGACTGCGCCGGTTGCTGCAACAGTGTTCAACGTTCGATTGCATCGCTACCCGGCATCGAGTCGGTAGACGTCTTCCTAGCTTCGGAGAAAGCCGTCGTCCAGTTCGATCCGGCACAGGCCGATCCGGCTGTCATCCGCGCTGCGGTGGAAAAGGCCGGCTACAGCGTCCCCGCCGAAGACAACACCGGCGAAACGAAGGGCACTCAACCGTTGAACGCCGCCGCTTTTACCCGGGCGGTGCTCTTTTTCAGCGGACTCATTTTTGGTGTGGTGTTGTTGATTGTGGTGGCGGGCGAATGGTTGGGCCTGTTTGAAGCTGTCACCGAGCGGATTCCGTTTGCCGTGGGCGTGGTGATTGTGCTCATCGGCTGGTATCCGGTGTTGATGAATGTTCTCCGTGCAACATGGAACCGTGAAGTCATCTCGCATACGTTGATGAGCGTGGGCGTGGTGGCGGCGCTGGTGGTGGGGCAGTGGATCACCGCCGCCATTGTTGTCTTCTTCATGCGTGTGGGCGACTACGTAGAAACTTTCACAGCGGAACGCGCCCGCCGCGCCGTCAAGGACCTCACCGCGCTGGCCCCACAGACGGCACGCGTCCTGCGCAACGGCGACGAAGTCGAAGTGCCCATCGTCCAGGTCCTCGCTGGTGACACGGTCATTGTGCGTCCCGGCGAACAGATCCCGGTGGACGGCGAAGTCCTCGAAGGGCAGGCCACGGTGAACCAGGCCACCATCACCGGCGAATCGATGCCGGTGGAAGCGGGACCGGGCAGCAATGTCTTTGCCGCCACGATTGCCCAACTGGGCGGGCTACGCATCCGCACCACCCGTGTCGGCGCGGACACAACCTTCGGCAAGGTGATTCGGCTGGTGGAAGAGGCCGAAGCCAACCGCGCCGATGTACAACGCCTGGCCGACCGCTTTTCCAGCTACTTTTTGCCTGTGGTGGCCGCAATTGCCGCGCTCACCTATCTCATCGGTCGCGATCCACTGGCCACGGCGGCGGTGCTGGTGGTGGCCTGTTCCTGTTCGTTTGCCCTGGCCACACCCATCGCCGTGCTCGCCTCCATCGGCGCAGGCGCGCGTCGCGGCATCTTGATCAAAGGCGGCAAATACCTGGAACTGCTGGCCAAAGCCGACGTGCTCCTCATCGACAAGACAGGCACGCTCACCCTGGGTCGCCCCCAGATCACCGACGTGGTGGAATTGAACGGGCGCAGTCGCGAAGAGATCCTGGGGCTTGCTTTCGCCGCCGAACGCTACTCGGAACATCCACTGGCCGAAGCGGTGCGCCAGGCAGGACGAGATCGGGGAATTCCACTGCTGGAGGCGCAGTCCTTTGCGGCGACGCCGGGGATGGGTGTGGAAGCTACGATTGACGGCAGCCGCGTGCGCGTGGGCAACCGTCGCTTCGTTGAGGCCAACAGCGACGGCACCGGCCTTGAAGCGGCGGGTAACACGCTCCTCTACGTCAGCGAGAACGAACTGCCCATCGGCATTCTCGCCGCCGCGGACACGCCGCGCCCCGAAGTACCGGCGGCGCTGCAACAGGTGCGCGCCCTGGGCATCAAAGAGATCCGCCTGCTCACCGGCGACAACGAATCCACAGCGGCGACGTTGGCCGGTCAACTGGGCATCGACTATCAGGCCGAAATGCTGCCTGAAGACAAGGTAGAGATCGTCAAAGAATATCAGCGCCGCGGTCACACGGTGGTGATGGTGGGCGACGGCGTCAACGACGCGCCGGCCCTGGCCCAGGCCGATGTGGGCATTGCGATGGGTGCGGCAGGCACCGACATCGCCATGGAAGCCGCCCACATCGTCCTCATGCGCGATGACTGGGCGCTGGTACCAGACGTGCTGCACATCGCCCGCCGCACCCTGCGTGTGGTGAAGATGAACTTCGGTTTCACCACGATCTACAACCTGTTGGGCTTGAGCCTGGCCGCCTTCGGCATTCTGCCGCCCATCTTCGCCGCGGCGGCGCAGTCGATCCCCGATCTGGGCATCCTCGCCAATTCGTCACGTCTACTGCGGCAGAAGGGCAGAGAATAGAACGCAGATTGAGTGAATTTGGGCAGATTGGCACAGTAGGTTGTGGTTTGGTTACGGAAACGGATCGGCAAACATCGACTGCGCCACGTCGATCCAGATCATCTCGTCTTCGCTGAGCAGGCAGGCGTCCAGCGCGGCGATGATGGCGGTTGTGTCGATGTCGATGCCGATGAAAACGAGTTCCTGGCGACGGTCGCCGAAGGGTTCTTCCCAGCGCTGGGTCACGTAGTTGCGCGCCCGTGGATCGGTGGGCCATTGATCGCGGGGCACGGTGGCCCACCACTTGCCCGACGGTTTAATATTGGCTTTGACGCCGGCCTGCGACCAGAGCATGGCCAGGTCCATGCGCGTGGCCAGCCAGAAGAAGCCTTTGGATCGCAGCACGCCTTCGATGGCCTCGGACATGAGCAGATCGTAGAAGCGTTGCGGGTGGAAGGGTCGCCGGGCACGGTAGACGAAGCTGCTGATCCCATATTCTTCGGTTTCGGGGGTGTGTTCGCCGCGTAATTCCTTGGCCCAGCCCGGCGCGCGTGATGCCTTCTCAAAGTCGAAGATGCCTGTCCCCATTACCATCTCCAACGGCACCTTGCCGTATTCGGCATGGAGCAGCGTGGCTTCGGGGTTGAGGTGGCGCAGAATATCCTCTAGCTGGCCCAGTTGAAATTCATCGATCAGATCGGTCTTGTTGATAATGATGACGTTGGCGAATTCCACCTGATCGGTGAGTAGATCGACGACGGTGCGGTTGTCTTCGTCGCCCAGAGCCATCTCTTTTTCTTTGAGGCTCTTGCTTTCGATGTAGTCGCGCAGCCAGTTGACGGCATCCACCACCGTCACCATCGTATCAAGTTGGGCGAAGTCGGAGAGGCTGGTTGTTTTGGCTTCGTCCAGCGGAAAGGTGAAGGTGGCGGCCACAGGCATCGGCTCGGAGATGCCCGTGGATTCGATGAGCAGGTAGTCGAAGCGATCTTCTTGCGCCAATTTGGCCACTTCCACGAGCAGGTCCTCGCGCAGGGTGCAGCAGATACAGCCGTTGGTCATTTCTACGAGGCGTTCTTCCGTACGGCTGAGTTTTGCTTCACCGTCCACCAGTTCGGCGTCGATGTTGACTTCGCTCATGTCGTTGACGATGACGGCGACGCGCAGCCCGGCGCGGTTGTTGAGCACATGGTTGAGCAGCGTCGTCTTCCCCGCGCCCAGAAAGCCCGAAAGCACGGTGACGGGCAGCCGTTTTTGTACACTCTGCATAGTTAAACTCCTCGAATCCAATCGACGACACCGTTCAGAATCTCGCGTGCGGTGCTGACGCGGCTGACGCGGCAGTTGTCCAACTGGGTCTGAAGCGATTCCACATCCAGCGTGCCCGCCTCACCGATAAAGACGAGTTCACTGCGCGGGGTTTGATCGCCCCACGGCTCGCCAATTGTGGCGCGTGCGCGCTTGCCCACCACCTGCACAATCCCCTGGCGGTCGGGGATCTCGTCGAGGTGGAGCACACCCTTGGCGCGGAAGATGTTGTTGGGCAGTTGCCTCAGCACCCGGCGCACCGACTGGAACGAAAGCGGCTCGTCGGTGCAGGTGTATGTCCACGTGTTGAAGACCAATGTGTGATCGTGATGAACATGGTCGTGATCATGGTCGTGATCATGGTCGTGCGCTTCTTCTTCTTCGGCATGGACATGAATATCTAGCGGGGCACGTTGGGCCAGCCGTTCGGGATCGTAGGCGCCGACGCCCAAAAGCAATTCCAGCGGCGCCTGGCCGAAGGTCGTCTCGATGACGCGCGCCCGTGGCGACACCTGGTGGATGTAGTCGCGCACGTCTTCCAACTGGGCAGGCGTGGCCACATCCACTTTGTTGAGGACGATGATGTCGGCCACACCCACCTGATCCAGAGCCAGAATGGCATTTTTGCCGGTGAGATCTTGAAATTGTTCGCTATCCACCACGCTGATGATGCTGTCCACCTGTACGTAGGCCGGCACCAACAGAAAGGTGCGCGCCACTTCGCCAGGATCCGAGACGCCGCTGGCTTCCACCAGGATGTACTCCGGCGGCTCCGGTCGGCGCATCAGGTCGATGGTGGCGTCGAGCAGATCGCCACGGATAGTGCAGCAGATACAGCCGTTGGAAAGGTTCACGGTTTTGCCTTCCTCCACACCGACGATGAGGCGGCTGTCGATGTTGACCGCCCCAAAATCGTTGACGAGGACGGCGACGCGCAGTCCATGTTCGGCGTTGAGGATACGGTTAAGCAGCGTGGTTTTGCCCGCGCCCAAAAAGCCGGTGAGGATGGTCAACGGCACCGGTTTGGGCGGCGGTTCAACTTCTTGGGGCGCTTTGGGATTGCGTCGGTGGGTGGTCATGGGTTGGGTCTCCTGAATGATTGGGGTCAATATCTTGTGTTTACGTAGTGCGTAGTGCGTGTACCAGTAGAGATGATGAACGCGTCTAAGGATGATTCACTCGCACGGCGGATCGTTTATCTGCGGCGCGGTCGTGGACGGCAACAAAGACAGTCGGGGCCGTGATCCAGTGCCCATGCCGGTTCTATGCGCGGCGCCGATGAGGATGGCGTGTCCTTCACCTGCCCGCCCACGTAGAAAAGCGACACGTTGCGGTAAAAATATCCTCCACACAGCGGACATGAGAGTGTGTCCGGCGCCTGCCCCACCGGGTGCATCTGCTCTTCTTCCAACTCACATTCAGGGCAGGTGTAGACGTAGATGGGCATGGTATCACTGACATTCCGGGCAGATGCCGAAGATCTGGAGCAGCCGATCCTTGAGCCGATAGCCGTGATCGGCGGCAATGGCGTTGACAAGCCCCATCAACCGCTCGCTCTGCACTGCGTCGGAACGGCCACATTGGGGGCAGATCACAAGCAGTTGGTGATCGGCGTCGCCCGCCACGTAGCGCAGACAGTCACTAGCGTCGTGGACGGTCTGCACCAGGCGCAATTCCACCAATTTTTCCAACGTGCGGTAGACAGTGGCGCGGCTGATCTCGGCGTCTCCGGCCTGGGCCAACGCCAGCACCTGCATCGGCGTCAGGGCGTGATGGCTCTCGGCCACCACCGCCACCACAGCGCGCAGAGACGGCGTCAAGCGATAGCCGCTTTCACGCAGCGCATGCAGCCAGGTGTCAATGCGGATTTGAGGCGTACTCTCATCCATGTCGTTTTACTCCATTCGTTCTACGCTCCGTGTCATCCGTGTCCTCCGTGTCCTCCGTGTCCTCTGCCGGGTACTGATTCAACCTTGCACATCACACAGGACAATTTCACCTTCGCTGTCACCGGAGACCAACTGTTTGTCATCGGGCGACCAGGCGATGCGGCTGACTGCCCCTTTGTGTTGGTGACCGGCAACCGGCGTCTCACGCTGCCCCGGGTGCCAGAGGATCACCCGTCCATCGCGGGCGGCAGAGGCGAGCAGTGATCCGCGGTGTTGAAAAGACAACGCTGTGAGCGTGTCGGTGTGGGCTTCCAGTTGCAGCGGTTTGCTGCCTTCGGGGCCGCGGCCTGAACAATCCCAAACCACCACGGTGGCGCTACCGCCGGTGGCCAGATAGCGGCTGCGGCTGTCCCAGGCCAGTTCGCGCACTTTGGTGGGGTAGCCCCACATTTGCAGATCCTTGCCGGTGCGGGCGTCCCAGAAGTGGATGGTGGCATCTTGATCGCCGGTGGCCACGTACTTTCCGTTGGGACTACAGGCGCAGACCCACGCCGCGCCCTGCCATTTGAACTGGCGCACACGATCCGGCTTGTCGGGATGGACGAAGGCGATGCCGCCGTAGGCCGCCATCACCAGATCGCGCCCGGCGGGTTTCCATTCAATGTCCTGAATCGTGCTGTCGTGGCGGTATTCGTGGCGCAGTTCGCCGTTGGGCGACCAGAGGCGCAACACCTTGCCCGCCGCCGACGCCAGGATCGCCTGATCCGCGGTTTTGCCGGCGGCGCGGTTCCAGGCTACCCGCTCCACCCACATCGCTCCGCCTGCCATCTCCGCCGTGGACGTGCCACTTTGCGCATCCCACAGGCGCACCTTGCCGTCCTGCCCGGCGCTGGCCAGGATCTGCCCGTCCCCGCGCCAGGAGATGGACATGGTGCCGAATTCGTGGCCCGGCAGCCGATGGCGGATCGTGCCGTCGGCTGCGTTCAACAGCACAATTTCGCCGCTCACCGCCGCCGCGGCCAGCATGCGGCCATCGGGCGACCAGGCCAGGCCAATGACATGATCGGCGATAACGCGCCGCCAGCGCGCAGTCACCGTCTGTGCTTTCTCGGTGCGACGGATCAAGCGAGACATGCCTGAAACTCCGCGTTAAGCTGTTCCCGATCCAGGTTGCGCCCGATGAAGATTAGATCGTTCTTGCGCGGGCGATTGCCCCACGGGCGATCGGGGCGGCCATCGAAGAGCATGTGTACGCCCTGGAATACGAAACGATCCGGGTTGCCGGCGATGCTAAGCACACCCTTCATGCGGTAGATGTCGGGGCCTTGGGTGCGCAACAGTGTGCTCATCCAGCGGTTGAGTTTGGTCAGATCGAGGTCGCCGGGCAGGGTGATGCCCACCGACGTCACTTCGTCATCGTGTTCGTGGGGCGGCTTGAATTCGCGCTCGGCCAGGGGCAGGATCGCACTTTCGGGGCCATCGACGGCTAGATCGAACTCGTCTGGATGATGCTCGGTAAAGAGGGCATAGTAGCCGGGCCGCTCAATGTGCAGATCGAAGATCATCTCCTGTCCGGTCCCAGAAGTCAGCGGCAGGCGGTAAAGTTGTTCGCCCGGCGCAATGGACGCACCGGAGAGCACCCACTTGGCGCCGTCTCGCCAGGCAAAGGCGCGCTCGGCCCCGCGCAGGCTCTCGACGGTGGCGAGCGACGGCGCGTCCATTGGCACCAGCGCCACATCCATTTTGGGATCGTCCGGCCCTTCCTGGAGCACGAGGTTATAGTGGCCGGGCTGCATCTCATAGACACCAGCCCACTCAAAGGGATATTCCTGTTCCATAAATTTGGGATCAACTTCCAGCGCCCGGTTGAGATCGAAGCCGCCCAAGCCCAGGATCTTGTCCATGTCGACGGCGGCATCGCGGGTTTCGTAGATGCGCGCCGCCGCGTTCATGCTGTGGATGCGGTCCTTGAGCGCGATCAGTTGTTCGGGCGTCACCAGATCGATTTTGTTGAGCAGGATGACATCGGCGAAGGCGATCTGCGCCTGCACCTCTTCGCTATCGTCGAGGTGTTGCCAGATGTGGAAGGCGTCGACCAGGGTCACAATGGCGTCGAGTTGCAGGCTGTCGCGCATCTCATCGTCTACAAAAAAGGTCTGCGCCACCGGCCCAGGATCGGCCATGCCTGTCGTCTCGATGAGGATGTGGTCGAAGCGGTCACGGCGCTTGATCAAGTTGCCGAGGATGCGGATCAGGTCACCGCGCACGGTGCAACAGATACAGCCGTTGTTCATCTCGAAGATCTCTTCGTCGGCTTCGATGACCAATTCGTGATCGATACCGATTTCGCCGAATTCGTTCTCGATCACCGCCACCCGCTTGCCGTGATTTTCGGTGAGGATGCGGTTGAGCAGCGTCGTCTTGCCAGAGCCAAGAAAACCGGTCAATACAGTGACTGGGATAGGTCCGTTGGTAGTCATGGGATCTCCTTGAAATGAAATAAACTACAACTTACAGGCCAGGGCTTCGACCTGCGTTGGGAAATAGGCATGTGGATCGACGACGACGGGCGTGGCGAAAGCGGGCCGGTAGGCGTCGTGGCCAGGGCCGTAGGTGATGTCCATGAGCGCGGCATAGGCGGCGGCGCGGGGTGGATCGAGTTGCCAGCGCACGCCCAAGTACTCGGCGGCCTTGACGACGCCCAACACGGTCTGCTCCACTTCCTCGTCGCTGAAGTTCGGCCCCACCGGCGCCAGCATCCACCGCGCCAGGACCGTCGCACTCTTTCGCTCAGTCACTGCCCACGGGTGCAGTGGACGCCATTGGGGCAGCCAATGTAGCGGCGTGTTCTCGCTCAAGGCGTAGACGGCGAAGGTGGCTGCGTCACATTCCGCCGGAATCTGCACGAAGACGCCGTGGGGCAGCGCGCCGTCGGCGGCTATGGCGGTGTGCAGCCCTGCCGCTTGGGCAATGCCTTGCTGCACCTGAGCCACGCGGTCCTGTTGGCGGGTGATGAGCGGCTGCCAATGTTGCCAGACCCGCGCCAGTGACGCGGCGGAGATGCGCCCGGCCACTGGGATGGCATTGGCAAAAACTGCGGCCAGCGCGTCATCGGCGAAGAGGAGCAGCGCGCCGGCGTCCTTGGGATCGGCGCTCAGGTGCAGACCGTAGATCGCGACCGCCACATTGGGCGGCAGCATTCCGTCCACGGGCAGGGTGGCGGCGTGGTCGAGTACCAGTGGGGCGCGGTGACCTTGAATTGTCCCCGCGGCGGCCTGCGGCTGTGCCCAGATCAAAGCGGGGAAATCGTCCGCGACGACCGCCAGGGATAGGTCTTCGGCCAGGGGACGCAAACAGGGTTGCAGTCTGCTGCGTTTGACCGTCTCCACCAGATCGTGTGTGGCGTTGGCAGGCAAATGGACGGACTGTCCTGGCGCGGTGAGCAAGGTCAACAGCCCGCGACGTGCCAGGGCGACATTGCGCACGGCCACAGCGCGTCCACTGGTCAACCAGGACGGCGGCGGCGCGGCGGATGGTGCAGTCGGGGTGTGTCCAGCGGTCAGCCATTGGGCCAGCGACGGTGAATAGGGTTCATTTACGCCCCGCACGGGAGCGTCCAGAATGCCGGGGTTTCAGAAACCGCCCAGCCAACGATTCGCCCAGTCCATGCATGCGCTCCTTCGGGTCGTGGACAGTCGTCCGTTTCACACAGGAAAGATTTCGTTCCGACAGTATAGACGTGTTTTCAAAAGGCTGTTGACGCGAATGCGACTGAGATCATGTCGCATTTGGCACAATGAGTAAGGCGGAAGAGAAGACGGTACTTGGGTAACTTGACATGTAAGCGCCTTCGGTCTACTATAAATACATAAACATATATTTATATATTCATATTTAATCAACTACTGACTGAATCAAACCCAGTAGCGAATCAAACCCAGTAGCGAATCAAACCCAGTAGCGAATCAAACAATGAGCGAATCAAACTTCCTATGTGACGGCGACCACAATCTAGCTGCATTTGCCGAAAATCACCTTCTGGATGAATCTTTGGGGCAGAATCTGGCGGAGCTATTCAAAGCACTGTCGGATCCGACGCGAGTTCGCATAATCGGGCTATTGGCCCATGCCGAGATGTGCGTTGGTGACATTTGCCTGATGTTGGATAAATCGCAGCCGTTGATTTCACACCAATTGCGTCTGCTGCGGCAGGCAAAGCTGGTCAAAGTACGCCGGGCCGGGCAACATGCGTTTTATACCCTTGCCGATGATCACATTCACACCCTTTTTCACCAAGGGTTGGATCATGTGAAGGAAGCCTAGGGTTTTCGATTTCCATATTCCCATATTTTCATTAGGAGACATGCTATGCAGTGCAATGATCACCCGCAACATACCCACATTCATTCAGAGTATTGTGGACATACCCGAGTTATGCATGATGGCCACACCGACTATTTACACGATGGACACCTGCACCATCCCCACGAGGATCATTACGACGAACATGTCATTGCCATCAGCCAAACCAACCCGGCTGAATGCAAGCCGGTCGAGTGCAACTGCAAACACAATGGCTGCGGACATGAGTTGGTGCCCCACGGTGACCACTACGATTTCTTGGTAGAGGGTCGGCTCCACCACCCCCACGGTGATCATTGTGACGACCACGGGCCACTTGCACTGCTCTAGCAACAGACAGATTTTTCTACGAAGGATGTAGAACGAAATGACAAAGGGACTTCGCTACGCCGGCGAAGTCCCTTTGTCGTGAAGGGTTAAGAGGATCTTACATCGGTGCAAGATAGCTCAGCAGACTCTCGATGTTGAAGCGCATGAGATCGACGTAGCTGTCTACGCCGTCGATGAAGGTGTCTGTGAGCAGCAGCCCCACGCGGATGCCGTGATCTTGGGCCAACACTTCGAGGATCTTGGCGTTGAACTGCGGCTCGCGGAAGACGACGTCCACGCCGCTGGCGGCGATCTGATCGCTCAATTCGGCCACCGACGCAGCGGACGGCTCCTCGGTGCCGGGGTTGCGCACCACGTAGCCGACGACGTCAAAGCCGAAGCGGGCAGCGAAGTAGGTGTAGGCGTCGTGGTGTACCACCAGTTTGCGCCGCGCCGGGTCGATGCGGGCGATGGACGCTTCCAGTTCCGCGTCGAGGAGGGTCAACTCTTCGAGGTAACGGTCACCGTTGGCAGCGTAGGCATCCGCGCCGTCGGGGTCCTGGGCGGAGAGGGCATCGACGATGGCGGGGATCATCTCCATCACCTTGCGCGGGTCGAGCCACACATGGGGATCGCCGTCGCGTAGATCATGGACGTGATCACCGTGATCGATGACTTTGTCGATCTTGATTAACTCGATATGATCTGCCACCACCAACACAGGGATTTCGGCATCCCGCGCCGCCCGCCGCCACACGCCAGATTCGGTGAAGCGTTCGAAGTTGGCACCGATGAACACGAGCAGATCGCTGTCGCTCATGCGCACCACGTCTTGCGGCGCGGTCTGGAAGGTGTGCGGGTCGGCGCCCACAGGGATCACCGACCAGACGTCGGCGCGATCTCCGGCCACGTTGGCCACAATGTCGGCCAACACCGGGAAACTCGCCGCCACCTGCAAGCGGGTCACCGGGTCCGCGGGCGGCGGTTGCACAGGAACGGTGCAGCCGGTTAGCAAAAAGATGAGAAAAAATAGTGTGAGTTTTCGCATGGATGTGATCAGAACCCCTCCCCAACCCTCCCCGCAATGGTTGAGTTTGATGTCTCGTTGACAAATTGAGGCGGGGAGGGAGCCGTTGTCGTGTGGACGAGATGATGCCAATATTGGGACAAACCCAAGCAGAACCAACGCCGCCTACAGGTTAACGGTCCTCCCCCCGTGTCCGCTGTCCTCAGCGGCTTTCACGGGGGGAGTTAGAGGGGGGTAAATTCTTCCCCAGTCCCTAATCCCTATCTCCCCACCCGATCCAAGAGCGGAGCGCCGGGTTCGACGATGAGGAGGTAGCCGCCGCCGTCGAGGTGGGTGGGCGCTTCGATCATGCCCACGACGGCCTGCGCTTCGATGTCAATGACGATGACCGCGCCGTCACCGCCACTGGTGACGAAGGCCCAGCGGCTGTCGGCGCTGAGCGCAGGGATGCGTTGACCGGCCGCGTCCCAGGGGGCGATGCCGGCTTCGGGCGCGTCGCCAGTGGGCGGCAGCGTCACCGCGGCGATTTCGGTCAGGAAAGTTTCCGAAGTCGGGTCGGCGTCGATGAAGTGGGCCACGTCACCGTCGGGGTGCAGGCGCACGAGGAGGGCCAGCTTGTCGGTGAGCGCCATGCGGTAGATGAGACCCGGCCCCAGTTCAAGCCGTGTCGCTTCAGTCGCGGCCAGATCGACCACGTAGAGATCGTTCTGCCAATCCTGCCAGTTTTCCCACGGATCGACGGCGCTTTCGTCTACGATGCGCAGGTAGCTCCACAGGTAGCCGCCGTTGGGCGCAGCGCGCATGTAGTAGGCGCGCCCACCTTCCCGATCCGAAACGTTCCAGGGGATGAGTGCTTCGTAGCCCAGATCTGTCCCCTCTACGTGGATGACGTCAATGCCGTCGTCGGTGGCCACGTAGGCATGGCCGTTGACGAAGGCTTCGCCGTGGCCGTAGGCGCCGATGTCGATGAAGTTGATGGGGGCGCTTTCGGCGCTGAAACCGTCAACGGCGAAGCTCTCCAGCCGCCCGATTGGGCCACCGTCGCGGTGTAGGATGACGCCGTCGCCCACCAGCACGCCCGGTTCACCCGACTCAATCAGCGCGGAGGTCACCGCCAGCGTGGACAGATCGACGTGGGTCAACGTAGTTTCGCCTTCGCCGCTCTCGAAATCGGGCGCGGTGCTGACTACAGCAAAAGAGTGTGTTTCGTCCACAGCGAAGTGGATGGCATTGCCGGGCAGCGACGCGCGACCGGAAATGGTCGGCGCTTCGCCACCGAGATTAAGGAGCACAAATTCTTGCGCCACGTTGTCGGCCAAGAGGACGCGGCCATCGGGCAGCGCCACGAACCCGGCGTGGCCGTCCATGCTGACGTCGGCGATTTCGGCCACCACTGCGCCGTCGGCCAGCGCGTAGACGGTGATGCCACCGTCCACCGGATCGGCCACAACCAGGTGACCGGCGGCCTCGGCCGCCCCACCCCAGACCGGTAGGTCCAGGGTGACGGCATGCTCATGATCGGCGTGGTCGTGGGCTTCGGCCTCATGATCGTGGTCGTGGTCTTCTTCCTCAGCAGGAATGCCCACTGTGGTCATGCTCAGGGGGATGCCGTCGGCGGCAAAGGTGAGATGCACGGTCAGCGTCGCCAGATCGACGACGTGAACCTCGCCGGTGGTGTGGTCACTGACGAAGGCCACACCGTTGTCCACAGCCAGCACTGGGCGGGGCGAGCCGCGTGGCGCTTCGGGGTCAATCGGGGTGACCAGGGCGGCGCTGTTGCTGATCTCGCCCGTCATCGGGTCGAGGGTGTGGATCTGCCCGTCCACGGTGAGGACGACGAGGTGTTCGCCGTGGGCGTCGAACTTGAAACCGGCCTGCGCCAGGGGCAGGATCAGCGGCGTCAGGGTGCCGGCGGCAGGATCGATCCAGGCCAGCCCGTCGGCGGCGAAGTTGCCGATGAAGAAGGGCAGTTCCTTGTGGGCGATGAGGGTGCCCACGCGGCGGTTTTCGGCGTCCGCCGGGTTGGCGATCTTCTGTGAAGTGAATTCCTCACTGCTGGTGTCCACAATCAACACACCGTCGCTACAACCAAAGGCAATGAGCGCACCCAGCGCCGTCTCGCCATGCAGGCCGGGGCATTCGTGGAAGCTCTGCAACAGCTCGCCGTCCATGCTGTAGACATCAACGCCGATGGGCAGCGCGCTGTCGCCAGGATCGGGAGCGGAGACGATCACCTTGCCAGCCACGGCAAAGCCGACGCCGTGATGCGGCTTGCCCGAATCGAAGGAGAGGATCTCGCCTTCACCGGCCAGTGTGGCACGGTCGATCACTTGTGTGGTGCCGTCGCCGTCGAAGAAGATGGCCGTCAATCCGTCGTGATCCACAAAGTGGATGGGTGTCGGCCCGGTCATTGTCAGGTCGAGCAGGGCAGGGTCCTGTGTGTAGGGGTGCATGTGATCGCCGTGATTTTCGATCCAGACGCCGCCGTCGATGACGTTGACAGCGCCGGCTTCCGTCTGCACGGCGAAGGCGTAGCGTTCGTCTTCGGTGGTGTAGACACGCGCCGCACCGGCCAGATCAAAGTGGGCGATCTCGTCGCCGGTGTTCGGGTCGAAGACTTGCACCAGCCCCGATTGGCTGTCGGCGACCAGCAGACGGCGATCCTTGAGCACGCTGCCTTCGGTCATGTCGTGGTCATGATCCTGGTCATGATCGTGGGCTTCTTCCTCATGATCGTGATCTTCGTGGTCGTGATCTTCGTGGTCGTGATCTTCGTGGTCGTGATCGTGCGTCTCTTCTACCGCCACCGCGCCGGGCAACGGGATCAGGATGCCCTGGTCGGTCACAACCACAGGCACCGGTACAACGGCACAGCCTGCTGTGAACAGCAGCGCCAGCGTGAACGCCAATCCACTCCAGAGACGGCGCGGAAGGAAAAGCAAAGTTTTCATATAATCTCCTTTCGAGAATCGAAGATGTACAAACGTTTCAAAGTCACCGCAAAGGCGCAAAGAATGCAAAGGGAAGAAGAGAAGAGATCACCTAAACTTAGGGTCCTAAACTTAGGGCATTGATTTTTTCACTTTCTTTCCTCCCTCTTTGCGCCTTTGCGGTAAAAACCTCTCCACTGAGAACTCATGATTAGATGTGTCCCAACCGATCCGCCGCGGCGCGTGCACCGCGGATGTTGGGCGATGTGGCGCCGATCTCCAGTTCCGCCAGTGGACCGCTGACATGCAGGCCCGGCGCCCAGGCGAGCCGTGCATCGACGATGGGATAGCCACACGGCGCACAGGACAGGCCAAACTCGGCGATGGCGCGGTCGATCCAAGCACTGCCGGGGCGTTCACTGCGGAAGCCGGTGGCCAACAGCAGCCGATCGGTGTTCAGCCAGTCGCCGTCACTAAAGCTCAACGAAATCTGCCCGCCGATGCCGATTTCCGCCTGGACGACTTCGGCTTCGCACAGGTACAGTGTCCCTTCGCGGACGGCGTAACGTACTTTGGTGAGGATATCCTTGGGCATTGAGCCGGGGTGACGAGCGGCAGCGATCAGGTGGCGGCGTTGTCCATAGTCGCCACAGGCGTGAAAGTCGCGCAGACACTTGGGGCCGTTCCAGCACGGATCGCTGTCGAACTGATGCTCGTCGATGGGGCGGCGTAGCAGCAGCGTCACCGCGCCCGGTTGGCGTTTGGCCAGGGCCAGCGCCGTCTGCCCAGCGGAGATGCCGCCGCCCACCACCACGGCATGTTGCCAATCGGGTAGGTCGGTGCGGCGGAAGCCGGGCGAAAAGATGTGATCCACCGGCGCGCCACGGGCTTGGAGCACGGCAGCCCAGTCGGGCATGCGCAACGCCGTCCGCCCCAATGCTAGGACGATCCGCCGCGCCTGGATTTCTCCACAGGCGCACTGCACGCCCCAACCGCCGGGAACCCGGCGCAGACAGTCGGCAGTGCCTTGAACCCAACAATCCGGCAGCTGTAATTCCGTCACCACCTGGCAAGCGTGGGCCTGAAAGAAGTCGTAGGCGGGCCGGTCGTAGGGTGGGCTGTAACGTTCCAACACCCGTCCATGCGGGGTGCGGCCAAAGCGGGTCAATTCCTCGCTGTCCAGCCCCAGGTGGTGGACGCTGGGCGAACGCAGGTAGCGCATGCCCACGTTGGCGGTGCAATGATTCCAGCGCGCCAGCGGATCGGCGTGGGGATCGACGACACACAACCGATCCCGCGCCACCCCATTGCGCCGTAAGAGACTATGGGCAATGTGGACACCGTGAATCCCACCGCCCACAATCAACCAGTCGAGCATCGTCTACGTGATGTCCTTGAGGCTGAGTCCTTCACGGCGCAGATAGGCCATGAGGCCGACTTTATCGATGATCTTCTGTCCTTTGGTCGAGACGCGCAGCGTCACGGCGCGGCCCAGCTCGGGCACAAAAAACTTCTTCTTTTGCAGATTGGGCTTCCAAACCTTCTGCGTCTTCTTCTTGGACCAGGGCACGTTGTTGCCGTGTTGTACCCCTTTGCCGGTGATGACACATTTGCGAGACATGGGTGGCTCCTTTGGATTATCGTAAATTCTCTACCACTCCGGAAAGTCGTCTTCGTACGCGCCCCAACCCTCTGGACCGGCAGAGACTTCGACATCGGTAAGGAGACATGCGTCGAGGGCGGCGCGTAGGTGCGCAATGTCGAGATCGACACCGATGAAGACGAGTTCCTGGTGCGGCGCTTCTTTGGGCGGCGCGTCGGTGAGGACGGCGTGAGCCTGTCCATTGCCGTTGAGTTGGGCCAGGATCGCCGTCTCTTCCACTTCATCGTCGCCCGACCAGGAACCGGCGTACTCGACGACGATCTGCTTGCCCGCCTGCGACCAGTAGCCCACGTCGTCGGGGCGGGTGGCGAGCCAGAAGAAGCCTTTGGAACGCAGCACGGCGTCCAATCCGTCGTCACTTTCGATGAAGTCGAGCAACCGCGCCGGGTGAAAAGGACGATCGGCGCGGTAGACGAAGCTGGTGACGCCGTATTCGTCGGCCTCCGATTCGACGACATCACGGGGGAGTTGCAGCCAGCCGACGAAGGCCCCTGCCTGCTCGAAGTCAAAGCGCCCGGTGTTGAGGATTTCGGCGGGTTCAACCGCGCCGTGATGGGTGTGCAGCAGATGGGCGCGTGGGTTGAGGGCGCGCACTACGTTTTCCACCTGTACCAACGTTGTCTCATCCACCAGATCGGTCTTGTTGAGCACGATGACGTCGGCGAATTCCACCTGATCCACGAGCAGATCGGCGATAGATCGTTCGTCGTCGATATGGGCGGCCATGTCGCGATCGGGCAGCACATCGGCGCTCTGTACTTCGTTGAGGAAGTTAAAGGCATCCACCACGGTGACCATCGTATCCAGGCGGGCCACTTCGCCCAGAGCGCCTTCGTCCAGATCAAAGGTGAAGGTCTCAGCCACGGGCATGGGTTCGGAGATGCCGGTGGATTCGATGAGCAGATAGTCGAAGCGTCCTTCGCGGGCCAGATCGGCCACGGCTTGCAGCAGGTCCTCGCGCAGGGTGCAGCAGATACAGCCGTTGGTCATCTCCACCAGTTTCTCTTCGGTGCGGCTGAGCCTGGCGTCGCCGTCGACCAGGGCGGCGTCGATGTTGATCTCGCTCATGTCGTTGACAATCACGGCCACGCGCAGACCGGCGCGGTTGTTGAGGACGTGGTTGAGCAGCGTGGTTTTGCCCGCGCCCAGAAAGCCCGAAAGCACAGTGACGGGCAGGCGTGAATCGGTGGTGTGCATGGTGAACTCTGTTCCTGAGAAGTGCCGAAGACAGTCCAGTGACTCGTATCTCACCGTAACAGTGCCCGGACCGTCCCCGGCACTGTACAGCGGTGCAACTCTATCTCAGGTTGGGTAAACGCATTGTCGGATTTGTGGCAGGGGCATTGTCGCAATTACGACAACGTGGGGGGACTAGGGATTGAGGAGTTGGGAGTGGGGTAGATGATGGCTCTCCTGCCAGGAGAGCAGATAGAAGCGCTCGGCTTCACCCGTCCCCGCGGACGTGAGCAAGCGGCGTCTGCGCAGTTCGCCCAAAATGCGGGTGACGGTGGTGCGCGCAGCACCCACAGCCGTGGCGATCTGGGCGTGGGTGATGCGCACGTCCACGCGCAGACCATGCGCGGTGACAACGCCGAACTGCTCGCCCAAGAGCGTCAACAGCCCAAGGACGCGGTCCGCCAGGTAGGGGCGGGCCTGGTTGGCGCTCCATGCCTCCATTAAGCGCAGACGTAGCCGCAGCCGCTCGGCAAAATCAGGCCACTGCGCCGCCTGCGCCCAAGTGAGTAGACGCACCTGGGTATCGGTGTGCGCCACTAGATGGATAAAGCAGCCGTCGTCGGGGTGAGGAATCAGAATCTGATCAGGGCCATAAAAACCCAAAAGCACCTCGCTGCCGTCGGCGTGGATCACTGTCTGCGCCACCACGCCGGACTCGATTACCATCACCAAGTTGTCATCGACATGGATGGGCTGTCCTTGCAAGTAGCGGGACCTACGCAAAGAAGAATCATCGTTGGACGTGTAGGTTGAACGGGAGGAGGTCATCTGACGCACACGCTGCAAAAGCAAGGATGGAGAAGTCTGCGCCGGCAATACAGCGGCAGCACCCGCTGTATAGGCAGCCAGGGCAAGTCCTGTCTCCTCGCTACCGTTCCACACCAACACGGTTCGGTCTAGCGGTAGCCACGCCTCAATGTGGGCAATCTCATCTGCACAGAGCAGCACAAGATCAGAGGCAGGCAGCGGCAAACCAGGATTTTGTAATAGTGTCACGGCATAGCCCTCACGCCACAGCGCGCTGACACATTCCGGCAAGAGATGGGGCGGATTGCAGACAAGGATCTGGCACATTAGCGTTGACATCCTGGTTTGACGACAAACACAAGTGAGAACAAATCTCAATTAGGCGATTGTAAGAGTCGTACAGAGGATTGTCAATTTGGCGGTGCCATTGAGCAGTACGCTGTCTTCACTTACGCAAGTTTCATAGCCGTTGGGGAATGTCAAAATGTACGCTATGGTGTGAATGCAGCCAAGGCGCAACCAACTGTTGCTCCTTCTTACAGAAAATAGTATGATTTCGCCTCAATGATTTCGCAATGGCGTCAAACGAATCAAAGACAGGTTCAGCCCTGGCAACAGTGCATTCTGGCGAGCTACGCCTTGTTCTTTGCATTTGTGTTGCCTTTTTTCTGTTGGGGTAGTGCCGGTACACCGGGCCATCCCCACGAACATGCCCACTTCATCTTTACTTCGCCAGAGGCGACGAAAGACACGCATACACATGTTCACTTCCCGGAATTCATCAACGGCGAGTGGGTCTTCGTGGCGCATGATCACCCAGAAGACGGGGGCAGCCTGCCGGTTCGATCTGATCCGGATCTCTCGTTGATCACGATTTTACTGCTGCTTCTTTCTGCTACAGCTACCGTTGCCTATACCCCGCTTTCTCTTTTTTCGAGAAGGCTTGCTCAACATCCAACGCATTCCCTGATTCACACACCACCGGCCCCGCCCCCCAGACCGCTGCTCTCCTTGCGCTAACAGTCCATTCGTTCTGTCCTATCTGTGCTTCAAGCAAGATGCAAACGCGCCCTGCATCCGTTTGCACCTGTGGGAAAGGCAATTCAATGAAACAAACTATCCTCTTTCTGCTGGCATTGACCTTCATGCTGGCGGGATGTGCTGCGCCGCATGAGTACGCGGGGACACTGCTCTCTGCACCCCATCCAGCGCCGGCACAGCCCCTCATGTCGATCGATGGCGAGGTTAGCCTACAAGATTTCGAAGGGCAGTATGTCTTCGTCTACTTCGGCTACACCTTCTGTCCCGACGTCTGCCCAGTGACAATGCTGACGCTCAAGAAAGCACGCGAACAGTTGACCGAAGCCCAGGCGGATCGGGTGCAGGTGATTATGGTGAGCGTCGATCCTGAACGCGATACACCAGAGGCGCTTGACACCTACCTCGCCTACTTTGACGACAGTTTCATCGGCATCACCGGCGCCAAAGACGAGATTGACGCGCTCGCCGAGCCGT
Organism: bacterium; assembly: GCA_016124945.1. Taxonomy (GTDB): domain Bacteria; phylum Chloroflexota; class Anaerolineae; order Caldilineales; family Caldilineaceae; genus RI-153. The sequence goes on along the minus strand of WGMT01000063.1, from coordinate 44,962 downwards.
TCGGCGTCTACTACGACAAAGGCGAAGGATCAGCCGCCACCGGTTATCTGATCAACCACACATCGCGCGTCTACTTGCTTGATGTCAACAGCAATGCGCTCGTGGCCTATCCGCACGATGTCACGGCGGAGCAGATCCTGGCCGATCTGGAGTACCTGTTCAGAGCAGAATCATGATGCGGTTCTACCTACTCTGTACAAGCATGATGTTGGGGTCTGCCCTACTGACAGGCTGCAGCAGAGAACAACAGGTGGTCGTAGACGCCCGGGATCTCGATCCCTTCTCAGAAGAAGCGTTCTGCGCATGGCACATCGGCAGCCCCCAAATCGGGCAGGAGATCTTCGAGCGTCCTGTGCTGGCAGACGGGGCAGGCTGTGTCACCTGCCATTCGCGCTCACCTGAAACAAGATTGGTCGGCCCCTCTTTGTACGGCGTGGCGGTCACAGCCGCCGAACGCCAAAAGGGCATCATCCCGGCCAACTATCTCTACCTCTCGATTGTGGATCCATCATTCTATGTCACACCGGGCTTCCCGGCGGACGTAATGCCCGATCACTACGCCGGTACGCTCAGCGAGGAAGAGATCACCGATCTGGTCAGCTATCTCATGACACTCTATCCAGACGAGTAACCACTCGTCTATACAAATGAGGAGAATCACAAATGCATAAGCGATTCCTACTGATTGCCGCCCTGTTACTGGGTGGTTTGATGGTCTTCAGCGCCGGTTCCATGAGCAACGCCGCCGCTCTTTCTCATGGGCAGAAGGCAACAGCCACACCTGTCGCCGAAGAAGAAGCAACACCTACCCCTGCTGCCGAAGAAAAAGCAACGCATGATCACAGTATGGCCACGGGCGAAATGATGGACGCCGAAGTAACCATCGCCGCGTTGACAGCACAGGTCGAAGCGTTGCAAGCACAGGTGGCAGCACTCGAAGCGTCGCTCCAGATCAACCAGATCAACAACGCCATCTATCAGTTGGATCTGGTGGGTCTGCACGCGCTGGATGAACGGCTGAACGGCAGCGGCGAAATCCAGAGCAGCGACAGCAGCCGCATCGGAGCGATTGCCCGCCTTCTGTCCACAGTTCACTGGCCCGAGGCGCTAGCCACCGACGCCGCATCGTTGACACTGACATTACAGGATCTGACCGCCGCGCTCAGCGCCGATGATCTGGAGACCAGCGCCGAACTGGCTATTGTGGCACACGGAGATCAGCATGCTCTTTCCCACGCCGCCGAAAACTGGATCACCAGCGGCGGCCAACATGCGGATCACAGCGACATGGGCGGCCATGATCACATGCACAGCCACGATAGCGCCGACGTAATCAACGTAGACGGCCTGCTCATCGAAAATGTGCGCGCCAACCTGTCTCTGCCCTCGCCCACCGGCTCCGTCTGGCTGAAGATCACCAACACCACAGACACCGATGAAGCGCTGATCGGTGCCGTCATCCCGGGCTGTGGCGTCATTGAGTTGCACAACATGGTGATGCGGGGCGATGTAATGATAATGCAGCAGGTGGAAGGCGGCGAGATTGCCGTCCCCGCCGGTGAAACCGTGGAACTAATGCGCGGTGGCTTGCACATCATGTGCATCCAGAAGGAAGCCCCCCTGGAAGTCGGCAGCGAAGTCGATATCACCCTCGAATTCGCCAATGCCGGCCAGGTAGACGTCACCGCGCCGGTCGTCGCCCCTGATGATATGGGCGGCATGGATCACAGCGAAGAAGAACATGACCATGGCTCTGATGGCTGATCTCAGGCTGTAGTTAGGCTCTGATCGCACAAATCCACCACGTTACGCAGCAGGCTTCGTTTACCCAAACCCAATAGGTGCTCGATATAGCGCCGATGACTTTTCTCACAGCGAAAAGTCATCGGCGCTTCTCTTTCCTCTACACTTGACCAGGGTACAACCTAACCCAAAATCAAGTGGACAGTGCCGCGCCCTCTGCTATAATCTCACAACGGGCCATGCCCAAAGCGAATCCACTCCGAGCTTCCCAACCTACCGCACCCGCCATGTCACTGCGGACGCCATGGTTTGGCAGACGCCTCGACGTTCGAGGACACATCACAGCTAACCAGCCTGATGTGCCAGGGCCGTCACTGGAAACAGGACGACCTCCCGATGTTGCCCGGATGGGCGACTGACTTGGAAAGGAGACAGAGATGTACTCAGACATTACTGCACTTTTGGAAGTTTCCTCGGCGCGACATAGCCACCTCTGCCCACGTCAGGTACTTGGCGTTCGCATCGGCCTCGCCGGCGCTGCCGCGCTTGGGCTTGCCGTCCCCCGCCAAGACAAACGCATGGTTGTCTTCGTAGAGACCGACGGCTGTTTCGCCGACGGTATCGACGTCTCCACAGGCTGTACCATGGGGCACCGCACACTGCGGTTAGAGGATCTGGGCAAGATCGCCGCCACCTTCGTCGATGTCAAAACGGGACGCGCCGTACGCGTCGCCCCCACTCTCGACGTGCGCGAACGGGCCTACGCCTACGCTCCTCACGAAAAACGCCACTACTTCGCCCAACTCGAAGCCTACCAGATCATGCCCGACGATGAACTGCTCACCCTCGAAACCGTGACGCTCACCACCCCTATCAAGCAGATTGTGAGTCGCCCCGGTGTGCGCGTCAATTGCGACACCTGTGGCGAGGAGATTATCAACGAGCGTGAAATCTGCTTCGGCGAACAGGTCTTGTGCCGCAATTGCACAGGAGGCGGGTACTATCAATCTAGGCAAAAGATCGGCGAAGGAGTAGAAAACCTGGCAAGGTTGCAGTTAAGCACGCTGGCATGGTGATACTCCGCCAACTGTTTATACATCCGCTCTAGACAAGAAGCCAAAGCCGCCAGTGCGAACATTCGCACCGGCGGCTCTTTTTCTTTCTACGGCTCTTTTTCTTTCTACAATGTGAACAAGATCGCAGTCTGAGATTTGTTAACTGTTTACAGTTGTCAATTGACAGCACATGAGTTATTCTTTGCCAAGTCGATCTGGCAACCAGAAATGATTAGAACAAAGAGATGGTGACAATGAGCACTTCGCTAACAAAACAAAAGGCCGTTGCACGTCTGGCCGAAAACGCACTTTTGCAGACCCCTCTACTGGCCCAACTTCCTGCCCATGCACAGGACTTGAGCCCCGATCAGCCGACCACAGCGCCACTGGCCGCCGTCCTCGAGAACAGTCAGGCCGCACTAGAGCAGGGGGAAACCCACTACGTGGATGTGCCGGGCATCGCACCCTTGCGCACCGCCCTGGCCGACTATCTGAACAACCTTGGCCTGACTGGCTATGCAGAAGCCAATGTGTTGGTAACGGCAGGCGTCCAGGAATCGCGCTTTTTGACGATCCAGAAGATCGGCGAGAAGTTCGGCCGCATCGGTATCCCTGCCGTGATCCATCCCGGCGCACGCAAAGCCGCCGGCGTGCGAGCGATTGAGATCAACGAAATCGCGGTGGATGTGACGTCCTCGGCGCTGCCCACCCCAGAGGCAATTCGCTCTGTACTGGCCGATGGCTGCCGTCTGCTCTACCTGGAATCGCCCTCCCGCCTCACCGGCGAAGCCTACAGCGCAGATAACGTGGCCGCCATCGCCGCCCTGCTTATGGAATTCGACGCCGCCGCCATCTGGGATCAGGGACAGGCGCCGTGGGTGCAAAACTACGTGTCGCTAGGGTCACAGCCCGGGATGGCCGACCGTGTCGCCGTCATTGGGGAGAGTTGGCCGGGGATTGGCCTGGAAAGCTGGGCCATCGGCTACATCGCCGCAAAAGCGGATTGGTGGGAACCGATGCGTTCCCAAAAGCAGATCATGGCGATCTGCACCAACACGGCATCGCAATATGCCGCGCTGAAAGGCGCTGAGATCTACGGCGAAGTCCATGCAGATCAGGTGGCAAGCCTGAGCGAGCAGCAAGCCGCCGCAAAGGACGCTGCCCGCGCCGGCGGCTTCATCATCCTCAACGGTGACGCCGTCAATCTGCTCGCCGTCTCCGGCGTCGACACTGCCGCGCTCGACGCTGCAGGCGTCACCTACGCCGACGGTGCCATCTTCGGCGCACCCGGCATCGTGCGACTTCTCGTTTCCGGCGACGGCGCGACCGCCCAGGCGATTGGTGGGTGACCAAAGGGAGTCGGGGCCAACTCAGTCCCCAATCCCTAGTCCCCAGTCCCCAGTCTCGAATCACCATCCACGAAAGGACATCTCACCGTGGCAAATACAAACCAGAAAAAAGGCACGGATCTTCTCTACGCATTGCTGGCACAGGCACGCGAATACCCCGACGTGATTGTGATGGGGCGCGGCGATCCCGATTTTGATACACCGCCCCACATTGTGGCCGCAGCGGGCAAAGCGATGCAGCAGAACGCCAACGACGATTCCCCGCCCGAAGGCATTTTGCCGCTGCGCCAGGCCATCGCCGAACGGGTGAAGCAGTATAACCACTTCGAGGTTGATCCTGAAACCGAGGTGGTGGTGACCAACGGCGGCCAGGAAGCGCTCTTCCTCATGGTGCTGGCTGCGGTCGGCGTCGGCGAGGAACTGCTGACGCCTGATCCCAATTACAATACCTACAACGACGCTCTGCGCTTTGCCGGCGGCACTTCGGTGCCGGTGTCCACACGACCAGAGACCAATTTCCGCATCGATCCGGCGTTGATGGCCGCCGCCATCACCGACAAGACCCGCGCTATGTTGCTTGTTTCACCCAACAACCCCGCCGCCAGCGTCATCGCGCCGGACGACGTGCGGGCGTTGGTCAACCTGGCCGTAGACCGAGACCTGCTCATCCTCTCAGACGAGATCTATGATCGCTTTGTCTACGATGATTTTGTCCACACCAGCCCGGCGTCGATCCCTGGTGGCAAGGAACGCACCCTCACGCTCAACGCGCTCTCGAAAGCCTTCTCGATGACCGGCTGGCGCGTGGGCTGGATCACCGGCCCGGCAGACTTGATGGCGCAGGTGAAACATCTCAAAGCTGCCACCAGTGGACCCAACTCGATCATCTCGCAACATGCCGGGCTGGCCGCGTTGACGGGTCCGCAAGAGCCGGTGGAGATGATGCTCAACGCCTACAAAGCGCGCCGCCGCATGGTAATGGACGCCCTCGACGCCATGGACATCAGCTACGCCACACCACAAGGTGGGCAGTTCATTTTCGCCGACATTAGCTTCACGGGCATGAACAGCCTGGAACTGGCGAAGTTGATCCTCGAAGAAGAGCATGTCCTGGCCTACCCTGGCTCCGCCTTCGGCCCCAGTTGGGAAAACAGCCTGCGCATCACCTTCCTCCAGCCCGAAGACAAGCTCAAAGAGGGATTGGATCGCATGCAGCGGGCGATGACGAAGATTTTGGGTGTAAAAGGGTGATTAGGGATTTGTGATTGGTGATTGGGTGTTGTGTGGGGGGGCGTGAATCCTCTGTCGTGAGGATTGGGGTTGCGTGGAGATTGGGCGATTAGGGGATTTTGATTCGCCGAATTCGAACGTTGTTCGCTTAAGCCGACAGCACACCCACCACCCGCTCACACCCCCAACCCGATCCCCAATCGCCCAATCTCTTAATCGCCTAATCTCAACTCACTCGAACGAGACAAACTCATGACCAACCAACAACGTGTAAAAGTACTCATCACCGACGCCCGCTACGCCGCTTTTGTGGCCGAGGTGGGGGCACGGTTTCCGGGAGTTGAATTGCTCTGCCCCGCCGAAGGCCAGGACGCTCTCGCCCTCGCCGTGCCCGACATCGCAGGGCTGATTACCCAATCGGCCACGGTGGACAAGGCGCTGCTTGATGCGCTGCCAGGGCTGAAGGTTGTCCTCAAGAATGGACGCAGCTACCACAATGTAGACGTGGACGCCGTACGCGCCCGCGATCTAACGCTAGCCTGTGTCCCCCGCAAAGGGCCCAACTGCGTGGCCGAACTGGCGATGACGTTGATCCTGGCGCTGAGCAAGGATCTGGTCATTTCCCACGAAAGTGTGGCGGATGGGGCCTACCGGTTGCGCGGCATGAAGCCCGAACGCACCGCCGAGCGCAAGATCGCCTTCCACTGGATGCGCCATGTGGGCGTTCACGAGGTGCAGGGGAAGACGCTGGGCATCGTGGGCATGGGCGAAATCGGCTGCGAACTGGCTCGTCGCGCAGACGTGATGGGGATGAAAAATCTCTACTTCAAGCGCTCGCCCCTTTCCCCCGAATTAGAGAAGCGCTTCAGCGCCTCTTACCGCGATCTCGACGCGCTGCTAGCTGAGAGCGACTACGTCTGCCTGGCCCTGCCACACACGCCCGAAAGCGAAGGCCTGATCGGGCGCGATCAACTGGCGCTGATGAAAGAGAGCGCCTTCCTCGTCAACATTGCCCGCGGCGGCCTCGTGGACGAAGAGGCGATGATCGAAGCGCTTACGACGCGGCGCATTGCCGGGGCCGGCCTCGACGTCTTCATCTACGAGCCGCTGCCCGCGGACAGCCCACTCTGCGACCTGGACAACGTGATCATGACGCCCCACATCGGCGGCGGCAGCGGCACCACCTGGGCGCTGGAACTGGGCGAAGCCGTGGCCGAAACGGCGAGCATTCTGGCCGGCAACCCACCTCAAGTGGACCTGAGCTAATCATCTATGACCTTGCCCAACATCGTCGACGCCATCATCCACAGTGGCACGGTCGTAACGATGGACCCGGCGCATCGCATTCTCCGCGATGGTGCGGTGGCGATCCACGCCGGGGTGATTGTTGCCGTAGGCAGCGACGAAGAGATTCTCGCCGCCTACGACAGCAATCAGAAGATCGACGCCCGGCGCAAAGTCATCATGCCTGGCCTCGTGGACAGCTACGGCCACGCCGGTCACGGGCTGATCCGCGCCATCTACCACCCGAAGTTGGGCTGGCCTACCAACGCACTCTACTTCCACGCGACAACGCCCGACTGGTGGTACGCCGAAGGCAGATTGACCGCCCTGGAACGGTTGAAATTCGGCGTCACCACCGGTTTTTCGGTGATCGGGGCCACACCCGCTCGCGTCGATGACCCGATTTACGCCGCACGTCAGGCGCAGGCCGTCCTCGACGTGGGTATCCGCACCTTCATCGGCGTCGGCCCGCCTGATCCTTTCGTGTCGCACCTACCCGAACCGTGGACGGCCACCCACTGGCATGGTGAGCGCGCTGAGATTCGTCCTTTCACCTATGCCGACACGATGCACAACTGCGCTGATCTCATCGCCGATTGGCACGGCGCAGGGGACGGTCGCATCGCTGTGGCGCTGCATGTGCCCTATCTCTTCGGGCGACAGGCCAAGCACCCGCGCATCCCATTTGCGTACGACATCCCCCGTCATGTACCGGTGATGATTGAGCAGGCCGAGGAAGTGCGCGACCTGGCGGACAGACACAACGTCCTGCTGCACACCCACGCCTTCCGCGGCTCGATTGATTTCGGCTTCGCCCACTTCGGCGCCGAACGCATGGATCGGCTGCTGCGCCGACCACTGGTGTTGGCGCACAGCAACGGCTTCGCCCAGAGCGAGATCGACGCCATCGGTGCGGCGCAGGTGGGCATCGGCGTGGTGCCCTTCACTCACGAAAACCCGCTCTACGGGGCCTGCCCGATTATCGAATTGGTGCGGGCGGGCGCGGTGGTCTCCATTGCCACCGATGGCACCGCGCCGCACACCAACTACGATCTCTTCAAAGAGATCCCACGCGCCATCAACATGCAGTGGATGCGCTTTCAGGATCAGTCGGTGCTGCCTGTGGGTAAAGCGCTGCGCATGGTGACCATCGACGCCGCCCGCGCCCTGGGCGTGGACGACCGCATCGGTTCGCTGGAGGTGGGCAAGCAGGCCGACGTGATCCTCATTGACATGGATCAGCCCCATCTCGTGCCCGATGCGCATGTGCCGCGGCTCCTGGCGCTCTACGTCACCGGCCACGATGTGGACACGGTGATGGTGGGCGGGCGTCTGCTCATGCAAGGACGCAAACTGCTGCACGTTGATCAGGCCGAGATCCTCGAAGACGCCCGCGCCCAGGCCGCTGCCGCCTTCGCCCGTCACAACATCGACGCGCACTTGGAGACGGACGCGGCGTTTTGGAACGGGGCGCATTATTTTGATTAAGGTAGCGGGAATAGAACGCGGATTGAGCGGATTAGGCGGATCCCAGCGGATTTATTGGGATTTAATCCGTTTCATCCGCTAAATCCGCCCAATCCGCGTTCTATTCCGAATCTGCAAAGAAATCCACACACGAAAGGAGGAGATCATGACCACACCTTTCAAAGTCGGCAACGTCGAAGCCATGCCCGGCGAGGTGAAGCGGGGCGGGATTCCGATTGGGCAAGACATGGCCGGGAACGCCCGCGAGATTCCGATTATTGTCTACCGCGGCGTCGAGGACGGCCCCTGCCTCTGGATCAACGGGGCGACGCACGGCGACGAGCCGGAAGGTCCCTTTTCGATCTTCCTGGCGCTGCAAGCAGTGGACGTGAGCAAGCTGCGTGGCACCATTGTGGCGGTGCCGGTGATGAACGTGAACGCGTTTGAGGCAGGCACCCGCGGCGATCCACTGGACACCTTTGCCTATGACATGAACCGCAGCTACCCTGGCAAGGCCAACGGCTACCCCACCGAACGGGCGGCAGCGGCCCACTGGGAAGCGATGAAGGCCACCTGCGATTTGCAGATTGCCACCCACTCCGGCGGCGAACACTCATACCTGGCCCACATGATCTTCGCCAGCGACAACGCCATCAGCCGCGAACTGGCCGCGGCCATGGGGCCGAACTGGACGCTGGTCTTCAGCAGCCCCACGGGCAGCGGCAACCCCAGCTCGATGATGGGCGGCCTGGGCAAGGGCGGCGTCACCGTGGAACTGGGCGGCAACTGCCGTCTGCTTACCGGCGACTTCCACGCCATCGCCCAGGATCTCGCCGACGGCTACCTCAACGTCATGCGCCACTTTGGCATGATCGAAGGCGAGGCCCACTACGCCCCTGCCTGGCGCATGGGCTACCAGATCGCGCTGCTGGCCCCGGCGTCGGGCATGTTTGTCGGCACCGCCGGCATCCCCTTCGAGACGGAACTGCCCGAAGGCACGGTGCTGGGCAAGATCTACAACCTCTACGGCGACGTCGCCGCCGAAGTCAAAGCGCCCAAAGACGGCGTCATCTTCGGCCTGCGCTCGCGCGCCTCGATCCTCGAAGGCCAATGGTGCTGTTTCTTCGGCGTCGTCGAGAAGACGGTGACCGATCTAATCCCACAGAGATAGGAATAGAACGCGGATTGGGCTGATCTGGGCGGATTTCCAGATTTAATCCGTTTTATCCGCCCAATCTGCGTTCTATTCTGCGTTCTACTCCGACAAGGAAGATCATGAACAGTGAAAATCTCAACCAGAGCCGCCGCGGGCTGATCCCCGAAGATTTGCTCAAGTTCCGCTGGGCGGTGGATCTGACGCTGGACCCGACGGGGACTTTTGCAGCCTACACGGTGAAGCAACCCAGCGCCGAGATCAACGGCTATGTGACCCACCTCTACGTGCGCAAGCTAGACGAGGCGATGCCGCGCAAGGTGACAACCGGCAGCGGTCAGGCGTCCTCGCCGGCGTGGAGCCGGGACGGGGCGAAATTGGCCTTTGCCTGGAGCGAGGACGGCGTCAACACGCTCTGCGTGCTCAATGCAATCCACGCACCCGATCAGATCCGTCGCTTTCCCCTGCCCGGGGCGGGGATGAGCGGCCTGGATTGGAGCGCCGACAGCACCAAAATCGTGGGCGTGCGCTGGACGCCCATGCGCCACCCCGAAGATCAGGGACCGCGCCCCGGTATCCCTGCGCCGACGATCCGGGTGATCCGCCGCCTGCGCTACAAGATGGACGGCGCCGGCTGGGTGCATGACCGCTACACGCAGATCTGGGTGCTGGAAGTGGCAACAGGCGATCTGGTACAGGTGACCAATAGCGAGATCGACTTTTCGGAGCCGAAGTGGAGCGGATCGGGCGAACGCATCGCCTTTGTGGGGTTGGCGCGTGAGCAGAACACCGAACTGGGCCAGGGACAGATCTTCGTCTGCGACTACCCAGACGGCGGCGCGCAGTTGTTGATCCCCGGCTGGCAGGGTGCGATGCGCAGCCCGGCCTGGGGCGATGGAGATCGCTTCATCGCTTTCGCCGGTCACAACCAGCCCACGCCGGTGAATCGTCGCATTTTCATGACGCCCTTTGTGGCCGACGTGACTGCGCGCACGGCGCGGCCCCTCGATCCGGATTTGAAGGAGGAAGTGGGCAACTACGCTGTGGCCGATCAGCGGGCCGGGCTGGCCAACATCACCGTGCGCTGGCCCCACGGCGACCGCTGGATCTACTACCTGCTTACCGAACAGGGCGGCGTCAACCTCTATCGCATCGACGTAGACGGCACGACCGAGCGGCTTGTGGAAGGGGACAACGTCGCCTTCGAGTACAGCCCAATCGCCGGGGATCGTGTCCTGTATGGGTTGGCCGATCCGGCAAGTCCTGGCGATTTGTACGTGTGGCAGGGTGGCAAGTCGACCAAGTTGACGGCGTTAAACCCGTGGCTGCGCGACCACACACTGTCGACGCCGGAATCGTATTGGTACGACGGTGTGGACGGGGCGAAGGTGCACGCCTGGGTGCTCAAGCCGCCGAATTTCGACCCAACCCAGCGCTACCCCACGATTGTGTATGTCCACTGTTCCATGTTTTCGTGGGATTTCAACCACGAGTTTCAGTGTTTGGCCGCGGCGGGCTTTGTGGTGGCCTACTTCAACCAGCGCGGCACCACGGCAGGCTACGGCCAGGATTGGACCCGCGCCAGCGAAGGCGATCAGGGCGGCAAAGACTACGAAGAGATCATGTTGGGCGTGGACGAGTTGATCTCACGCCCCTACGTAGACGGCGACCGGTTGGGCGTCACCGGCGGCAGTTGCGGCGGCTTTATGACCAACTGGATCGTCGGCCACACGGATCGCTTCAAGGCAGCGGTGACACAACGATCCATCGTCAACCAGATCAGCATGTTCGGCACGTCGGACATTGGCCCCGAATGCACACTGGGCGAAACCAGCGACACGCCGTGGAGCAGCCTCGAAGCGGTGTGGCGGCAGTCGCCGATTGCCTACGCCGAACAGATCCACACACCGTTGCTCATCGTCCACAGCACCGAAGATCATCGCTGTCCTCTGGAGCAGGCGGAGCAGCTCTTCGCCGCCCTGCGCTGGCTGGGCCGCGAGGTGGAATTGGTCATCTTTGAAGGTGAAAATCATGGCCTGTCGCGCGGCGGGCGGCCCGGGAATCGGATTGAACGGTTGAGACGGATCGGTGGGTGGTTTGAGAAGCACCTTTAAAAGAGGTTTCACCGCAAAGGCGCAAAGGGCGCAAAGAAGAACGGCAAAGAAAAATAGCAGAGAAGAAGAGCAGAGAAGCATCAACGAATCGAGGAAGGTAATTCCCTCTTTTTCTGGAAACTTTGCGTTCTTTGCGCCTTTGCGGTGAATTTTGCAGTGGTGAATTTTGCAGTGGACTCCAACTTCAGAGATGTTTGAAGGGCTAAGGAGGTTTTTATGCGTGTTGGATCGATTGAAGTTGCGCCGGGCGAGCATGCGTTCGGCTATTTGGAAGTGGCGGCGTCGCGGTCGGGGATCAGACCGTCGATCCCGGTGCATCTCTTCGCGGGGACGGAACCAGGGCCGACGCTGTTGGTGCAGGGCGCGATCCACGGTACCGAGATCATTGGATCGATTGCGATTTTGAATGTGGTGGGGCAGTTGAACCCGGTGGGGCTGCGCGGCAATGTGATCCTGGTGCCGGTGGTCAACCGCGCCGGTTTCGACCTGGCCGAACGGGGATCGCGCCTCGACGGCAAAGACATCAGCCGCCTCTTCCCCGGCAACGCGCGGGGCAGTGTGTCGGATCAGGTGGCCTACGCCTATTTCAAAGAGGTCATTGCCCAGGCGGACGTGCTGGTGGATTTCCATGCGGGGGGGCGCACGGCCTACGAGCGTTACGTCCTCTTTAGTGAGGAAGGGGACCCGGCCAACCCGACACGCATTGAGCAGATCCGCCGCAAATTGGTGGTGGCCTTTGGGCTGGATCGGGGGGCCTTCTTCCCGGCCAACGCCTTTGGGGCGAACAAGGCCAAAGAAGCGATTGAAAACGCGGGCGTGGCCCAAATCACGTTGGAATTGGGCGGCGGCACCGGCTGGGTCAAGAATGGCGCCGAGAACATCGCCGTGGCCGAACGGGGCATCTGGAACGTGATGAAGTCCTTGCGCATGATCGACGGCGACTTCGAGGCCGACTGCCCCGAATGCACCATCTACCACGCCGGGGTCATCCTGTGGAAGCCCGACGTGGACGGGCTGTTCATCCGTCACCGCGCCTTTGGCGAGCATGTCAAGGCGGGTGAGGTCTACGGCACGCTGCTCGACCCCTACACCGGCGACGAACTGGCCCAGATCCTCAACACGCAGGATGCCATCGTCATCCCCAGCGGCCAGGAATGGATGACCATCGGCGCAACGTCCGTGGGCATCCTGGGCACGGTGGATCGGGTGGAGGATCGGCGCACGATGGATCTGTATGTGGGGCCGGAACTGTGGAGGAAACAACCATGAAAATCGGTTCAATTGAAGCAAATCCCGGCGAGAAGGCCTTCGGCTTTTTGACGGCGACGGAGACGCACGGACACTTTCCGGTGCAATTGCCCCTGCACATTGTGCAGGGGACGCAGCCAGGACCGGTGTTGCTGGCGCAGGCGGGTGTGAGTGGATTGGAGATTGAACCAGCGGCGGTGTTGCCGCAGTTGGTGAAAGAGATCGACCCGTCCACGCTGCGGGGGACGTTGCTCGTGGTGCCCATGTTCAACATGTCGGGCTTCGAGTTCGAGCAGATCAACGCCATCTGGGACGACAAGGATCTGTCGACGTTGGGCCGGGGCAACCCGCGTGGCACGGTGAGCGAAGTGCTCGTTCACACCTATTTCAACGAGGTGATTGGCCGCGCCGCCGCCATTTTAGACGTACACACCGGCGCGCAGTGGGGCTATGAGTGGTACGCCGGTGTCTACGCCGCGCGGGGATCGCAACACGCCCAGGCCCTCGCCGCCGCGCTAGGACTGCCCCAGGTGCTCGTGGGCCAACCCGAAGATGGTTCCAGTGTCCTCGAAGCGGCGCGCGACGGCAAGATGGTGGTGTCTGTGCGGTTGGGCGGTGGACCGGGCCTGCGTGATTTCCGCGACGAATTCGAGGCGCGGCTGCGCAACGCCGTCCTCAACGCCATGCGTCACCTGAAGATGATCGACGGCCCCTTGCAAGCTGACGTGGAACGGGTACAGATCCTTCGCATTCTCGACGTCATCAAGCAGGAAGGCGCACGCGGTTTTGTCTTCATGGATGCGTCCAAGCGCGGGCAGGCCGTAGCCCAGGGCGATGCACTGGGCATTGTGCGCCACGCCCACACCGGCGAGACGCTGCAAACCATCACCGCGCCCAAGGCCGGCGTGGTGATCCACAGCGGCGCAGTCTGGCCCGTCGTCCCCGAAGACGCGCATTTGACCATCATCGCCGAGCCGTATCAGGAGATTGGGTTTGGCGAAGCGTTGACGACATTTTAGTGATTGATGACTGGTGACTGGTGATTGGGCGCCGCTGAGGCTACGAATGGATGTCCACTAATCTCGGTATCTACATCGATGCATCAGTTCACCCGCCAATGACGAGACCTAATCCCCAATCACAAATCACCAATCACCACTTACAGGAGACACACATGCTTACCAACGAAGGACTCAAACGCGACGTTGCCCGGCGGATTGAACGGCTGCAGGAGATGATGCGATCCAAGGATCTGGACGCGTTGATCATCATCGGCGGCGGCGCGCCGGGATCGCTGGGGGCCATGCGCTACATCACCAATGCCCACCTGTGGGGCGGGGCCGGCTATGCCGTCCTCGGCGTGGACGATCCCCTGCCGTGGGCGCTGGCCTGGAGTTCGTACCAGGGGGTGTGGACGCGCCGTGAGGCCACCACCGATCCAGACCGCGTCCTTTCGCCCGATGACATCATCGGCGAGACGGCCAGACTGGCTAAGGGCTATGCAGGCGGCAGCAAGCGCATCGGCATGGTCAACATGAACAAGCTGATGAGCCTGGGCGATCACAAAAAGTTCAGCGCTGCGCTCGACGGCTACGAAATGGTGGAGGTCACCGACGCCTTCAACGCCATCCGCCAGATCAAGACCCCCTTTGAACTGGAAGCGATCCAGCAGAACGGCTACATCCTGGACGCTAGTCTGGATGTCTTCCGCGAACATGCCTACGTGGGGGCCAAGTACTGGGAAGTCTGCGCCGCCGCCGAAGCGTATGTCAAGGCACAGGGCGCCTTCTGGGGACGCACCAAAGTGGCGCTGGATCTGACGCCTTACACCGTCCCCACGCCCAAAGACCTGCGCATGAAAGAAGACGACATCATCAACTTCGAGATCGTCTACGAGTCGCCGTGGGGTTACTGGCTGGAGATGACCACCGTCTTTTCGTTCATCGAACTGCCCGACTCAGTGCAAAGCCTGCTTGACGGCTACCTCGCCGCCGTGGAAAATTCGTCGGCGCTGGCCAAACCGGGCAACACCATGCGCCAGATCGGCGACGCCAACGATGCCACGCTGCGCGGCCTGGGCTTCCCCGTGGCGGGCAAACATACACCCGATTGTCACAGTACCGGCCTCGACGGCAGCGACGGCCCCAGCAACCTGGCCGCGCCCGATTTCGAGCTGAAGGCCAACATGGTCCTCTCGTATCACCCAGGCACCGTCCTCGAAAACGAGCGTGGCCTGCTCATTTCCGACAACTTCCTGGTGACGGAGACCGGCGGCGTCCGTCTTTCGCCGCACAATGCACACCGATATAGCCTCCGACTGGAGAAATGATGAATAAAGAATGAATGATGAATGAAGATTAGGTAGTGTACGGGATCGCACACCAAGATGACCCGAGGCAGACTCAACACATTCATTATTCTTCATTCATCTTTTCTCTTCTAACTACGTGTTCAATTTCTCTATTGAAAGGAGACTGTTTGATGAAGCGAGTTCTGTTTTTGTTGGTGATTCTGTCGATGTTGCTGACGGCCTGTGCGCCGGCGGTGGCGCCAACAGGATCTGCGCCGATGGCTGACGCCACCAGCGCGCCCGCCGAGGAAGCCGCCGCCACCGAAGACGACGGCCCCATTGAGTTTGTCTTTGCACACACCGGCCCAATCCGCACCATGGACGCGCCGGTCACCTGGTTTAGCTCGACCCACTGGCTCACCAACCTGCTCTACGACTGCCTGATCTGGCGCTCGGTAGACGGTGCGGGCTACGTCGGGCAGGCCGCCGAAAGCTGGGAAAACATCGATGATGTCACCTGGCGTTTTAATCTGCGCGAAGGCAACACCTTCCAAAACGGTGAACCGCTGGACGCCGAAGCCGTCAAGTGGAACATCGACCGTGTGCGCAGCCGCGAAGACTTCATGGTGCAGCCGCAGTGGCTCTTCGTCGCCGATGTTGTGGTGGTGGACGAGTGGACCGTGGATGTGATCACCGACGGTCCGCACGCCTACTTCGAGTACGACATCAGCTACAACGGCTGCCAGTTGCTGCCCCCCGGCTACATGGAAGAAGTGGGCGAAGAGGAATTCTCGCGCAATCCCGTTGGATCCGGCCCCTATGTGTTGGCCGAATTCACCGAGAGCGACCGCTACGTCTTCGAAGCGTGGGACGGCTACTGGGCCGGTCGCCCCGAAGTGGACCGCGTGATCTACCAGGTCATCCCCGAGCAGTCGAGCCAGGTGGCGGCGCTGTTGGCCGGCCAGGTCGACATGATCTCCACCGTCCCCGTGCCGGATCGGGAACGGATGGCCACCGCAGAAGGTGTAGAACTGGTTCGCGCCACCTCGAACCGCATGCACCATCTCTACCTGCGCAACGAGACTGAGTCGGGCGCAATGGATGAGACCTTCCCCGGTTATCAGCCCGCCACGCTGAGCCAGGAAGTGCGCCAGGCCGTCAGCCACGCCCTGGATCGCACCCTGCTGGCCGAAGTGCAGGGATCGGCTGATCCTCGCCTGGTGCGCGCCTGCTCCTACTACCCCGAAGGCTTTGCCGACACCTATGCCGGCGTCGACGTGGCCAACGAGTGGTACGATCCTGAACTGGCGAAGCAGTTGCTCATCGAAGCCGGTTACGATCCAGACAACGGCAACCGCCCCACTGTCTACTTCGATGCGCCGGCCTTCCAGTTCGGTGGTGAAAAGGAAGTGGCCGAAGTGGCCGCTGCCATGCTCGAAGAAGCGGGCTTCGACGTTGAGTTGAATGTCCTCGACAACTCGGCCTACGCCGAGCAGGTGAGCACCCCCGGCAACAACCGCGACATCATGATGACGACGCTGGGCTGTGGGCCGTCCTTGAAGCCGCTCTTCTACAGTTGCGCCTGGAATCAGTCGAACTACAACGTCTGCGTACCTGAGTGGGACGCGCTGAGCCAGCAGATCCTCGAAACGGTGGACGAAGGCGAACGCCTCGCCCTCTGGGAGGAGTGGTGGGAATTCTACATCGACTATGCCCCCACCATCACCCTCTACGAGATCGACAACGTCATCGGCATGAGCGACCGCTTCGAGTGGACGCCGCGTGCGGATGGCTGGTTCACCTTCCGTGATTTGAAGGTGCGCGAGTAAAGAAGATGATGGGATGATGAGGATGAGCGGGATGATGTTTTCACAGGCATCATCCCATCATCTTCATCATCCCATCATCCCACCCCTCACGCCGTCACTCTCGCCTGGCATCTCTTTCTCGACAGGATCTCGTTATGCAAGCCTATATCCTACAACGCTTGTTTCAACTGGTGATCACCATCTTCATCGTCTCGCTGATCGTCTTCTTTCTCGTGCGGTTGAAGGGTGACCCGGTGACGGTGATGGCACCGCCCACGTTCAGCGAGGAGCAGATCGAACGGCTGCGCGCTGCCTGGGGATTCGACAAGCCGCTGTGGGAGCAGTATCTGATCTTCTTGGGTAAGGCGATCACCGGTGACTTTGGGCAATCGATCCAATACCGTATTCCAGCCATGGATCTGGTGCTTGAACGGCTCATGTGGACCTACGTCCTCGCGCTGGCGTCAGCCGTGATTGGCGTGGTCATTGCGATTCCGCTCGGGGTGATCTCCGCACTGAATCGTAACAGTTGGATCGATCTGCTCAGCACCACGCTGGCTACCATTGGTACGGCCATGCCCAGTTTCTGGTTGGGGCTGATGCTGATTTTGATCTTTTCAGTCTCGTTGCGGGCGCTGCCGGCCTTCGGCAACGAAAGCTGGCAGGCGTTGATCATGCCCGCGGTGACATTGGGCACCGGCATGGCGGCGCGCATCTCGCGGCTGACGCGGTCCTCGATGCTAGAAGTGCTGGGGCAAGATTACATCCGCACCGCCTACAGCAAAGGGCTGCAACGCAACCGTGTGGTTATCGGCCATGCGCTGCGCAACGCGCTGATCCCCGTGCTCACCGCGCTGGGGCTGCAACTGGGCTGGCTGCTGGGTGGTTCGGTGGTGGTGGAAGCCGTCTTCGCCTGGCCGGGGCTGGGCCGATTGATGATCGAATCGATCAACGTGCGCGACATTACCGTGGTGCAGGCCGGTCTCTTCTGGTTCGCCCTCACCTTCATCCTGATTAACCTGGTTGTGGACATTTTGTATACGTTTGTTGATCCGCGCATTCGCTATCGGTAGGAACCATGACAACCACGACGCAACCTGAACGTTTGAATTCAACATTGATGGCTGTACAGCGGACGCGACCGAGCCGGTGGCGACGGCTGTGGTTGTCGCTGCGTAGCAGCCCGGTGGGATCGATTGGGCTGATCATTGTGCTGTTGGTGCTGTTTGCCGCCGTCTTTGGGCCGATGCTTTCACCGCACGATGCCACACAGCACAACTTGCGCGCCCGCTTTCAAGCGCCCGGCTTCAGCGACGACAACGGCACCTACTGGCTGGGGACAGACCAATTGGGGCGCGATATTTTGAGCCGCGTGATCCTGGGCAGCCGCGTTTCGGTGATTGTAGGGGTGGCGTCGGTGGTCATTGCAGGCGTCATCGGCGTGCTCTACGGCATCCTCGCCGGGTTTGCAGGGGGCTGGCTCGATGCCATCCTCATGCGCATCGCCGACGGTTTGCTGGCGATCCCGTTTATCATTCTGGCGGTGGCGGTGTCGGGGGTGGTGGGGCCAAGTTTGACCACGTTGATCCTCGTGCTGGGCTTTACCGGCTGGGTGACCTACGCGCGCGTCGCCCGCGGCGAAGTGCTCGTGTTGCGCGAGCTGGATTATGTCACCGCGGCGCGGGTGGTGGGGCGCGAAGATTCGGGGATCATGATCAAGCACATTTTGCCCAACGTGCTGGCGTCGGCGGTGATCTTGGCGGCGTTACAGGTGGGGGTGACGATCCTGGCCGAGTCGTCGTTGAGTTTCCTGGGGCTGGGGGTACAGTCGCCCACTGTCACCTGGGGCGTGATGCTGGCCGATGGTCGCCAATACATCGGCAGCGCCTGGTGGATGGCCACCTTCCCCGGCATAGCGATTACCATCACGGTGCTGGGCGTCGTCTTTTTGGGCGACTGGCTGCGTGATGTCCTTGATCCGCGGCTGCGGGGATAGGCGCGTTACTCTCCTCTGTAGATCCCGTAGCTTACCGTCACCTCTGTTTCAAAACGGGCCAGGGCGTCGAAGAACTCGACGCCTACCCCACCGTCTACCCCATAGTGCACCTTTACGTACTCCTGCCAACCGGCTTCAAACGTCGTTGTATCGACGCCGTAGACAGCCGGGATCAGGCTTTCCCAATCTTCATACAGGCCAAGCGCGTGGACGAGATCCACCAATGTGGCAGCGCCATACTCGGCGGTGGCATAGTCGAGGATCGTGGTTATGGCCACAACCTGAGCGCGGTAGTTGAGTAACCGCCTGATCTCGGCGGCCTCACTGTAGGTGCCGGACGTCGGTGGGGTGAATTCGGCCAGCCGGGTTGGGATGTTGGGCGGGAAGAGGCAGTAGAGGCGATTTGGATCGACGCTCCACGTACACGAGAGTGGCGCGGCCAACTCGGTCAACGCCAGGGGCCAGTTGGCGGAAAAGATGTACAACCCCACCTCGCCGGTAGCGACGGCATTATCACAGGGTAGCGGAATCGATAGATCGAGCGGGTGCAAGTTGAATCCGGTCAGAGATTGGCAGAACTGCCGGTACGCTTCCGGTGGGCCGGAGGCAAGTGCGGCGCATGTGCCTGCGCCGTCATAGAGCCAGGGGATGACATCCTCGCGCCACACCGAGAGCGGACCATCGCTTTCCCAGAAGAGCCAGAGACGCAGTGCTTCGACCAGTGGCCGCCAACGTTGCGACGCCTGAACATCGTCCATCAAGTCGAAAACCAGCAGGCGCACCAGTGGAACGGTGACAGCCTGCACCAGATAGTCGGCATCATCCATCGAGATGGGGATCATCATCAGCGCGGGGGACGCGATCTGTAGGATCTGCCCACCGTTGCCGGCAAACACGAGCGGGGTAGCAGGCATCTCTGACAGCACATCGACGGTCATACGCTGTGGGGAACAGGTCTGATCTAGCGCCAGAAGACGGCTCAACCTGTCATAGAGTGCATCGATTTTGGGGACAGCCTGGGCTACAGCGTCGGCGTCGCGGTGATAGAAACGAAAGCTGAAGTAATCGCTTTCGAGCTGATGCTGCTCTCCCCAGTAGACGGGCAGCAGTTGGCCACGCTCAAGCCCGTCTTCAGTGCGGACGTAGCAGCGTGTCTCTCGATACGGAAGGGGCTGTGTCGGATCGTGTACCACCACGTCGGCGATGACAAGCTCGCCTTGAGGCTCAAATTCGGCCAGATCGACCTGTACTTGTGCAGGGGCGGCGGGAGTGGTACAGCTTTCGAGGGTAAAGGTCTCTTCCAGGTCGGCGGCGATCTGCTCAAGCCCGGATTGCGCCAGCCGCCAGAGGAAATAGACGCCGACAACCAAAACGACAGCAAGAGATGCAGCCAGAACGATCCTGCGCCGTCGCGTTTGAGGAGAGTCGGGCACAGACGGTTCGGGCGGCGGATGCTGCACCTGCTCCCAGTCGGCGTCCTCGGTGATCATCTGCCAGTTGATAACAACGCGGTTCCGTCTCATGAAGCACCTCCTGGCCTGTCAACAAAGTCGCAGCACACAGAGGGAAGCACGGAGTCTTAGCGCTTATACGATGATCGTAGCAAATATTGTAAAAAAAGCATGGGGCAAATGACTATTCAGCAGTTGGGGGGTGCAGGTTTGTATCAGGTGGTGTCCAGCGCAGCGAACCGTCATGGCGCGCCAGGATTTGTTCCACAGATGCGCCGAGGAGCGCGCCGACTAGATCGGTGGCCAGATCGAAAAATTCCGCCCGGCCAATCGTGCGCCCCATTGAGATGATTTGGAATGCCTCCTGCGCCGTAGCCACCACAAAGACAACGCCGGCAATCCAGGCAAAACGGTAGAGGAAAGATCGCTCCGGGTAGCGCTCATAGAGCAGGCGGCTCAAGAAAATCGCCAACACAGCAAAAATCACAAGATGGCCGGCAATGTGCGCCCACTCGTACTTAAAAACCTGGTTGAAAAAGTGATAGCCGAATGGCAATTGGCGCACGAACCAGCCCAAAGGGAAGACTATCGCCACAATCAACACCAGCAACAACAAGTATTTGCGCACCAACATATTCCTCCCATTTTGACACATGCATTGTCTTCGTCACGCTATCTAGGTTGTGTTGTTTCAGCAGAGAGTATAGGCAAAAGTTCACTTACCGATTGGACCATCTCCAGACAAAACAACTTAAAAATCATTCTATGCGATCAGGATCGTTTCAGGCATCCCCAATCTCAACCATTATCGGCACAATGGGTGAGCCGAACGATGCCGGCTTGTGATATGATGCAACTATCCTTATCCACATCCCTGAGACAGACGAGCGATGCCCGAAAGAGATACTCGCCTCAATTACACCTCGTTGGACGCAGACAGGATCGTGACCACCGTCGAACGCTTGACTGCCCGTATCGGCGAGCGCTTTCCGCAGTCCAGTCTTTACAATCTCTCCCAACAAGTGATTACCGTTGCCCACAAAGCGCGCGACGAAGCGAGGGAGATCCCGCGGCCGATCATCTGGGTGCGTCTTGCCACTGCACTCCTGATCCTGGCGCTGGCAGGGCTGATCGTCGTATCATTTTTGGTGGTAGAAGCGCCGGTGGGGACGGTGAATCTGATCGATTACCTACAGGCCGTGGAATCGCTGATCAACGATGCATTCTTCATCGGCGCGGCAGTCTTCTTCCTGGCGCGGCGTGAGACCCATCTTAAGCAACAACGGGCATTGAAGGCGCTGCACAAACTCCGTTCATTGGCCCACATTGTCGACATGCATCAGTTGACCAAGGATCCCGAAGGGCTACGCCCACAAACGTTGCTCACACCTGCCTCGCCCCGCCACGAACTGACCCCATTTGAATTGGGGCGATACCTCGACTATTGCAGCGAAATGCTCTCGCTGCTGGGCAAGTTGGCAGCGCTCTACGTTCAAGATTTCGACAACCCGGTCGTGTTGGCCTCTGTGAACGAAATCGAATCGCTCACCACAGGGCTATCACGCAAGATTTGGCAGAAGTTGATGGTGCTTCAGCAGGGCCGCACAGCACAGTAAGTCTCTATCCTAAAATTACAGCGCATGGACAGACACATCGTAAATTCAGTACTTCACGATTCTCTTTGGAGTTGCGGAGAGAGCATCCTCAGATGCGGCTTGTTCAGCTCTACCCGGCATCTGAGGATGCCTACTCCGCGTTAAAATCGTGAATTACTGAAATTGTACATTGCTGCAATTGATATTTGCCTGTGTTTCGGATAAGATCATTTGCGTGTCGAAGAATTTCGATGGATTTGAAGCCACTCTCTGGAAGCAGTTGTTCCCCCATCCAGAAACTACCACACTGATTGTCCCCTCTGCGCATCATCAGCAGTGAACGTCAGCATGTAGTCGATCCTCATTAGGAAGCACCGCGTATCACAATTAAATCTGTGGGCGACTACCCGTGTACCTCAATGGTGAAGGTACCGATATGGGCAGGCGCTTAGCCACAAGGCGTTAAGCCACTGTGCACTGTTGTGCATGGTGTTTTTTTAATGCCTCATTGGGCCGATGTTCGTGAAGTTCATCGTGCGTAACTTTTGTTAATGGGAGTGGATCCATGTGGCAGATTCAACAGCACCCTGTCAAGGGGCGAATTGTGGTAGCAACGCAAGACATTCAAAAAGGGGAGACGGTCTGTATCTCAAATTTGGTGCGCCAAGTCGAACAACGAGACCGATACAGTTTGCAGAAGGGAGAAAATCTGCACATCTATGTGGATGAACCCGGTATTCTCTTCTCCCACTCGTGTGAACCGAACCTGGGCTTACGGGACAACGCCGAGGCGTTCGATTTTGTGGCGGCTATGGACATCCCAACCGGCACCGAGTTGACCTTCCACTACGGCATGAGTGAGATTTACAGCGTGGCCGTGGACGCGTGCGCCTGTGGAACACCCCGTTGCGCCGGGCGGAGCGTCGGTTTCGCCGAGATGACGCCGGAAGAACAGGAGCGGCTGATGGCGCTGGGTGTGAGCCGACACGCACGGGAGATTCACGCTGCGTTGAGCGTGGCTTGAGCAAATAGTTTAAAGCCACTCTAAGCTCTTTATTCAGAACATGCCTTCACACGGTTGACTGTGTGAAGGCATGTTTGTTTGAAACACAAATGTCTACGCCATGCGCAACAACCTTCCGGGAAGGTCAAACTCGCGCCAGATGAGATGCGTCCAGCAAATCCCCACAGTTTTCTTTACTCCCTTAAACCGTGTATCATGACGAACAGGTGAGTCGCTTCATCATCTCATCATCCTCACAATCCCATCATCACTTTGTACACAAACACTCTGCCCATGCTCATCACCCACCTCGAAGCCTACAGCGTTGCCATTCCTTTCATCGCGCCGATTTTCAGTGCCTATGGCGTCAGCTACCCGGCGCGACTGCGGACGTTCATCCGTGTGCACACCGACGTGGGGCTGTTCGGCATAGGCGAAGCGGGCGTCTCGGCCACCCACGCCGTGGAACGAAACGCGCAATTGCGTCTCTTCGAGCAGACGGTCGCGCCGCGCATCCACGGCGAAAGCCCTTTCGACTACCGGCGCATCATGCAGAAGTTGGGCAACAGCGCCGAGTCCATCGCCGTAGAGTTGGCCTGTTGGGATCTCATGGGCAAGGCGGCGGGCGTGCCTGTCTACCGGCTGCTGGGCGGCGAAGGCGAGCGGACGGCCATCCCCACAGCAGCCTACTTCTTTTTCCGCGGCAAAGACCGCGACGGCAACTGCGAAGTGACACTGGACAACTGCGTGGATCACGTGTTGGCACTGATCCAGCGCTACGGTTTCCGCACGGTGAAGATGAAACTAGGCGTCTACGATCCGCTGGACGAAGCCGAAGCGGTGGCCCGTGTGCGCGCCGCCATCGGCCCCAAGATCCGCCTGCGCGTGGACCCCAACGGCTGCTGGTCGTTGCCGGTGGCGAAGCGCATGTTGAAGATCCTGGAGCCGTTGGATCTGGAATTCGTGGAAGAGCCGCTGAAGTGGG
Organism: bacterium; assembly: GCA_016124945.1. GTDB lineage: Bacteria > Chloroflexota > Anaerolineae > Caldilineales > Caldilineaceae > RI-153. The sequence continues at coordinate 21,191 of WGMT01000063.1, read as the reverse complement.
TGCCGTCGCGTGTCCCTGTGTCCACGCAGGCGGGCGTCCCCAGTGTGGACACGACGGGGCTGGCCGCGTTGCGGCGTTCCAGCGCCGTCCCCATTGCCGCGGACGGCGCGTACCGCATCGACTTTCTGCGTCAGGTGGAGCGCGAACAGGCGGCGGATGTGGTGTTGGGCGACATTCAGGGCGCCAACGGTATCCGCGGGCTACACGATTTCTTCACCGTGGCGCATGTGCTGGGGCTGGCGGCGTCTCTACACAGCGGCACTGAGTTGGGTGTACAGCAGGCGGCCAAACTCCACGTCGCCGCCGCCCACCCCGAACTCACCATCGCCGGTGACGCCATCTATCCTGAGTACGTGGGCGATGTCCTCAGCGGTGATGTCATCGAAGACGGCAAACTCGTCATCGCGGATGGTTCGATGCTGCTTCCTCAAGGCCCCGGCCTGGGCATCGATCTCGACGACGCCAAACTGGCACAATACGAGTTGACCGAGTCCCGTCACCGCGAGTACGACGAATTCTGGCGCGAGATCAAAGCCGCCTACCAGATTCCGCCGGCGGGGGCAGATCTCTTGGTACGAAAATTCTAGTTAAAATTCTTCAAAGAGGGAGTTTTTATGCGTGAAAGCCACACCGCCGTCGTCGAACGCAACGTCACATGGACGGGGACGTTCGAGGTGGAACCGTATGAAACGGCCTGGGCCGGGGAAGCGATCTACTTCATCCGCGCCCTGGATGCCGTGCGCCTGCCCGAAGGGGTGATGGCGAAGATCCAGATTTCGCCCGACGGCATGCACTGGGCCGACGAAGGCACGCTGCTGCCCGTCCCCAACCAACATGACGAAGTCACCTTCGCCCGTGTCCGTCATTTCGGCGGCTGGCTGCGCGCCGTCGGCGAACTACCCGAAGGCGCAAGTGTGACGGTGATCGTCTATTTGGCGCTTAAAGAATAAGAAGATTTACGATTGACGATTTACGATTTTTCGGTTGAGGGCGTGAATTCGAGATTGGGTAATTTGCTTTTTGGGCAATGCCACAATCTCGACAATCCAATCACGCCACCGACATCGTCAACACGACAATCGTAAATCGTCAATCGCAAATCGTAAATTCCCAAAGGAACCCACCTATGACCATTCAACAAATCCTCACCATCCCCCCCGCCCTGTCGCGCTTTGATCCGCTGCCGAAGATTCTGTTCTTCGATGACTTCGATCACGGCTTGCAGGGGTGGACGGGGCTAATCGGCAATTACGAAGGATCGCTCAATTCGATGTTGCCGCCCTATCGCGATCTGCGCGTGCCGCAGTTGAGCAACCTCACCCAATGGGACACGGGCAGCGACGGATCACTCAACGGCACCTACGCCATGAAGCTGGCCACACGGGCGAAGGAAGGCTCCTTTGCCGTAGGGATCAAGCGGGCGACCTTTCGCCATGCCGGTCCTGTGCGGCTGGAGGCGTACTTCACGTTCAAACCCGAGGCATCGGAGTTGACGCTTTCGGAGACGGATGTGCGCGCCGTTGGCGTCCTCTTTGATTTGCAGGACGGCGACAGCAAACCCAATCCGTACCGGGTCATGCCCCATCTACGCTACCTCAACGCGGTGAACGGTGAAGCAGTGGGCCAATGGCAGTTCAAATCTCGTCGCGAGGAACTCCTCGACATCGGCGGCAGCGGCAAGACCAAGTCGCATTTCCACCTGGCCGCCGAAGGTTGGGAAGATCTACCCGGCGGCGCGCAGAAGCTCTGCTACAACGAAATTGCCACCAAGCAGAACTGGTATTACCTGCGTCTCGACTTCGACCTGGCCGAAATGGGCTTTATGCGCTTCCAATGCAACGACCGTGTCTACGATCTAGACGGTGTACAGCCCATGCGCATCCCGGCCATGGCGAACCTGTGGTGCATGCTCAACACCGTCTTCTTCGTGGAGACGGATCGGGACAAGCGCGCGTTCTTGTACCTGGATTCAATTGTGCTGTCACAGGGCGAGCGAGAATAGAACGCAGATTGAGCGGATTGAGCAGATTGAGCGGATCAAAGCAGATTTTTCTGGATAATCCGATCAATCCGCGTTCCATCTCAGCCCAACGAAGTGAGGACCGAGCCGACTTGTCATCAATGCTATAATGTCAACCACAGTGCGTGCCGAAACATAGAAGAGCAGGAGATCTGCCATGCAGACCACAGATGCGCTAGAACATCAGACGGAAAGCATCTACCCTGAAAGTGATGGGCAACCGATGGCCGACAATACGCTGCAGTTTCGCTTGATTGTCACCATCCAGGGAGGTCTGGATCTCCTCTTAAAGGATGATCCGCATGTCTTCGTGGCCGGTGATCTGTTGTGGTACCCGGTGGAAGGAAACAATCGGATTCGGGTCGCGCCAGATACAATGGTCGTCTTTGGTCGCCCGAAAGGCCACCGAGGGGCCTATCTCCAATGGCGCGAGGACAACATCGCGCCACAGATCGTCTTCGAGATTCTGTCGCCCGGCAACACCGTCATGGAAATGACGCGCAAATTGGGTTTCTATGACCGATACGGCGTTGAGGAATACTATCTCTACGATCCAGATCACAATGAATTGAGCATCTGGTTGAGAGCAAGAGGATCTCTGAGGGAAGTCGAAAATACGGAAGACTGGGTGAGTCCACGCCTGGGCATCCGCTTTAAGCTGACCGACGAAACGCTCATCATTTACCGGCCCGACGGCGCAGCCTTTGAAAGCTACGTCGAACTGGGGACACACTTGGAACAGGAGCGTCAACGGGCTGAACGACTTCGCGAGAAACTACGCGAACTGGGCGTTGATCCTGAAGAGTGAACCATCAGGCAATTGATCCAACTTTTCAATCCCAAGGACACCCTCCATGAAAGAACGATCAACCGAGATCCTCATCGTCGGCGCGGGGACGGGCGGCGTGGCAGCGGCGCTGGCAGCGGCGCGACTGGGCAAGCAGGTGATCCTTACCGAAGAGACCGATTGGGTCGGCGGCCAGTTGACCGCACAAGCCGTCCCCCCAGACGAGCATCCCTGGATCGAAACCACCGGCCACACGCGCAGCTACCGTCAATTCCGCGAGAAGGTGCGCAGCTACTACTGGCGCAACTACCCCATGACCGGGGACGCCCGCGCCAACACGCTGCTCAACCCCGGCAACGGCAACGTCAGCCGCCTCTGTCATGAACCGCGGGTAGCGCTGGCCGCCATCGAAGAGATGCTGGCCCCCTACCGCTCCAGCCGCCGCATGGACGTGTTGCTGCGTCATCGCCCCATCGCCGCGGAGACAGACGGGGATCGCGTCACCGCCGTCACCTTGCGCAATGACGAAACCGGCGAAGACGTCTTCATCCACGCGCCCTACATCATCGACGCCACCGAACTGGGCGATCTGCTGGAACTGGCCAACGTGGAACATGTCATCGGCGCCGAGAGCAAGGCGCAGACGGGCGAACTCCACGCCGTCGACGGTGACCCGCAGCCCCTGGATCAGCAGGCCATCACCTGGTGCTTTGCCATGGACTACCTCCCCGGCGAAGACCACACCATCGACAAGCCCGCCGACTACGATTTCTGGAAGGGCTATCAGGCCGACTTCTGGCCCGGCCCCCAACTGGGCTGGAAAGACGTCGATCCCATCAGCCTGGAGACGCGCCACCGCGGCGTCTTCCACGGCCCGCAAAATGGCAAAGGAATCGGCAGTTTCTGGCTCTACCGGCGCATTAACTTCGAGGGCTACTACCCCAACGGCTTCATGCCCAGCGACATTACACTGGTCAACTGGCCGCATATCGACTACTGGCTGGGGCCGCTCTTGGGCGTGAGCGAAGCGCAGAAAAACGAAAACTTGCGCCAGTGTAAACAGCTCAGCTTCTCGCTGCTCTACTGGATGCAGACAGAAGCGCCTCGTCACGACGGCAGCGGCTATGGCTACCCCGGCCTGCGCCTGCGCCCCGACATTGTCGGCACCAGCGACGGGATGGCGAAATATGTCTACGTTCGTGAATCGCGGCGCATCCAGGCCGAATTCACCGTCGTTGAGGAGCATGTGGGCAGCGAACAGCGTGAACAGATGGGGCTACCCGTCGGCTCGACGATCTTCGACGACAGCGTCGGCACCGGTTCCTACCGCATCGACCTGCACCCCAGCACCGCGCCGCGCACCTACGTGGACATCAGCAACTACCCCTTCCAGATTCCGCTGGGATCGCTGATCCCCGTGCGCGTGGACAACCTGCTGCCTGCCTGCAAGAACCTGGGCGTCACCCACATCACCAATGGCTGCTATCGCCTCCACCCTGTTGAGTGGAACATCGGCGAAGCTGCCGGCGCGCTGGCCGCGTATTGCCTCGACAAGAAACTGTCCCCGCGGCAGGTGCGCAACACCGAAAGCCACCTGTGCGACTTCCAGGACATGCTCACCGACACGCTGGGCTTCGTCCTTGAATGGCCGGAGTACGCGCGCATTACGAAGCGTTAAGCACAAATAGCAGAGTTGTGGACACGGATTTTAGGGAACACGGATTTCCTCCCATCCGTTTTTCCTAAAAATCCGTGTCCACAGCTCCCTCCCTCTACCCCGCCAGCCAGGACAGTTCAAACCGCGCCAACATCAACATCTCGTAGGGATGATTGTCGCCGCGCTCGTAAAGGCAGAGGATCTCCCCCGCGCCGGTGACAGCCAGATCGGAGTAGGCGGCGGGTCCACTGTGCAGCACTTTGGCGACGGGCCAGGATCGACCGTCATCGCGGCTGAGGCGCACGGTCATCTGTTGGCGTGTCACGCTGGCCGGGTTGGCGAAGAGGATGGCCTTCTCGTCGGGCAAATTGACCAGGGCGGCCTGGCAGATCGGCTCGACCAGCGTATCATCGTAGGTGAAGTCGCCAAAGGAGTCGCCGTCGTCGTGGCTCCAGGCCACGGCGCGGCGTTTTTCGCCGCGGTAGTTGCGACAGTTGATGTAGACGCCGCCGTCCACAGTTTCGGCGACGGCGCACTCGTTGGTCCCCTCGTTGATGATGCCGCCGATCTGCCACGTGGCGCCGTGATCGTCGCTGTAGATGACGTGCGAATGGTAGGGATCGCGCTTGCGGTCAAAATAGACGCCCACCATGTGATCGCACGGGATCAGCAGCCGTCCGCTGCGCAGTTGGATGCCGTGACAAGGCCCTGTGGCGTACCACGTCCATTCAAGACGTTTGACCGCGGCGGTGATCTCCACCGGCTCGGCCCAGGACGCGCCGTCGTCATCACTGCGGGTGACCCAGACCGTACGCGGCGCTTTGCCCAGCACAATCTGATCCTCGTCACCGTCGGCCAGGTTTTTGCAGAAAGGCAGCCAGATCACGCCGGTTGTGGCGTCCACCACCGGGCAGGGATTGCCGCAGGTCATCCCCGGCTCCGTCACCACCACCTGGGTCTCGCCCCAGGATCGTCCACCGTCGTGGCTGCGTTTGAGCAATAGATCAATCTCCCCTGCGTCGCCGCGGCCATGCTTGCGACCTTCGCAGAAGGCCAGCACCGTCCCCTGTGTCGAAACGGCCAGCGCCGGGATACGGTAGGTGTGGTAGCCGTCTTCACCGCTGCTGAAGAGCGGACGCTGTATCAATTGATTTCGTTGGGTATTTGTCATAAGAGTAGCTCCGGTATGTTGTGATGATAACCCCAGACTTTTGACAGAAATTGGCAACAAATTTATTCTAGCCACCCTGCGTAACGGTTATTTGGAAAACCGACCGATCGTTTACCCGTACCAACCCATTGTATCAGGTCAGGTGTGTACGCTGGCCAAACTATGTCGGTAACTTATCTGCCGACATGGCTGGCGCATCGCACCACCGTTACAACCCATCCACTCAGAGGCAGTAATGATGTATTTTGTAGCACCCGTTTGGCGGACGATTTTCATTGTCCTTGCGCTCTGCGCCACGTTGATCCTCTGGCCCCGCCCAACAGCGGCGGCAAATTGCGCCCAAGGCGGCGATTACAACTTCTCCATCACCCAAGACACCACCTGGTCGGGGACAGTCTACATTGGCAGCGATGTGCGTCTGCGCAACGCCACGTTGACCATCGAACCAGGCACCCGTGTCGTCTTCTGCGGCCCCCATTGGCTCTCTATCGGCGATCTTTTTTCTCCGGGTCGCTTGATTGCACAGGGGACAGCGGACGATCCCATCATCTTCGAACCGGATGAAGGCGTCGATAACTGGGAAGCCATCTACTTCAGCGACGCCCAACCCGAGCCGAGTATCATGCGCCACGTAGAACTTCGGCGCGCCGGTGCCACCGACAACCCGGCGTCGCCCAAAGCCGCCATCATCACATCCGATCGACATCGCGTGGTAGGACAGGTTTCACCGGTGATCGACCGTGTCACCATTAGCGACAGCGCCGGTTACGGCATCAATCTTGGCGTCAACGAACAAAACGACGATACCACCGCTGCGCTCAGCCGTGTCACCATCAGCGGCAGCGCGCTGGCACCCATCATCACCGACGCCGGCGGTGTGGACGGTATCGGGCGCAACAATACGCTCACCGGCAACGGCGTGGATCGCATCCTCGTACGTGGGGACAACCTCAACGGCAGTATGTCCTTTTCGCAGCGCTTTCGCAACCTGGGCATCCCCTACGAAATCCAGGGCAGCCTCAGCATTCGTGACGCCGATGATGATCCCACCACAGGCGTCCCCAGCCTCACCATTGAGCAGGGGGTCACCTTCTTAATGGCGCCCAATGCCGGGATCACCGTTGGTTCGCTCTTCGGCGACGCCACGCTACATATCCTCGGCACCGAGGACGCGCCGGTGACGATTCAACCGTTGGACAGCACAAACGACTACTGGGGCACCATCCTCTTCGACAACTTCAGCATCACCGACAGCAAGATTGAGCACGCCAATCTGCTGCGCGGTGGACGCGCCACCTTTGCGCAGAACAGCGCCGTCCTGCGCAAAGATGGCAGCGGTCTGCTCACCCTGGAGTCGGTGCAGATCAGCGACGCCGTCAACGGCGCCATCGCCATCTGGGACGGTGCGGCCACCATCAACAACAGTTCGTTCAGCAACAACAACTTCGGCATCTATGTTGTCGACGCCGACCTCACCGTGCGCAACAGCCGCTTTATTGGCAATGCCGAAGGCGCAATCAACAACGTCCGCGCCGCCAATCGCTGTGTCGACGCCGTCAACAACTTTTGGGGCGATGCCGCTGGCCCTAACGACGCCAGCAACAGCGCCGACGGTTGCGGCAATTTAGGACAGAGCAACAACTCTCCCAGCGGTCAACTCGTCACCAATGGCATCCTCTACACGCCGTGGCAGAGCACCGTCGATGGGCAGACACCCAATCAGGGCAGCATCCTCCCCGATCCCTTCTGGACATACGCAGATGGCGCCGGCGCCGTGACGCTTGCCATTACTCTGGTAGACGGCAACGGCGCACCATTGGTGGGCAAACAGGTGCAGATCAACACCACCCTGGGCACGCTCCAACAGCCGACAGTCCTCACCGACGCCGAAGGACGCACCACAGCCACCATCACCTCCACCGTCCCTGGTTTCGCCCGCATTAGCGCCGTCAACGTGACAGACACTGAACCAGTCGCCGGGATTGCCACCGTCACCTTTGGCCGTGGATCACGCGAATCGTTCGGCATGGTGGAACTCCAGGGTGCGCCCTACTCCGCGCCTGAACTCATCGTCGAGGGTAAACCCTTCCAAGAGGGATTCCCCATCACTTTCCGCATGCCGATGCGCAACAGCAACCCCTACCCAGTGCAAGTGGAAGTCCAATACGGTTATCACTTCTACGGTTTGGGGCTGGGCTGGACGGCGGTGGACGTTGTCACCCGTACCATGCAGCCAGGTGATAATTGGGACGCCCAAGGCGGTTGGACACCCTTCGTCACCGGCCACCATTGTGTCCAGGCGCGGGTGACGGTGACGCCGTTGGCTGCCCCTGCGGATGCGGCAAGCCTTACCTCATCCACACCCACAGAAGCAGCCAACGGTGGATCGTTTTCTCGACAGGTCAACAAAGACATCAAACCCAGCGGCGGCGGCAACAGCAATCCGCCACCCAATAATCCGCCCAAGCCACCACCACCCGACTGCGGCGACAGCCCCGGCCCCAAGGACATGGTGCCTCCACTGCCCAAGTCACTGACACCGGCGGCATCGACCAAAGCGATTTACAAGCACTACACCAAGAAGCTGCCCAAACTCTACAAGTACGCCTCTTGCAAGGTGAATAATCTCACTGATCCGCCTGTCCACGGCTACGATCAGATTGCCACGCCACCCGTCTACACCTGGGAAACCGTCGTACTTGAAGAGGGCCTCACCCAGCCCATGGTCGACGCCCTTAACGTTATGGGCGCTCAAAAAATGATCATGATGGGGCTGACCGAAGTGATGGAAACCACGCTCGACCGAATGGGCGGTGCGTCAATAGCCGAAGACTGGCCCGCCGCCGCCGCACAGTTGGCCGCTTTCCAGGGCTTCGTGGCCCAATACGCCAACGCCTCAGATACCTACGCCGACGCCCTCAACGCGCTACTGCTTGCCACACCGGCAGACGCCGATATCGACTTCGACGAGAACGACTACCGCCTCTGGTTGGTTGACCTGAAAGCCAATGGGCTGGAAGCAGACGAAGTCGCCTTCCTCACAGCCTCCGGGTTCAGCAGCGAACAGATCGCAGAGATCACCGCCGAGACGATCCGCATCCTCGAAGAAGACAATTTCGAGACGACGTCGCTCTTTGAAATCCTGAGCGATCAACGGGACAACGCCCGCCGCACCGCCCGCATGTTGCGCAGTACCTACCTGCCAGGCGGCGCTGTCCAGGCAGGCCAGGTGGATGAAAACGCACCTGTCCCTGCTACGCTGCTTGTACAATACTTCCTGGTGGGCAACCCCACCGAGAGCAAAGCCACCGTCCAGCTAACGGTCATCCCCGTCAGTATGCCTGCCAGTTGGCGTTACTCACTTTCTGCCACAGAGATCGAGCTTGAAGCCGGTGCCCAAACCAACGCATACCTGCAAATCTTGCCCGGCACCGAAAGCATGGAACGGGGCAGCGAAGCCGTCTTCGCCGTGGAGGGCACCATCGGCAATGAGTTGATCGGCGGCGTCGAAGTGCGCATCCGCGCCCCGGAGACTACCGTCACCCGCAACATTTACCTGCCGTTGCTCGAGCGTTAACCTACCCACTACCCACAGCATTGTCGATCAAAGAAACGGCCCCGCGGGGCCGTTTCTTTGATCGACAATGCTGTGGGTAAGATCTGCCCAAATCACAAATCACTAATCCCCTAAAACAGCGTGATCCCATAAATCGCCATCATGATCAACGTAAAGTTGTAGACGCCGTGGCTGATGGCGGCGACGCTGGTGTTGGTGCGCTTGCGCAGGATGCCCATCGCCGCGCCCACAATGAAGATCACCAGCAGCGCGTCCCAGCCGTACTGCCAGGCGTGCAGGCTCACGAAGAAGAGATTCGAGAGGACGATCCCCAGCCGCGGTTGCAGCACACCGCGCACCGCCAGTTCCTCGCCGATGCCGGCGCTCACCGCCACCATCACCGCGCCCAACGGCGTGAAGGCGAAGGCGATCAACTGCGCAAAGGCTTCGGCGTCGGTCCGTTGCACACCCAGCGCCGTCCACAACGGATCGAGGACAAGTTCCAGCGCGTTGACGACCACCACCAGCACCAACGCCGTCGCCACGCCGATACCCACCTGCGCCCACGTCGGGCGGGCCACACCCAGGCGGCTCAACGTTTCGGCAAAGGTACGGCGCAGCCCAAAGCCCACCACAAAGATCGACACCGGCACCGACCAGACCAGCGTGTAAACCGTGGACAGCAGCCCACTCTGTTCACTGCTTCCCTCGGTCATCATATCCAGGAAGGCCGGCGTCAACAGCACAGGCACACCCGTCACAATCAACGGCGTAAAGGCCAGCAACGTGATGCTGCCCACCGTGGCCAGCGCCACCGCATGCACAAACGACGTCGGTTCCAGTGGCAAGATGCGGCTTACCGTCCGCCGCACCGCGGGCACAAAAGAGAGGCCCAGCCACACGAAGCTCACCAGCGCCAGCAGCGCCACCCCACCCAGCGCCGCCATGTCGGGGGTGAAAGACGCCGGATCGGCGAAATCTGTCATGCCCACCGACGCCGTCAGGCCGAAAGCGGCCAGCGCCATCCCCAGCACGAGGACCAGCGCCCAGATCACAGCGAAGACCCGCGCCGCGCCCCGGTTGATCCCCAGGTAGGCCAGCGCCGCCAGCAGCACAAACGGCGCGTAGACCATGCCAATACCGGCAAAGCTGGCCGCTTCCCCCCCAATCATAAGACCCACCGGCACCGACAAGAGCAACAGCAAATACCCCAGCAGCAACCCCCAGCCTCGTCGGGGCGCAGGCGCACCCGAAGTCGTCTCCATCGAAGTCATCGTCATGGTTCGTTCTCCTTTCATAGTCCTTGGTTCGTAAATCACACGTCACGCTTCAAACTTCCAGCCAACATAGGTCACCGCCAACAACGGCAACCCCAGATCGCGGACGTGCATCAACACCCCATGCAGCGCCGTCTGATCCGCCACCTCCACATGCAGCACCGTCACCGTCACACCGTCCGCCGTCACCGACGTCGTCATCGACAGACGATCAAAGCAGTCGTACCAAGAAGCGTCCACCCGTCCTTGCACCGTGATGCAGTAGGCAGCGGGGGAAGAAAGAGAGAGCAGATTGGTTATTCGCATGATAGTTCTCGTTCAGAAATGAGATTGAGCGATTGGGGGATTCGGCGATTGTGGATTCGTTGGGTGCGTTGCCTCTGCGTGGGCTTGTCGTCGCCACGGGTGCGCAATCAGCTGGACGCCACGATCTCGCCCAATTGGCGTCCCGGTGGTCCGAGCCGTCAGTGCCTGAGCAGATTCCCCAATCACCCAATCTCAGCGTCACCCCGCCAACGCATAGGCGTTAAGTTAAGAGTCGGCGAAAGTGCCGGGGACTTTTCGCCGCAGCGAGACGGGTCATTCACTCCTGGCGTCACGTCCAACGTGAAGTCCCCGGCACTTGCTCTACGCGCCTATGCCCCACCATCGTCCCCAAGCAACGGGACAATCTCCACCTAATCCCTAGTCCCCAATCCCCAATCCCTCATCATCTGCAACTCCTCCAACTCCATCACCGCCGATCCCGGCTCGCCGGCGCGGTGGATCAGGCCCAGCCCTTCTTCGGCTTTGGCGCGGGCGGCGGCGTGGTCACCCTCGGCCAAGAGGACAGCCGCCTCAGCGCGCAGGCGGTTGTGCGGGTCCACCATGCCGCCCTTGCCCTGGCCAAACCACTGCCGCGCCGCCGTTGCGTCCTGGCGGTGGATGGCGGCAAAGTAGGCCGCTTCGAGGAAAAGACCTGGCTGCATCATGCCCGGCAGATCCTGCGCCCGCGCCAGGACGTAATCCAGGGCGGCCCCGGCGCGTTCCACGTCTTCGCTGTCGAGGAAGTGGGCGTAGGCGAAGAGATGGCCCGTCAAATCGTCGAGGATGCCGTCCTGGTGGGCGATGCCCTGCTCGATCAACGCCCGATCCCAATCGCGCGGGCGCACACCCGACATCGTGGCCGAGGTGATGGCCAGGGCAGCGGCGCTGCGCTGCGAGGCGGCGTCCCCGCGCAAGAGGAGTTGCAGCCGAGCACGATCCGTAAGAAAGCCACTCGTGCGTGCAGGAATCATCACACCGGCGAAAACACCCGCCGATCCAAGCACGATCATCACCGTCAGCAGCCACAGTTCGGGGGCAGCCTGTGGCGACAGCAGCCACAATGTCACCGCGCCGAGGATGACGAGCAGCGCGCTCATGGCCGGCCCGGCGGCCGTCACCACAGCCATTCGGCGCGTCAGGTCACGGGAGTCGGTGGGGTACGAGGCGGCCACACCGCCAATCAGGCCAAGGTGACGGTTTAGCTCAAAACGAATGCCGTCTCCGGCGCGGTAGATCTTGATTGGCCCCACCACAAAGAGGGCAAAGCGAAAGCCCACCAGCAGCCCGCCGATGAGGTGTCCTACTTCGTGCAGCGCCAGCGGCAGAAACACACCAAGGACGAGGATGCCAAGGAAGGCCCACAACGGCACTTCATCAGCTACGGCGTCCATTGTGGGGTTGGAAAAGAGCACCGTCGCAAACAAAAAGCCACCACCTGCCGAGGCCGCCAGCAGCACGATACTCAGGGCAATCTGCCGCCACCGCGGCGGACGCGTCGTCGGTTGCGTCTGGGTTTGGGTCATCATGATTGGTTCTCCTATTGTTGTCTCGTTGGGTTTTCAGCGCTGCAGCCGAAATGGCAAAGTTTGTATTAGGAGTGCGCTGAAAACCCAACCTACGGCTCATATCGACAACGCCAGTATTGCAAAGAGGACGCGCAAACGCACCACCCGATCCGTTGAAAAAGGGTGGGAAAAAGGGTGGGCGATTTACGATTGACGATCGTCACTCGTCACAGAATTCCCAGTTCTCCCGCGCGCAAGATCGCTTCGTTGCGTTTTTCGACGCCGAGCTTAGCGTAGAGGTTGTTGATGTGCCATTTGACGGTGTTGATGGAGAGGATAAGATCGTCGGCGATTTCCTGGCGCGAGCGTTTTTGGGCGAGCAGGCGCAAGATCGCTTCTTCGCGGTCGTTGAGGGGTTCGATCAAAGGGGATTGGGTGGGCGGAGGCGTGGCAGCTTGTTCTGCTGCGGGGAACTGTTCGAGAATTTGGCGCGCCCTTTCAGGGTGCACGCCACGGGCGACGGCGCTTTGCAATAGTTGACGCATGGGTTCGCCCTCATCCAAAAGAGGACGGAGACTGCGCTGCACAGCGGCGTGTACCAACGCCGGTTCCAGAGCAGCGAGGGCGGCGGCGGTGTTGTCCTGAGCGTGGTGGAGCAGGGCAAGGTGGATCGCCACTTCGACTACGCGGGATGTCCACCCGGCCTGTTGTGCCATTGCCTGGTGTGGCAAAAGCAGTGCGACCAGCGGCGTCAGCAGAATATTCTGTCCACTGCGGTGTTGGTGCAAGCGCACACGCACAGCAGCCAGGAGACGCACATAATCTGCCCTTGGCTGACCGAGCAGTGACGGGCTGGGCGGCGGCGGCGCAGCAAGGACATGATCGGCCAGTTCCATCGCTTCGGCAATTTGAGCATCGCTTAACAAGGTCCACGGCCAGAAGCGCGTATGCAAAAGCAGAAGATAGTCGTCGCCCACAAGCTGCGAGATGTTCTTGATGACGCGGCGGATCTGATCTAACGGGCGAGCAGCGCTCTCCGCATTTCCCCGTGCCAGATGCAGCCGGGCAAGGGTGGACAATCCGTTCATCTCGATGCCGTACTCACCGCTGAGTGGAATTTGGGCGAGGCCGAATTCGAGGTTGGCCTGGGCCGTGTCGAGTTCGTTGCGTTCGAGTTGGATCATGCCCAGTTGCAGGTAGAGCGCACCAATCGCGGGGACACGGTCGGCGCGGTCGCTCAGTTGCGTCAACAATGAGCGGGTCATTTCTTCGGCTTTCGTGAGATCACCGCGGCCGCGTTCGATCAGAAAGAGGCCGTAGACAGCCAAAATCTGGGCACAGTGCGCGCCAATCTTGCCACTCTGCACAATGGCTCGGCTGAGGGTTGCTTCAGCCAGGGCAATTTCATCGGTGGAGATGCGGGCCAGCCCCTGGCTCACAAGCATGGACGCACGTTTGCTGCGCGCCCAGTGGGTATCGGGGAGCAGTTCGAGCGCCCGATCGATACTGTCGATCATCTGGCTGGGCGTCTGTCCGCTGTGCACGGAGTAGATGGCGCGCAGGCCGGCGACATAGCCGCGGGTCTGCCTTGTTTCGATGGAATCGTCTTGCTTTTGGTCCAGAATTTCGGCGGCGCGGTTAAGCCACGTGGCGGCATCGCTAAGCGCTTGGATGTCGGGCACGTAAAGCAGTGCTTCGGCGCGGATGGCGGCAAGCATGGGCCGGTCGGCGTAGATGGCGTCGGGCAGGGCCTGCATCCAGGCTTCGGGCATGGCGATGCCGCGTTCGTTGCGCATGCTCAGGGCGAAACGCTCAATGAGGTCGGCGGCCAATGCATGGTCGGGAATGGCAAGCGCGATGCGGACTGCTTCTTCGGCAAAGTCGTTCTCGGCGTACCAGGCCACGGCGCGATGCTGGAGTTCGGCGGTGTGGCCGTTGCTTTTCAGGTGTAGCTGATGCTGTAAGAGGTCGGCAAAAAGACGGTGATAGCGAAACCAGCGCCGTCCTCGATCGAGGGGGGTGACGAAGAGATGGCCCCGATCCAGTTCTTCGAGGATCTGCGCGCTCTCGTCCACACCGGTGACGGCGCAACAGAGCGCGGCGTTGAAACGCTCGAGGATCGAGGTCTTGAGTAGAAAATCCTGTACGGCGGGCGGCTGTTGGTTGAGCACCTCTTCGATCAGGTAGTCGCCGATGTAGCGGTCGTCGCCGGCCAATGCATGGACAAAGGCGTGGCGATCCGCCTGTTCACGCAGAGAAAGTGCCGCCAGTTGCAGCCCGACGATCCAGCCTTCGGTGCGCTTTTCCAGCACCTGAATTTCGGTGGGGGTCAGGTTGAGGTGCATAGCCTGGTTGAAGTAGGCGGCGGCTTCGTCTTCGGCAAAGCGCAGATCGGCGGCGCGGATCTCGGTAAGCGTCAATCGGGCGCGCCGGCGGGCCAGGTTAAGCGGTGGATCGGCGCGGGTGGTGAGTACGACATGCAGTTGAGCGGGCAGGTTGTCGAGCAAAAAGTTGACGCTGCTGTGAATTACCGACGATTCAATGAAGTGGTAGTCATCCAACACGAGGACAATCACATCATCTCGATCATCCTCATCATCAAAGATCCCCGACATCACCAGATCGTTGATCAACGCTGTCACCAACGTTTCGGCGGCCGGCCGTGCCGTCTCCAGAGAAGCCAGGACAGATTCACCGATAGCAGGGTCCACCCGTTGCAGGGCGGCAATGCCATAGCGCCAGAAGCGGTAGAGATCGTTGTCCTGTTCGTCGAGTGTCACCCAGGCGTGAGGACGCGGTTTGGCAGCAAGCCAATCGAGGATCAGCGTTGTCTTGCCGAAGCCGGCCGGCGCGGCGACGACGGTGAGCTTACGCCGTTGGGCGAGGCCGTCTTCAATCTGCGCGATCAACCGGCGACGAACCACCCAGTCTGTTCGCAGCAGCGGCGTTTGCAGTTTGGTGTTGAGCAGCGCAGTTGTCATGTAGCGATTTACGCAGGAAAAGGCGACGAAGTCGGTAGGAAAATTCCCGGTAGAGTGGAGAGGATGAATAATGAATGAAGATTGGTGCTCTAGCCTGATGGCCTGTCAAAAGGGAAAAGCGCCGCACCCCATTCATTATTCATCATTCATTTTTTTTCATCCCACCGCGTCACACGCACTCGCCAGCCGGTCGATCATCATGTCTACTTCGTCGTCGGTGATGGCGAGTGAGGGCGAGAAGGCCAGGGTGTTACCACCCACGGCGCGGGAACGAAGTCCATTGGCCATGGCGACATTGGAGACAGCTTTGGCCTTGGCCAGATCGGGTGTGCGCGATTCACGGTCTGTCACGACCTCGACGCCGCACAGTAACCCCTTACCGCGCACATTGTCGAGGAAGTCGAACTCGTCGCGCAGTTTGTTGAGGCCAGCCAGCAGCCGTTCGCCCTGTTTGGCCGAACGGGACACAAGATCCTCGCGTTCAATGATGGCGATGTTGGCGAGACCCACGGCACAGGATGCGGCATGGCCAGAGTAGGTGAAGCCGTGCATCCACGGTTCATCGCCCGGCGCGTTGAGGATCACATCGCGGATCTCGTCCGAAATCATGGTGCCGCCCAGAGGCAGGTAGCCACTGGTCACACCCTTGGCAAAGGACATGAGATCGGGTCGCAGATCCCACTGCTCGTAGCCGAAGAGCGTGCCGGTGCGCCCAAAGCCGCAGATTACCTCGTCTACGATGATGAGCACGTCGTACTTGTCGCAAATCTGGCGCACCAGGGGGAAGTAGTCGTCGGGCGGCACGACGAGACCGCCCGCGCCTTGCACCGGTTCGGCGATGAAGGCAGCCACCGTCTCCGGTCCTTCGCGCAGGATGGCTTCTTCCAGCGCACGCGCCGCGGCCTGGCCGATGGTTTCGCCGTCTTTGACGTCGCCGCGGTAGCGGTAGGCGTTGGGGTTGGGAATGTGCAAGAAGCCGTCTAGCGGCAGCCCGAACGACTTCCAGTAGGCTTCGACGCCGGTGGCGCTGGTGGCGGCCAGGGTGATGCCGTGATAGGCCTGGAAGCGCGAGATGATCTTGCGTTTCGCAGGCTGTCCCATGCGCCGCCAGTAGTAGAGGACCGTCTTGAACGCGGTTTCGTTGGCCTCTGATCCACCGGAAGCGAAGTAGGTGGTGTTGAGCGTGGGGTGTGTCATCGAGGCCAGTTTGGCCGCCAGCTCAATCGACGGTGGGTTGGACATGCCCACAAAGCTCGATGTGTAGGCCAGTTTCTGCATCTGATCCCGCGCCACGTCGGGCAGTTCCTGGTTGCCATA
Source organism: bacterium (assembly GCA_016124945.1). Taxonomy (GTDB): domain Bacteria; phylum Chloroflexota; class Anaerolineae; order Caldilineales; family Caldilineaceae; genus RI-153. Next base: position 4,614 of record WGMT01000063.1, on the reverse strand, counting down.
GCCGATGTTGACGTTCCACAGGCCGGCCATGCCGTCGAGGATCTGCCGACCGTCGGTGCCGTAGAGGAAGACGCCGTCCGCCCGATCCACGATCAGCGGGTCAACGTGTCCACTGGGGTGATGTAGCCCGTGCAACTGGTGCTGGTCATGTTCCACCAGCGTTGCATGATCTGAGGTGATGGTGAAAGTCATTGGGTGCTCCTAAATTTGAATAAGGTTGTGGAAGGGACTGGGGATCGGGGACTAGGGATCGGGGATCAGGGACTGGGGATCGGGGACCTAGCCACACATCACTTTGGTCACCAGACTAGCGACGCCGCGGCCTTGCCGGTTGAGTAGGCGAGTCTGCGAGCCGTTATGGCGCAACGCCTGTACCAAACGAAACCAAGGAGCGGGTCTACAAAGGGGCAGATCTCGTTAACCCGCTTGGTTTCGATACGCTTCGCTACTCAACCGGCGCTAGTCAGCCCGAAAAACCAAAGTGATGTGTGGCTAGGTCCCCGATCCCTCACTTATCAATCCCCGCCATACACAAATACTTGATCTCCAACCATTCGTCTACGCCGTACTTCGAGCCTTCGCGGCCCAGGCCCGATTCTTTAAAGCCGCCAAAGGGGGCCACTTCGGTGGAGATGAGGCCTGTGTTGATGCCGACGATGCCGTAATCCAGCCCTTCGGCCACTCGCCAGACACGGCCTACGTCACGCGTGAAGAAGTAGACGGCGAGACCGTAGGGTGTGTCATTGGCCAGGCGGACGGCCTCTTCTTCGGTGTGGAAGCGCTGAAGTGCTGCTACAGGGCCGAAAATCTCAACGTCGTTCATTTCCATGTCGGCAGTGACGCCCGTGAGAACGGTGGGCAGGAAGAAAGTGCCGCTGTTGCCCAGCCGCTGCCCACCGGTGACCACCTGCGCGCCCTTGCTCGTTGCGTCGGCCACAAGACGTTCGACCTTGGCCAGCGCCGCATCGTCGATCAGCGGGCCGATGGCGACGCCGTCCTCGAAGCCGGAGCCGACGCGCATAGACTGTACCGCCGCCGCCAGCTTCTGAGCGAAGAGATCGTAGACGTCGTCTTGCACATAGATGCGGTTGGCGCAGACACAGGTCTGCCCGGCGTTGCGGTATTTGGACGCAATTGCGCCGGCCACGGCTTCGTCCACATCAGCGTCGTCGAAGACGATGAAGGGCGCGTTGCCGCCCAATTCCAGCGACACGCGCTTGACGGTGTCGGCGCACTGCTTCATGAGGATTTTGCCCACTTCGGTGGAGCCGGTGAAGCTGAGGGCGCGTACCGTGGGGTTGGCGGTCAACTCGCCGCCGATGGTGGCAGCGTCCTCAGCGGCGCCGGTGACAACGTTGAGCACGCCTGCCGGCAACCCAGCCCGTTCGGCAAGGACACACAACGCTAGCGCGGAGAGGGGCGTCTGTTCGGCAGGCTTGAAGATCATGGTACAACCCACGGCAATCGCCGGCGCGCCCTTGCGCGTGATCATGCCTGCCGGGAAGTTCCACGGCGTAATCCCGGCGCAGACGCCGATGGGCTGCTTTGTCACCACGATACGGCGGTCGGCCTGGTAGCTGGGGATGGTGTCGCCGTAAACGCGTTTGGCCTCTTCACCGAACCACTCCAGGAATGAGGCGGCGTAGGCGATTTCCCCGCGCGCTTCGGCCAGCGGCTTGCCCTGCTCGCTGGTGAGGATCACGGCTAGATCGTCCTGGTTTTCCAGCATCAGGTCGGCCCAGCGGCGCAGGATTTTGGCGCGCTCTTTGCCCGTCTTTTTGCGCCAGGACTCGAAGGCGACAGCGGCGGCATCGATGGCGCGGCGGGTCTCATCCACGCCCAGGCGGGGCACATGGGCGACAATGTCACCGGTGGCGGGGTTGTAAATCGGCGTCGTGCGGCCGTCGTCGGCATCGATCCACGCGCCGTTGACGTACGCCTGTGTGCGTAGTAGAGAGGGGTCAGAAAGATTCATAGTCACACTTCCTCCAGGAAAGAGAAAAGTCGGAAAGATTCTCTCATTATCGTGGAGGAAGTGCTTGAGGGCAATTTGTGGCGGAGAGACAAAATGGTAGTGCGTAGTGCGTAGAACGGAGGTGATCCCGTTGACGGACTACGCACTACGCACTATCTCGCTACCAATTCGTAAACGATCCATCCAACCGTCTCAACTGCGGCATTTCGCGCTGTTGGAAGGGGTGTTTCTTGGCGGCTTCGCGGTCGAACTCGATGCCGAGGCCGGGGCGGGTGGGGGCGAGGAGGTAGCCGTCCTTCCATTCCGGCTGCACGGGCACCACGTCGGTGAGGACGGTGCCGGTGGCGCGTGGCTGTTCCTGCACGCCGACGAGCGGGGTAGCCAGGCTCATTTGCAGGCAGGCCGCGCTGGAAATAGGACCGAGCGGATTGTGCACGGCGAGTTGAATGTAGTGGGTCTCGCACCAGCCGGTAATCTTGCGCGCTTCGGTGAAGCCGCCGACGATGCAGAGATCGATACGGGCGTAGTCGATCCACTCTTCCTCGATAAGCTGGCGGAATTCCCACTTCGATGAGAACTGTTCACCCGCCGCTAGCGGCACACGGGTACGCGGGCGTAGTGTTTTAAACGAGTCGGGGTTCTCACAGCGCAACGGGTCTTCGATGAAGAAGGGGTTGAACTGTTCCACTTCCTGGCAAAGCCAGACGGCTTCGGGCAGGTCGAGGCGGGTATGCACGTCGAAGCAGATCTCAATCTCTTCGCCCACAGCTTCGCGTACGGCCTGGAACTGCTTGATGGTTTGGCGCACAGCCTGCCGTGGTTCGAGGATCTGGCCGTCGTTGGGCAGCCCCCAGCGCACGAACTTCCAGCCCTGTTCCTTCGTCTCCAAGCACGAATCGATCAACGTCTGGATGTTGCCCACTTCGCCGCGGTTGTGCGGGTAGCAGACAACCTTGTCGCGCACCAACCCGCCCAGCAGATCGTAGATGGGCACATTGAGCGCCTTGCCCTTGATGTCCCACAGGGCGATGTCGATGGCCGACATGGCCGAGGTGAGGATGCGCTGCGCCGGGAAAAAGCCGCCGCGGAAGAGCAGTTGCCAGATGTGCTCGACCCGGAACGGATCTTGCCCAATTAGAATGTCGCGGAAGTTTTCCACCGCGCCGATTACGGCCAGTTCACGGCTGGTGATGCCTGCTTCGCCTACCCCATAGATCCCCTCGTCGGTGTCTACCACCACAAAGAGGAAGTTCCGCGCGCCACCCCAAACGGGGTAACACTGTACGTCTGTGATTTTCATGGAAAGCCCCCAGTTATGGATTTACGATTTTCGATTGACGATTGTCTGGCCGAGGATGTGATGCCGTTTTGGGCTTGTTTCGTTGTTGACCGGCTATCAAACAAGCCTACAGTTCACTTCCCCAACGAGACAATCGTAAATCGCAAATCGTAAATTATTCTGCATAGACTGCTTGTCGCAGCCCCTTGATGTAACCGATGGCAAAGAGACGACCGATGGCCGAGTACCCGGCGTTGTCGTTGCTGTCGCCTTCCATGGTGGGAACGTGATCGGGGCGCAAGACGCCTTCGTAGCCAATGTCGCGGTAGGCCTTCATGCATTCGAGCATGTTGGTCTTGCCGTCGTCGTGGAAGGTTTCGTGGAAGTGGTCAGGCGTCCCCTGTACATCGCGGAAGTGGACGAAGAAGATCTTGTCCTGTTTGCCGAAGTGGCGGATGGCGCTGGGCAGATCGTCTGTCATCAGCGTGAAGTTGCCCTGGCAGAGGGTGACGCCGTTCATGGGGCTGGGGTAGAGATCGATCAGACGCTGGTAGTTGTCCACACTACGCATGATGCGCCCAAGCCCGCGGATGGGCGACAAGGGCGGATCGTCGGGGTGCATGGCCAGTTGGACGCCGGCTTCCTCGGCCACAGGCACAATTGCCTTGAGGAAGTATTCCAGGTTTTCCCAGAGTTTGTCTTCGCCCACTTCGCCGTATTCGGTGAGCGGTGCGTTTTTCATCAGGCTGTGATCGTAACCGGTCACCAGCGCACCGCCACGGGTGGGGATGGTGGTGGAGGTACGCATCCAGTTCATCACCGGCATCCACTCGTAGCACCAGACACCGATGCCCAGCTTGCCCATGTTGGTGAGCAGATCGATGACGGTTTCGATCTCCTCGTCGCGGCCGGGCAGGCCCAATTTGGCTTTGTTCAGCGGCGGGCGGCTTTCAAGAACGTCGAACTTGAAGCCGGCGTCTTCGTAGGCGGTTTTCACGCGCAGCAGAGACATGTAGCCCCAAGGCAGTTCGTCCTTGGTGCGGGCGGTGTTCAGCGTACTCATGTCCATGCTGCCCACCACATAATCGACGCCGCACTGCTTTACCATCCGCCACAGCGGAGATGGGCGCGGCGGCAGAACCTCGGCAATTTTAATCATCACTCAATTCCTTCCAGATATTTGGGTGCGGGGTAAAGAGAAGAAGAGACTACGGGTGTTTAGTATAAATCAAGAGGGAACAGTGCGCTAGTTGGGGAAAAGAGGGCGTGTTGCGTGTTGCGTGTTGCGTGTTGCGTGTTGCGTGTTGCGTGTTGCGTGTTGCGTGTTGCGTGTTGCGTGTTGCGTGTTGCGTGTTGCGTG
>WGMT01000052.1 GCA_016124945.1 bacterium | reverse complement strand
GTGGGGGTACACCCGGTCCCTTCTCGAACCCGGCAGTTAAGCCCACCAGCGTCGATGGTAGTCGAGGGGTAACCCTCTGCGAGAGTAGACCGTCGCCAACTTCATCCTTTCTCACCTCTCCGTCGTTCCTTCTTTTTATCCCCATATTATTCCCCCCACAGTTGTAGGTTTTCTTCCTTTTTTGACGTTTGCACATCCTCAGAGTATGATGATTTTGCTTCCAACCGCCCCCACGATGGTTGATGCTTCTCCGCAGGCAATACACAATCAAATCTTTCTGGAGGTCCATACCATGCAACAGAGATCAATGGGGATCAGTCGCCGTGCATTCTTGCGCAACTCGTCTTTGGTTGCGGCCGGTGCAGTGCTGGCTGCTTGTGCACCTGCCGGTACTCCTTCTGCACCCGCAACGGGTGAATCTGGATCGGCAGCGCCTGCGGCTGTCGGCGGTACTGTTCAATATTGGGTAGGGTGGTCGAACTTGACACCCGCTTGGGAAGCCATGTCGGCTACCGAAGAATTTGCCGAAATGACCGGTGGCGTCACCGTTGAGTTTAAGCCGGGCACCACTGCCGAAGCACTCTTGACGGCCGTTGCCGCGGGCGAACCGCCAGATGGTGCATCTAACACACAATACCTCGACTACATGGCCCGCGGCGTTCTCTTGCCCGTGGAGGATTGGGTGGCTAGCAGCAGTATTGTCAACCAGGAAGACTACCTGGAAGGCTCGTGGAAAGATGCTTTCCATGAGGGCACCATGTACGGTGTTCCGGCCAATGAAGGTTTTGTGCGCTATGGTCTCAACTACAACGCACAAATAGTCGCTGATGCGGGTCTCGACCCTGATGCGCCGCCCGTAACCTGGGAAGAGTGTCTCGTTTGGCACGAAGCGTTAACCCAATTTGATGATGCGGGCAATATGCAGCAGGTCGGCTTTGACCCATACGATGCGATGGGCGGCCAAATTGGTATCCAGGATGGCTTCTATCCACCCGTTTCATGGGGCTGGACTTGGTTCAACCCAGAAACGGGTGAATTTGATCTAGATAATGCCAACCTGGTCGAAGCTTTTGAAATCATGGGCGAATTCATCAAGATCGCCGGCCCAGACAATATGGCCGGTATGCGCCAGGTCGAAGGGCAAGGCGGCTGGGGACCTTCGTTCAATGCCGGCATCCAGGCCATGCTGATCGAAGGCTACTGGCATCCCGGTGAAACCGCTATCCAGAAGCCTGAAGTGGCTGAATTTAACCGTGCAACATGGGCGCCCGTGCCTACGGCACGCGCAGGCGCTAAAGTGCAGGGGACGGGCGGACACTACGTCATCCTCTTCCGCGAAGGCCCCAACACCGAAGGCATGTTCAAGGTTGCCGAGTTCCTCAACACACCGTTGGCCATGACCACGATCTTCAATAACACAGGCTGGCTGCCAGGTCGCCCCAGTTTCCTCGAAACCGTAGATCCAGCCGCTTACCCGGGGCTCGACTTCTACTTCCGCTCAGTGGACGAAGCCACAGAATGGTCGTCGCCTGCTCGCTGCCCGATCACCCAGTTCGTCAGCCAGCAGTACGTGCAGTTGCGCGAATCGCACTTCCGCGGCGAAATCACAGGCGCCGAAGCTGCTGCCGAAATGCAAAAGCGCGCCGAAGAAGAGTACCGGAACGCAGGCTTCTAGTCTGGCGCTGTGAACGGATCGTTTTAAGAGGTAGGTGGTTAGGCGATGCCTGACCGCCTACCTCTTTTTCCCTGTGAGGTGCTCTATGGCTACCCTGACTCGCCGGCGGACAGGGATGACGGCTTCCCAGCGACGCAACCAATTGATGGGATTGCTTTTCATCTCGCCCTGGCTCATCGGATTTTTGCTTTGGACGCTGTACCCGCTGATCTCCTCTTTCTACTACAGCCTGACTCGCTATGATCTACTGCGCGATCCCATCTTCTTGGGGTTTCAAAACTATACCGAAATTTTTACCAACGATCCGCTCTTTGGCACGGTGACCTACAACACGCTCTACTATGTGGGGCTGAGTGCACCGTTGGGGGTAGCTGCCGCTTTCTTAATGGCCGCACTACTGAACACAGAGATCCGCGGACGCTCTATGTTCCGCGCCATCTTCTTCTTTCCGGCCATCATCCCCGCCTTTGTGACGGCAGTGGTGTGGCAGTTCCTCGTGAATGTGCAGTACGGCGCCATCAACGGTACGTTGCAATCCCTAGGATTGCCAATTATCCCCTTCATCGCCAACCCAGACTTTGCCAAACCGACGTTGATTTTGATCCATATATGGGCGCAGGGGAATGCCATCGTGATCTTCCTGGCCACCCTCCAAGACGTGCCCCGCTCGCTTTACGAAGCAGCCACCGTAGACGGCGCCAACGCTTGGAATAAATTCTGGAACATTACTATCCCCATGTCCACACCAGTGATTCTCTTTAACCTGGTGATTGGTCTGATCTACGGCTTCCAGAATTTTACGCTGCCCTGGCTTCTCACTGCCGGTGGACCCAACAATGCCACGGAACTCTATACGATCTTCCTTTACCGCAATGCCTTCCAATACTTGCGGATGGGAAAGGCATCGGCGCTTGCCTGGATTCTCTTCGTGGTAATCGTCGTCTTTACGATTTTGCTCTTCCGTTCGTCGGACCGGTGGGTCTACTACGGCGGGGGAGAAAACGATTAACCTACGGCGAAGCTGCTTTTCTCGTCTGATGTCCTGAAAGTTGAGGTGTTACTGCCATGTCTGTGCAAGCAACCCCGACCGATCAAACACCCCGCACGGCGCCCATGGTTCGCCGCGGCAACACGATTTCGATTGGGCGCATCCTGGTTGACGCCCTGAAGTATACGGTACTGCTGGTACTATCTTTCAGCTTTGTAGTGCCGCTGATTTGGATGTTCGTCTCATCAATCAAGACCGACTCACAGGTCTACACAATTCCTCCCGTGTGGCTGCCAAATCCGGCGCTGTGGGAAAATTTTTGGAACGCGTGGACCACTTATGATTTCAACCTCTTTGCCTTTAATACTCTGTTCCGCCTGGCCATACCAACCACTATCGGCGTCACAATCTCTTCGGCGATTGTAGCGTACGGCTTCTCGCGCATCCGCTGGAAAGGACGCGATACCATCTTCTTCGTCTGCCTGGCCACGATGATGGTGCCCTACGCCGTGACAATGGTGCCGCTCTTCATTATTTTCAAAGAATTGGGGTGGATCAACACCTTCCTGCCGTTGGTGGTGCCGGCCTTTTTCGGTAGCCCCTACTTCATCTTCATGCTGCGCCAGTTCTTCATGACCATTCCGGTGGATCTATCGGAAGCGGCGCGCATTGACGGCGCCAACGAATTCCAGATCATGTGGAAGATCATCCTGCCACTGACAAAATCGGCGCTGACGGTGGTGGCGCTCTTCCAGTTCATGAACGCCTGGAACGACTATCTCGGCCCCCTGATCTACTTGCGCCGCGTCGATCAGTACGTGCTGGCGCTGGGGCTGGCCGATCTGCGCAACACCATCGCAGGTACAGGCGCTGCGCCTCTGGCCTATCCTTACCTCATGGCCGTTAGCACGATTGTCACAGCGCCGATTTTGATTGCATTCTTCCTGGCCCAGCGTACTTTCATTGAAGGCATTTCACTGACCGGCCTCAAAGGCTAACAGGTTAGAATCGTTAACAATTTATAACCACTGTATCGTGCTGATCCTACTGGCAGCGCACGTCTACACGAAGAGGATGCCGTCCTTTGCAGAGTGGGAGCGTTAGCGAAAACTGCGCGGTGTGCGCCCGGTGAAACGCTTGAAGGTGCTGTAGAAATTGCTGCTTGAGCAGAAGCCAGTCTCCCAGCCGACCTCAAGGATGGGCAGATCGGTGGTGGTGAGGAGGCGTAGCGCCTGGGTCACCCGGTATTGAAGGAGGTAGTCTAGAACGGAAAGGCCAAAACTCTGCTTGAAACAGAACATGGCGTAGTTGGGGTGCAGACCGACTGCACCTGCCACCTGTTCCACACTCAACGCCTCGCAGTAATTTTCCACAATGAAACGGGCCATTTGTAGCGTCTTGCGCAACGGTTTTGTGTGTACCAGTGGCGCAGTGGACGGTTCCAAGGTTGCCAGACGCAAGAGCCGCGCCTCAATCTCCATCAACGCTATCGAAGCGCGCCCGTCGGCCAGGTAAGCATGCCAGCGTGCAAAGCTGAGCCGATCCAACAACGAATTATGGTCTTCAAATCTTAGGATTCGGGACAAAGTGATGGCGATCCCGGTAGTAAATCCAGGAGCAGATAGCTATTATAGTACCGTCCTCCGGCAGAGATGCAAACCGAACACAACCAAGGAGAGATAACCATGGACGCACGCGTACCCACAGCACTAGATGACTTTCTTTTCGATCTGAACGGCTATCTGATCCTCAAGAACGCCGTAGACGCCGATCTGCTGGCCGAACTCAACGACGCCTTTGATGCCTTCCCCGATCTGCAATACGGGGAGTGGTGGGGCAATGCCCAACGCCGCGACTACAACGGCGCCACCGGCTTTGAGCTCCACAACTGTGTAGAAGTCGGCGCGCCTTTTGAAAAATTGCTCGACCACCCTAGTTGGATCAACTACCTGCGCCGCTACTGTGGCGAAGCAGAGAGCTACGTGCAGGGCCTCTTCGTGGACGAGTGTATCGCGTCGATTCGGCGTTCTGGCGGGCACCATCCTGTACATTCAGGCGGATTCAAGGCCGCCGTGCGCAACCAATATGCCTACGCCAACGGCGTCTTCCGCTGTGGCCAGTGCAATGTGATCCTCGCCATCAGCGACGTCGGCCCAGGGGACGGTCCCACCATGGTGATCCCCGGCAGCCACAAATCCAACTTCCCCCACCCCAACGCCGGGGACTACGGCAAGCTGGATCGAATGGATCACCTGGATGGGGCGGTACCGGTTCTCCTCGAAGCCGGCGATGCGCTCCTCTTTGTCGACGGCATCATGCACGGCGGCAGCAGCCGTACCAACGAATCCGGCGAACGTCGGGTCACCATCTATCGCTACGGCCCGCATTGGGGGTCCACGCGCTATGGGTTTGAGTACTCAGAGGAACTACTCAACCGCCTGACGCCCGAACGCCGCAAATTGCTCCAGCCTGTCGCCCCTAATCGCCCGCGATAATAAACAGAAACAGAACGCCCACCACAAGGAGGGTGTCTCTCAAGTTGCCGGCGCATTCGCCACAGTGCCTGGCATGGGCCAAGCGCAGATCCTTTGAAGGGCGCCTCACTGGCCCGTGCCAGGCACTGTTCGCCCCAACTTTGAACGACACCACCACAAGGACAAATCCTGGTATTTCGCAGACGCCCTTGGTAAGATGATGACGATTGATCCGTCCTATTTCGAAGATTACCGGTACGCACCCGACACAACACAGAACAAAAGAAGCAGAAAGAAGCCATGTACCGAGCAACATCGGCCAATTCCCGCGCGCTGACACAGACTTCGACGTCGGCGAACCTGAGCATGCTGGTAGATTCGGTTTTGCTGGCGCTGCTGGGCGGCGGTGCGTTTTTCCTCTACTTGCGGACGCTTGCGCCGGTGCTCCTGCCCGGTGACAGCGGCGAATTCCAGACGCTGGCCTACCTGCTTGGCAACACGCACCCCACCGGCTACCCCATCTACCTGCTGCTGGCCCATCCTTTCACCTGGCTGCCAGTGGAAAGTGTGGCCTTCCGCGTCAACCTCTTTTCGGCGTTGATGGGCGCAGTTGCCGTAACGCTTACCTATGTGGCAGGCCGCCTGCTCACAGATCGCCGTCTGGCCGCACTGATTAGCGCAGCGGCGTTGGCGGTGTCGACTACGCTCTGGTCACAGGCCGTGATCGCCGAAGTCTACAGCGCCGGCGCAGCCTTTTTGGCGGCGGTGCTGGTGTTGGTGCTCTCCTGGCGCTCCAGTGGACGGTCTGCATACCTCTTCTGCGCCGGCTTGCTGGGCGGGTTGAGCCTCGGCGTACACATGACCGTCGTCCTCGCCGCGCCGGCCATCGTCATCTACCTGCTACTCACGGCGCGGCGGAATCCCCGAGCCTGGATCGCCGCAACGTCCGGCGCACTGCTGGGGGCTATCCTTTTTGTGGCTGCATTCCTCTATTTAGACTGGCGCGCCCCCGCCGCAGACTTCATCGCCGCCGCCATTCAACCGTCCCGTTCGGTGTGGGGGCTGGCGGAGACGGATTTGGACAGCCCGTTGGAGCGTTTCTGGTTCAGCGTCAGCGGACGTCAATTTCAGGATCGCATGTTTCAGCCCGAAGCCGTGGGCAAAAACCTCTGGGAATATGCGTCAAATTTAGGCCGTGAATTTCACCCGCTGGCGTTGCTGCTCGTGCTCCCTGGGCTGGCGTGGTTGGCAACCCACAGGAAGGCGGAAGGCGCGCTGGTGGGGATCGCCCTCCTGGCGCAGTGGATCTACACCTTCAGCTACAACATCTGGGACATTCACGTCTTCTTCATCCCCGGTTACCTGCTGCTGGCGCTGTTACTGGCGGCCGGTGTTGCCGCCGGCACGACCGCCGTGGAGAGTGGAATGCACCGGCTACTCCGTCGTTGGTCAATGATTGCGCCCGCCGCGGCGGCCGTCCTCGTTGCCGGAATCTTGTTGGTGACAGCCGTGTGGCCCGTCCTCGCCCCGCGCTGGGACGACGTCAGCGCCGGGCGTGTTTCTCAGTTCGACTTCGACGGCTACCCCGTCGACCACTTCAGCATGACGGGGCTTACGTTGCAGACTTCGTCCATCGTCGACGCCGCGCCGCAGAACGCGGTGATCTTTTCCCGATGGAATGAACTCTACCCACTCTATTACATCGCCCACGTCGAAAAAGGACGCGCAGACCTTACCTTCATCGAAGAAAAACCCTACCGTGAAGGCGCGGTGAGTGAAAACTCCACAGTGCAGTTCGTCCTGGCGCACATTGACAATCACCCCATCTATTTCACCGAATGCCTGCCCGAACTGAGCGATGCCGGGTTGACGTGTCGCGGGGAACGGTTGGGGATGGTGTTGTATCAGCGGATTACTAGAGGATGAGATGATGGGATGATGTGCCAACACCTTTGTTCCCAAGCGACAATCTTGACGTTCGTCTTCCGTCTTTCGTCAGTCAACCAATTCACAAACGCCACAGGAGATCTCCATGTCTCACCCCGTTCGTCTTGGCATTATCGGCACCGGCAGTATCTCGATTCGGGGGCTGTTGCCCCACCTGACCATGGACGATGTGCAGGATCGGGTGACTGTCACCGCGGTCTGTGATCCTGTCTTCGAGCGGGCTGAAGCGGCGGCGGCCCGCTTTGGCGTGCCCCACGCCTTCACTAGCGCGGAAGAGTTGCTCGCCTCCGGCAGCGTGGACGCCGTCTCGATTGCGTCGCCCATTGGTTTCCACTACGAGCAGGGTAAGCAGGCGATTGAGGCCGGCATGCACATCCACTTCAACAAGTCGATGACGACCACGGTAGAAGAAGCCGACGATCTCATCGCCCGCGCCGCCGCTAAGGGCGTCAAACTTGTCTCTTCGCCGGGGGAAATGCTGCGTCCTCGCCACCAGCGCATCCGTGAGATGATCCACGAAGGCGTGTTGGGCACGTTGACCTGGGCCGTCACCGGTTCGGCGTTCGGCCGCTACCATGAGGACGAAGCCAGCGTGCGTCACGGCGACGACCCGCTCACCAACATCAACCCGGCCTGGTACTTCCGCCGCCCCGGTGGTGGACCGCTCTATGATATGACCGTCTACGGCTTGCACGCCATGACCGGCATTCTCGGCCCTGCCAAACGGGTGACGGGTTTCTCAGGTGTGCGCGTCAAGGAACGCGAGTTCCGCGGCCAGATCCTGCCTACCGACATGGATGACAACACGTTGATGGTGCTTGATTTTGGCGACAACTTCTTCGCCTTTGTCTACGGGGTGGCGGCGGGTGGCTTGCCGCAAATGGGGCGTCCGCTGATCTTCGGCACCGGCGGCGTCCTCAATGGAGACAAACTCAACGGCGATCCCTTCGACTATGCCGGGCGCGATCTTGATGAGGAATTCGGCATGAATGGATCACTGCCCCACGTCGTGGGCGAGCACCGCACAGTGGAAGAGTCGCACGTCTACGAAGACGTGATGCAACTGGTCGACTGGGTACGCGACGACAAGCCCACTGTCGCCAGTGCCGAGCACGCCCGCCATGTCATCGAGATCTTCGACGCCGCCTACCGCTCGGCGGAGACGGGGACGGCACAGACGTTGCGGACCACATTCTGACGACGGACAACAGACGACGGACGACATGGTCAAGTTCGTTATCGCTGAAGTCTGCTGCCGCGCTGTCAACGATCTGGACCGTCGTCTGTCGTCCGTCGTTTTTCGCTCAAAGGATCACCCATGCCCCCCCAAATTACCCAACTGTACGACCAACTGGAGTTGTTCTCCGAAGGCGATCCGCCGCGGCATACGTTGTTTGTGCTGGGCCGATTGCTGGGGACGCCGGATGAGCTGTTGCTCATCGACCCGCCTGCCGATGTGGCGGATCGCTTTTCATTGGCAGAGAATACGGCTGTCCTCTTTACGGGGCCAGAAAAGGTGGAGACCGGTCTGGCGCAGATGCAGCGGATGGCCGGCGGCATTGCCCACATCCGCATCGGCCAGCACCTGCTCGACATCTACGCCCGCGCCGTGGACACAGTGATCGCCCTGCCGGCGGTGGGTCTCCTGTGTGGGGGGCGATTTGGTAGCGACTTGGTTTTGCCTGAAGTGGCGGAGGGCTCCGACGGTAGCGAGGAAATAGAGACGTTGCGCCTGCTGGCCCAACTGGCCAAGACGCGCCCACCCCGCCTCTTTGTCCCCCGTACCGGTTCGTTGAGCAGTGACCGTGTAGAGATCATGGGGCGGCTGGCCAACGACGTCGCCTACCTACACAGCCTGCGCCGCGTGATCCCTGCCGCCGTCCGCCGCGGCGACGACGCCATTCAGATACAACAACTTGGGGCAACCCTGCTGCCCGACAACCGACGCAGCGCGATCTGTCAGCAGATCCACGCGCGGAATGTCGAGATGATAGAGGGGAATGACGGAGGACGGAAGACGAAGGACGAACGTTAAGGACGTTGTCGTACAAGAGCGGCGGGTATGTAGGAGCGAGTTCTGCGGTTGGTAACCGCAGCTACGACCTACGAAACAGGTGCGTGTTTCGTAGGTCACGCTACCAGCGTGACGAGCGTACTCTACAAGTTCACCAACTTAATCACCCAGTCCCTGATCCCCAGTCCCCCAATCCCCATCTCATCCAAACAACCCACCCTGCTCTGGTCGCTCGGGGTAGAGGACGCCCATGTGGGCGTAGGCGGCGCGGGTGGCGGTGCGGCCGCGCGGGGTGCGATCGAGGAAGCCAAGTTGCAACAGGTAAGGTTCCACCACGTCCATGATCGTGTCGGCCTCTTCGCTGATGCTGGCAGCCATGGTTTCAAGGCCCACCGGCCCACCGCTAAACTTGTTGATGATGGCATCGAGGACACGTCGATCCAGATCGTCGAGGCCCAGGTGATCAATTTCGTGCATGGCCAATGCAGTGTCGGCTACGTGCTGATCGATGTAGCCGTCGGCGCGGACCTGGGCGAAATCGCGCACACGGCGAAGTAGACGTAAGGCCACACGCGGTGTTCCTCGTGAGCGGCGGGCGATTTCTTCGGCGCCCACTTCGTCGATAGGCATTTCCAACTTGGCGGCGGCGCGGGTGATAATCTCCTTCAGCGCCTCTTTGCTGTAGAAATCGAAACGTTCCACCACCCCAAAACGGGCGCGCAATGGCGACGTGACCATTGCCAGCCGCGTCGTCGCCCCGATAATGGTAAAGCGTGGCAATGTTAGCCGAATGCTACGCGCACTCGGTCCACTGCCCACCGTAATATCGAGGACAAAGTCTTCCATGGCCGGGTAGAGGATCTCTTCCACGGCGCGACCCAGCCGGTGAATCTCGTCGATAAAGAGAATGTCGCCCTTGCGTAAGTTGGTGAGGATGGCGGCCAGATCCCCCGCCTTCTCAATCGCCGGCCCGGCGGTGGGCTTCATATTCCCCTGCATCTCGTTGGCGAGGATGTGGCTGAGCGTCGTTTTGCCCAACCCAGGCGGGCCATAGAGCAGTACATGATCCAGCGATTCCCCACGGGCGCGAGCAGCTTCCACCAGAATGCGCATCTTGTCGCGCAACCGCTCCTGGCCGATCATCTCGTCGAGGGTTTGCGGGCGCAGCGCATAGTCGAGGCGGCCGTCTTCAGTCTGCTTTTCCGGTGAAATCTGCCGCTCCGGTTCCGTCTTCTGCTTACGTCCGTCGATGCTACGTTCGTCAGCCATCGGCCTGTCCAATCGCTCGGTGCTAATTTGGATACGAACTACTGTGCTAAGAGCATATTATACCAGTACAACAGGATCCACAGAAACCTCCACTGATTTTGCATAACAAACCTGAAATATATCGGATTTCACCCTAAATATTGTGAGAATTCCCACTGTATTGTTCCTGTGTCAACCGGATAATCACCGTCCGGTACGCACATGCGCTAAGGTGCTAAAATGTAAGCACGAATCCGTTTTGACTGTAATTGCAAAAGCTGATATAACTTCCCCTACCCTACAGCCCTAAGGAGCTTACACCTGGGATTACACCTCTTCCGGGATGGGCCAAACAATGTAGATTTTTGTGGGAAAAAGTGTGTTAAGAAGAAGTACCAGAGGAATCTGGCTGAAAAGTTATTTGAATACAGGCAGAGAGGATATTCCGAATGACAAAAAGTACAGCCGATGAAAAAGTGATTGAACGAGAACGAGGACGACTGGAAGAAGAACTGAAAAGGCTCGAAGACGAACTCGCCCATCTCAACGAGAACATGCAGCAAGAAGTGGATATTGAGCCGGATGAAGGCGATCCGGTCTTCTTTGAGCGTGAAAAGTCGGCGGCATTGATGGCCGTGCTTGACCGCCGTGTGCAGGACATTACGCACGCGCTACGCTCCCTCGAAAAAGGACAGTACGGCATCTGCGAACGCTGCAACACCCCCATCGAACCTGATCGGCTTGAAGCGAAGCCCGACGCCACGATGTGCATGAAATGTCAGCGCGAGGTAGAAGCGGTTAATCGCCGTAACCGGCAGCGCCGCCCAGTCGATCGCTGGTAATCATCTCAGCATCCACATCCACCCGCGCGGGGACGCACCATGTCGCAAAATCTTTACCCGTCGATGCACCCTCTGGTCCTGCACAAACTTACTCAGTTGCGCGACCACACCACCGACTTCCGGCGCTTCCGCTCGATTGTGGATGAGTTGGCAATGATCCTGGCCTACGAGGCCACACAGAACCTGCCTTTGCAGATGGTCTCGGTGCAGACGCCGTTGACCGTCACACAGGGCTCAAAAATGGACGCCCGCATTGGGTTGGTCCCCATCCTACGCGCCGGGTTGGGCATGGTCGACGGCATGCTTGATCTGCTGCCCCAGGCCGAGGTCTGGCATTTGGGCTTTTACCGTGACGAAGAGACATTGCAGCCGGTGATCTATTACAACAAAATGCCGGCCGATCTCTCCAGCCACCACTGTTTTGTGCTCGACCCAATGCTGGCCACCGGCGGTTCGGCCATCGCCGCCGTGGACATCTTAAAAGAACGCGGTGTCACCAATATCAAGTTTGTGGGGTTGCTGGCTGCGCCCGAGGGGATCGCTACGCTCCACCGCAAACACCCCGACGTGGTCGTCCACGTGGCCGCGGTGGACGAACGACTCACCACCGAAGCCGACGCCCCGGCGGGCTTCCCCCCCGGCTTCATCTGGCCCGGCCTGGGGGATGCAGGGGATCGGCAGTTTGGGACGATGCGGGAGTAGAGAGAGCAGTTAGCGGCTAGCAGTTAGCAGTTAGGGGACGCAGGAGGTTTTCACCTCCTGCGTTTTTTGATTGGTGAAGAGGAGATTGGGCGATCTCTTCTTTATTCTTCCAACGGCTGCGGCTCGTAAATCGCCCCCATAAACAGGATCGCGCCGGTTTCGCTGTCCTGGATGGTGAGGAAGAACGGACGGTTGACGATGAAGCTAGGCGGCGCGGATGAAGGCATCGCGCCGACTGATACTGCGGCGGCAACTGTCCCTTCTTCGTTGACCTTTACGATTGCCTTGTGGATCACTTGGCTAATGCCGCCTGTACTCGCCGAAACTCCGGTATACCCGTTGGTGGGCAACCCCAAAGCCTCCAACGTCTTTAGCATTTGCTCATTCGTGTACTCTGCACCAAAACGAGGCAGCGCCACAAAGAGTTGTTCTCGATTCATGCCGGCGACCCACTGTTGCCATGTTTCTGAATTGAGTTCGGCCAACAGGGATTCGAGGGATGTGCCTTCGTTGGGCAGCAACACCACCATTTGCATCCGTCCCTCTTCACCGTAGGGCAGGGCGGCGAGCGCAAAGTTTTCGCCTTGGTAGTAAGGGAAAGAGTTGCTTTGGTACATCAAAGGGAAATTCTTCTGTGTGCCATCTGCCAGCGTGAAGGGTTCTTCAGTAGTTCGTGCAGGGTCAAACTGCTCCTGCCAATCGCCTTTGAAGTAGATGGCGTTGATCAAATAGAGTGCCATATCGGCTGGTGTGTCTTGCAAAACCTTGGTGATTTCGCCTTTGGTTTGTTCGTCAATCCAGCCGTTGATGGTGTTGACCGTTTCCGGATCCGAGAAATCCAACTCGGCGACTTCGGCGTCGTAGCCATGATCCATGCGCTCGGCGAAGTCCTCGAACAGGCCGGCACCCAGGAGACTGTTCAGCCAGATCGAGTTGGCGATGAGCAATTCGATTTCCTCCGCGCCGCGCAGGTTGCCCTGCAGCACACGGTTGGCTTCGTTGAGATCATCCACCGCCGTCGACGGCAGGTGCAGGACGGCGGCGGCTTCGTCTTGAATGTCCGCGGACGCGCCGTTGTAGATCATCTGCAAGGCCAACGCCAGGCTCAATGGCGAGAAGAAGAGATTTTCTTCCGGGGTTTCCGTGTGCAGTTTACCCAGCAAGTCGAAGCCGAAAGCGTTGTTGGCCTGGGCAAGTTGTGCGGCGGCATCTGTCAGAGGAATCGGCGTGGGTTTGGTGCGTACACGGGTTGGCCGAGGCGTTGGTGCGCCCATCGATTCAATGGGGCTCAACAGTGTCGGCGCACAACCGGCAAGGAGCAAAACAATAAGGACAACAGCAATCCATCGAGGCAAACGCAGCATGGGAACCTCCTGTGTGGATGGGATGAAAAAACAGCCAGCGGGGAACCGGCTATCCTTTCCCTGAGACGAACGCACAGGGGGTTATGTTCCCGAAGAGGTGGTGATTAGTGATTAGTGATTGGTGATCGGGGATTGGGGGCAGAAATGATGTCTCCCCCCAATCACCAATCACTAATCACCAGTCACTTTAAATCTCTCCGCGGACTCAGATGCGCCTGTCCATCGGCATGGTAGCTGCTGCGCACGAGGGGACCGCTCTCCACCCACTTGAAGCCGCGTGACAGCCCTTCTTCTTTGAGGATCTCAAACTGTTCGGGGGTGTAGTAGGCCACGATGGGCAGATGGAAGCGGCTGGGCTGGAGGTATTGGCCCATGGTCATGATGTCGACGTCGTGGGCGCGTAGGTCGTCCATGACGTGCAGGATCTCGTCCCAGGTTTCGCCCAGGCCGAGCATGATGCCCGACTTGGTCAGCGACAGGGCGTCCATCTCTTTGGCGCGCTTCAGTAGCTCCATGGAGCGCATATACTTGGCCTGTGGGCGCACCGTCTTGTAAAGGCGCGGCACCGTCTCGGTGTTGTGGTTGAGGATCTCGGGCCGGGCGTCCATGACCGTCTGCAACGCCGCCCAATCACCCTTGAAGTCGGGGATCAGCACTTCCACGGTGCAGCCCGGTTGCAGTTTGCGGATCCAATGCAGGCTCTCGGCAAAGACCCAGGCGCCGCCGTCCTTTTGCTCGTCGCGGTTGACCGATGTGAGCACGGCGTGTTGCAGGTTCATCGACTGCACACTCTCGCCCACCTTGCGCGGTTCTTCAGGATCCAGCGCGCTGGGACGTCCTGTGTTGATTTTGCAGAAGCCGCAACTGCGTGTACAGGTGTCCCCCATCAAGAGGAAGGTGGCGGTGCCACGTCCCCAGCACTCGCCGATGTTGGGGCACATGGCCTCTTCGCAGACGGTGTGCAACTGCTTGCCGCGGAAAAGACCCTTCAACTCGCGGTATTTGGCGCTATCGGGCGACTTGACCCGCAGCCACTCAGGACGGCGTCCGCGTGTAAGGCCGCTGTCACCATCGGCGGGGGGCGTCACCGGGATCGGCTCAAGCCGGATCACACCGAATTCATTCCGCTCTACATGATTCTCTTGCTGAGATGATGCTATCGTTTCGGTCATCTTCCAATCTTTCTCTTGGAACTACCGACTGCAAACAATCTTTTCAGAATTTCGTCCGCAGATTACGCGGATTTATAGGGTTCAGACGATTTACCGCAAAGGCGCAAAGGAACGCAAAGTGCAGAAAAAACCTTACCGCTTCCTTTGCGTTTTTTCTTTGCGATCTTTGCGCCTTTGCGGTTCAAATCTTCCTCGGAATCCTTTTAATCCATGTAATCTGTGGATCTCTTCTCTGCGTTCGTGTTTCTTTGTGGATCACTTCCGGCTGTCTCACTGTGCCGAGAAAGCCTCAAAATAGGCCAGTCCATCTTCCACGTTGTCGATTAGCCGAAAAAAGGATCGTTCTTCGCTGATCAGCCCTGCCAATTCAAGCAGGCTGCGTACACTCGGCTGTGGCCCAATCAAGAGGACATCACCCAGCCGCCAGCGACGGCAACTGTTGGCAAAGCTAATCAAGAGAGACATGCCCGAGCTGCCCAGGTAGGTACACTCGCGCAGATCGATAAGACAATGATAACGCCCAACAGTGGTGTAACGCTGTAATACCGCTTCTAACGACGGCACATCGGTCACCATCACGTCACCACGGACGGTCACCACGTTTACTTGCCCGATGGACTGGGTTTCAAGTTCCATTGGTTGTGCTGTTGTCCTCTTCGATTAGGATGGTGGCGGTGGCCATGCCCAAGTAAAGCCAGAATAGCACTGTCATGTGGGGGTAGGTCAAGTTAAACCAGTAGTGATCGCCGATGCCGCTCACCAGCACGCCCACCACCGTACCGCCAAAGCCCAAGAGGATAGCCTCACGCTCCACGGCGAAACCGCGCCGCCACGCCTGCAGCAACATGACGAAGAAGCCCACCATCGCCGCCACAAAGATGACAACGCCGACAATGCCCATGTTCTGCGCGATGATGAGATAGAGCATGCTCACGCCCAGGTAGAGATCAATGTCGGGGACACCGGTGAAGCCCACACCGAAGACGGGATAGCGTTGGATCAGGATCAGCGCGTCCTTGTACTCGCCGAAGCGCATCTGCGTGGCCAGGTCCTCGCCGGCGAGGCCGGCCATGAGGCGAGCAACGTACTCCTGTGTCTGCGGCAAGAGGAAGAGTAACAGCCCCGCCACCACCGCCAGCGGAATCAACTTGCGATACTTGAGCACAGCAGGCAGCGCAAAGGCCGCCGCCAGCCCAAAGAGCGCCGTGCGGCTGTACGTCAAATAGAGCGCCAGGACCGTCGTCGCCAGGATCAGGAACGAAATCCAGCGCGGGAAGAGTGGACGGCGGGCAAAGAGTTGCGGCGCCACCGCCCCCCCCGCCAGGATCATCATGCCGCCGAGGACGTTGGGATCGATGGCCGTGCCGATGGCGCGCATGATGCCCGCGGTGTCGTCTTCGATGTAGCGCAGCGCGCCGTAACCACCAGGGTAGTCAAAGCGGGCCAGCCGATCCAGCACCCACACCGTCCATTCTTCGGGGATCACGTAGAAAGTGACGGCCACAGCAGCACAGCCCCACCCCGCCAGCAGCACCCAACGCGCCACCCACTCCAATTCCGACTGGGTGCGCACGATGTTGATAATGACGAAAAAGAGCAGGATGCCCAACAGGATCTCGGCAAAGCGCCGCACGAGGAAGCTGGTGGCCGGGCTGTGGGTAAGGCCGTAGGCAAAGCTGAAGACGGCCATGAGCACAAAGAGGCCCACAAGCAACCCAATCGGCGACGCGATGAAATTCCGCTCCCGCCCGGTGACGAGTTTGAGCACCCACACGAAGAAGAGCGCGCCCAGCGCCACGTCCAACAGCGAGGGTTTGAAGCCGATGTCAATGGGCAGCGTGGCAAAGGGCAGCCCAAAAGAGACCGCCAGCAATGCAACAAAGCCCCAGTGCGTGTCCAACAGAATCATGGTGCCGCCAACAATGGCAATCGCCAGCGCCAGCCCAAGGACAGGACCGGCCACACCAATCAGCAGCGCAATCCCCATTGCGCCGCCTGCCAGCAGCAGACCAATCACCGTGCGGCGCACCAGTGGATCAGGGGAAAGGGCCAAGTTTTGGAAGTTGCGGAAAGTGGTGAACATGGTAAAGGAAAAAACCAAAAGGTAAAGTGCAAAAGGCAAAAGTGCCGTGTAAGAGATGCAGGTTTGCAATTATGCAGACAGATGAATTACGAATTACGATCCCCCGCTGCGCAACAATTCGACACTATCGCGCCCGTCTTCGGTGAGGATGCGCGGTGCGCCGTCCAACGACGGATCGTAGAGGCCGAAGACAAGAAAATGCGGCCCAGCGGCGAGTGTTTCGGGCAGAAGTATACCATAGCTCGATACAGGATCATCGCCTGCGGGGATTGCCAACGATTGATCCGCCTGCGCCACAATCTGGCCGGAAGCGTCGATCAGGTGCAGGAAGATTTTCTCACTGCCGGTCAACGTTTCGGTCTGCCCACCCCAGCGCAGGTGGACGGTCAACAGCCCACCGTTGAGGATGCGATCCGGCGTGACGGCGGCGGCGTGTACGGCCAGCCCGTTGGCGAAGGTCACATCCAGCGGCGAAAGTTGCGCGGGTGGACGGCTGTAAACGTGTACCGGCCAGACGCCGATCTGCGTCTCCGCGGCGAGGACGTATTCACCTGCCAGCGCCGCCGGGGCGATGGCGCTGCCATCCCACCAGTCCGCCGCCTGCACAGGCAGAATCACGCGCTGCACCTCCTCGGCCACCAGTTCGTCGACGACCTCCGCCGCGC
The DNA here is from genome assembly GCA_016124945.1 of bacterium. Classification (GTDB taxonomy): domain Bacteria; phylum Chloroflexota; class Anaerolineae; order Caldilineales; family Caldilineaceae; genus RI-153. The sequence continues at coordinate 22,670 of WGMT01000052.1, read as the reverse complement.
CCTCGGCGTCGTTGGGCTGCGGCGGCAGAACGATGTGCGCCACCGGCCCGTCGTAGTAGTACCAGATCGTGGGATCGGGGAAGTTTTGCGCCAGCCGCACTTGATCCGCGGGCAGACCAGACGAAAAACGCTCGAAAGCCACCGCCAGTTCCCGCCAGCCTCGGGTTTTGCTGTAGGCTGGATCAAAGTAGTGGTTGCCTAGCGAGAGGAGCATCCCCGCGGCAAGGACTATTCCTAGCGCGGCAGGCAAGATCCGCCAACGCCGATGCAGCGCGCCAAGACCGGCGGCGACGAGAAAGTAGAAGGCAGGCGACGCTGCGATCAAATACCGTTCGTCGAAGATGGGGCGAGATCGTGCGCTGATCCACGTCGTCAATACCGGGACGAGCCAGAGGAGCAGCAACAGGGTCAACGTACGCTGTTGGTTGGCGCCCTGTCGCCAAAGGGACCCCATCGCCAGGGCGACCAAGATCGCTCCGGTCCCCCCAAAAAGCAGACGCCACTCGGTGGGCAGGCTCTCGCCCACGGTGAAAGCGCCCAGCGTGCGACGCGCCATGTCGAGGAAGCCGGGTGAGCTGCCGTTGCCGCCGTAGCCGGTCAGCGTCTGCTGCGCCGTGAGAAACCAGGGCAGCGCAAAGAAGACGAGCACAATCTGGTATTGGATCCACTGCGTCACGGGGATGCCCATGCGCCGTGTGAGCAGCGCCCGCCCCAGCACAAAGACGTTCTGCGCAGCGACGATGAAAATGGCGAAGTAGTGGGTAAAGAGCGCCGCCCAGGTGACGAGCAAATAGGCAACCCAGAGGCGGCGACGCCCACGTTGTAGTGATTCGAGCATCAACCACGACGACGCCAGCGTGAGGCAAAGGCTCATGCTGTACATGCGGGCGTCCTGGCTGTGCCAGACGGCGTAGGGGCTGGCAGCCATCAGCGCAGCGCCCAGCAGGGCCACGCCACGCCCCAGGCCCAAACGCAGCGCCAACCGATAGCCCAATGCCACCGCCAGCACACTGAAGAGGACGCCCAGATAGCGCAGGGCAAACTCGCTATGCCCCACCCAATCCAGCCACACATGCTGCACGTAATACGAGGCCACCGGATGCGGCTCCCGTAGATCCAGCGTAGCCTGTACGATGTCGTCGAAGGTGCGCAGGCTGAAAAAGTAGCCGAATGCTTCGTCACCGCGCAACTCTTGGTGATCGAGGCGGAAGACGCGCAGGAGATACGCAAGCAGGAGGATGATGAGAGGACGGGATGATGAATAGAACGCGGATTGAGCGGATCCAGGCGGATTTTCGGCATGAAAATCCGCCTGGATCCGCTCAATCCGCCCAGTCCGCGTTCTATCTCCGGCCGATTTGTGGTTTTTCGCCGTCATCGCCGTCCCCTCCGCCAGTACAACACGCCCAACAGGATCACCGCGCTCACCACGCTAATGCTACGGCCCAGGCGCACGCTTTCGGGCCGATAGACAAGATCAAAGGTAGTTTGGCCCGGCGGCAAAAAGACGCCGAGGAAGGTGAGATTGGCGCGCAACGGCGCGTCGCCGAGGTCGCAGTCGGCGCAGTTGACATTCTCGATACGCCAGCCGGGGAACCAGACTTCGCTCACCACCAGCAGCCCACCGTGCGCGGAGGAGACGTCTACACGCAGGCGTTCGGGGGCAGGGCGCGCCAATTGGACGTTGGCCACGCCTGGCGGGCCGAGGGGAATCTCGGTCCCCGCGGCAAAATTAGACTGTTCAGGCGAGATCAGCGCCGTGGAGCGCAGATCGAAAGCGCTGTCGGCGAGGAGCGCCACAGCGGCGTCGTCTTCGGCGATGCGGATCTGCGAAACCACCCACGCCCGCGGAAAAGGATCGGGCAAGCGGTGCAAGAAGGTTGTATCCGTAGCCTGTGGGAACTCGGCCAGCAATTCATTTGGGCCAAACAGTTCGCGCCGCCAGGTGAGGACATGCTCAACACCGGTCAACTGCCACAGGCGGTCCAGCGGGAAATTGTCGAAGAGGCGAGCATAGCGGGCGCTGCGCAACGGGCTGCTGCCCCACACGTCTTCGACACCGAGGCGCATGCCGTAGTCTTCATAGACGCGGAACTCGTTGTAGATACGTCCTGGCAGGCCCAGGTCGGCATCGCTGCGCTCAGCCACGGCGGCTTGCAGCGCCGCCATCTCCGGCGCGAGGACGGTCTTACGCGGCGGGCCGAAGTCGGCCAGATTGGTGCCAAAGCCCGCCCACAGCAGATTGGCAAACGCCAAGGCCGTCAGCAGCGCCGTCCGCCGCGACGACCAGCCCGGCGCCCACAACAGCGCCGCCGCCCCCACCACAAAGAGCAGCGAGATCCCCACAATCTGCACAAAAGCAGCATTGCCCACGGCAGTTTGTCCGCTGCGCTGGAGAAAAGCATAGACGATCCCCGCGCCGCAGATCATGGCGACGATGGCCCCCACCGTCACCCCGCGCCGTCCACGCGTGGACAGTTTCGTCAGCGCGCCTGCGCCCGTCCCCGCCAGGACACTCAACCCAAACACCACCAGAAACGCCGCCCGCTCCTGTCCGCGAAAGAGATCCCATCCCGGCGCAAAACGGTAAAAGAGCGGGTAGAGGAAGCCGTTGTCGCCGAAAGAGAGGAACAGCGCGAGCAGCGTAAACAGAAGAATGACGACTGGGGACTGGGGACTAGGGACTGGGTGACTGGATAGGCGTTCATCTCCGCGCGCGCGATCTGGGCTAACTGCCAACCGCCAACTGCTAACTGCCAAAATCACCAACACCATCCCCACCGCGCCCACATACAACGGCGAAAACTGCGTCAAGATCCCCGGCCACACCATCTGCCAGGTGTCGCGGATCGGGAAGCCACCGCTGACAAAGGCATAGTCCACGGCGGCGCGCACGCTGTATTGGGTGAACTCCCAACTGGGCAGCCATTGGAGAGATGTTAAGCCAAAAGGCAAAGTGCAAAAGGCAAAAACGCCCAGGACACGATCCTTCCACTCGTTTCTTTTCTCGCCCTCTCTTTGCGCTTCCTCTTGGCGTCCTTTGCGCCTTTGCGGTAAAAATAGCAGAAGTATCCACGCGCCAACAGCGTAGCTCACGTGCAAGAACGTCTGCGGGTGACCGGCCAACAGCGCTGTCGCATAAGCCAGGATCGCCCCCGTCCACCAGCGCCAGCGCCGTGGTTCGGCGAAGGCGTGCGTCAACAGCCACAGGATTAGCGGCAGCCAGATCGCCGTGCGCAGGATCGCCAATTGCAGCGGCGGATAGCCCGTTAAGTAGCCCGAAAAGGCAAAGAGCACACCGGCGACAACTCCCCCGCGACGGTGACCCGTCAGATCGCGCACAAACAAAAACATAAAGAAACCCGCCAGCGCCACATGGATCACCGCCTCTACCTGTAAAAAGTAGAGCCGCGTCCCCGCGCCGGTGAAAGGCAACGTCATCAGCAAAAGCAGATTGCCCAACGGGTAAAAGACCGCCGCCTGCACGTCGGCCAGGAAGGGATGTCCACTGTAGGTGAACGGGTTCCACAGCGGCAGCAGCCGCCCAGCCAGCCACTCCCCCTGCTGAAACAGACTAAACGGCAAAAAGTGATGGGTAAAATCACCATCGGGGAAGGTACGCAGCCCCAACAGCAGCGGCAGGTAAAAAACCGCCGCCAGCCCCAGGAAGAAGATCAACGCGCCCAGCGTTGGATTCAAACGTCGCAGCCGAATTTTCATGGAATTTGCACCGTCCCCAGGTCGAGGACGTCGCCGCCACCCTGGGTTTGTAGCCGCGGCGCGCCCTCCCGCGTCGGATCGTAGATGCCTGCAATCAAGCGATACTCGCCAGACCCAATGTTCGTGGGCAACACCAGCCCCGCCCGTTCCACCAGCTCAACGCCTACTGGCAACACGGAAAAGGACGCATAGCCGTCCAACGGCGCGGTGTCGAGCAGGGCAACCGGCGCGCCGTCCGCGCCCAGCAACTGCACAAACCAGCGCAGCGGCGCGGAGACGTTCTCTACACGAAAGCGAATTTCAACCGGCAGCGTCGTGCCCGCCGCGGCGGACGTGGGCAAACGAGCGCCGGTCACCGCGACGCGGTTGGCGTCGTTGGCCAGCGTCTCCGCTAGCGGACGCACTTCCCCATCGCCCAGCGCCCTCTCTGTAGCGTAGCGCACCAGCCGAAAATCGTCGAACCAGCGGTCGTCGGCTTTGTACGCATGCTCGGCCAGCCAACGTTCCACCGTATTCGCCGGATCCGAAGGCGGCAGCCCAGCCGTCACATACCAGATCTGTGGATGATCCGCCAGCGCCGCCGTCAACACCGCCACCGTCTCAGGACGGTCCATGCTGTCGGCGGCATAGCCAAAAATCGGCAAGCCGCGCCCAAACCAGTTCATGGGGATGTGGTAGTGGTAGGGCGCAATCGTCACCAGGGCATCGTCGTCGCCCGCAGCCTGCCCCACCTCGTCCAAAACCGCCCGATAGCCCGGCACGGTGTAGATCGGGTGCTGCCCCGCCACCGTCAACCACACCGCGGTGACGGCGACAACGGCGAGGACGCTGAGAGCACCGGACGACGGACGACGGACGACGGACGACTGACGTTCAATGTCGCCGCGTCTGTCCCCAGTCCCCAGTCCCCAGTCCCCAGTCCCCAGCGTAAGCGCCAGCGCAACCACGCCCACAATCACCACGCTCCACTGCACCGTGCCATCAGGCCAGAGCCAGACGAGATCGCTGTTGGCCACAAAGTTCTCCGTCATCAGCCGCCACTGCCCAAAGACAGGACTGAAAGCGAGATCGGCGAGTCCTTGCGCGGGGGGGCCGAAGCGTAGCGGATCCACCCAATCAGTGGGGAAAATCTCACGCAGTTTGATCTCGTAGTTCACATAGTTGACGATTACCGACGAGATCTGCACGAGGAAAGATAGAACAATGAATGAAGAATAAAGAATGGGTTGAGCAAGTCGGTCCCAAGCACCCAATCTTAATTCTTTATTCATCATTTTTTCCAAAACCGGCGCAAGCAACAGAATCCAAAGTGGCGTCATTGGCACCAGAAAGCGCGGTCCCCACGCAAAGCCGCCCCACCACATCCACCACAGGCTGTACATCGTCACGAGGACCGCCGACAGCGCCGCAATCAACAGTCCTGGCGCGCGGTGACGGCGCACAAACGCCGGAAACGCCAGCACACTCAGCACAAAGACAGGCGTATGCCAGAAGACGCCGCGATACGGGCTGAAAATCAGTCCCCAAAAACCTTGCCCGAATGGCGTTGAGAAGCCTTCCCCACTGTCAAAGTGATAGCCCGTGTCGAGCGGATGGCCGAAGCGGGCGGCGTTGTAGAGCAGCAGGAGTGTCCCCGCGAGGAGGAGCGGGAGGGCGAAGAGGGCAATGCGTAATGCGTAATGCGTAATGCGTGATTGGTGGAGGGTGGTGGTGAGATGATGGGATGATGGGGTGGGTTGCGGATTGCGAATTGCGGATCCAGCCTTTGCCTTTTGGCTTCGCCGCATCGTCGCTTTTTCGCCTCGCCAAATCGTCCACAACAAGTACAAGCCGAAGACGCCCACGAGCAGTGCGTGCGCGGTGACGGTGGTGAGCATGAGCGCCGCGCCGAGGCCGGAGAGGAGGGCGAATTGCGGATTGCGGGTTGCGGGTTGCGGGTTGTGGGTTTCACTTTCTGCTCTAACGGCTAACCGCCAACTGCTACTTGCTATCCGCACCAACCCATAAAAACACAACAAGATCCCAAACGCGCTCAGCGGCTCGCCAAACAGATGATTAGCGTATGGCCAGGCAATGGTGGCGAGGCCGAAGATCAGCGACAGCAGCGTCCCCACGCGGTCGGGGTAGCCCATGCGCACGGCAGTGGACCAGAGCAATACCGCCGTGGCCGCGGTGACAATTCCGTTCCACAACAGCGCACCTTGCAGCAATCCCCAGGGCAGACCCAGTGCAGCAAAAAGACGCACGAACAGATACCACGGCACGGCAAGGAAGGCCGGCGCCGGTCCCTTTTTGCTGTAGACCTCACCATCCGGCCCGAACGAGCCGAGGACCTCGCCGGGGCTGTTCACCCATTGGCTCCAGGCGATGGCGTTGGTGTCCACCTCGCCCCGCTGCGCCACCGATTCGGTCACAGCGAAGAGGCTTACTTCGTCGACGATGTGAAAGGTGCCTGAATTGGTCAACGTGTAGACGATGAAGAGGAGGCAAAAGAGAATGAGTTGGCGGCGGCGGTGTATGTGCATAGGTGTAGTGCGTAGTGCGTAGTGCGTAGGCTATGCCGTCGTTGGAAGTTGTCTCTTCACAAAATGACAGTCACGGACTACGCACTACGCACTATCCTCATATCCCAAAGATGCGCAGTTTGATCACCGCCGCCGTATAATCGCGGAAGATGTCCCAGAAGCCGGTTTTGCTTTCGCCGTGACGACGCAGAATGTAGAAAACAGGTACTTCGAGGATCTTCCAGTCGCTGCGCCAGGCCATGAGCAAGAGACGGATGAAGTAGTCGCCATAGCCGTAGAAGATGCGATCAAATTTGGGCTGCAAATGGAACAGATTGGTACGGCGGATGGCGAAAAAGCCGCTCAAGTTGTCCTGAATCTGGGTTTGGAAGAGCAGGCGAATGAAGACGTTGTAGAGGAAGCTGAAGCGGTAGCGCATCTGATCTTCCATGCCGCCGCGCATAACAAAACGGCTGCCGATGACCAGATCGTAGTAGCGCAAAACGTCCACCATCTGCGGGATCATGGCTGGATCGTGGTTAAAGTCGGTGTCCATCACCACCAGCGTGCGGCCCACGGCCTTTTCCAGCCCAAAGCGGATGGCCTTGGCCAGTCCTTTGTCGGTGGTGCGCACATGCAGCACCACACGCCCGTCGGCGGAGCGGTCGTTCACCAGGTTGTAGCGTTCGCGCACCACCCCCGCCGTGCCGTCGGGGCTGGAATCGTCCACCACGAGCACTTCGTAGCTCAGATCCGTGGGCGACAGCGCCGCGTCGATGGCATCGATCAGATCGCAGATGTTATCGCGTTCGTTGTAGGTTGGCAGGATGATCGAGACGTCGGGTTGCTCAGTTGTGGAGACGTTGGGCATAGTTTCTTTCATCACCTGTCAGCTGCGTTCTGCCACGGCACAAAGCCCAGTTTCTTATAGAGACTCTTGGCGGCACTGTTTGAATTCATCACACGCAAGGCAAGATGGGTTTCACCGTTTTGCCTGCAGATTTCGGCAGCACTGGCTAGCAACCGTGCCCCGATGCCTTGTCGGCGGTACGCAGGCGCCACGACCAATTCAATCACAAACGGGCAGCGTGGGGTATCGTCCCAAGGCGCGTGCGTGACAGTCATCAAACTACCGACCAAATTGCCGTCAATGAAATATTGAGGTGATGCTTCGAACCAAAGTGGGCCAAAATCCCCCGCTAAGGTGGCCTGCCACTCTTTCTTAGCTTCTGCCGGTGAAACGGTAAATTGCGCAGCATAGCCGGTACGGTAAAGATGGGGCCAAAGATCGGCATGTGTTGTGTCAAGCGTCACCGTTTCGCCGCTGCAACATGCAGGACAAGCGTTACGCAAGATCACTTCAATGTTTGCCATCCAGGTGAGTTGTTGGTCAGCCATGGTGTCTCAATTCACCCAACTTGCGTATTGCGTGGCAAATGCGCGCGATTTGATCATTGGAGAGCGAAGGTGCACTGGGCAAATTCAGACCTTGCCGGCCAAGTCGCAACGCCGTTGGACAAGGTTGGTCAGTACGGTAGGGGGGAAGGGTATCAATCGGGTGGAAGAATGGTCGGCTGTCGATCTGTTCATTGCGCAGCGCCCTCATGAGTTCGTCACGCGTTAACGGGAACGGCTGCTCAACCAAGATCGAGAACAGCCAATAGATGTTGGTGTAGCCGGGCGCTTCTACTGGCAGCGTAATACCGGGAATCTCTTGCAGACCTTCAGAGTAGCAGCAAGCAATGGAGCGTTTGCGTTCGATGAATTCCTCGATGCGCTCCATCTGCGCCACGCCCACGGCGGCTTGCAGATTGGTCATGCGGTAGTTGAAGCCCACTTCGTCGTGCCAGTAACGGTGCTGCGGCGGCATGGCATGGTCGCGCAGCAGACGGCAACGCGCCGCCAGATCGGCGTCGTCGGTGGTCAACATACCGCCTTCGCCGGTGGTGATCGTCTTGTTGGCGTAGAAACTGAAGGCGGCGATGCGCCCCCATCCCCCGGTGCGGCGACCGTCAATGGCCGCGCCGTGACCTTCAGCAGCGTCTTCCACCACCACCAGGTTGTAGAGTTCGGCCAGTTCGAGCAGTTCGGCCATAGCGGCGGGGTGACCATAGAGATGGACAGGCATGATGGCGCGGGTGCGTGGGGTGATCAACTGCGCCACCGACGCCGGATCAATGCACCACGTGGCCGGATCGACGTCGGCGAAGACGGCTTTGGCCCCGGTGTAGGTGACGGCGTTGGCCGACGCCACAAAGGTCAACGCGGGGACGATCACTTCGTCCCCTGGGCCGATGCCCAGAGCGTGCAATGCCAGGTGCAGCGCCGTGGTGCCATTGCTCACGCTCACGGCATGGTCCACCCCGCAGAAATCGGCGAACATCGCCTCAAAGCGGGTGACATATTTCCCAAGGCTGCTGATCCAGCCGCTGCGCACTGCGTCGAGGACATACTTTTCCTCGCGTGCGCCCAGCCACGGCTCGTAGATCGGGATAAAGTCCGGCGGGCGCGGCGCCGTCTCCGGTTCAAGGTAGGGGAAGAGAGAAAGTTGTTCGATCAGCATTGTGTGAAATGGTTCCTGCACATCCTGAAAATCTGCATCCCGTGCTTTTTGGGTCGTCATGATTCGAGCAGACGCCGCGTCTGGTGTAGAATGGGCGTATTCTTCTTAACTTGCCAATTGTACTCTGCAACGGTTGGAATCCAAAAAGGAGCGAACTTATGGTACAGGAGACCCCTGTCTTGGACTTAAGTGAAAAGGGCCGCGGCGGCATCTCGCTCGACCGACGGCTCTACATGCAGTTTCAGGCGTATGGGGATTGTCTGGAGATGGAGCCGATCTTCGCGGCGCTGGCCGAAGCGGGAATCGACGCCGCCGTCTACGCCGACACCAACGATCCGCGCGGCATCGGTATTGTGACCATGAGCGAGGACCCAGATTTCTTCGTCACCGAGTTGCGCAAGCTGTTTACCCAAGCGCCCTTCGTCGACCTGACGCCGAAGCCGGAATACACCATGTTTGGCCGCACCTACTCCATCGGCTACGAGGCCGATCTGGAGCACACGCTGATTGGCCGTCCTCGGCAGCGGGCGCTGGACCCCAACTGGCCGTGGGTGATCTGGTATCCGCTACGTCGCGTCAAGTCTTTTGAGTTGCTCACCAAAGAAGAAAAAGGACGCGTCCTGGGCGAGCATGGCAACATTGGCCAGGAGTTCGGCAAAGCCGACCTCGCCACCGACATCCGCCTGGCCTGTCACGGCATGGACAAGAACGACAACGACTTCGTCATCGCTGTCCTTGCGCACCAGCTCCACGCCGCCTCCGCCGTGGTGGAACGCATGCGCCACACGCAGCAGACTACCAAATGGCTGGAAAGCCTGGGTCCCTTCTTTGTGGGGCGGGTGGTGTGGCAGAGTGAGATGTAGGGATTGGGGACTGGCGATTAGGGATTGGCGATTAGGGATTGGGATGGGTACGCGATCCTTGATTGGCTAGTTTCCACGTAGAGAAGTGATTAGGCGATTAAGCGATTGGGAGATTTCAGACCGTGTAGACGATCTGAAATCTCCCAATCGCTTCGTTTTTTCGCTAAGTTCGGAAGATGGGTTACGACCGCCGAACTTGATGGGACGGCCAGCGCGAATTCAAGCGTTCGTAACCCATCCTACGGGGATCCAGTCGCTTAATCGCCCGTTCAACGCAATGTCAATCCCACATCCACTCACACACCCAACCCGATCCCCAGTGCCCGATCCCCAGTCCCTAATCCCCAGTCCCTAATCCGCACTAATCATCGGTAAATGAATCACATTGGTCGGCCCTGATTGTGGCGTACATGCCTCGGCAGGCGTCAGCAGCGCGGCGATGTTGTTGGCGGTGCTTAGTTCGTCCACTTGATTCGCCGGATCGACCACTACGTAGATCTGACAGAGCGGCCCCACCAGTTGGATGTTCCTGGTGTAGACGCCGGACGGCGGCAGGCCGGCAACCTGTTCTGCGTGGATTTGTGACCCGTTTGCAAAGTCGCCGGCGCTGTACAAGTGGACGGGCACATCGCCTGAAGGGGCCGCGCCGATGTTGCGCACGGTGACACTGACCGCGACTGTGGCCTGGTTGAGCGTGCCCCCTTCCACAGTCTCCAGTGTGACGGCCAGATCGGGCAAAACGTAGAGCGATGCCGTGCGCAGGTTGTCCGCACTGGTGAACTCGCTGGTGTTGGTCAGACCGGCGGTGGCATTGACTGTGTAGACGCCGGGTTGCAGGCCGCTGAGATCCAACGTCGTGGCAACGGTGACGGCTGCATCGGCCAACACCGATATGCTCTCCTGGGCGAGGGGTTGCGGCAAGCCCTCAATTGCGTAGACAAGCGTGCCGTCGTAGACATCGCTGTAGCCGTTGTTGCGGATCACACTGTGTACGATCGCACTGCGATTCTGCGTATACTCGACCTCTGTTTGTACGATTTCGAGATCGGCGCCAATGCCCAAGAGGCGCGCTTTGTTGTCTTGATCGTTGCTTTCCACAGTCCCACCGGCAGAGACGGTGACGTAGATATCTTCCGGCGTGAATCTGGGTACGTAGCTGACGGCAACGGTGGCGTGGCTGTTCCCTGGCATGGGATTCTGTACAAAAGCAGAATTGAACCACTGTCCATTGATCTCTGGATCACCGCGATAGAAGTCGAGTCGTACATTGCGCACGGCCTTATCGCTGTCGTTGTGGACGGTGGCGGAGATCACCACCTGGCCGTCCACCGCCTCGGATCGGGCAAAGGCGAGATCGGCGTCGGTGATGGCTAGATTGTGTACGAAGGTATGCGAAAGCGTCACCAGATCTGTCTGTGTTTCCACGGGCAGGGTGTAGGTGAAGGGTTCCTCATCGACAAGATCGAATGTCTGGAAATCGATGGCAGTCTGGGCATAGGCTACACGCAGAGCACCGCTGCTGTCGAAGGAGGGCGCTATGGCTTTGAGGTTTTGTCCCTCGTTTGTAAGCCTGCGCGGGCTTCCCCACAGCCGGTTTGCCTTGTCGTAGTAGACAAGATAAAGCTCGCGCGGCAGCGTCTTGTTGACAAAGACCACGGCGATGTTGCCTTCGGCGTCGAGCAGGGCGCGGAATTCGTCGACGCCCAGAATGTCTGCGGGCAGGGGCAGGGTTTGCGTGTCATCTGTGATCAGGTTGCGGATCTGAAGTTGGTCACCTGCCAGCCAGAGCAACAGCGGTTCGTTTTCGGCAGGGAAGAAGGGGATCTGGTTCAAAGTGTAGACGATCTGTGGGTTGCGCTGCGTTTCGTTGTCGTCGGTCAACTGTTCGGGCATAGACCAGGCGCTGCCGTTCCAGGTGGTGACAAAGAGCTGAGCCGTTGGCGTGATCCCGTTGGTGGGTAGCACGTCCTGGGTGTAGGCGATGGTGGTGGTGGCATTGCGTGCGCCGCTTTTGCCGATCCCCACGGCAAATTCGAGCAGGCCGGGGATGGCGTCGACGGCCATAGCAGGCGACTGCCAGCCATTTTGGTAGAAGGCTGTCACAATCTGATCGGGATTGTCGGCGTCTCCGACTAGCAGGCCGGCGGCGTTGCGACGCCAGGCGGCGGCCAGTTCGCCGCCTGCGCCACGCGCCAGTTGTGGCGTGGCGTCGAGGACGGCATTGGTGGTGAGCAACGAGACAGGTCCCCAACTTGCGCTGGTTGGGCTGTAGACGGCGGTGGCAATTTCAATTTGCTGGGTGACGGTTGTAGACGGCGTCGCATCCAGCGGCAGAATTGAATGGGCGCGGTGCCAGAGTGCAACGGCTTGCCCGTCGGCGGCCCACGCCACCTGCGGCGCGCCGTCAAGTAGATTGTCATCGGTGACGGCGGCAGGCGTCTGCCAGGTGACGCCGTCCCAGCGGCTGAAGTAGAGTTCCTGGGCCTGTCCTAGCGGCTTGGTGTCGTCCACATCCACCCAGAGGACGATGGCGTCGTCATCGGCGGGGTTGACAGCCAGAGACGTGTCGGGGTAGGGGTAGACGTTGGCGATCAGGGTGCTGGTCACCGTGGTCTGCACAGCGGTGGCGGCTGATGCGGCGGCCTCGGCGGCAAAGGATCGAGCCGCCTCAGGCGCAAGTTGTAGCCGCAGCCGCGTGGGCTGGGCGGGATGGGGGATCCACTGCCACGTGCCGCTTTGAATCTCGTCGGCCAGGAGCGCCGCCTGCTGGGTGGAGGCTGGGTAGGTCCAGGTGATGTTGCCTTTGGCTTCACGTACAAACCAGAAGGTGCGTAGCTTTGCGCCTACCTCGCCCTTGAGTGTGATTTTGTCGAATTGCCAGTTGTCCAGGGGCACAAGATCGAGGGTGCCTGGGCGTAGAAAGGCGATTGCGCCGTTGGCCCCTGCATAGACGTTGACCTCCAATATCTTCAAGTCGGAGCGGAAGCCGCCGGTGATGCCCACGTCGCCGCGTAGGCCCAGATCCTGGATGGCGGGGATGGCAAAATCGAGCTTTGCATTGGCCTCCAATCCCAGCGTTCCATCGATGTAGAATTCACCGATCTTGCCGACGAACTCCTCCAGGTGTAAGACGACAATGATCGTGTCCACCGTCTGCCCAACGGCCACGTTGAAGTATGTCACCATCACGAGGACGGGCTTATTGTAGAGATTCCCCTTGTAGGCGCCTTTCACAGCCACCGTCCCCGTAGGCGATAGGAAACCACATGCACCGTCACGGGGCCAGGTCAGTTTGCCGGAGCCTGTCAGCGTGATATTGGGGTTGAGAAATTGAATCTTGCCACCTTTTGCGTTGATCGAGGCAGACAAGGACGAAACACAGTCGATGGGGATGGTCAACCCACCGTTGACGCCCCATTCAAACTTTGCCTTGCCATCCGGTGGGCCAATCCGCAACGCGTCCACAGTAAACGGTTTCACCGGGATCTGAAAGCCCATGTCGTAGGTGACGCCACCGCTTGTGCCCCCAGCCAGCGCCGGAATGCCCATCAGCCCCTGTGTTGTGAGGACGGTAAGCCACGTGGGCAGCGGGATCGAGTAGAACTGAAAGTGCTTTGGATCCGAAGGCAGGCTCTCGTTGCCGCCTTTGGCCTTGCCGTAGGCAATGATCTCCAGCCGGTTGAGGTCATCGTCCAGGTCGCTGCCCATGTCGAGGGTATGTTCAACCGTTTTGCCACTTGCCTGCTTTGTGGCAATCGTCTGCCCATTCAGATTGAATTCCACACGTTCCGGCGTCAGCCCCACCCAATCCACCGAAACCACAATCGGGTTGACAACGGGAATCCCCTCTAAAAAGCGGGTGTTGTCGATTTTGTACTTGGGTTTGACGTTGGTGATGAGCGGCTTGTCGCCACAAATGACAAACTCACCCACGTCCCAGTGCCAGGTGTAAAAGTCTTCTACAAAGTCGATGGCGCGGCTTTTGGTCGAGACCAGAAGATCGTCCACGTAGAGATCAAGGGTCACCTGCGTTAGCCCCGCCCACTCGGGGACGGCGGCGCGGATACGATAGGTGCCTTCACCAGGATCGGGCAGCGTAAACTCAATCGGGCTGCCGAAGTCCCCAGTGTACGACATAGCGCTACCAGGAATGCCGAGGAAAATGCCACCTTCGATCCCCTCCGGAGCGTTGATCCCCTCGGGCCACCCTTTCCACGACGTGCTGTAGTTGCCGAAGGGATCGTCAATGCGCAGAGCGCCAATCGAAAAGGGCGCATCCCAAGACATGACGATGCGCAGCGCGCCCTGCTCATAACATTCGTCTTCGGGGGGGCCGTCCTGTGCGGCGAGGGGGTGGGGAAGCAGCCCGATGAGACCTGCCAACAGGAGACAGAGGCCTAGTTTGAGACGCCACAAACAGGCGCGACGGTGGGAAGCGAAAATGCTGTGCTGCATGGTTGATCCTTGTTTCGTGGTGCGTAGTGCGTGGACCAGTTGAATATCTGAACACGCAACTGGCCTACGTTGAAGAGTTACACCGTAAGTGATGGGTGCGTATTGGTCTCTATGGGGGCAGGGTTATTTTACATCAGCAGTGGAAAAACGCCGTGGTGTGTGGTTCGTGAGGTGTTGTTTTTGATGCTGGGGGGCTTATGGTACACCCGTCGGTTACTCCATAGCTCCCTCTTCAACATGCTTCCAATATAAACAAATCATCAGGCCAATATACGGTAAATCACTAAGCAAAAACCATAATATCAGCAAAAGAAAATCCATAAAACCCGTATCCACCCAGGAAAATAATAAGGTTTTTGCGTTTTGACGCCCGATTATTTTGCGTTAGATTAAGACGCTTTACAAACAACAGGGTTTTTCACGATTCTGTAATCCATTTCATAACTATACAGGTCACGTAGGAAGATGCGTAGGGCGGAAGCGATTGTCGCCTCAGTGGCGAACTTCCATCTCAAGCTGCACATGCTCTTGCGCTACGCGGCTGTATAGTTGCGCATCACCTCCGTATAGAAAGGTTTAGGAAAAGAATACATGTCTACGCATCCCCATTTTGCACCAGAGCCTGCCGCTGATCATCGGCTTCAGCCCCGACACAAACAGTGGTGGCGACGTAGTGTGCAACTTGTAATCGCCTTGCTCTTTGTGACCATCGGCACGCTGGCGCTGATGCGGTCGGCCCACGCAGCGGATATCAACGTGGTGCTAGATGGCAGCGGACGGCTGACCATCACAGGCAGCGCCGACAATGATACGCTAACCATGAGCATCAACGGCGCCAATCTGCGCGTCAGTGATCCTGGGAATACATTGATCGGCAGCGGCGCCGGCGTGGTGCAGGTAGACGCCAACACCGTCGATGTGCCGCTGGCCGGCATTCTCGACGGCATTATCATCGACACTGTGGACGGTTTGGACACGGTCAACCTCAACGCAGCGTTGGCGCTGGGCGACGGCGATCTGGAAGTCAGCACGCAGACGATCATCGTAAATTCGCCGGTCACTGTCACCAACAGCGCCGTGATCAGCATGACGGCGCGCCAGAACATTGTGGTCAACAGTGGAGGCCACCTGGTCAGCGAAGATGGCAACATCAGGTTGAGCGCCAACCAGGGCGTTACCTCCACTGTCGGCGGATACGATGGCTTGTTCGTGAATGCACGCATCACTGCCACCGGGTCGGGCAACATTGATCTCTATGGACGCGGCGGCACCATTGGCAATACCCGGCGTGGGATCACTTTCCAGGTCAATAGCCGGCTTGAAACGGCCACCGGCAACATTACGCTGCACGGGCAGGGTGGCTCAAATGATGGGTTCAGCCACGGCATTGACGGTGAGGGGCAGATCGCCAGCAACGGCGGAGATATCTCGCTCAACGGCGTCGGCGGCGAAAACGGCGGTCCTAACCGCGGCATCCGCTTTACCAGCATGGTCATCACCAATACGGTGGGCTTGATTTCACTCAACGGCTTCGGCGGGGCCAGTGGCAGTGAGAACACTGGTGTCTTGCTTGAGAGCGCCAATAACCGAATCGAGAGCGACGGCGGCTCCATTACCATTGACGGTGAGGGCGGCGCCAGCGGCAATGGCAGTCATGGCGTTCAAATTCAGTCTGATGTGATCAGCAACGGCGGTCCCATCAACCTCACCGGCGCCGGCGGCGGTGGCAATAACAGCGCAGGTGTTTTGCTGCAAAGCGGCGGCAAGATTTCAACCACGCTGACCGGCGCCATTGTAATTAGTGGCACCGGCGGCACCGGCGGGGACATCAACATGGGTGTGCGCATCCTCGACGCTGCCACCCGGGTACAGACCGACCAAGGCGATGTGACCATCCTCGGCGCAAGCGACGGCACCAGCGGCAACCTCCGATATGGCGTTCAAGTCAGCCAGGGGCAGGTGACCAGCAACGGCGGCAACCTCACCTTTACCGGCATCGGTGGCAATGGCGGGGCTGAAAACTCTGGTGTTGTTGTTCAAGATAACTCACAACTCTCGACCACACTGACCGGCACCATCACCATCAGCGGCACCGGCGGCAGCGGCGGCGGCGTCAACTTGGGGATACGCGTCCTAGGAACGGACAGCAAGGTACAGAGCGACCAGGGCGACATTACCATTCATGGCGTGAGCAACGGAACCAGCGGCGACTGGAACACAGGCATTCAAAGCCAGGGGCAGGTGACCAGCAACAGCGGCAACCTCAACTTCACCGGCAGCGGCGGCAGTGGTGGCAGCCACAATAACGGCATTGACCTCAGCCAGGCATTGCTGACCAGCAACGGTGGCGACCTCAGCCTGACGGGGATCTCCGGCGGCGGCACTGAAACGAACATGGGCGTCCGTTTTATCAATAACACAGTTGTCTCAACCACGCTGACCGGCACCATTACGATCAGCGGCACCGGCGGCGACGGCACAGCGGGCTACAACTTCGGCGCCGAAGTAAACAACAGCCAGATCAACGTTGCCGATGGCAATCTGACACTGACCGGTGTGAGCGGTGAGGGCACCTCCCACGGGGCCGGCATCAATCTTAGTAGCGCCCTGATCACCTCTACCGGCAGTGGACCCACCGTCGGCGCGGTGACCCTGCATGGCACTGGCAGCCCCAGCGCCACGAGCGACAACTATGGCATCAAGATCTGGGGCGGGCGCATTGACACGGTAAACGGCGATCTACACATTACCGGCATCGGCGGTGCAAACGCCAGCAGCAACGGATGGGGCATCTTTTTGGAAGGCGCCGCGCAGATCAGTTCCACCGGTACGGGGGCGAACGCCGCCGACATCACCTTGACGGGCACGGCCTCTTCAGGGGTCATTGCCCATGGTTTCATGTCTGGATGGGCCGGCAGCACCATCAGCACTGTGGATGGCGCGCTGACCCTGAATGGAACTTCCACCTCGGCTGAGCCATCTTCACATGGCATTAACCTGTACCCAGGGGTCGTGCAATCAACAGGCAACGGCGACATTACGATCAACGGCTCCGCAGTCAACGGCTCCGATGTCTACTTGAATACCACCACCGTTGACGGCGGCGGCGCTGATATTACCATCAACGCCAACACCATCGAACTCTGGGGCAACGCCGTCAGCGGCAGCGGTTATCTAACCATCCTGCCGCGCACACCGGAAACCAGCATCGGCTTGGGCGGCGGCGGCGGCACGCTCAACCTGGACGACGGCGAACTGAGTCGCCTCACCGATGGCTTCGCCGGCATCACGATTGGCGATATTGCCAACGGCACAGGGGATGTGATCATCGACAGCGCGACCTTCAACGATCCGGTGACGATTGCCGGCGGCGTGATCCGCAACAGCACGTGGTGGTGGGATTTGGATATTGCCGCAGGCGCCAATGCCGTGACCCTAGACGGCAATGTCTCCCCAGGGCCGCAGCCTGAGCAGAACGACCAGATCGACGTCACCGGGGACGTGACCCTGGCCGCCAATCACACCTTCACCGTCGAGGTTTTTGGGACATGGTCCGGCGGCTATGATCGGATCAACGTGGCCGGCAGTGTCACCATCAGCAACAACGTGACGCTGGCAACAGTGACCCCCAACAGCTTTATCCCCGACGGCGCCGATACGCTGACGATCATCAACAACGACGGCAGCGACGCCGTGACCGGCACCTTCACCGGCCTGGACGAGGGCGCCACCCTCCCCGATTTCCTCGGTTCCGGTATGTACGCCGAGATTAACTACAGCAGCGGCGACGGCAACGACGTGGTCGTCACCGTCTTTGGCCCTGAAATTGGCTTGTGGGGCAACGGCGAACCCATCGATCTGGGCAGCGACACACCCGAACGGCGCAACCACACCGACTTTGGCAGAATCAACGTCGATGGCAGCGCGGTGACGCGTACATTCACCATCAGCAACACGGGCAATCTGCCGCTGAATTTGACAGGCTCACCGTTGGTGGCGTTGAGCGGTCCTGATGTGGCGGCCTTCACCGTCAGTACAGCCCCGAACAGTTCCCTGGAAGCGGGTGAGGAGACGACGTTCCAGATCGTCTTTGACCCCAGCGCGACCGGCGAGGTCAACGCGACGGTGAATATTGCTAGCAACGACAGCAACGAGGCGCTCTACACCTTTGACATTAAGGGGGCGGGCGTCATCCCCAATGTGGAACTCAACGGCGTGGCATGTGATCTCATCGAGGCTATCAACGCCGCCAACAGCGACGCGGCTAGCGGCGATTGCCCGGCAGGCAGCAGTGTTGTCACCGATACCATCACCCTGTTGGGCGATGTGATCCTGACCGACCGCTACGACAACAGCGACAACGGGCTGCCGTCGGTCACCAGCGACATCACCATCGAAGGAGCCGGCTACACCATCAGCCGTACAGTGGACGCGCCGGAGTTCCGCTTCTTCCGGGTGCTTAGCAGCGGCGATCTCACCCTCAACAATGTGACGCTGCAAAATGGGGGCGGCATTAACTTTAGCAGCGACGGCGGCGCTATTCGCAACTCGGGTATATTGCTAACCATCAATCGCAGCACCTTCATCGGCAACAGCACTGAGGATCAGGGTGGCGCTATCTACAACGATGAAAGCACACTGACCGTAAACAACAGCACCTTCAGCGGCAACAGCGCTGACGAGGACGGCGGCGCTATCTACAACTGGGATGAAAGCACACTGACCGTAAACAATAGCACCTTCAGCGGCAACAGCGTTGAGGATCAGGGTGGCGCTATCTACAACAGGAATAGCAACGCAACGGAGATCAGCAACAGCACCTTTATCAGCAACAGTGCTGAGTATGGCGGCGCCCTCTACAACCGCGCCGCCACGCTGACCCTGGTTCGCAGTTTGCTTGCCGGCAACAGCGCCGACAGCGACGGGGCCGAGATCTACTATCATAGTGGCACGGTCAACGCCGACAGTTTCAACCTCTTCGGCGACAACAGCAAGGACAATGCCCAGGCATTCTATGACTTTACCCCCGGCGGCAGCGACATCGTCGCCACCAGCGATGGCGACGATGTCCCCCTCGCCAACATTCTCGACCCCACCTTGGCAGACAACGGTGGCCCCACGCCGACCCACGCCTTGGTCCCCGGTAGCCTGGCCATTGACGTCGCCGGCGACAGCGGGCTGGAGACCGATCAGCGTGGCGTGCCCCGTCCCCAAGGCATAGCCGATGACATCGGTGCGTTTGAGTTCTCTCTACCCGAAATCAAGGTTTGGGGCAACGGCCTCGTCATGAGCATGGGCGAGACCACACCCAGCACGGCCAACCACACCGATTTTGGCAACGTGGCAACCGGCAGCACAGTGACACGCACCTTCACCATCAGCAATACAGGCGCCGCAGCACTGATCTTAACCGACGACCCGCAGGTGGTGTTGAGTGGCAGCAGTGCGTTCAGCGTCACCGCCCAGCCGAGCACGCCCATCGCCGCCGGGGAAAGCACGACGTTCACGGTCGGCTTCGCCCCTAGCGCAGCAGGTCAAGTCACCGCTACAGTGAGCATTGCCAGCGATGACAACGACATGAATCCCTTCACCTTTGTGGTACTGGGGACCGGATTCATCCCAACCTATGCACTCAGTGTGACCAAAGAAGGCAGCGGCTCGGTCAGCAGTGATCTTGCGGGCATCGACTGCGGGATCACTTGCACGGCCACCTTGGCGCAGGGCACCGTGGTCGCCCTCACCGCCACAGCCGACACAGGCTACACCTTCGACGGCTGGAGCGGCGTCTGCACAGGCACAGACAACTGCACAGTAACCATGACCGAAACCAAGTCGGTCACGGCGACCTTCACGCTTAACAGCTACGCCATCAGCGTCAGTGCGGATCCGGTTGCCGGTGGCTCGGTCAGCAGCGGCGGGACGTACGATCATGGCGCATCTGTCGCCGTCACGGCTACGGCCAACAGTGGCTACACCTTCGCCGGTTGGACTGAGAGCAGCACACAAGTCTCCACCAGCCCGGTCTACACCTTCACTGCTACCGCCAGCCGTACCCTGTTCGCCAACTTCACGCTCAACAGCTACGCCATCAGCGTCAGTGCGGATCCGGTTGCCGGTGGCTCGGTCAGCAGCGGCGGGACGCACGATCACGGCGCATCTGTCGCCGTCACCGCTACGGCCAACAGCGGCTATACCTTCGCCGGTTGGACCGAGGGCAGCACACAAGTCTCCACCAGCCCGGTCTACACCTTCACCGCAACGGTTAGCCGCACCCTGGTCGCTAATTTCACAGAGAACCCTGCTACACCAACGCCGATGGCCACACCAACGCCGATGGCCACAGAAACACCGACGGTCACAGCAACACCGACGGCCACAGCAACACCAACGGTCACAGCAACACCGACGGTCACAGCAACACCGACGGTCACAGCAACACCGACGGTCACAGCAACACCGACGGTCACAGCAACACCGACGGTCACAGCAACACCGACGGTCACAGCAACGCCAACGGTCACACCAACGCCGACGGTCACAGCAACACCGACGGTCACAGCAACGCCAACGGTCACACCAACGCCGACGGTCGCAGCAGCACCGGAGCTCACCCAACACATCTTCCTGCCGTTGATCAACAAGCAGCAGTGACAAGGATGTAAACAAATTCAAAAGGACGTGGCTCGCTGAGCCACGTCCTTTTCTTTGTGGAGTTCCCCAACCAGCACGGTTTCGCCTGCCTGCAACGATAGCGCTAGCATACGACGATTGATCTACGCTGTTATATCCTAGCCATACAGCGCGTGATCGCAGGGCGCGTCCTCACCGGCCCAGATGCGTTTAGCCGTCCACGCTGTTTCAGGATCGGCCCAGAATGGATCGTCGGCGGGCAGACCCAACGGCAGAAGACCGGCGGAGCAGAGGTAAAGGCTGCCGGTGGAGATGTAGCGTTCGCCCAACCCCGGCTGGTGACCGGCGAAGCCGATGTGCAGCCAGCCACCGTCGTCGAATGTGCCCGGCGCTTCGATCTGGCGGCGGATCACAGCGGTGAGTGCGCTGCGCGCCGCGGCGGGGGATACGTCCTCGGGCAGTTGACGGCGCAACGCCATCTGAGCGAGGACCTGGAACGCGCCGAAGCGGTAGGCCAGGGAACGGCCAATCGGCGGGTAGGTGCCTTCGGGGGAGATCAGCCGCTCTTGCACAGCGGCGTATCGCTGTGCGCGGCGTTCCATCGGCTCGCGCAGTCGTGCCCATTCTGGGTAGCGGTCGCCCACGGCGTCGAGGATGTCGAGCAACATTGGCTGGATCACGAAGGCGTTGTAGTAGTCCCAGTGGAATTCGGGGCCGTCGCCGTAGTGTCCGTCGCCCAAATACCACTGTTCATGCTGACGGATGGCGTAGTCGATGCGCATGGGATCGGCGTCTTCTACGCCAGCGTGGAACAAAAACGCCTCGACGATGGCCGAAAAGAGCAGCCAATTGTTGAAGTGTGGACGGATCACCCGGCTGGACCGTAGCGCCGCGATGACGTTCTGTTGCGTCAACGCGTCGAGGCCATGCCACAGTGTCTGCGGTGCGCGCAAAAGTGCCTGCGCCAGGAAGGCAGCATCCACCACCGGCTGCCCGCCACGGGTGAAGTTGAGAAAGTCGGGCGAGGATGGATCTGTCCCCGCGGCGATCATGCGGCGGGCCAGATCGCTGAAATCGGCGCGCAGATCGGCTTCCTCCGCGGGGCCGTCCTGATTTTCGAGCCATGGCGCAATGCCACACAGCAGTCGCCCCACGGCTTCCAGGTGCGTGTATTCGGCGCGGTCGGTCATGCCCGGCGCGGCTTCTACAGGCATGGACGCGCGGAGTTGCCCTTGCGCGCCGGCAGCCAACACAGGGCGGGCAACGCGTTCGAGGACGGTGATCCAGTATTGGCGATCAGGTTGGGTGTTTGACATTGGGTTTTCCTTTCGGGTGGGAAGACGGAGGACGGAAGACAGAGGACGGAAGACGAAAGTTAAGCGCGTCGCTTCGTCTGTCGTAGCTGCGGTTACCAACTGCAGGGCGTTGGATGCGAGATCGCGGACCCGAGGAGGCGGTTTCGTCGAGCGTGCTCCTCAACTAGTCCATGCCGCAGATCTGTCTGCAACTCTTTGACAAGTTCAGAAAACGGCCTGGCGAAGGCTTGGTCGGGAACCTCTCCCCCCGTTTCGCTCCCTGCTTTGTTTAAGGCTTCATCGATCGCATCGAGAAGCACTTCTTCGATACGATGGCAGATTTTGCCAACATCCTCGCGAATAGGTCCGCGCAAGATAAGGGACCCTGTACGGACGACGACGCGGGCGGAGATGACTTCCGGCCACTCCCGCACCTCGGCGGCGAGACGGGCCGCGAACTGTGGAGAGCGGAACACCCCCCTGACATGGAGCCGATGACGACGGTCGGTGCTGTGCATGATCCGGACGAGGCCGGTCTTTGCCATCGGCAAGCGACGCAACCTTAGTCCTGGGTGCTTCGCGCGGCGGGTCTGATTCTGGGTGGTTTTCCGTTTCGCTGGCAAAGTCTCTCTCCTGGGTC
>WGMT01000047.1 GCA_016124945.1 bacterium | reverse complement strand
GTCTCTGTGGGCTGCGGCGTCTCCGTCGGCGTGGACGTAGCAGTCTCTGTGGGTAGCGACGTCTCCGTCGGCGTGGACGTAGCAGTCTCTGTGGGCTGCGGCGTCTCCGTCGGCGTGGACGTAGCAGTCTCTGTGGGTAGCGACGTCTCCGTCGGCGTGGACGTAGCAGTCTCTGTGGGTAGCGGCGTCTCCGTCGGCGTGGACGTAGCAGTCTCTGTGGGTAGCGACGTCTCCGTCGGCGTGGACGTAGCAGTCTCTGTGGGCTGCGGCGTCTCCGTCGGCGTGGACGTAGCAGTCTCTGTGGGCTGCGGCGTCTCCGTCGGCGTAGGCGTGGCTGTCGGCACGAGAACGGGTACCCTGTATTGGACGATAAGCCTTGGCGCGTTGGCCTCGCCACCGCCCTCAAACGATTCAGCCACACGCCGCCCTGTGCCTGAAAGAATCAGGGCAAGGCTATTGCCGGGCTGCCATCCACCTTGATCGACCACCTCTTGGAGAATCGCGGCAAGATTGGGCGTCTGTTGGTCGATGCCGCTGACGCCGGCGGCTGTCCACCGCGGCGGTGACCAGTCAACGGCGGCGGCGGTGAGTGGGCGATTTGCCACGTCAAAGGGCTGGGTCGAGAATGGCGCCGAAGATGTCGCCATCTCACCTCGTACTGTGATCAAAGAAGGATCACTGTTGCGCGTCTCGTCCACAGTGAAGGCGAGCTGGGCAGAGAGAATCTCTGCCCCTGGTGGTATGTCTACGTTGTTGAACCGAAGCCCCACCAGTTGGGTGTTCACGTCTCGCAACAGTTCAAGGTCTGTGCTGTTCATGAACATGTTGCCATTGGGCTGCTGTTCAACGTCATCGTCACCGTAGGTGATGGACGCGGCAAAACTGAGGACCCCCGTAGGAATTGGTGTGGGTGTGCTGGTGGCAGTGGCAGTGGCAGTGGATATTGGCGTCGCTGTAGCTGTGGGTGCGGAGCCGTCGAGTGGGATTTCCTCGTAGGTGCGGTCGGCCAGCGTGCCGTTGACATCATCATACGTGATCATGGTCTCGGTAATGCGCAGGTTGGCGGCATAATCGAGAATGGTGAAGACCACGCGAGCTTCAAGAAACTCGCCACTGCTACCGTAGAGCGTCTCGCGCAGGGAACGTTCCACGGTGAAGATGAGTATGTCATCACGATAGACGTTGATGTTGGTGGGGCTATGGGCAGAGAGGGTGTAGACCGAAGCGCCCGGCGCGTAGCGCAGTTGTAACTCACCGGCGCTGGTGACGCGCTCCTCGTAGATCACAGCGCAGTTGCTATCGTAGTGAGGCATCCAGCGGTCGGGTCCCGGTCTGCGAATCTGGACGGAGCTGTCACAGTTGACATGCCAGGCATACCAGGTGCGTTGTGGATTGAGCCGTCCATTCTCTTCTGGGAAGAAGTGGCCGTTGACACCGTCTGCGTAGGGGCGGGTGGCATAAGTGATCAAGTTGAATGCGGGCGGGAATTCCGAGTCGTTGGCCCCTGTATTCTTGGGGTCGTTGGTGGCCACGTTGTAGAACTGGAAGTATGGAGAACCGGCATGATTATCGAGCAGATGGATGCCCATATCCATGCGTTTAAGCAGTTCTTTCAACGCCCAAACATAGGTATCGGCGCCGACCACACCAGGGATGGGATCAGTTCCGTAGACCGAGTAGCGTTCGCCCCGTAGGTGTGGCATGTCCCAGACATACGAAAGCTTTGTGTAGTCGTTCTCCCACTGCGATTCTAAGATAAAACCCGCGCCAAAGACGAGAAAGCCGCCTTCATCTGGGTCTTCGCTGATGAGTTGGTTTTGAACGACATAGGGCAAGAAGAGCTCGATGTTGCCTTCTGCCGGCAGGGCAGTGGGTGTCGAATCGGGCTCTGCGGCATCAACCAGAGGCTTGCCGGCTGTATGCCCCAACAACACCAGACCAAGTAGACCAATCACGAGGGCTACAAAGCGTCGCATAGGGATCTCCTGTAGAAATGCAGTTGTACATCCGTTGCATATGAATCTGCTGCATATGAATCCGCCGCATATGAATCCGCCGCATAATAAAATTGACCGTCACAATCAGTTCTTGGCCGTACTGCACAGAGCACAACCAGAATTCGACTTTGGGAAAGCCGAAACAGGACGAATCAATTAGCAGAACAATGGGTGTACAAATCAAAGTGGCAGACGCGCACAGTGTCTCTGGTAAGTCGGGGCAGTGGAAGAAGCAGTGATGGGTCTACCAGGAGAGACAACCGACAAAAATTTACATACACTCAATAAATGCAACTTACACAAAACCAACAATTTAACCGTACGCAAGATCAAATTATACAGCATAAAAAAAGGCCAGCCAACAGGCTAGCCTTAAAATCTTAGATCATAAATAAACTTATACAGATATATATACTATCTTTACACTTAACAGTAACGCAA
This sequence comes from bacterium, assembly GCA_016124945.1. GTDB lineage: Bacteria > Chloroflexota > Anaerolineae > Caldilineales > Caldilineaceae > RI-153. Next base: position 222,197 of record WGMT01000047.1, on the reverse strand, counting down.
CGCCGACTTCATTCTGTCCTCTTCTCCAAACGGTTAGCCGATGCCAGTCCACGACGGCAGAGATAAGTCGATAAAATAATGCGGAGGGAGCACATGGGTGTGCTCTCTCCGTACTTTCCAGAATACTAGAACTGACTTATGTCGTCGTGCCCTAGTACGAATGTCGCCAGCCATAGGCGCGACGGTAGCCGTAGTCGGTGCTGAAGCTGCCGAAGAGCTTCTTACCCGCCATGCTTAAGGGATAGCGGCGCAGGGAACGCATACCACGCAGGGCAATTTGGCTGGGGCTGTAAAGCTTGCGACAGAGCCAGTCGTAGGCATCGCGCAGTTCATCCACAGTGAAATTTTTGGGGATGAAGGTGACATGCGCCGTGTCATAGTAGCTCCACGGCACATCGAGTAAGCGGTTTTCGGCCACGCACAATTCGTGGAATGGTGTTGCCGGATAAGGTGTGAGCACTGTGGCGCTGACGCCGTCCAGTTCACTCGTGCGAATGAAATTCCACATAGACTGGAAGGTTTCAGGGGTATCATGATCGAAGCCCATCACAAAAAGGCCAACGACACCGGTGCCGGTTTCGTGAATCTTCTTGATGGCTTCAGTGGTCTGCATAGCAACGCCCTTGGATTTGCCGCCGAGTGAACGCCGATTGTCGGGGTTCACGCTCTCGAAGCCGACAAAGTGCTTGTCGAGATGGGCGGCGCGGCCCATTTCCAGCAGCTCGGGGTAGGAGGCAATGCTCATCTCCGACTGACACGTCCAGCCCTTGAGGTCAAGGGGAATGAGTGCATCGAAGAGTTCAGTGCAGTAATCAGGGTCGGTGGAAAAATTTAGGCCAAAATTGTCGTCTGTAAGGAAGAAACGCTTGATGCCGCGTCGTTCAATTTCGTCCACCACTTCGTCCACAGGACGGAGACGCATGCGCCGTCCACTGACGCGGATGGCGGTGCAGAAGTCGCAATTACGCGGGCAGCCACGTGTGATCTCCATGTAGGGCGTCCAGTAGTTGTTGTTCTCGTCAACCATCTGGATCACGCGGTCGCTAATGGGGGCAATGCCGGCAAGGTTGGCCCAGGACTCATCTTTGTAGATTGGCTTAAGCCCTTTCACACCTTCAGCGGCAAAATCATTCATTGCCTGCGTCCAGGTGTAATACCCTTCGCCCACAAAGACGCTGTGTGCAAATGTCTGGGTATGTTCGGGCAGCAGCGTGGCGTGAACACCGCCGACGACAACGCCGGCGCCTTGCGCCATGGCCCGGCGCGCAATTTGTTCAGCACGTTCAACAGTCAACGTCATGGTGCTGATACCCACCAGGTCCCCTTCGCGGAGGGTGTCGAGGGGCAGCGGGCGCAGTTCTTCGTCCCACAGTTCTACTGGAATTTCATCGGGCACCATCGAGGCCAAACGCATTAACGTATAGGGAGAGCCAGGGGCCTTTCCGAATACACGTCCATCTCGATAGGGTCTGATTAATATGACACGTCGCATGGAGTTCCTCCGCGAATACACAATCTCATGAAAATAGAGCTTAATGCTAGCACAGAGCGTCGATGCGGGCAAATTTATACAAGAAATCTCATAAAAATATAGCCTTCTAGATTTACGTTCGCAAGAGTAAAGGCAGTTCGAACCAGAGAACGGCGTAGATAATCCCCACAGCTGCGCCTACAAATACCTCGACTGGGGTGTGACCGATGAGTTCCTTGAGTTCTTCTTCGCTCACCGGCTGCCCCGAAAAAAGCTCCCGCAGGATCTGATTAAGCACTTTCGCCTGTTTGCCCGCTGCTTGACGGACCCCGGTTGCATCGTACATTACAATAAAGGCAAACACAACAGAGAGCGCAAAGATTTCACTGTGTACACCTTGGCGTAGGCCAATCGTCGACGCCAGGCTTGTCACCATAGCCGAATGGCTGCTGGGCATGCCCCCGGAACGAGCGAGGACACGTAGATCAAAGTCTCGGCGCAGCACCCATTCCAAGAGAAATTTATAGAGTTGAACGCCTAGTGCAGCTGTGAGCGGCACCCAAAGTACATCGTTAGACCAGAATGACGTCATCTCGTTGTTACCAGGTTAAGGGTTACCAGGTTAAGGGTTATCAGGCTAAGAAAGAATTCACTTGGCTCAGTGCTTACCCGGTGAGTTCATCACCACGCCAGCCGTCAAATACTGTCGTGCTGCTGCCTTCTTGCCAACGCTGCACTTGTAGTTCGGCTTTCTCAAGGGTTTTGGCGCAGTATGCGGCCAGGCGTGAACCAACTTCATACATTTTCAGAGAAGATTCAAGGGGAAGCTCACCGCTTTCGAGGGCAGCCAGCACACGCTGAAGATAAGCATATGCGTCTTCGTAACTGAGGCGCGTGATCTCCTCATCGGCGAGGTTGATTAGCGCCTGGAGATCTTCGTTCATCGCTACTCCTTTTCTGTGATTGACTAGAGCACCAGATTGTCAAGGAGCGCGCCCCTTATGACGAGATCAGTATAGCAGATGGTCGCTGCAAACGTGTAACTGACCACAATCATCCCTGGTGTAACGTCCACACAAGCAAGAAAATTATATCAAGCAAACAGCAAGTGGCGGCAGCAGGGGGTGTTCTTGCAGTTGGAGGCGCGCAACAGTGCCAGGCACGGCCAAGCGCACATGCATTGACAGGCAATTCACCGGCACGTGGCCGACGCTGTTGCCCCCAAAGATGAAGGACACCCCCGGCAGCAGAAACCAATTTACGGGCAGATAGCCCTGTGGTATCCTAGCACAGACGTAAATACAATCTATCCATAAACCGCTGGGTGAGCCACTCTGCAGACGAAAGGCAGAGCGCTTCCGCTCTGTGCGAGCACAGGATATCTCACATGACGCAGCCGTTTGAAAACACCGGTGAACAAGCATTCGTATACACAGTAGTCATTCTTGAAGACGATCTCTTCTTCGCGCTACGCCTCGAAGACGTTGTCCGCGCGCAGGGAGGGCACCCGGTAACGGTGGAAACCCCGGAGGCGTTCGTTGAAGCAGTTGATCGCTATTTCCCTGTGTTGGCTCTGGTGGATTTGAAGACGCCGGGTGATTGGGCAACCGCGATTCAGCGCAGCAAGATGCGTCCTCATACCCGGGCGGTACCTATCTACGCCTTCGGTAGCCATGTTGAGGTTGAGGTACTCAAGCAGGCGCGCCAGGCAGGTGCAGATCATGCGTGGGCACGCAGCCGCATGATGGAAGAAGTAGTTGACGTTGTGGGGCGTCACATCGATCCACCGCAACGACAGATCGAGGGCGCCGAGGATCCACTGAGCCGCTATGCCGTGGCTGGGTTGCTTGAATTCAACCATGGTGAGTTTTTTGAGCAGCACGAATATCTTGAACTGGCCTGGATGGAAGAAAGGCGACCCATCCGCGACCTCTACCAGGGTATTCTCCAGGTTGGGGTAGCTTTCTTACAAATCCAGAGAAACAACTGGCCTGGTGCAATCAAAATGTTTCGACGCGGTTTGCCGCGCCTGCGTGATCTTCCTCCTGTCTGCCAAGGTGTTGCGGTGGAGACGTTTTATCAGCAAGCAGCGCGCATTCATGATGAGATCAGCCAGGGTGGACCAAGGTCAATCGAATCTTTCGACAGTGCGCGTTTCCCTCAAATTCAATTTGTGAATCCGTATAAGGCATCAACGCCAGTTGAACTCGGTGTCTTTCTGCCTGTTGAAGAATAAACCCAACAATTTTGTAAGCCTCTATTGACTCCCCCCTCCATTACTTGCTGTGCCACTAATGTAGGCGTGCTCCCTCCGCATATCTTCAGAATACATTGTGTGCCTAGACTGTCCGCACAAAAAACTTAGCTAATTTATCGAATCGGTACTACTGTCGCTGCCAAACCAGCTAGAAACTCAATAGTCCATTTACCTTACGTCCGGTCAACGAATGTTACTTGGAGGGCAAACGTATATTTACACACGTTACCAGAGTCCCATAAGGATTTGGGTGCAAAATACTATATAAAAAATAAACCATATCTACGTAAATCAGCCTATGGAGACGTGTACTTTTGCAGACGTCAAAAATCACTATTGTAGGTAGATGACACGCATTCGCTGCATAGGTAGGCGCACAAGAAATTGTAATGAAATTACCAATTCCTTTGGAGATGCCGCTGATATGCTGACAGAAAAGGTTGAAACTATGCCAACTGCTCAAGTCAGAACCGCAAAACAGAAATGTCCCATCAGCCGTCAACATAACGTAGGGCATCTCTCCTGTGAGGGCAGTGGGTTTGCAGTGCTCGAAATGTCAGGTTCCGTCCACGTAGAGTCGATGGACGGCGGAAACGCCTATATTCTCGGAGCAAGGTCGGTGCGCGCCAGCGGTGAAGGAGAATGGATAGACCAGGGCGCGTGGACATTCCTACTTGGCTGGCATGGACAGCTCTCTGTCAATGGTAGCCGATATCAGATTCAACTGGCGAAGCGGGCCATCAGCTTTGAGGCAAGCGGAGAAGGAGCAGTACGCATCCGGGGCGATGGGTACTGCATATATAACGACACGGTGATCCGCCTGACGCCGGAGTTTCAGGAGATTCAATTACACTGACAAAAGATAGAAGGGTGAATGGTAGAAGAGTGAAATTCGAGGCGCGAAAGAAAGGCGAGTCGTCCTCTTTACACCTCAAAGCTCATCCTTTGCCGTAAAGAACCGGCGTGCCCCGAAGGGGACGGACTCAGAATTGTGTCCTGTCTGGGCCAAAATCTCACAGCCTGCGTCGGTTAACAGGAAGGTGGCCGCCGGAAATTTTTGGTTGCTGTGGACCCAGCGGCGTTGGATCAGCGGTTCTACAACAGCGTCTGGTAATTCGATCTCTTCACCGTTCAGGCTATGGAGCCGATAGACCTTTTTGCCGTCAAGGTAGCGGTGCGATTTAAGTGTCCAGCCGGATTGAACGGCACACAGTACCTGAATTTCGGCGGCAGATGGGGATTTCCACTGTACCAACCACTTTTTAAACACAGTATCTCCTCCCATCAACTTCGCACAAAACAAGCGAGACGTTGCCAGGCATCGTCTCGTTTTGCATCGTAGGTAGGTTTGTAAGACTAGCCTAGCTCATGGACATGCTCTTGCAACTTACGCTGGTTAATCTTCTCGTAATCGTCCACCAGGATCTCATCGAGCTCGGCTGAGGAAAGTCGGATACGCAAGATCTCCAGCGCGTCCTCTGGGCTTTCGCCGTAAGCCAATTTTTTCTTCCCATTCTTCATGGAGAAGAGATACATAAAGTGTGGGTTAGAGAAGCTACTCATTTGGCCTCCTAAGCCTTCACCAATGCTTCTGCGTACAATCCCTGGTACCCACGCTGCCGTTCGCTGTCGCTAAGGCCATTGTTGACTGCATCGTCATACTTGCCGGCGAGCAGTTCGCGGTAAAAAGCGTAATCGACGCCGCGGACTTTCTCATCATCTGGGAAGCGATGGTAATTGTCTTTGCTCATCATGCTTTTGCCTTCAGCGATGAGTTGGAAGCCCAGTGCCGACCCAGGATACGGCGCATAATACGAGATCGACGGGAAGACCCGCTTCATTCGTTTGAGCATGCGCATGGTCTTGAATGCATCTTCACGAGTTTCGCCAGGGATACCCAACATAATGTTCGACCAGAACTTAGGCGGTTCTTTGCCTTCGGCAACTAGATCGTCGCCGATCCGATTAAGCAGATCGATGGCGAAATTGTTGTCCTCTTCGGTGCATTCTTTGTTGAGCAGTTTCAAAATGCGGTCACTTCCCGACTCAAAACCGATGGAAATCAGGTTCCAGTTGGTCTCCCGCACCAGCGCTTCGAAGAGATCGGGCCATTGACGCACAGTGTCAGCACGACCGGCGGCCCAATACGGCCACACTTTGTTGGCGCGGCGTGGGTACTTCTCCAACCACTCTTTCAACCAGGACGGGTTCTGAAAAAACATGGAATCGTGGATCACCACCGATCCGACGCCATACTTCTCGTCGAGGTAGTTCAACTCGTCGATGACAGCGTCCACAGGGCGACGGCCCATGTTGGGAATGTACGAGGCCTCGTTACAAAAGACGCACTGCCACGGGCAGACGCGACTTGTAATAATCGTGGCCACCGGTGGTGGCCCCCAACCACATTCCGGCTCCAACGGCCAGTTAAACTTGCGGCGCAGCTTCCAGTTGGCCGGTTTGGGCCACAGTTCGCGGTTAATCATCGGCCAGTCGGCCATAGATTTCGAGCCCCTGCCCGTTAAAACACGCGGGAAGGCGTCAGGATTGCGCACCAGGTCGACGATTACCTCTTCGCCAGGCCCTTTGCAAATCTTGTCGAACTCTTTGACCTGCTCCATCTCGTCGGGGGCGACGGTGGCATGCATGCCGCCTGCCATGATCAACCCTTGTGGGTTAATCTCTTTGAAGATTTGGGCAGCTTTCAGCGCCACAGGATAGGTGTAGCTGCGCACATTCATCAACATCATCTTGTAGCCGGGGAGTTGTTTGGCCAACTGATCCCAAGAGGTGACAGCCCGCGTCGAAAGAACGTCTGTCTCGATGCCATTTTGTTGCAAGATGGTACGCAGCAGCCCCAATCCATGATCCTGCCACTGCTCGTGCGGCCCATTCGGATGCACCAGATCGCCAAGGTCTCCCAAATCGAGCCAGACAATGTCTGATTTACGCTTTTGGCTCCACGGCCAGGAAAAGTTCATCATCTTTACTATCCTTTAACCACATCGAGCGACACCTTCGCCACCGTGGGCGGGTGCAGTAACATATTGGCATAGCTGGCATTTGCCATGGGGCAAGCACATTCCTTGCGTTTGATGCTACCGCGCAGTTGCTCCATTGCCTGTCCTTGCCAGATAGGGACAATATCATAGTTGTGATCGCGCAGGTTGCCTACCGCCTCGGCGCGGATGCAACAGCTCCAAAGATCGCCGTTGGGGGCGATGTGAGCGCTGGCCCAGCCGGCGTAACAGGGGATCACCTGATCCTGATCATGCAATACCTGTTTGGCCAGTTGATAATACTGTGCTCGGAATGCCTGGGTAAACTTGGCGATGCCGCGCGCCGGTACCTGCCTGGCCTGCTGGCTGAGGAAATCGGCGATCTCGTCGTAATCGTCGGGGCGGGGGGTGATGCCCCAACCCATCGTGTCCAATTCCACACGTTCCTCAGCCACTTCGGTGATGTAGCTATCGGGCTTGAGGAACTTGAGACCGTCCTGAATGGCCTTGAAGCGGTGCACATTGAATCGGCTGATCACCGTGTGTACCGTCAGCACGAGGTTTTTGTACTGTGTTTGCAACTCCTTGAGTTGCTTCCACGTTTCCATGGAAAGCGCCCAGTTCCCTTCGACGCCGCGGATGTCATCGTGCTCGTCGCCGATGCCGTCCAGGCTGAGGTTGATGCCGATGCTGCTCTTGGGGCACTCTCGGCACATACGCTCGACCATCGCCACGACACGATCGGTCAACATGCCGTTGGTGGGGATGGTGATCACCTCGGGCCGGCAGTGACGGTAGGCGCTGATCACCATCTCGTCCAGGTCCTTGCGCAGGAAGGGTTCGCCGCCGGTAAAGGTGATGTAAAAGGGCGACGTACCCAAATTGGCAAAGACCTTGTCCCACTCTTCCACGGTCATATCGTCGTTGGGCTTACGCCAGACGTCGCAGGTGCGGCACTTGCTGTTGCATCGAAAGCTCACACTGACGACCACGGAGAACGGTTTGACTTTGGGCCAGCCAAAGGCGCGAAAGGCCCAGTATAGGGGAAGTTTGGGAACGAGTCCGATCATAGTTTCCTACCGCTGTGAATCTTCAATTTTGTGATCCTCTGGATCGTCCGTGTGCAGACCTTCCTCTTTAGCGGCTCGAAGCATCTGTTGATCCCCGCTGATAAGTGTGAACTTAGCACCAGTGATCTTTCTTGCTAATAAAGCTGAAGCAACTTGAATCGCATCATAACCATTGAGGGGATACCGGATAGCCAGATTTACAGCTATTTCTAAGGTGACATGATCCACCGGATGATCGATGAACAGACGCCCACTCAGTTCGTCCTTAAACCTGGAAACGGTTCGCTGCACAAATGCTTTGCCAAACAGGCCATTTCTCTGCAATCGCGCCAGCGCTGCGGCAACTTCTGCCAGTGAGACGTTAGCAATAAAGCAGGTATTCCCATCGCCGTTTACGATGCGTCTCACCCACTCGGAGCCAGGTTCTGAGACGTAGTATTTTACAACCGCGCTACTATCTAGCAAATAGAAAGGCATGTTTAACGACGACTTTCAAGAATTAACCGGGATGCGGCAGAGTCAGGCAACCATACAGATTCCATCTCTTGAATATAGCGTTGCTTTTCTACTTCTGGAAGGTCACGCCAGGATCGAGCATCCGGTCCATCCCAGACTTTTGGATCGCTCAAGTAGCCAGCTTCACTCAACCGCTGAAGAATCTCCTGTTCTGAAGGTTCCTGGGACTTCGTCGCTGGTGACTCCTCAAGACTTTTTTCCAACGCTTCAACAACCAGTTCCTCAACAGGGCGTCCGGTATTTTGCAGTCGAATCCACAATTTTTCTGGAATTTCTATGTGAATGACAGCCATATTCATCTCCAAATAGAACCGCTTGCTACCAAAACGGCCCGCCAAGAACAGGCAGGCGGGCCGTTTTTTGCTCGATTTCAGGCTCCGGCCTGTACTGGGGACCAACTACGCCAGCACTTTTTCCTTCTGCGGCGAAGAGCCGATGGCGTCGGCAGTTTGGTCTTTGCTACCGATGAAGAACCGCTTGATCTGGGCGAAGGTATTGGGCAGATTCGTCCAGTTTTCTTTGAACATCATCTTTTCCAACACCCGCTCAGGGCGGTAGAGATAGAAGCGCCGGTATGCTTCGCGCCACTTCTTGATCACCAGTTCGGGATCGTAGACGCCGTCGTGCATGGTAAAGCGCGACTTCTGCTCGTGGATGGCGAAGTCCGTCCAATTGTCGGCAAAGACTTCGCCGCCTTCCATGATCTGATCGTACATCACCGTACCGGGGAAGGGCGCTGCCAGCATGAAGTTGGCCAAGTTCGGGTCGAGCTCCAGCGCCAGTTGGATCGTCTTTTCCATGGTCTCTTCGTTGTCGCCGGGCATGCCGAAGATGAAGAAGCCCATGGTCTGTAAATTGGCAGCCTTGGCATTCTTAAACGCCTCGCGCACCTGATCCAGCGTCTGTCCTTTGCGGATGACGTTGCGCAACATGTTTTCGTCGCCGTTTTCCACGCCGAAGCCGACACGCTTGCAGCCTGCCGCCTTCATGAGTTGGAAGAGTTCCAGATCGGTGTGGTTGACCTTCATGCCATGGACGGTGACCCAGGGCACGTGGTTCAGCCCCTCTTCGACGAGGCGGCGGCAGAGCTCTTTGGCACGGGGCAGTTTCAAGTTCCAGATATCGTCGGTGACGCCGATTTCGGTTGCACCCAGGCCGTTGACCAGCCACTTCCACTCGGCGACGACGCTTTCCACAGATCGGGCGCGCCAGGTGTCCCCGGTGACGGGCTTGGAGCAGAACGTACACTTGTACGGGCAACCACGGCTTGTAAGGATCGTAAAACTACGTGCATTCGGATCCAAGCCGTCTGTGAGCGGCTGCAAATTGGTGTAGCGGTCGATCTTGAATAGATCGTGGGCAGGGAAGGGGAGCGCGTCTAGATCGGGGATCATCGGGCTTTCGGGGCTGGAGACGATCTCGCCGTTCTTACGCTTGAATTGGATGCCAGGGATCATACCCGGCTCCTTGCCTTCTTCGAGCAGGTTGACCAATTCCAAGAAGCTATACTCAGCCTCACCGCGGAAGACGTAGTCCACGTAGCTGTCGTGTGGCGCTTCCAGCGACTCCAACGGCATGATGGTAAGGTGTGGGCCACCTAGAACGGTATGGAGCCCTCGTCGTTTGCACAGCTTCGCCATGTCCCATGCTTCCTGGATCAGTGGCGTGGTGGCGGTGACCCCAATCATCTCATAGGGCTTCCCTTGCTCTTCGGCCAGATCCAGATAGTAATCGACGCCCACATCTTCCACGGCGGCGTCAAAGATCATCACGTCGTGGCCACCTTCACGCAAAACTGCGGCCAGATAGCCCAATCCCAAGGGAATGTGCTTGCGTGCGCTCCAAACTTTCGCCTCTGGGCTTGCCAGGATAATTCGCATATTTAGATTGCTCCTTCGGCTTCCATCTGCTTGCGCAGGCCCGACTTTTCCTTCTTGGGGATGAAGGTACGTAAGGCGATGCGGACGTTGCGCGGCAGGTTGAACCAGAAGTCTTTGGTTTTAAGACGACGGATAATCGGTGAAGGGCGCAAGTAGTACTGGCGATAGGCTTTGCGGTACATCTCTTCAACCAGTTCTGCTGTCATTTCGCCCATTTCGTAGCGCGCCTTCTGCTCGAAGAAGACGTAATCTTCCCAATCGTTAATGAGAAAGCGTCCCTGGCGTTTGACGATTTCGTAGACCTTGGTGCCAGGGTATGGTGTCATCATGGAGAAGTTGGCAATGATGGGATCGAGTTCGATGGCGAAGTCGATGGTGCGCTGCATCGTCTCACGTGTCTCACCGGGCAGGCCGATGATCATAAAGGCGATAGTCTCCAGCCCGATCTCCTTGGCATTCTTAAACGCCTGGCGGATCGTGTCGTGATCGACCTTCTTGTCGATGGAGAGCAGGATCTCGTCGTCGCCGGTTTCCACACCGAAGGCCACACGTTTGAGGCCGGCAGTTTGGAGCAAAGTCAACAATTCTTTGCTGGCCAGGTTGGCGCGAATGCCGTTGACGAAGATCCAGGGCACGTGGTTCAGGTTGTTTTCAATCAGCAGGTGTGCCAATTCTTCGAGCCGCTTGACGCGAATATTGGCACTGTCGTCGAGGACGCCGATTTCGAGCGCGCCCATGTCTTCAACCAGATGCTTCCACTCGGCGAGGACGCTCTGCGCGCTGCGACTGCGCCATTTGATGGGCATGATGCTCTGCGAGCAGAAAGTGCAGCGGTAAGGGCAACCACGGCTGGTGAGAATGCTGAAACTGCGCGACCCATCAACACTGTCGGTGGCGGGCTGCAAATTTGTATAGTGCTCCATCTTAAAAAGATGGTAAGCCGGCCAGGGCAGGCTGTCGAGGTCGGCGATAGGTGTGCGATCCGGGTTGTTGTGGATCTGACCATCGCTCGTCTTGTAGGTGATGCCCAGACAGTTCCGAAACACCTCGTTCTCGGGGTGCATGAAGGCTTCAGTCGAGTAGACAGGCTGATCCTTCAAAAATTCTTCGAGGAGGTTGCTGACCTCGATCCAGGCATCTTCGCCCTCGCCGCGCACAACGATGTCTACGTAGGGCTTCTCACAGCTTTCCTCGGGCAGCACACTGACATGCGGACCACCCAGCACAATCGGGCAATCGTACACTTCTTTGATCGCCTTGGCCGTGCGCCATGCTTGCTTCACCTGTGGCGTATTGGCCGTGATGCCGATCAGATCCGGGCGAAACTCTTGCACAAATTCAGCGATGGGTTGCCGTTCTACATCAGCGTCGAAGATGACCACTTCATCGCCGCGCTTTTCGCTGACGGCAGCCAAATAGGCCAGCCCTAAATGCGGCGTCGTGCGGGTGTCGATAGGTAGACGGAAACGTGGGTTAATCAGCGCTACACGCACGGTGGTTTCCTCCTCTATTTGGGAATTTGAGCCATTCCCAGATGTAAACAAGATCGGATAGAACAATAAATTCTTAAATTTAAAAAGATTCTATCTTGAAATTCATAGCCGATTGGCGAAACAGTCAAATGTCGAACCAACTCCGATTACGCCCTGTAACTTCAGGAAAGAAGGACAGTGTATCACAACGACAAAGGATGCCCAAATAATTATAAGACTTTTTAGAATAATTATCAGACCGTTCGCCCACGGACAGTCTACAGGAGCGGTAAGTACTGAGTAGGTGATTAGGAATTGGTGATTGGGGCAGATCGTAGGCAGAACCTGTCTTCTGCCCCAATCACCAATTCCTAATCACCTACTCAGTACATCCCCACCTTCGGATCAACCTCCCGCGCATATGCATCGATGCCACCCGCCATGCTCAGGACATTCGTCCAGCCTTGTTGAAGTAGCCAGGCGGTGACCTGTGCACTGCGCACGCCGTGGTGGCAGAAGACCACGATCTCGGCGTCTTGTACCTGAGCGCTTTCGGGCAGCGCCGTCAGTTGACGGGCGGCCAGATCGCTGAGAGGAACGAGATCAAAGGTGCCGGGGGGCAAGCTGGCCCCGTGGAGTTCGTGCGGTTCACGCACATCGAGCAGGACAAATGGATCCTGCGCAGTTAGCTTGGCGGCGACGTCTTGCACCGAGATTTCGGGTGCGCCGTAGGGATTGGGCATAAAATGTCTTTCTGTGGAATGGACTTGCCGGCTCACTGGAGAAAGCGACCGGACGCGCACCGTTGCGGGGGATCGACAATCACTGCGTGCGATTATAGAGCGCCGAAATATCAATGTCCGTAATGGCGTGTACACCTGAAATTTCGCTGAAGTTTGCCTTGAGCAACTTTTGAATACCCAGTTTCATGGTCAGCACGCTGATTGGGCAGTCGATGCACGCTCCTAACATCTTGACATGGGCAATGCCTTGCTCGTCCACCTTCAAGATCTCAACGTCGCCGCCGTCTATGTAAAGCGTCGGTCGGTAATCGTCCAATACTTGCTGAATGCGCGTCATCAAAGAGGGATCATTGTTCACAAGTTTATCCAAGTTCGTCAATTCTCAATGTAGCAGTTCCGGTGCAAAGGTTCGGGTGCAAAAATTCCGGTGTCACAGTGCCAATACGTTGATTTCAGCCCTCGAAATCGTGCCCGTCGATTAACTGACGCTGTGAGAAATCGTCATTTAACTCATGCCAGTAGCACAGTTCGTCTTCACCGTGTTGCCAGCAGAGGTAGACTTCGCGCCCATGTCGCCGCGCCAGAAAATGGACGATCCCCTGGTCGATGTCTTTGACCAGGATGCCCATATGCAAAATCCCCTTGACGCCGGCTTCCAACCGCAAAAAGTGGACCAGCATCTCGCCGGCCGCTTCAGTACCACCGTTGCCGGCAGCGTGACGGAGCGCAGGCCATACTTCTGGGCGCAAGCGTAAAATCTCGTTACGGGCTGATTGTACCTCTGCCATCAGATCCTTGACCTGAGGGAGCAGAGCGCGCGCTTCGCGCAGTAAAAAGTAGCGAGCATTCACACGATTGCCATCCATCCCCAAAGTTGCCGGCAAGAGGAAGGCGAGGGTCCGATACACTGGAACCCTCGCCTTGTATCCTCAAAAGAAGCAGCTAACTTTAGTGGCCGCAACTCTTGGGCATTTCTTCACCATTGTGGCTCTGGGCGGTGCGGAAACTGCTACCGCAGCCACAGGAACTCACGGCGTTGGGGTTGTCGATATGGAACCCGCCGCCCATGAGGTTTTCTACGTAATCAATGTTGGCGCCGCCTACGTAGAACATGCTGGTGGCATCCACCACTACACGCAAGCCGCCGGGCTGCTCATAGACTTCGTCTGCATCAGAGATGTTGTCGTCGAAGGTCATGCCGTACTGCATACCGCCGCAACCGCCACCTTTGACAAAGACGCGTAAGGCATGGCTTTCTTTCATGCCTTTTTGCGCCATGAGGGTGCCCAACTTTTCGGCTGCACTGGCTGTTAACTTAACGCCTTCCATTACCATCGTCATAATTCTGCTCTCTCCTTAAATTGAACTTGAACAACAATGAAAAAACGGGCAAACAGCAAACCTGTCACTCAGCTACAACACGGATCAACAAGTTATGGTCTAAAAATTACTCTACCAGCAAACACCGATAACACAAAACACGATTTCTTCGAGACCTTTCGGTCTTGACAGTAGAATTCTCCACAGATTACACGAATTTGAAGAGTTTTCTCTGCACTTTTCTAACCCCGTGTCTCTTTGTGTGGCTCTGTGGATCAACTCTGCTCTCTTGCTTAGCCACCGATCTGGTTCATGGCCCGGTTCTCAGCGAAGACGCCGGAAGAGAGACTGTGCCCCCAGGGTTTGTGAAAAGCGCCTTCGCGCATCAAAACACGCATTTCCTCGAACGAAGCGCCGCTGCGCAACGGTGTGAGCAGATCGACTTCGTCTTCGCGCAGGAGACAGAGACGCAGCTTGCCATCTGCCGTCAAACGGACACGCCCACAGCCCTGGCAGAAAGGCTCTGTCACACTGCTGATAAAGCCGAGGGTTCCCTTTGCTCCTGCAATCCGAAACGGGCGGCTGGGATCGACGAAATCGTAGCTTGCCTCTTCCAGCGGGCCAAAGACGGCTTCGATGGTGTGGCGCATTTCACTGAACGACACCACGTTGGTCTGCTGAAAGTCGCTTACTTCGCCGAAGGGCATCATCTCGATAAAGCGGACCTCCCAATCTCGATCTACAGTGAGGCGCGCCATCTCGATCATATCGTCACCGTCGTTGAAGTTGCGGGTGACAACGCTGTTGAGCTTAATAGGGCGCAACCCTGCTGCTTCGGCGGCATCAATCCCGCGCCAGACATCTTCAATGTGTCCCCAACGGGTGATCTGATGGAATTTGTCGGCATCGAGCGTATCGAGGCTGATGTTGACTCGGGTCAGCCCTGCCTCCGCGAGAGGACCAGCCAACTCATCGAGCAGAATACCATTCGTGGTCATCGCCAGGTCATCGACACCTGGGATGACGGCGATCTGGCGCACCAGTTCTACAACGCCGGGCCGAATCGTGGGTTCGCCGCCGGTAAGGCGAATCTTGTTGACCCCCAGGCTCGCCCCCACGCGGACCAAATAGAGCAGTTCTTCGTCGCTCATTAGCTCGTGGCGAGGGCGAAACTTCATGTTCTCGGGCATGCAGTAGACACAACGCAGGTTACAGGCATCGGTCAGGCTGATGCGCATGTAGTTAATGCGCCGTCCATAGCTGTCGTGCATCGGTTCAATGGTATACCCAGGAGCCGGGGCAATATTGACATTGCCCAACGTGGTGCGATACGCCTGCACCGGGGCAAGATCGATGGGTCCACTCGTTGGTACAGCAACGTGGGCTGGTGAATTGGGGGTGCCACGCATGTTTGTCGGCATCTCACACTATCCAATCAAAGGAATTTCTACAGCCGGAACGGAATCATACTGCGCTGATTCGCCTACACGAATTTCGCCTACACGAATTTCGCCTACACGAATACGATAGGTACAACAGTTTCCTTCTTCGGCCAAAGAATCAAGCCGGCAACAGGAGCGACCTATCAGTTCCCGCATCAAAGAGAGATCCATCTGACATAGTTCGCGGTGCTCGCTTGAAACCCCTGCGTAGGGGCAATTGAAGGTATGCAGCAAGTAACTTTCTTTGTCTTCCAAAGAGACAAGTTCACGCGCCGTCGGCTCTTTTTCCCAGCGAGCCAGATAACCTCGTTCATTTAGGAAATCGGTGACGTGATTCAGGCGAACTTCCAGATCACTAGAGGCCAATTCTTCATCTTCAAGAAATTCCTCGGCCATCTCACGTGCCAACGCACAAAAAGCAGCTTCCACCTGTGCGGCGGGCAACGACTTTTTTAGCTGTGTTACCAATCCGGCGGTTAGGGGTGCGAAATTGTCTGGAAAGTGGTCGTTGGCTTCTTTGGTAAGCGAGTAGAGCTGCTTCGGACGGCCCACATTGCCTTCACGTCGCACCTTGCTTACCTGAATCAAATTATCGCCCTGCAGAATGTCGAGGTGATAGCGCACCGAAACCGGCGCCATATCAAGTTGACGCGCCAACTCGCCAACGGTGGCACTCTTGCGCCGCTTCAGAATCTCTAAAATGCGCCTGCGAACAGTCTGCACTGGCGTACTCTGCCTGTCTATACTCCACAAGGGAGATCCACGGATGAGGAAATAGGTCCCCGTTTAAAAAACGTAGTGGCAGTATATCATGTGGCGGGCGGGGTGTCAATTATTATAAAAACGGCTAGAAAAATAGAGATTAGATTAGTCCGGTTAGGTTAATTCAGAAGAATAGGAATGTCCTGTGCTACCCCGAACAACTTTCCCCAACACACGCGCCCCCCGCGCCCCCGTACACGCGGGGACATTGGACGGGCGCTGGTGGAAGGTGAGCCAGGCCATCAGGCCGAAAGCCAGGGCTTCTTTGGCATCGTCGTCAATGGCGAGGTGGGGCAGATCCGCATGGCGTAGGACGGGCACCGCCTGCCCCATTTGGGCTTGAAGTTGGGCAGCCAGACGCACCATCAAAACGGGGTTGCGGCCACCACCACCACCCACCACCGTTTCGACGACTGGACCCGGCGCAAAGCGGACATAGGCGTCAGCGATGGAAGCCGCCGTCAATTCGGTGAGGGTGGCCACAAAGTCAGCGTCGGTGCAGCCGTGGGCGCGCGCTTCGGCCCACCACTTTTCAAGCAAAGTGCGGGTGAAGAGTTCGCGCCCAGTGGATTTAGGTGGCAGTTGGCGAAAGTAAGGGTGATCAAGCCAACTCTCAAGCAGCGCAGAGGCGACTCTGCCTGCCGCCGCCAGTTGACCGTCCACATCGCAGCGCAGTTGGCCGCCGCTAACCAAGTGTGCCGCCCAATCAATGAGGACGTTGCCGGGGCCGGTGTCGAAAGCCAACGGTTGGGCATCTATGCCGTGCGGTGGCAGAAGGGTCACATTCCCGATGCCGCCGATATTCTGCACGGCGCGCCAGCCGCCTGCATCCGCTGGAGGACGCAACAGCAGCCAGTCGAAGATGGGCACCAGTGGCGCGCCCTGCCCACCCGCCGCCACATCGGCCACACGAAAATCGGCGATGGTGGTGATCCCTGTGCGTTCGGCGATGACGGCAGCCTCGCCAATTTGGAGTGTGCTGGTGACGTGCCCGCGCGCATCGACGTCGTGCCAGATGGTCTGTCCATGCGAGCCGATCAGGCCGACATCCGCAGGAGAGAGACCTGCCGTGGCGATGACAGCCAACGCCGCCCGTGCGAAGCCTTCTCCCAATACAAAATTGGCGCGACAGAGCGTTTGCACCGTAGCCCGCCCCTCAAAAAGATCGAAGATCAACGCGCGCTCGTCGGCGTGCCACGCTTCGGCCACAAAGGCGCGCTGCCGCACGTGGATCTGGCCTTCCATCTCGTCAATTTCGGCGAGTACGGCGTCAATTGCATCCGCCGATGTACCACTCATCAGGCCCACTACCAACATGACGTCACCTTTCTCTAGCAGCATTGATCCACAGATTACATGGATTTACAGGATTACCAGAAATTTCTCTCTGCAATCCTGTAAATCCATGTAATCTGTGGATCCCTTTCTGAAATTTCAGTCTATGCGCCGATTTGCCGGTTACGCTGGAAACGGATCGTGGTACGCCCGTCTTCATGGACATGGATCTGCCGTTGCATGGGTTGGGCCGACTCAGCGAGAAGACGCAGCATGGCTACGTCGGCGGTGGTTTGGGCGATGGCGCACTCAGCCAAGTAGTCGCCCTGTGCGGTTTCGTCGGGTACTTCGGTCACCCACTCGAACTGGGTAATCGAGGGGTAACGTCCAGCAAAGGTACGTTGTGCATTGTGGTGGTGGGCAGGGTAGCCGCGGTAGAAAAAGAGCATTTGGTTGTGGGTTTGCAAAGGAAAGGTTTCCGGCGACCAACGGTGCCCGTAGGTATGGTAACGGTTGAGCCAATATTCGTTGCGCTCCCGCAGCCAGGGGATCTGCATCACCGCTTTGGAAACGGCTTCGCGCAGTGCAGAGGCAGCCGTCTCCGCTCCTTCAACAAACGAAATGATGCCGTAGAGCATGGCCTGCACCATGTGATAGGAGACCACAAAACGGGGCGGCGAGTTATACCCGGCATAGGGCTGGCACCACTCGTGCGACGGCACCCCGTGGTTGTCTACAATGGCGTCGGGGAGCCATGCCGACCAGATGGCGCGGCGAAATTTGGCTTCACCAAAGAGTGTAGACGCGTTAAAAGTGTCTTGCCCAAATTCTTTGCCGGCAGCGTTAAAGCGGGCAGCGTGATGCTTCCAGTGTGGGTGTTCGGTCATCAATTGGTAATGAAAGGCCGCGCCGTCGGGGTTGGCAATGGGGAGGACGACCACGTTGACGCGGGCAAGTAGATCCCGCTGCGTGGGATCGTTGGCGAGGCTGCGCGTCAAATTGAGGACGGCGGTGGTGCTTGACACTTCGTTGGCATGGTGACGAGCGATGAGAAAGGCCGTTGGCTTCTGCTGTCCCAGTTTACGGCGCGAATGGTGCGTCTGCCCACTGTGCAGCGGCGCGATCACATCGACGGCGTAGCCGGGCCGCCCCTGGTAAGAGCGACCTATCTGCCAAACGGAAACGCCGGGAAGCCTGGCAACGTCGGCCAGTTCGGCCTCCAATTGGCGCGGGCCGATTACGTCCGATTTGGGATCGTGAGGGGGTTCAGGTGGACGCGGTTGAGGACCTACAGAAGACAGGCCAAGATCTACGCATTCCTCCGTGGTGGCGGCCACACAGAGCACCTGTACAGCCACGTTCGATGCAAAATGGAGCGGTGCAAGGGCGACCCGCCGCGCCAGGGTGCGGGCAGCCAGGCGCGCCGACGCCCCATTGATGTAGTGCGCTCGCAAGGTGACAGATTGGATCGCGTCGCCGGTTTCGTTCAATGTAAGCGACGAGACACTCAGATGCTGGGGTTTGGGCATGTCGCTACGGTGCCCAACGACCAGATCGAGCGGCGGCAAGTAGCGGGGCATGGCCCAGGCACGCAAGGTGACCACAGCCCGAGGTGCTGAAGGCGCGATGCGAGCACCGTCGGCGTTGTAGAAATCGTGGATCAGGGGCATCACCTGGCCGGCGGCGGTAATGCGCTGGCCACAGAACGCTTCGCCTAGCCCTACCAGGTAGTCGAGGGTGTTGAAGTAGATGTCTTCGTGCAAGGCTTCGCCGACGGAAACAAATTCTTGAGAAACGCCGAGCGGTTCGTCGGGCCAGCCAAAGTAGGCTTCCACCTGCAACGACTCGAAATAGGGTTCCCACTCGGAAATTGGGCGGCCGCGACTCACGGCGAGGACATGGCTACGGATCGACGGCAGGACGCATTGCTGGTAGAAGGCCCAGAAAAGCGCCTCGTCGGTGCTCACCGGCCACACGTCACTGTGATCTCCGGGCCAGGTGACGATGATGCCGCCTGCGCTTGGGTGTACAAGGCCGTAATCGTGCATGTCGGTCAGGTAGAGGTGTTCGTCCCAGAGCAGGGGCAGCGCGCCGCGATGGACGATGTCGCCATTGGCGTTGTAGGCGATCAGTTCGTAGACGCGGGTCGGCTCTGTTGCGTCGGGCTCGAACATTTCGATCTCCACTTGCGAGAGATCGAGGTGTAAATGCCGCGCCAGTAGTTCATCGGCGGGGAAAATCTCTTGTAGCCAGCGGTGGGGCAGGTCGAGCCAAAGCGCGTTGGGATCAGGGGAGCGAAAAGCGGCAAAACGCAGGGCGACGCGGGCAACGTTTCGGTCGATCAGTTGGGGGATTTGGTCTTCGAGCAACCAGGCCAGGCCGGCTTTGTGAACGGGCAAGACCTGGACGTGTACGCCGTGGCCTGCCATTTCGGCGATTTCAGTGGCGAGGTCGTCGCGGGCGGGGCGGGGCGCGCTACAGAAGACGGTGATCTGTGTGGGCGTTGCCTGTTTTTTGAGCTTGGGCCGGATCTTGCGCGCCAGTATGCGCCGCAACCGACCGACGTGATCCAGTTGATCCGCCGGATTCCAGGTGAGGCGGAAGGCTTCGCAGCAGAGATCGTCTACATCGCTCACAGGAATGGACTGGCCTGCCTGTACTTCGGCCAGGGCCAACCACATCTGTGGCGACCGTGCGTGGACGAGATCGTCCACTGTGGCGACGATAGCGCTGAGTGTGCGGGTACTTTCATCGTGGCGTTGGCTCAAACTGTCTAGATGTGGGTAAACTTCGGCCAAATAATGGGCCGAAACTGGATCCAGCAGGATCTGCCTTCCTTTGGGCGATAGGCTGCCATTCGCTTCGCCGAAGCCAAGCAAAAGGAAGTAATCATCGACAACATCCGGCGCAGAGGTGGTGTCTGCGGCAAAGGCCAGGGGCAGTGTCAGCCCGCTTGTTTCCAACCCAAGACGGGCAGCGAGGTTGACGGCGGCCATGCCGGTTACAACGTCGGTTTGCGGGCCGAGGATCAAGTGGAAGCGGTTGTCGGCACAAGAGGAGCCGTCCTGTGCGGTGAGGAAAAGACCATCGGGCGCACAGCCAAAAAGCCTGGCCAGATCGAGATCAGTCTGTTCTTGAGCAGGCAAAGGGCTTTGGGCCGGTGGCGATTCATCGTGTGCAGTCGCCAGCCGGTTGAGGACGGAGGCCAGTGCCGCTGCGTCGGCGGCGTGAATGCGTAAGGCGCGATGGGCGTCGCCTTCAAGCCAGGCGATCTCGACGTCATCTTGGGCGAAGATGGGCAAGTGGGGCAACAACGTGGACCAGGGTGCACGATCCACAGCCACTGCTGTGTCCCCAATGGTGAGCAGAATGGGGATTTGCCAACTTTCGACAGCGTCGATGTCAACGGCCAAGGGTAGGCGCAGCGCTGGTGATTCCAATCCAATGCGGGCGGCAAGGTTGGCAGCGGCGGCCCACAGGTGTGGGGTCCATTGCGCAGGCGTCAACGGCACAAGGCAGGCAACCACGCCGTCAACAGCGCCGTCGTTGTTGCTATCGATGAGAATGCCTGTGGGTGTCAGATTCCAAAGAAACGAGAGGTTCAAGGCGGCTCCCAATCAGCAATCGAGAATTTACATTAGTGCGTCGGCGATAGACGCATGTACTTGTGGGCGGAGCGTGGCAATTCCCTGCGGTTCTCGTCCATGATAGACGCGGTTGGTGAAGAGCGCTACCGCAATATCCTGTAACGGATCGCACCATAGTGACGTGCCTGTGTAGCCGGTATGGCCGAAACTCGCTGTAGAAAAGGCAGTGCTGCAAGACGGATCGGGATCGCTGCGCAGAAGCCAGCCCAGCCCGCGCCGGACTCCGTCGACGCTGACATTTTGTAGGCGGGTGCTCTCAGCCACCAATGCCGGCGAAAGCAACCCCTCGCCACCACGCAAATAAAGTGCACCGAGACGACAGAGGTCAGCGGTGACACCGAAAAGGCCGGCATGGCCGGCAATACCGCCTAGCCCCGCTGCGTTTTCATCGTGGACTTCGCCGCGCAGCCGTCGCTGCCGCCAGGGGTCGTCTTCGGTGGGGGCGATGCGGCTGTGGATTGGGGCAGGCGGGTTGTAGTGGATCGAAAGCCCCAACGGCGCACCAACCAGATCGTGGATGGCGGCATCCAGACGGGCGCCGTGTAAGCGTTCCACGGCAAAGCCCAGCAGGATCAGCCCCACGTCGCTGTAGACGTAGTCGGCACTGGGTGGGTAGAGGAAGGGAAAACCGGCAATGGCGTCGAGTGCAGACGCATGGCGGCGGGCGATGTCGGCGGCTGTCGGCGGCTGTGTGGACGGCACAGGACCGCACATGCGGTAGAGGCTGCGCCAGGCAGGCAACCCGGCAGTATGGGTGAGCAGTTGACGAAAGGTGATGGTCGAGGCGTCGATAATCTGCCCACTGTAGCGAGGATTGGCAGGGAGTGGGCGTTTGGAGATTGGATCTTCGCTGCCGCCGATGATGCGTTGTCCGCCGAATTCAGGGATCACCTCAGCCACAGGTTGATCGATGGCCACGCCACCTGCCTCGACAAGACGCAAAAATGCGGTTGTGGTAAAGAGCTTGGTCAGCGATGCCAAATCGAAGATCGTATCCGGCTGGGCCGATCCTGTGCTGGAGGCCGGGTTGAGGACGCCAAAAGCCGCGTCAAAGAGGAGATGGCCGTCCTTTTCGACACGGCAGGCAATCGCCGGTGCAACCGTCTCGGCGGCGGAGGAGAGGATCTCGGTAAGGCGCGAAAAATCTGGTGGCATGTGTGATTCCCTTGTCCCTACTCCCCAATCCCCTTCCCCAACTGCTGATAACTGCGGTAGGGCTCGAAGCCGCACTTAGCGTAGAAGTCGAGTAGGGTTGTCCAATCAATGACACAGCCGTTGACGCCGTTGTTGTGCAGGCGACGTAGACCGGCGTCGAGGAGGGCCAGGCCGAAATTGCGGCCGCGTTTGGCAGCCGAAATGCCGATAGAGCCAAGCTGTCCCCACGGGCGCGGCAGGTGATAAGGGTAAAAGCGTTCGATGGGCCATACTGAGTCTTCGAAGGTGAGGCGGCAAGCGCCGTCAACGCCGTCTTCGGTCCACAGGATCATGTAATCGGAGATGCGCCCACCATTGGCAAGAATTTCGAGGAACTCGAACGTCCAGCGGCCTGGGAATTCGCGCTGCAAGAAGGAGAGCAGTGCGACTTTGTCGTTGGGCTGGGCAGGGCGGACGGCGCAGGGTAGGTTGTCGAGGCCGGGCGGCGGCGTATAGTCGGCCAGATTGCGCGCCACGTCCCAGACAATGCCGCTGCCCTGCGGGGCATATCCATGCGCGGTGAAGAAGTCCACCGTGCCAAGCTCGATGGGCACGCCGGGCGCAAAGGGACGGAGACTGGCGCCGATACGGATCTGAGTACATTCCTGTGCAGCCAGCCATGCCTCTGCCCATGCCAGCAAAGAAGCGCCAATCCCCTGACGTTGGGCGTGTGGTGCAACAGCGATGGCATCGATCCAGCCCCCTTGCGCACTCATGCTCGGCGGCGCGCTGGGGTGAGCGCTGGCAAGGACAAAGCCAACAGGACGGTCGTCGGCGTCAAGGGCAATGCGGCTGCTCTGTATGCCGCCGGTGGTAGGTTGCGTATTAAAGTGGACAAAACCGCTGGAAATCGGCATGGATTCAGCAACGGCTGTGTTCCACAAGGCGGCGATCCAATCGATATGTTCAGTGTTCTTGGGATCAAAATCGGTAAAGTTGAGGTGATCAAGATGAAAGGTAGACATAAATCATGTTTCCAGGTGTTGGCCGATGCCGCGGGCAAGGGCTTGTTGAACGATCAGCGCGGCGACAGCCACATCTTGCACGGCAAGGCCGACAGATTTGAAGAAGGTGATTTCGTTGGGATCGGTACGCCCGGGTAGATCGCCGGCGGCGATGCTGCCAATCTCGGCGTAGATGTGAGATGGATCGATGGCGCCTTCGTTGATGGGCAGGATCAGGTCACCGGCTTCGGCGAGGCAGGCGCTTGTCTGATCGGTGACGACTTTGGCGCGGCGAATCGTGGACGTGTCCACTTCGCGGGCGGTGGGGAGGTGCGCCCCCACCGCGTTGATGTGTGTCCCTGGGCGCAGCCACTCGCCGTCGAAGAGTGGCGCGTGGGCGCTGGTGGCTGTCACAATCACATCGGCGGCGCGCACAGCGGCTTCGACATCACCGGTAGGGATGATCTCCACATTGAGCCGACGGCTCTGTTCGCGGGCAAACCGCTCGGCATTTTCCATGCGCTGAGAAATCACATAGACGCGTTCGATAGGGCGCACCGCGCAGACGGCTTCGACCTGGAACGGGGCCTGTGCGCCGGAGCCGAAGATCGTGAGCGTTTTGGCATCGGCACGGGCAAGGTGACGGGCAGCAACGCCGCCGGATGCGCCCGTACGCACCGCCGTCATGTAGCCTGCTTCGAGAATGGCGAGCAGTTGTCCGTCCACTGCATCGAAGAGGACAAAGTTGCCTTGAATGGCGGGCAGGTTGCGCCGGCCTGGGTTGTCGGCGTACAGGGTGATCAGTTTGACGCCCAGTGCATTGGCGTTGCCGCCCACATAGGCAGGCATTGTCAGCAAACTGCCGCTATGCGCAACAACGGGCATGTTGGTGCGTAAGGGAAGTACCGTTTGACCATGTGAAAGAAGCATAAACGCTTGCTCAACAGCGTCGATAGCGGCAGACATTGTCAGAATGGACTTCACATCGGAGCGAGTTAACCAGAGGGGCACGGCTAGACACTTTCTATTGAGTAACGATTCGCCATGCCAGAAGCATAGCACAGGCATGTCTTGAGGCCAACGTCCGGCGAGGTACAGTGCAGAATTACGCAACAAAATTGCGGACAAAGTAGCCAATTCATCTATGCAAAAACAAAATAAGATTTCGCTTAAATTTTATATAAAATTTATTTCAAGCAGCATATTTTCAACAAATAAAGTAAGTTATAAAGTACCATTGCCCTAGATGAATCAAAAACTACATAATAAGGGAAGAATGAATAACAAGGTTGGCATCACAAGGAGGCCGAACGTGCCGACACTCACGCTACTTGTCGCAGATCCTGATATTCGGGTGCTTCGTGAGATGCGGCAAATGCTGGAACCAATGCAGCCTCATTGGACACTCTTTTTTTGCGACGATATTGAAGATGCAATCCGGATGCTCGAAGAACAGACCATCGACGTTGTTATTGCCGATGGGCAGTTGCCGGGGATCAAAGATCGGCACCTGCTCGATTATGTACGCGTCCGATCCCCTCGGACTGTCCGTTTTGTGATGGCGCGGGAAGCGGATCACGACTCGCTGGCAGAAACATTGGTCATCGCACATCAGTATTTACCCAAACCCTGTCGTCTGCAGTTGATCATGGAAGCGCTACATCGCATTGACACAACACAGCAAGGGGCAGAAAACCCGGTGTTGGAACAACTTGTCCGCGGCATCGGCATGTTGCCTACACTTCCCTCCACCTACACGGAACTGATGCAGTTGTTCCAAAACCCCGAAGTCTCAATCAAAGAGGTGACGGCGCGTATTGAGCGCGACTTTGCCATTTCGGTAGAGGTATTGAGGCTGGTCAACTCGGGGTATTTTAGTTTGCGCCAATATGTTACAGATTTGCAGCAGGCGGTCATGTTACTGGGAATCAACACTGTGCGCTCGCTGGTACAGACGGTGGCGCTCTTTTCGGCCATTGAAGACGATATGGCTCGTTCCATGCGCCAGGAGATGTACATGCATGTGGTACAGGTCAACCAACATGCGCGCGTCATTGGACGTGTCCTCAATGTAGATAGCACCACCCAAGATCACATTAGCCTGGCAGCCCTACTTCACGACATTGGCAAGCTCATATTCAGCAGCTACCTTTCACAAGATTACTTCCCGACCATAAGCCTAGCCAAGGCGACACGACTGCCGTTGCATCAAGTGGAACGTCAGATTTTCGGTGTCACCCATGCCGAATTAGGGGCCTACCTGCTAGGCTTGTGGGGGTTTTCAGACAACATCCTCACCGCTGTGGGCTTTCACCACAACCCATCCCGCCGCCAAGGACCGCATAATCCTGTTCTTACGGCGGTGCATCTGGCCGATGTTCTTTATCACCAGCAGCGAGAAGTTGAAAGTTCTTTTTCGCTACAGGCGGATCAGGTCTACATCGACCATTTGCCGCAGCGGGATCAACTGCTGGCGTTATGCAACTCGCCACAGTCTATGGCGGCGTGAAGTAATGCGTGATGGACTGGGCGAATGAATTGTGACAACAAGAGTCATCTCAACGGCGAGATGACTCTTGTTTATTGGAAACGAGTCCGTAGGATGGGTTACAACCGCATGAACGTACATGGGGCTTTCGCCAAATTCGGCGGTCGTAACCCATCCTACATAGCCACCGCTTCTTGCGCCGCCTCAGCATCGACGTGTGCACGGTACCACTCGACGGTGGCGCGGATCGCTTCCGGGTGAGGCGTGGTATGTGCGCCGAAGTGAGCTACGAACTGGTTGTGCTCGACGAGAAAGGGTTCGCCAAACTCGTAGTACATCTCCACAAATTCACGGATCATGGGGTTGAAGAGGCCGATGACACGCAGCATGAAACGGTTCGCCACCACCGTCTTGATTGGGCGTCCGGTTTCGTCTTCAATCAGCGTCAAGAACTTCTTCGTTGAGATCGTCTCCGCGCTGGGCACATGCCAGGCGCGGCCAAAAGCGTCTGTGTGTTCGCTCAATTCTACCAGCGCCCAGGCAAAGTCGCGGATGTAGGTGTAGGTATGTGGCAAGTCTAGATTGCCCATGAGATTGGCCGCTTTGCCCGTCAGCGCTGCTTCAAAGACAATCTCACCCATGGCTGAATCGATCACCCGCGGGCCGTAGAAATCAGAAGCACGCCCCATTGTCGCCTGGATCTTGCCCGCCTTGTGGGCATCGATGATCATCTTCGCCACCTGAGTGCGGGCGCGGCCCTTGCGGGTGGGGGCGGCGTGGGGCAGATCTTCGTGGATGGGCTTGCCATCGATGGGGCCGTACATGTAGAGATTGTCGGCCATCACGAGGCGGGCGTTGGTGCGGCTGATCCCCTCGATTATTGCGGCGATGAGGGGCGGAAATTTCTCGGGCCATTCGGTGTACGCCGGTTGCGCACACTGAAAGACGACGTCGGCGTCGGCGCACAGCGCTGCCAACTGCACCGGATCCAGGGCGTCGACTTTGGAGACAGTGACACCGACGGGCAACGTTTCCTTCACTTTCCCGCTGCGATTGACCATGATCACACGCCGTCCACGCGCCACCAACTCGTCCATTACCGCCAGCCCCACCGGCCCACTGCCTAACACTACGTTCAATGAATTGTCTGCCATGATTGTTTTCTCCTGTTGAATGTCCTGTCTGATTTTTCCACTTGAGTTCAGCCTACACCTTGACACTGTGTTAAAGTCAAGAGGGAATTTTCCATCCAACATCAATCGCCTAATCACCCAATCTCTCCTGCAAGGAGCGCCCATGTACGCTGCCTGTCTTTTCGATCTGGACGGAACCATCTACCTTGGTGACAAATTGCTGCCCAACGCGCAGGAGACCGTCCTCGCGCTGCGCGAACGGGGGATGCGCACAACCTTCCTCTCGAACAACCCCACGCGGACGCGGCAACAGTACGCCGAAAAGTTGACGCGGCTGGGCATCCCTACCGCCGTCGAGGACGTAATCAACTCGTCGTTTGTGATGGCGCAGTGGTTGCGTGTCCACATACCGGGGGCGCGGCTGTTTGTGGTGGGCGAGGAGCCGCTCAAAGAGGATCTGCGTATGGCAGGCTTTCACCTGAGCGAAGATCCCGCCGAAATCGACGTGGTGGTGGCGTCGTTCGACCGCGCCTTCGTCTACCGCAAGTTGCAGATCGCGTTTGACGCCATCAACGCCGGGGCGCGGCTGGTGGCCACGAATGGAGATCGCTACTGTCCTGTGCCGGGGGGTGGCGAGCCGGACGCCGCCGCCATGATCGCAGCCATTGAGGCGTGCACCGGCGCGGTCTGCGATCCCATTGTGGGCAAGCCCTCGCCCATCATGATCGCCACTGTCGCCGAAATGCTGGATCTACCGGCTTCACAGTGCATCATGGTGGGCGACCGCCTGGAAACCGACATCCAAATGGGCATCGACGCGGGGATGGCAACAGCGCTGGTCCTCACCGGCGACGCGGATCGGGAGAAGTTAGCCGCATCGGGATTGGCACCGACGTGGGTGTTGGACGGGGTTGGGGGATTGGTGGAAATATTGCGTAGTGCGTAGTGCGCGCACTACGCAATTTCAATCTTCATCACCAGTTCGCCGTCCTCTTCGTCGCCGGTGTAGGCGAACCCCATGCGCTGGTAGAACGGGCAGGGGCTGCCGTCGCCGGGGACGCAACTGGTGAGCAACGCCGTCGCGCCAGGACGTGTCTTGACGTAGTCGATCAGCAGTTCGATGGCGCGGCGACCAAAGCCATGTCCCTGGTAGCGAGCGTCTATCATGAAGCGCCAGAGCATGTATTCCTGCTCGGCCACGTTGTCGTCCAGCATGAGGAAGCCTACCGGCGTCTCGTCGGCGTAGATGGCGCGAAACCAGGCGAGATCAGGGTAAAAGTAGGCCTGGGCGATGGAGACGGCATTGGGCGCAACAAAATTCTCCTGCTCAGGCGCGACCTTGAGTCGGCAGATCGTGATCACAGTGTCCGCGGTGACTTCGCGCAGCGTCACCGTGGATGAACGGGTTACGGTTTCTGTTTCTGTCACGGAATGCTCTCGCTTTCCAAAGTAAAAACTTCACCGCAAAGGCGCAAAGGACGCCAAGAACAGAAGCGCAGAGGACACGGATTTCAGGAAGTGCAGGGTTGCATCTTTTCTTCTGTCTCCTGCACTTCCTGAAATCCGTGTCTTTCTTTTTTCTCCGCGTCCTTTGCGCCTTTGCGGTGAAACTTTTGCTACACGTCGAAGCGGACACCCTGCGCCAGCGGCAGCGTATCGCCGTAGTTGATGGTCACCGTCTGACGACGGGCGTAGGCTTTCCAGGCGTCGGAGCCGCTTTCGCGACCGCCGCCGGTCTCCTTTTCGCCGCCGAAGGCACCGCCGATTTCGGCCCCCGCCGTGCCTGTGTTGACATTGGCAAGCCCACAGTCCGACCCGTGCAGCGAGAGGAAAGCCTCAGACTCGCGCAAATCCGTGGTGAAGATGGAAGAGGAAAGCCCCTGCATCACCCCATTGTGGATCTGCAACGCCTCGTCGAGAGTGCTGTATTTGAGCACGTAGAGGATGGGCGCAAAGGTCTCCTCGCAGACGATGCCCATGCTGGGTGATCCTTCAATCAAGGTCGGGCGCACGTAGAAACCGTCCTCGCAGCCTGCCGGTTGCACCACTTCGTCGCCACAAAGGACAGTCCCCCCTTCGTCCACGGCGCGCTGGATGGCGGCGCGGTAGGCGTCCACGGCGCGCTGGTTGATGAGCGGGCCAACCAAGACGCCTTCCTCCAGCGGATTGCCCACCTTCACCTTTTTGTAGATGTTGGTCAGTTTTTCCACGAACTCATCGTAAATCCCTTCATGCAAAATTAAGCGCCGGGTGGATGTGCAGCGTTGCCCTGCCGTGGCCATCGCCCCGAAGGCAACACCACGCAGCGCGATCTCCATGTCTACTTTGTCGCTGACGATGGCGGCGTTGTTCCCCCCCAATTCGAGGATCGAACGACCGAGCCGCGACGCCACATTCTGCGCCACCTGCCGTCCTGTGCGGATCGAGCCGGTGAACGACAACAGCGGTACGTGGACGTCCTTCGCCAACTTCTCGCCGAGGGTGCGCCCTTCGTCTACCATCAAAAAGAAGATGGGCGGCAGGCCATGACGTTCGAGCACACGGCTGCAAATGCGGTTGGTGGCAATGGCGGTGAGGCTGGCATTGGGCGAAGGTTTCCACACCACCACGTTGCCAATGACGGCCGCGATCAGCGCATTCCACGACCAGACAGCGCACGGGAAGTTGAAGGCGGTGATCACGCCCACCACACCGTACGGGTGCCACTGTTCGTAGAGACGGTGATTGGGCCGTTCGCTGGCAATGGTGACACCGTAGAGCTGACGCGACAGTCCCACGGCAAAGTCGCCGATGTCGATCATCTCCTGTACTTCGCCCATGCCTTCCACCCGCGTCTTGCCCACTTCCAGCGAAACCAACAGGCCGAGTGTCTCTTTATATTTGCTGATCTCGTCGCCGATCTCGCGGATGATCGAGCCACGCTGCGGCGCGGGGATCTTCGACCACACCTGATACGACTGCCACGCTTTCTCGATGACAATGTTGTAGTCGTCCTCGCCGGCCAGGGCCACGGCGGCCAGCTTTTCGCCGTTGATGGGCGAGATCACGTCGAGCGTGCTGCGCCCGTCGGTGGACACCCAATCGCCGTCGTACAACCCGGCGTTGACGTCCTCAAGCCCCAGATCGGCGAAGATTTTGTCCTTGATCGCGGCAAACATGATCAGTCTCCTTATAGAAATGGTTTTTCTTCACTGCAAAGATGCAAAGTCTCTCCTTTGCGTTCTTTGCGCCTTTGCGGTGCGTTTTTCTGACGTAGTCGATCTCATTGTACACCAGATTGAAACGAGGGCTGAGCCATGAAGCAGAGTAGGATACAGATAGGGATATGCAATCGCCGCATTTGAGAAAAAGCGTACAGTCAGCGCAATTTTGAGATCCTAAGGTGAGCGATGACGTGATTCACTCTCAGAAAAGGATCGAACATTGACTGTGGACAATGTAAAAAAGGGGCGGAACGACGAAGAAGAGATGATGCAAGACGCCGTCTCGACAAATGAGGAAAATCAGAACGAAGAAAGCGAAGCGGAGATTGACACCGCCGAGCCGCGCAAGCCGGCGCGACGTATCCTCGAACAGGAGATCAGCGAAGGCTTGGGCGAAATCCAGCGCTCTACCGCCGGGCTGCTCATGGCGGGGCTTTCCGCCGGGCTGGATGTGGGCTTCAGCGTGCTGCTGATTGCCGTGGTGCTGACACGCGCCGACAATCTGAATCCACTGGCCACAGAACTGTTGGTGGCCAATATGTATTCCGTTGGCTTCATCATTGTGATTCTGGGACGGTCGGAGTTGTTCACCGAACACACGGCGCTGGCGGTGATGCCGCTCCTCAACGGGCAGACCACGCTACGTGCACTAGGACGGCTGTGGGGATTGGTCTACGTGTCGAATCTGGTGGGCGGGGCCGCCATCGCCGGGCTGATCGTTGTCACCGCGCCGGCGCTGGGGGTGGTGACGGAACCAGTTTTCGGTGACCTTGCGAGGCGAATGGTGGATCACAGTTGGTGGGTAATCCTGCTCAGTGGCGTGCTGGCCGGCTGGTTGATGGGATTGGTCTCCTGGTTGGTGGCGGCGAGCCGCGACACCATCGGTCAGATCGTGTTGATCTGGCTGGTGACCAGCGCCATCGGCTTCAGTCATCTCCATCACTCGATTGTGGGATCGGTGGAAGTGCTGGCCGGTCTCTTCGCCGGGCAGGGGATCACTTGGGCGCATTTCGGCCACTTTTTGCTGTGGGCAACGCTGGGGAATTCCATCGGCGGGGCCGTCTTCGTGGCGTTGGTGAAGTACAGCCATGTGGTGCGCAGCGAAGCAGAGATGCCAAAGACGCGTCCTTTGAACAAGCCCGATCTCATGCCTTGACCCCGCCGATGGCGATGCCTTCCACAAACTCGCGCTGCGCAACGAAGAATAGCAGGATCACCGGCAGCGCCACCGTCAATGATGCGGCCATCAAGTAAGCCCAGTTGACCTCGAAACTGCTGCGGAAAAAGCTCAGCCCCAGCATCAGCGTGTAGCGCGATTGGCTCTGCAAGAAGATGAGCGGGGCGAGGAAGTCGTTCCAGGCGAATTGGAAGGTGAAGATCGCCACCGTAGCCATGGCCGCCCGTGCCAGCGGCAGGATCACGTAGAGTAGCGTCTGGAAGACGTTGGCCCCGTCGATGGCGGCGGCGTCCTCGAGATCGGGGGGGATCTGCAAGAAAAACTGGCGTAGCAAGAAGATGTAAAAGGCGTTGCCCAGGAAGGTGGGAATGATGAGGGGCAGGAAGCTGTTCACCCAGTCCAACTCCGAAAAGATGATGTATTGCGGGATCATCACCACCGGGTAGGGCAACATCAGCGTCGCCAGCAGCAAAATAAAAAGGAAGTTCTTCCCCGGCGCGCGCAGACGGGCAAAACCGTAGGCCACCAGCGTACACGAGAAAACGTGGCCGATCAC
The DNA here is from genome assembly GCA_016124945.1 of bacterium. Lineage (GTDB taxonomy): Bacteria > Chloroflexota > Anaerolineae > Caldilineales > Caldilineaceae > RI-153. Next base: position 190,648 of record WGMT01000047.1, on the reverse strand, counting down.
CGACCACACAGCAATCGTCAGCGTGTTGACGGCATAGACGTCAAAGGGCAGAAAGGTGAGCGCTTCGATGTAGTTTTCCCAGCGCGGCGGGTTCGGCCACCACACAGGCGGTCGCGCAAAGACAGCATACTCGGGCTTCAGCGACGACGCAATCATCCAGTACAGTGGCAGCACGAAAGCGGTACCCGCCGTTAACAGCAGTACATAACGCACCACCAGCCGCCACCCGCGCAGGCGCAGGATCGGCACTTCCGCACGTGCGCTATCACTCATCGGCCCGCTCCCCCGCATAAAAGACCCAAAAACGCTGCGATCGAAAGACAATCAACGTCAACACCAGGATGATCGCAAAGAGCACCCACGCCAACGCCGCCGCGTACCCCATGTCCAGGAATTCGAACGCCCGCTTGTAGAGATAGAGCACAAAAAAGAGTGTCGAATCCAATGGACCACCGTTGGTGGCGACGAAAGCGTTGGTGAAGGTCTGAAAGGTGCCGATGATACTCAAAATCAAGTTAAAAAAGATTGTGGGCGAGAGCAGGGGCAGTGTTACGCGGAAGAATGTCTGCGCGCCGCTGCTGCCGTCGATGGCAGCGGCTTCGTAGAGTTCTGCCGGGATGCTTTGAAGGCCGGCCAGATAGATCACCATCGCCCGCCCCCAACCCCAAAAGCTCATCAACACCAGCGCAAACAGCGCCCAATCCGGGTCGAGCAGCCAGCGCGGCCCGTTGATCCCCACCAGATCCAGCGCCAGGTTCACCAATCCCCCGCGAGGATTGAGCATCCACAGCCACACCACCACAAAGGCCACCCCCGCCAGCACCGTGGGCAGGTAGAAGATCGTGCGGAAGATCCGCACACCTGGAATGTTGTTGCGGATCAGCATCGCCAACCCCAACCCGCCGATTAACTCCAGCGGCACATAGGCCAGTGTATAGATCAACGTCACCTTGAGCGACTGCCAGAAGCGGTCGTCGTTGGGCATCTTGTCCAGATAATTGCCCAACCCGATAAAAACGGGATCGCGCAGCAGATCCCAGCGTGTAAAGCTGATGTAGAGCGAATAGAGCATTGGCCCTACCGTGAGAAATAGGAAACCGATCAACCAGGGTGAAATTGTCAGGTAGAAGGTCAACGCCTCACGGCGGCGGAGGGAGCGGGTGGCAGGCATGGGCGATCCGTGGGGAGGAAGTAATGCGTAATCCGTAATCGTAGACAAAGTGGGTTCCCAATTGGCAGGTGACTTCGTCTACGAATTACGGATTACGCATTACGCATTACGTATTACGTCTATTGATTCAACAACTCGTCCAACGCTTCCTGCGCCTCTGCCGCGGCCGTCTCCATTACGGTCGCTACATCGGCTTCGGGGTCGAGGAGAAGTGTTTCCAGCGCCGTGCGCAAAGCCGGGTCGGCGCTTTCGTTCCAATAGGGTGTGAAGGTGTAGGCACGCGGCTGAAGGTCGTTCAACTCGTCGATCCAGACGGCATTGAAGGGATCGTCGGCCACTTCGGGCATCTCGGCCACGGACGTCACCGCGGGCAGCGCCCAATCCTTCCACACTTCCGCCGCCTCAGGGCCGGCATAGTAGCTGAGGAAGTCACACGCTGCGGCCAGGTTGTCGGTGGTGGACGAAATGCCGAAGCCACCCCAGAAAAGGATGTTGGCGGCTTGGGCATCGGCGGGCGTGCCTACAACACCCAGCTCGATGTTCGGGTTCTGCAACATGCCCGACTGCGGCCAGCGGCCAAAGAGACGCATGGCGGCCTGCCCGTTGTCGAACTCGCTGTTGCCACCGCCGAAGGCACTGAAGTCTGCGGGCGGCGGGGCGACCTGGTAGGTGTTGTAGAGATCGCGGTAGAAGGTGGCGGCGCGGATCGCCTCAGGCGAATCCATGTAGCCCACGTAGGAGGTGCCATCTTCACTGATCAGGCTACCGCCCGCTGCGGCAACCCAATACTCAAAACCTGTCGTCCAGTTGGCGGGGAGCTGGATGCCCCAGATGTCCGGCTCGCCGTCGTTGTCGGTGTCCTGGGTCAGCGCCTGTGCGGTCGAGAGCAGATCGTCCCAGGTCCAGCCGTCCTCAGGATAGGGGACGCCGGCCTCGTCGAAGATCGTCTTGTTGTAGTAGACGGCCAGCGTCGAATAGTCCTTGGGCAGGAAGAAGAGTTCGCCGTTCACCATGCCGGGGTCGAGCAGACCGGGCAGGTAGACGGAAGTGTCGAAGCCAATCTCGGCCAGACATGCGTCTAGCGATACGAAGGCGCCCCGTTCTGCAAAGGACGGCACCGCGTCGTCGCCGATGTTCATGACATCGGGGGCGCGGTCCGCCGCGATTTGGGTGAGAATGCGGGTGTAGTAGTCGCGGCCGGCAATGGCCTCCAACTGCACAAGCACATCGGGGTTGGCAATCTCGTACTGCTCAATAATCGTCTGGTGCGGCGTCAAACCTTCGCCGCTGTCGCCGGTGCCGGCGCGCAGAATCGTAATGCCGGTATTATTGGTCGAACCGCCACTCTCTACAGGAACCGGCACAGCCACCGTTTGGCAGCCGGCCAGTAGGAGCAGGAGCACAACCAGCAAACCGGGCAAAGTCCACTTGCGCATGGGTGTTCCTTTCTATGTTGTAATTGGAATGAAAGACAGCAGCTTATTGTAGATCGACAGGAAGTATGGGCAAGTAGGGGAATCGACAATTGGTAATGCGTAATGCGTGATGCGTAACCCAGATCGTGTAAAGACCACGATTCTTTATTGGGAAATCACATCCTCAACGAGATCTGGGTTACGTATTACGCATCACGTATTACGCTCTTCACCACAGCGCAGCGAAACCAAAAATCATCCCCCTCGATCTTCATTGCGGCGCGGATTTCGCTGGACGCACCATGGAGCAGGCTGCGAATGGCGTCAACGTGGAGTGGCGGCGTGGCCATGCGCTCAACCCAACTGGGAAAGTCGATGAAGAGTCGCCATTCGTAGGCAATCTCGGCGGCAAATCCTTCTTTTTGGAAAAAGGCGATCCACTCGCTCGGGGTGAAATCGCGTACATGGGACGGATCGCGCAACAACTCCACAGCGTTGAGGAAGGTGTCGCACGTGGGGTCATCGAAGCCGACGACGTCGGCCAGTAGCACCTGGCCACCCGGTTTGAGGACACGCCGAAATTCTGTCACCGCCTGTTGGGGATGCGGCCAGTGATGCGCGCTGTAGCGGGAGACGATGAGATCGAAGTGATCGTCGTCAAAGGGCAGGTGCTCCACATCGCCCAATTGTGTCTCGATGTTGGCAAAGCCCTTTTCCGCGGCCAACTGCGCCACCTGCCCCAGCATAGACGGCGTAAAGTCCATTGCCACCACCTGGGCCACGTAGGGCGCAAAGTGCATGGCCGTATGTCCAGCCCCACACCCGGCATCGAGGACACGTTCGTCTCCGCGCAGAGCGGCCATGCGCACCATCTCGCCAAATTCCGTCCCCTGCGCATGCACAGTACTGGTACGGTAATTCGCCGCCACCCGATCAAACTGCGACTGAACGGAGGATTTGAGATCGGACATGGAGAGGAGCCTTTCTTGGAATTGGTGTGTTGGTTGGATGCGTGATGCGTAACTCGTAATGCATAATTCGTCTACCCAATGGGTCTCTAATGGGCGACCAACCCTGTCAACCAATTACGCATTACGAGTTACGCATTACCTCCCCCGCCGCCTGATGCAAAATCGTATGCCGCGCCGCCAACCGCTCTACGTCGGGCGAGTAGCCGCCACCAATGACGCCGGCGACGGGGATGCGGCGTTGCGCACATTGAGCAAAGACATAGTGATCGCGGCGCAGGAGACCGTCGTCGGTGAGGCAGAGTTTGCCCAGCGTGTCCTCATGATGTGGATCGACGCCGCCATCGTAGAAGACGAAGTCGGGCGCGAAGTCGTCGAGGATGGCGGGGAGTAGATGCGTCCAGGACATCAGGTAAGCGTCATCTTCCAAACGGTCGGGCAGGGCGATATCCAGTGTACTCTTCTGTTTGCGGAATGGGAAATTGCTGGCGCAGTGCACCGAGAAGGTGAAAACGGTGGGATCGTCGGCAAAGATAGCGGCCGTGCCGTCGCCCTGGTGCACATCGAGATCAACGATGAGGACACGTTCCACCGCGCCGCTTTCCTGCATGATGCGCGTGGCCACAGCCATGTCGTTAAAGATGCAGAAGCCGGAGCCAAAGTCGGCGTAGGCGTGATGCGTGCCGCCCGCCGTGTTACAGGCAATGCCATGTTGCAGGGCCAGTTGGGCCGTCAGCACTGTGCCACCCACCGCGGTGCAGGTGCGCTGTACCAGTTGCGGGCTCCACGGGAAGCCGATCCGGCGCATGATCTTGGGATCAATATCGCCGGTGAGGTAGGCGTCAACAAAGCTGGACGCGTGGACGAGGGTCAGCATCTCACGTGTGGCGATTTCGGGTACGTAGAATTGGTCCACCGAGGCGATCCCGTTGCGGATCAACGTCTCGTAGACTTTGCCGAACTTGGGCATGGGGAAGCGATGTCCTGGCGGCAGGGGAGTGACATAGTCAGCATGGTAAACGAGATGTAGTAACATGAGTTTGCCAAAGATAAGATCGCTAGCGTTTATAAACATCTGTTGGTTTGCAACAAAGAAGATAAGTAAAATTCTGGAAGGATTATTAGCACTATTGAATTCTCATGTAATAGATTCGATATTTAGGCGATAATCTACCTTACCCAATTCTATGCGTGAAGAGTGGGTATTTCAAAAGACTGGGCTGACGCCAAACTGTTGGCCTGCCGTCAATGGTTAGCACAATTGATAAGAAGATATACATGACAGCAAAACAGACATCACAGCAGTCGGTTGCCGAAATAGGCCGAGCGCTCTGGCTTTCGCATACCACAACCAACCTCGAAATCCTGCGTCCACTGCTGGTTAGAGCAGTTCTGTTCTTTTTGGGGCTAGCCGGCGTTGCCAACATTGTTGCCATACCCTTCATTCCGCGGAGTGATATTTTCATCCGACTGGGTGTCAGCGCGGCCGTTTTTGGTGCAATTCCTCTAGTATGGTTTATTGAGCGACACTGGGGTATCCATACTGCCAGCAGGCTACTGGTCATGACGCTCTGGCTAGTGGCAAGTTTTCCTGTGGCACTGCGCGGTGTCCATTCGGCCGGGTACAGCGCCTACCTCCTTATTATTGTGATTGGCGTAACGCTGTTGGGCAACCGTGGCGGTGTCGTTGTAACTGTGACCAGTGCCGGGTTTGGTGCCATTGTCGTCTATATGGAGAAGATCGGTTGGCTGGAGGCAGGCCCATTGGACCCGATATTGATCTGGTCGGCCCATCTCATTTTTGCAGTGGTGATAACAGCGGTGGTAAGCCTGGCTTACTATCTTTTGAACTCCGCCTTACAAGAGACACGTGAAAGTGAAGAACAACTGACCGAAAGCAATCGTATGTTGAGTGAAGGAACAGTGGCCTTGCACCAGGCGAACCGTGCCTTTCAACTCATTAGCGCCTGCAACCAGGCGATAACCCGCTCAACATCTACGGAGAGCATTTTACAGTCGGCGAGTGCTAGCCTGATTGAGGTAGGCAACTACCAACTCAGCATCTTTGCCATGCGCAGTGACGCAGCACCGCAAACGATGAAACCCGCTGCTTATACAGGCGATCTTCAACTTGTGGGTGGACTCGAAGGTGCAGAGCGTCTCTTTTCGCCAGACTCGGCAATACATGGCTACGCAGAGTGTGCACGACAGACTGGGCAACCTGTTATTTTCCCTTGGACAGAGATAAACGCAGTTGAATCCAAACTAGCGGCTTCACCCGCCAATGCGTATTGTGGTTTGTTCCCACTCACCAAAGACGGGACAGTAGCGGGCATCTTGCTCGTCTTTTCTGTGCCCAACTCTTCTGTGCAAGATTTCTCCCTGCAAAATTTCCCCCTGCAAGAGGACATCTTTACAGCAGAGGAAGTGAATCTACTTTTCGATCTAGCCGGTGACATTGCCTACGGCATCGTTGCGCTACACTCAATTACCCGCCAACAAGAAGAAGCCGCTCGCCTAAAAATGAGCAACGAACTGCTCACGGCAACGCTTGCCAGCATCGATCATGCCGTCTTTGTCATAGAAGGGCCGGAACGGATTGTTCGAATGTGTAACGCAGCAGTGGAGCGAATCTTTGGGTATGAGGCCGAGGATCTGATTGGGCAGCCTATTTCTATTTTGCACCGAGATCAGGAAAGCTACCAAGAATTTATTCACAATCGCGCCGCCAGCTTACCCCATAGCACCCCGTATCGCACCAAACTTACGACCCGGCATCGCGATGGCAGCCAACGCTACACGGACGTTACGCTGACACCGCTTCTTTATTCAATGTCCATGCTAACAGGTGAAGTAAGTGTTGTGCGCGATATTACTGAAGAACACAGAAGAGATGAGCTACTGAAAGCGAGCGAAGCGAGCTATCGCGATCTCTTTAACTCAATGCGTGAAGGGTTTATATTATTCGAAATGATCTACGACGCCACAGGGCAGGCCGTCGACTACAAGTTTATTGAGACCAATCCGGCATTCGAAACCATTACAGGGATCAAACGTGAAGATGTGGTGGGCCAAACGGTGTACACGATCTTCCCTTCCACAGATCCCGCTACCATTGCGACATTTGCCAGGGTTGTTGAAACCGGCAAACCAGTGAGCGGGGAGGAGTTTATCCTCATCCTGGGCAAGTATGTTGACTTTACAGCATTTCGACCCAGGCCAGGTCAATTTGTTGTGACATTTCACGATATCACCGATCGGCGGGCTGCTCAGCAATCCCTCGAAGAAGAACGAGCACTGCTTGCACAACGCGTCGCCGAAAGGACGGCGGAACTTACACAGGCCAATGCCGACCTTGCCGAGACAGCCCGGCACAAAGACGAGTTCCTGGCCAGCGTGAGCCACGAGCTACGCACCCCACTCAATGCCATCCTTGGCATTACCGAGGCAATGTCAGAGGAGATTTATGGCCCACTCAACGACACCCAGCGCCGGAAGTTACACAATATCGAAGAGAGCGGCCATCACCTGCTGGTGCTGATCAACGAAGTGCTGGACATGGCCAAGATTGAGTCCGGCAAGTTAGAACTAGAGATCGAGAAAGTCGGCATCAGGATGATCTGCGAAGCAAGTTTGCGGCTTACTCGTCAACCAGCAACCCAAAAACGGATTCATGTCGATCTACAAATTGACAGCAGCGTCGACGTCATCGAAGCAGATGGGCGCAGGCTCAAACAGATGCTCATCAACTTGCTGGGCAACGCCATCAAGTTCACCCCCGAAGACAAAGAGATCGGCCTACGTGTAACAAGTGATGACCGGCAGGGGGTCGTCCATTTTACGGTATGGGATACGGGGATCGGCATTTCACCGGAACAACAAAAACGGCTCTTTAAACCCTTTGTTCAGGTCGATAGCAAACTTACTCGCCAGTACAACGGCACCGGCCTCGGCCTGGCACTGGTGGACAAAATGGCCCAGCTACACGGTGGCACCGTCAAACTTGAAAGCGAATTGGGGCGTGGCAGCGAATTCACCATCACACTGCCGGTTAAGGTCAACCGCATAAGCGCCTCGGCAGATGCAAACGATGAAGCGGCATCAGTATCCACTTCGGCAGACACCCCTGCCACCACAGAAGTGGATGCCCTCGCTCTGCAATCGACGGCAGTTGTTTTGTCGGTATTGATTGCAGACGAAAACGAAGCACGCGCCCAGGTCATCGCCGCCTACTTTGCAGACAAGGCTTACCACGTCCAATGCGTGCACAATCACACAGACACGATCCACAATGTGCAGGAGCAGTACCATCACCTAATCTTGATCGATCTGCAAATGTCCAACAGCGCCGGCGTGGAGATCATCCAGCAGATCCGCGCCGAAAGCCGCTGTCGTTTCTCACCGATTGTTGCTTTGACGGGCCGGCCTACATCAGAGGAACGACAACAATGTCAGCAGGTGGGGGCGACTGCTTATTTGGATAGATCGGGGCAATCAGAATCGTTCTTTGCGGCATTCGAAGAGTTGTTGCAGAGAGAAATTCTTTTTTAACCCGCAGTGTAGGTACGGTATACGGGTATGCTGTTGCAGACGTAGTGCGTAGTGCGTTTGTTCACGCACTACGCACTACGCTTTTTTACGCTGCGCCGTCAATGAACGCGATTTCGTCCGCAGTCAGTTTCACCTGTGCCGCGTGGACGTTTTCGCGGAACTCGTCACCTGTACGAGTCCCCACCAACGCAAAGACATCAAGATCCGGGTAACTCAGGACATAGGCCAGCGCCACCTGTGGTAGCGTGAGCCCCTTCTCTTTGCCCAATGTTTCAGCACGATCCACACGTTGGAAGTTCTCTTCGGTGCAGTAGCAGCGCACCACGAGTTCATCGTTGTAGCCGCTGAAATCGGCCAGGTTATGGCGACGGAAACGGCCGGTGAGGAAGCCGCCGGCCAGGCTCGACCAGACAAACAACGGCATCTTCTGCTCTGCATACCAGGCGCGGTCGTCTGCGGCGTCGGGGCCACTGATGCTCAGGCAGTTGGCCCACGGTTCTTCTTTCTGCACGGCCATGCTGAAGTTGGGGCTGCTGGCCACGAAGGGTTTGAGTCCATGCGCGGCGGCGTAGGCGTTGGCCTCGGCAACACGCGCCGGCGACCAGTTCGATCCGCCGAACGCGCCGATCTTGCCCGTTTTGTGGTGCTCGTTGAGCACCTCTACGATGGGGCCGACCGGCACAGCAGGGTTGTCGCGGTGGAGCAGGTAGAGATCCACAAAATCCACCTGCAAGCGGGCCAGCGAATCGTGCAGGTCGGCGGTGATGTCGTAGGGTGTTACGCGCTGGCGATCACGGTTGTGGTGCGCCCCTTTGGTGAGGATCACCACATCCTCGCGGTTCTTGCGCTCCTTAAGCCAGCGCCCCAACACCCGCTCACATTGGCCACCGCCGTAGCCGTGCGCCGTGTCAAACGTGGTACACCCCGCATCGAAGATGGCATCAAGCAACTCGAAATTTTCGTCGATCTTGTCCTCGAACAGCATCACCGTCCCCTGCACGAGGCGAGAAATCGGCTTGGCAACCCCGGTAACGTGACCGTATTCCATAAATGGCTCCAGAAATGAATGAAGATTGATGATTGGGTAGAGGTGCAATCGTGAAAACTAAAACAGTTTGGGTCAACGAAATTGGGTCTCGAATGTACCGCCAAAATCGTCGACCCATTCTTTATTCATCGTTCTTTCACTTCTCATTCCTCACCCGGATATTTCAACCCCCACTCCGCCCGCAGTGCGTCCATAGACAGCATGACGTCGAGGGTGAGTTGATGGGGGAGTTTTTCGCTTTCGAGCAGTCCGGCGCGCAGGCAACGACCAGCTTCGGCGGCTTCGTAGTTGTAGCCGTTGCCCACGATCTCAGGCGTGATCGTCTCTTCAGCATGACCGTCGCGCTGCAAGGTGAAACTCGACGGCGCCCACCAACGTTCATTGAGGACGATGCGGCCCGCCGTCCCCGCGATGACGGCGGTGTGGGGCAGATCGGCCCGAATCGCCGTACTGAGGACAGCGACGGCGCCGCCTTCGTAGCCGAAGAGGAAGGCCGCCTGCTCGTCCACGCCGGTGGTCCCCAGATGGGCCAGCGATCGCACCTCCTGCGGCTTGCCAAGGAGCAAGTGCGCCAGGTAAACGGGATAGATGCCCACATCAAGCAGTGCACCGCCGCCCAGCGCCGGGTCGAAAAGACGGCTGGCCGGGTCGACGCTGGTACGAAAGCCGAAGTTGGCCTGAAGCATGGTCACATCGCCGATGGCGCCGTCGGCCACCAGGCGCATGGCCTCATCCAGGTGGGGCAAAAAACGCGCCCACACCGCTTCCATGAGGAAAAGCTGTCGTTGCCGTGCAAAGTCAATAACTTTGCGCGCCTGTGCGGTGTTGAGGGTAAAAGGCTTCTCACAAAGGACACCCTTGCCCGCTTCGAGGCAGAGCAGGCTGTTCTCGGCGTGGTAGACGTGGGGCGTCGCCACGTAGACGATCTCCACATTGGGGTCGGCGGCCAGGGCTTCGTAAGAATTATGACGATTGGGGACGTTGTAGGTATCGGCAAAACGGTGGGCGCTCTCTGCGCGACGTGAACCAATCGCCACCAGTTCGGCGTCTTCGAGAGCGGCGAGGCCCTTGGCGAACTGGTTGGCAATATTGCCGGTTCCCAGGATTCCCCAGCGAACGGGTTGCATCTCCTACTCCATTTCTAGTTTTTGTAGTTCACGATTTTTTGCGAAACTGCGGAGAGAGCATCCTCAGATGCGGCATATTCAGGTCTACCCAGCATCTGAGGATGCCTACTCCGCGTTACAACTGTGAATCACTGGGTTTTGTGGGATCAAGCGAGGTGATTCTACGTTCGAGTCTACCACAGCCGATCCCGTTCCCCAATCCAACGGCGCGCCATCTCCCTGATCATCATTCATCATTCATTCCCATTGGTTGCACCCGTGCCTGTTCGATGGCACTATAGCAAAACGTTTGAATCCCCCCACTCCACAACATCCGCATGAGGATTAATCTATGGCTTCCGCGCAGACAGTTGCAGTTACACCCCCACAAGGGCCGACCAACGTCGAAAAAATTCAGAAGTTGCCCTGGTCGATTGCCGCCAACGCAGCCAACACCTTTTTTGTCCAATTCACCTTCTTTGGCTCGGTCTTTGTGCTCTTTTTGAATGAGCTGGGCCTGAGCAAAGGACAGGTGGGTTTTGTCCTATCGCTGTTGCCCTTTTCGGGGCTGATCTCACTGGTCGTGGCGCCCTGGGTGGCCCGTGTCGGCTACAAACGCACCTACCTCACCTTCTGGACGTTGCGCAGCATTGCGGCGTCGTTCATGCTGGCGATCCCGTGGGTCATCGGCCGCTTCGGCGAGGACCCAACGCTGATCTTCATTTCGTGTACGGTGGCGGCCTTCGCCCTACTGCGCTCGGTGGGTATGACGGCCAACCTGCCCTGGGTGCAGGAATTCGTGCCCAATTCGGTGCGAGGTAAGTACACGGCCACCAGCAACGTCTTCACCTCGCTGGCAGGCTTTGTGGCTATCTTCGGCGGCAGCTACGTCCTTAGCCAGATGCCGGGGTTAAACGGCTTCATCCTGTTGATCGGTTTTGGCGTGATCAGCGGCTTCATCTCAGTCTGGCTGTCGGCCTACATCCCTGGCGGCGCGCCGGAACCTGCCCGCGTCAGCGAAAAACAACATCGTGATCTGACAGTGGCGCTGCGCGATCCCAGCTTTCTACGCTACTTGTTCGGTGTGGCCATCCTCACCCTGGCCACGGTGCCGCTGGCTTCGTTTGTGCCACTCTTTATGCAAGAAGAGGTGGGGCTGGCGCAGAGCAGCATTGTCCTCTTGCAGATTGGGACGCTGGCGGGTGGGCTACTTTCGAGCTACATGTGGGGATGGGTGGCGGATCGCTACGGCAGCAAGCCGATTATGCTGTGGGGGCTGCTGCTGCGGCTCTCGTTGCCCCTGCTCTGGCTGGGGATGCCGCAGAACAGTGAGGTAAGCCTCTACTTTGCGGCAGGGATCGCGCTCTTCCAGGGGATCGCGGACATGGGCTGGGGCATTGGATCGGCGCGCCTGCTCTACGTCAGCGTGGTGCCCACCGAAAAACGTTCTGACTACATGGCACTCTACAACGCGTGGACAGGCATTGCCGGCGGCATCAGCCAGATCGTGGGCGGGCAGATCCTCGCCTTCACTCTGGCCCTCGGCCTGAGTGGACAGTTCTGGATCTTCGAGATCAACGCCTACTTTCCGCTCTTTGCGCTGGGCATTGTGCTGCCGCTGCTCAGCATTGTGATCATGAACTCGATCCGTGCCGAAGAGACGCTGGGCATCGGCGAGTTTGCCGGCATCTTCTTCCGCGGCAACCCCTTCCTGGCGATGACGTCTATGATCCGCTACAACCTGGCGCGCAGCGAAGAGGACACGGTACGTGTCACCGAGCGCATGGGCGAGGCGCGCAGCCCCCTGGCTGTGGACGAACTGCTGGAAGTGCTCAAGGATCCACGCTTCAACGTACGCTTCGAGGCCATCGTCTCCATCTCGCGCATGCCATCGGAGCCACGTCTACGGGACGCGCTCATCGAGATCCTGCACGGCAGCGAACTGGCACTAAGTGTGGTGGCTGCCTGGGCGTTGGGCCGCATGGGCGACAGCGAAGCCTACGAGCCGCTGCGCGAAGCACTTCACTCCGAATACCGCTCGATTCAGGCGCACAGTGCGCGGGCGTTGGGCGCGTTGGGGAACCGCGAGATTGTCCCCGTGCTGCTGGAACGCCTCATCACCGAACCCGACAAAGGCTTGCAGATGGCCTACGCCTCGGCGCTGGGGAATCTACAAGCGGGGGAAGCCACGCCCATCCTGTTGGATCTGCTGGCGAAGACGAACAACGAAGGGGCGCGCATGGAGCTTGCCCTCACCCTGGCGCGCATCGTGGGCGACGAGCATCACTTCATTCAACTGCTGCGCAGCGTGCGCGCCGACGCCGGCACCGCCATCGCCCAGGAGATCAACAACCTCAAACGCAAGCTCACCCGCGACGACGGCAAAGGCGGCCCACTGATTGCCCGGTGCAACGAATGCGCCGATCTCTTCGCCCGTGCCGCACTGGACGAAGGCGCACACTGCCTCAGCCGGCTTCTCACGGCGCTGCCGCTGGACAGCTACGAACTCGCCTCGCGCCAGATTCTACAGGAGTGCGCCGCCCGTCTGGATGAGTTCGGCGAACACCACCGCGAGTACATTATCCTGACGCTACACACACTGCTTGTCACACGGCACGAGCATAAGGGGTGATCCAGAGGAATTACCGCAAAGGCGCAAAGGTCGCAAAGGGGAGAAAAAGAAGGACACGGATTGCACGGCTTAAAAGGATTTTCAGAAGAGGGGGCAAATCGTTACCGCAAAGGCGCAAAGGTCGCAAAGAGAAGAGGAAAGAAGAGAAAAGGACACGGATTACACGGATTTACACAGATTCCAGAAGAGAATCATAAGTGCATGGGAAATCTTTCATTTTTCTGAATCCTGAAAATCTGTGTCCCTTTTCTCCTCTTTGCGACCTTTGCGCCTTTGCGGTTACTCTTCTCCCCTTCTAGAAATCCATTAAATCCGTGCAATCCGTGTCCTTCTTTTCTGTTCTTACTCCGCGAAGTAGAGCAGGCTGTAACAGAACGGCGTCCCCTGTTCGCCACCGTAGCGGAAGCCGGCGGCGCGCAGCCAGCGGCGCGTCACCTGCGCGGGGACGTAGGCGGGGTGGGCCATCTCTTCGCTGACAGCGATACGACCGCCGGGTTTGATCACACGGCGCAGTTCGTCCAGCGCCAGCAGCCGATCGGGGATCTCGCTGAGCGTGGCGATGAGGATGGCGATGTCCACACTGGCGCTTTCCAGGGGCAGGCGGTAGGCGCCGCTGTGGTGAAACGAGACCCGTTGCGCCATCCCCGCCGCGGTGACACGCGCACGCGTGGCGTCGATCATCTCCTCTTGAATGTCCACGGCGTGGACACGTCCTTGTGCGCCCACCTGCCGCGCCATCTCTGTGGTAAAGAGACCTGTGCCGCAGCCCAGATCGAGCACGGTGGAACCAGGCGCGATGCCGAAGGGTGTCAACGACTGCACCGGCTCTCGATACTTCAGGCGCAAATTGTGATCCAACAGCGCCGCCGCCTGGCGCGGGAAGGGTCGCGGCTGCTTCAAGTTGGCGTAGCGCAGCCCCATCTGGCTGCCCACCACTGTCCCTGCGCCGAAGGTTAAAAGATCTAAGAGTCCCATTGGGTGCCTCGGTTTAATCAGAAAGAGATTGAGCGATTGGGAGATTAGGCGATTGTTTGCCGTTGGGTGAAGCGGATCTCCTGTCCATACTCTAACCGCAAAGGGGGATTTTGATCAACATGGATTGTTGGAATAGAACGCGGATGGGGCGGATTGAGCGGATCTAAACGGATTTTTCAGAAAAATCCGCCTTGATCTGCCCGATCCGCCTAATCCGCGTTCTATTCTCGATAGATTGGAAATCCCGTATCTACGCCGCCCGTTCGGGGAAGCGCACATGCAGTACTCCCTGGCGGAAGACCGCGCCGGCGGCGTCGCGCTGCGCCAGGACGCTGGGCAGCAAGATTTCGCGTTTGAAGTTGCCGATGGTGATGAAGAGTTCGTCACCGCGCTTGGTAAGTTTCACCTTCTCCAGTTCCACGTGTGGCAGCGGCAGTTTGAGGACGTAGTCGCTGCCCTCTTCTTCAATCGCCTGCGCCTGCCCACGGAAGAAGACCTGCCCCGGATCGGCGTCGCCGAAGAGATCCACAGCCAGCCCGGCCAGCCGCTCCATGCCCACCATCTCCTCACCCGACCATCGGCTGCGGAAGATGGGCAGTGGGTAGAAATCTCGCTCGATCTCGCCCAGATAGCGCGCCTGGATCGACTGAAGCTGGCGCAAGTAGGCGTCGGCGCTCGGCTCCACCACTTCCACCTCACCCACGCCATGTGAGACGATCCCCGGCAGTACGCGGTTGACAATGGCGGCGTCTACGGGATAGTTGAAGAGCGAGAGGTAGGTCATGGCGCGGGCGCCCTCTTTCACCACCATCTTTTCGGGGTTGAGCACAATGCGGTAGCTGCTGATGTCGGGATTGCTGAGGATGCCTTGCAGCATCTTCACGTCGTCGATCAGCTTGGGCAGACCTGCCATCACATCACGATCAGGGATCACCTTGCGCAACAGGCCGCCGGTGAAACGCATCGCCGTGTCGCCCCAACTGTAGAAGCGATCCACATACCACTGAAAACTTTCGGGCATGGTGAGTAGACGCATGGTTTCGCCGGTAGGCGCAGCGTCCACCACCACACGGTCGAAGTCGCCCGCCGAGGCGTTGCGGTAGATGTGGAGCAGGCTCACAATCTCTTCCATGCCGGGGATGATGGCCATTTCTTCGGCGATGGCCTTGCTCATCCCCTGTTTGCGCAGCATGTTGCCCATGTACGCCTGGAGCTTGCCCCAGTGGTTGCGCACCTCGTCGAGGACGTTGATCTCCTGGGCGAAGAGGTTGGGCGCCACCTCTACCGGCTCGCTTTGCAGCGGACGATCCAGGCTGTCGGCCAAACTGTGGGCGATGTCGGTACTCACCACCAGCGTGCGATAGCCCAACTGCGCGCTGCGCAGCGCCGTCGCCGCCGCCACCGTGGTCTTACCCACACCACCTTTGCCGAGATATAAGATGATACGCAAGTGCGTGTCCTTTCAGTATTGGGGACTAGGGATTGGGGACTGAAATCTCCTAACCGCCTAATCGCTTAATCGCCAGTTTCCAGTCCCCAATCACTACGTCTTTCGCCCTGACAAGTTTCGTGCTTAACGCGAACCTGCCGGGTTTTCTGAAACCCGGCAGGTTTTTAAGAGCGATACCTCACTTCTTCCTTCTCCACGCCACAAGGACCAACAAAATCGAAAAGATCGCGGCCAGGGCGCTGTAGCCGGCGCTACGGCTGAGGCCGAACCAGCCCCGGATCTGCCACCAGAAGTAGGGCAGTTGCAGCCAGTAGGTCCAGCGCAGGTGCCAACGGTGGCCGGTTTGCAGCACGTACTTGCCCATCTGGTTGGTGGGACTCCACACCACGAGGTAACAGCGCCCACCCACGAGGGTGCGCGTGTCGATCATGGGGCCGGGGTAGTAGCGCACACGCGTGAGCACGTCCTGTACAGGCTGCAAAAGACGGCTGGGCGGCGGCGCCACGATGGCGCTGTAGCCGCTGGGCAGTTCCACCGGCAACTGATGCACGTCGGCGCTGTAGGGCAGGCTCTGGCCCACAATGGCGAAAGCGGGCGTCACCGCGCCGCCGCGGGGCAGAACCGGCACGTACATCTGCACACGGATGCGATCCCCGGCGCGGCACTCGGCGCTGTAAACATGCACCTGACCGGGCCGGTTGAACTCGTTAAAGATCAAGCGCTTCTGGTTAAAATCGGCGACGGGCAGGCTGTTGGTCAACTGCGCGCCGGGCGTTCCCGAAAAGTGTGGACGGCTCCCCGCCAGATCCACCGACGGCGGAGACGCCTGCACATCACCGGGCTTGAGCAAATCAGACACACGACCTCCTGTGCTCGGCAAATGCCAATGTCGAAAAGATAACACGAGTCTAGCATTGCCACAGATTGGCGTCAATCAACTGCGGCAACTGTATAGTTACAAATCCGCCCAATCCGCGTTCTATCCAATCCGAGTTGCCCTGGATCGGTTTAGATGCTAGGATCAAGCAAGCTTTTATCCCCATCCCTTTTCCCTGATTGTAGGAGTAGAACTGAGTGAAGCCGATCCGATTGGGTGTCATTGGCCTGGGCTTGATCTGGGTCCGTGAACACAAACGTAGTCTGGCGCAGTTGACCGATGTATTCGAAATCGCCGCGCTGTGCGATCTCAGCCCGTCGCGCAGGACGGAAGCCGCCGCCGATTTTCCCGGCGTCCCAATATTGGACAGCGCCGACGCGCTGCTCGCCCTGCCCGATGTGGACGCCGTCCTCGTGTTGACGCCGATTGCGTTCAATGCGCCCACGGCATTGAAGGCATTGCAGGCAGGCAAAGATGTGATCATGGAGAAGCCCATCGCCCGCTCTGTGGCCGAGGGGCAGGCGCTGATCGACGCCGCCCAATGTCAGGGACGCCGTCTCTTTGTGCTGGAGCAGATGGGCTATCGCGCCGCCGATACCATCGTCGCTGAGCAATTGGCGGCGGGCGTCATCGGTGACGTCGTCCTGTGGGAGCGGGTGATCCACTTCGAGGCCGACGCTGCGCAAGGACCGATGAGCTACGCCTCCACCCCCTGGCGCAAGGAGGCCGACTTCCCCCTGGGTACACTTTTTGACGGCGGCATCCACCTCATCGCACAGATGGGGCAGATCTTCGGCGCACCCACCGCCGTTTCGGCCACTGGGCGCAAATTTCGCCCTGAGTATGGCGAGTTCGATCAGGTGTCGATGCTCTTTCAGTACGCCGACGGCGTTTCGGGCATGCTCAGCCATTCCTCGTGCCTGCCGCCGACACAGAATCATTTTCATGTCCACGGCAGCCAGGGCATTCTCCTTGTGGAACGTGACAGCGTGATCATCGACATCCCACACCAGGACGCGCAGATCATCGACTTGCCCACAGACGATCCACGCGCTACCATGTGGGCAGCCATTGTTGCGTCATATCGAGAAAACCGAACCCCCACCTACGACACCACCCGCGCCCTTACCGATGTGGCCGTCCTTGAAGCAGTGGACAGATCAATTAAGACAGGCGCACTCGTTGAGATAACTAGAGATTAAGCGATTGGGCGATTAAGCGATTGGGGATCGTCTACAGGATCTGAAATCGCCTAATCTCCTAATCGCTCAATCTCAACTTTTTAGCCATTCGCTCAATCTCAACTTTCCAGCAAAAGAAACCCATCCCACCCCAATACACTGAAGGAGATTTCTCATGAGCATGGGCAAACAGAAGATCACGACCAATCCGGTGTTGGACAAGCTGCGCAACGGCGAGGCCGCCGTGGGCGCGTGGCTCTCTTTGGCCTCACCGGTAGCCGCCGAGGCAATGGCGCACATCGGCTGGGATTGGTTGACGGTGGACACCGAGCACAGCCCGGTGGGCTTCGAGACGATGGTCAACTGCTTCCGCGCAGCGCAGTTGGGCGGCGCGGTGCCTATGGCCCGTGTGCCGTGGAACGACATCATCTGGATCCAGCGCACCCTTGACGCCGGCGCACTTGGCCTGGTGGTGCCCATGGTCAACACCCGCGAAGACGCCCAACATGTCGTCGACAACATGAAGTACGCCACCCGCGGCCAGCGCAGTTTCGGCGGCAGCCGCGTCGCATCTTACATCGACGGCGACTACCGCTTCTGGGCCGACGACAACATCGCTGTGATGGTCATGATCGAGACTGTCGAAGCCGTGGAAAATGCCGAAGCCATCCTCAGCGTCGAAGGGGTCCACGGCTGCTTTATCGGGCCGAACGATCTGGCGCTCTCCATGGGCCTCACCTTCAAGGAGATGGGCGGCGAGGAACACGAAGCCGCCATGGCAAAGGTGCTCCAGGCCTGCCGCAACACAGGCAAAGCCGGTGGCAAGCACTGCTACAACGGCGCCGAAGTCACCCAGCGCATCCAGCAGGGCTTCCAATATCTGGCGCTCTCCAGCGATGCCGGGCTATTGCTCAAGGGCGCTCGCGACGAGTTCTCCGCCATCGACCGCAGCGGCGCGCCGGCAATTGCGGGGGCGGGTGCAAAGGGCAGTCTGTACTAGTACACAGCGGCTGAGATAAGTCCATGAAATCAAGAAGAGGGAGCACGTGGGCGTGCTCCCTCAACTCTTTGCCAGAATACGACGGCTGATTTATGCCGTTATATACCAAGTATAGTTTCAGAAGTTGATATGGTTTGCAAGAGATAGGCACAGAGGCGCCGGCTCTATGATTCCAGACCCTTTTGTGAAATTATACTTAGCAGAAGAGACAGAGGACGAACAATGGAGTGTAGCGCCCTTCGTCCTCTTTCCCCAGGAACCACCCATGACGCCAACTCGAGATCGTGTCTTAGCAGAGTATCAGGCAGCGGTTGCGTTGCTAACACCACCGGTGACGGCGGAAACGGTGTTGGCGGCGCTGCTTTGTCGTGATCGGCTGGCACAAGTGTTGAATGGTGTTGATGATGTAGCGGTTGTAGCCGAGGTGATCGAACGCGATGCAGCGCTTAAACGGGCTACATCGCAGGTGCCCACCACTGTATGGGCACTCTGGCGCGTTACCCTGATCCCACCTGAAGAAGCCTGGTGGTGGCGGTTGGATCAAGAAGAAAGACAGCGCTTCAAACGCCGCGATCTCCCCTGGATTATCGCCGCTAGTCTGCTTATGACTGCCACTGCCGGCATCACCATCGAGATCATCCGTCGCCTGTGGAGTAGCGGCATCGACTCGTTCACTGTCCTTGGCGCCGGGGCGGCGCTGGCATTGGCCGGTGTCCCCATTTCGGAACACAGCCGCAACGCCGCCGGTTGGCTGCTGGATCGTCTGTGGCCCAACGCCTCGTTTCGAGGACTGCGCCTGCTCGGCACCGCGTTGATCTCATTTCTTTTGGTGCTCCTTTTTGCCGTGGCGGGGTTGCCTGCCCTTGGCACTTTCTTTAACAATGCGGGTGCACGCATGTTGGCCCAGGGCAACCTGAGCGGCGCTAGCGAAGCATTCACCCGCGCCGTTACACTCAACCCCGATTATGCCATTGCCTACTACAACTTGGCCCAACGCTATGTCCTCATCGGCGATTACGATGAGGCAGTGAAAGTGCATACCCAGGCGCTGCAAGCGGATGATCAACAGGTGCTCGCATATAGTGGACTCGGCCACGCGCTGATCTTACAGGGGAGACCAGCCAAAGCGATCTCAATCTTGCGCACGGGGCTGAGCCTGGCCGTGGACACGCAGAGTGGTGCCTGTCTAGATCCGGATCCTGAACTATGCCTGGCGTTGTGGGCGGATCTGGGCTGGGCTTATTTAGAGGCAAAACGTTTCGGAGAAGCGGAAGAGGCGCTGCGGCAGGCGCTTGTCCTCAACCCCAACGATGCCCCCGCACTCTGCAATCTGGCGCTGGCTGCCGAAGCACTCAATCGCCCGCCTGAAGAAATCGTCTTCACCTGGGAATCGTGTCTGGTCAATGTCCAGAGTGTTCTGTTGCCTGCTCGTCGTGATGAATTGTCTGCACTGGCACGTGCCCATCTTCGCCAGTGGGAGGGAGAACCATGAAATGTCGTCGTGTCTGGCCGCATACCTGGATCGCGCTTCTGTGGGGAATCGTCCTGATCAGCGGCGCTTGCACCAGTCCACCGCCAACTACGCCGACGCCTGCACCTACAGTCGCCACGGCACAGGACCAGGGTATACACGTTTTGATTGATGTACAAGGGAAAGTCACGCGCACCCGTCCGGGCTGGACACAGGAATTACCCCTTTCGCTGGCAACAATGTTGAGTCGCGCCGATCTCCTACGCGCCGATACAGACGCCACCGGCGTTGTCGTCTGCGCCGACTTAAAGACGGTCGCGCCGATCCCAGGTGGTTATCTGGGCGCAGCGCCCTGCCCGCAAACAGCACCGCTCGTCACCCTGCGCGGTGACGCTGTGGTGGTGCGTCCTCTGCGCCAGACGCCTGAGGTGCTGGCCGTGATTCCTTACGTGTTGGCGCCGCGACGTTCCTTCATTGTAGACGACCGTCCTCTACTGCGCTGGCATGATTCGACGCCAGGCGCGATCTACAGCGTGCGGGTGTGGGGTGATACGTTGAACTGGGAGACGACCACCACCGCCACCGAATTGCGCTTTCCCGACGACGCGCCGTCTTTGCAACCAGGCACGCCCTATTATGTTGCCGTCACTGATGGCAATGGACGCACTTCGGAAGAGGAGAAAGACGCCAGCGCGCTCGATCTCAGCTTCGTCCTCATGGGCGATGCGGAAATTGCCGACGTGAACAGCTTACTGTCCCAGGTGAGTGGGTTGGCGATCAACGACCTTGCCAAAGCGCTGCTCATCTCCGAAATCTATCACGCCCGCAGCTTGCGCACCGACGCCATCGCCCAGTTGCAAGGCATCACGCCCGCGATTATGTCGCCTGCTGTTCAGCAACGCCTCGCCGATCTCTATCTGGCCGTTGGGCTTTACCTTGAGGCCGAACAAGCTTTCAACGATGCGGTTGACGCTTATCGTAACCTGGGTGACATTGCCGGTGAAGCCTACTCCCTGGCAGGTCGAGGCATGGCGCAGCGCGGGCTGATCCAGGACGGGGCCGCCATCCAGGATCTGGAAGCAGCGGCGGCGCTCTACCAAAGACTCAACGATCTCGACGCCTACGAACAGACACAGGAGCGATTGAACTCGATTCGAGGTGCGCCATGAAAGTGTGGATAGGTGGGATCGTCCTCGCGATTGGGCTGCTCCTTGGGCAGCCATCTGTGATTGCGGCGATGCCCCATGCACAAACACCGACGCCGCTGCCTGTTTACGCGAGGTTGGATGCGTGTTATGCGCTGCTGGGCAGTCAGCAGTATGCACGCATCCTAGCGGAATGCGCCGATCTACCGACAGAGTTCGAGGCGTTGGTCGATCCACGAGGAGAAGCGCTCGCCCGTAACTATCTGGGCCTCAGTCATGCCAATCTGGGTGAATTTGAGACTGCACTCGCTTATTATGAAGAGGCGCTTGTCCTTGCACGTGAGGCGGGCGATAGTATCAATGCGGCGTGGATCTACAACAACACGGCCCTTGTCCATTACAATCGGGCTGAGTATAGACAGGCGCGCGACCTTTATCGGCAGGCATTGGCGCTGTGGGAGACGGCTGATCCTGACGGCGAAGGATATGCTACCAGCAGTCACAATCTGGCGCGCGTCTATACGTCTTTGGGCGAGTTGCAGCAAGCGCTGGGCTATCACTCGCGCGCGCTTTCCGCCTGGCGTCAACTGGAGAATCGTCCAGCACAGGTGCGGGTCCTCGATGATATGGGGCAGATCTACCGCACGCTGGGTCAATTCGTCGACGCGGAGCACGTCTGGCAAGAGACCCTACAATATTATCAAGAAAACGAGGATTGGGCCGGCGCAGGGTTGACGCTCTCGAATTTGGGGCTGCTCAGATTTGATCAGGCAGCGTACGCAGAAAGCCTGCCCTACCACCAAGATGCGCTGGCTTTGTTTCAAGAATCGAGCGACGTGGTGAACCAGGCCTGGTCGCTCAACAATATCGGCCTGGTCTATTGGAATCGTGGGGATCTCGACACTGCCTATGGTTATTACAACCAGGCCATGTCTCTTTGGCTCCAGACAGCGGACCGCGCCGGCCCCGCCACCACGCTCGAAAATCTGGCCCTCCTCGAACAGGCACGCAACAACTTGGCTGTAGCCGCAGCCAACTACGCTGAAGCGGCTCTATTGTGGACAGGATTCAACGACGATCGCGCCGCTATGGCCCACTACAACAGTGGCATGATCTACAATACCCAATTTCAACATACCAACGCGTTGACCGCCACCCGAAAAGCACTTGCCATCTGGCAAGAGCGGGCAGATCTACTGCGCCAGGGGTGGGCACTCAACAACATCGGCCTGATCTACGCCAATCTGCGCGATGAGGCCGCCGCCGTTGACCATTACCGACAGGCGCTTGCGTTTTACGCGCTCGTCGACGCCCCAGTAGAAAGTGCGCGCACCCTCAACAACCTGGGGCTCGTCTATTCTGCTGCCGCCAACTTTGCCCAATCTCTGGACGTGTTTAACGAAGCCGTCGATCTCTATACCGCGCTGGGCGATCAATGGGGAGAGGCCAATGCCTGGATCAGTCTCGGCTACGCCTACCGCAACCTCAATAACTACGAAAATGCCCAGGCTGCCTATGCACGATCCCTGGCGCTATGGACGGCGTTAGAGAGTATCAGCGGCGAAGCCATCGCCTATTCGGGCTTGGGCGACGTCTTCACCGCCCGCGCTGCCTACCGGCAGGCATTGATCCACTACCAGGAGGCGCGCCAACGTTGGCAGGATTTGGGCTATCCTCAACAGGAGGCCGGCTCGCTCCTCAATATCGGCATGACCTATCAGAATCTGGGCGATTCTGTGCAGGCCATGCGCTATTTTCGCCAGGGATTGGAGCAATTGGGCGATATCGAAAGCTTCCTGGCTTCCAGCGGCTCAGCGGCCAGCGCCTCTATTGTAGACACGGATCTGGCGACTCAGGATGCAGAACTGGCAGAACAATATGCAGACTTCTTCGGAGAGCGTGTCACATCGACAGGGGCTGTCTATCGGCTGATCATGCAGATGTTGGACACGGCAGAAATCGCCGCTGTCGCACCTGGCAATCTATCGGCAGACGAAGTTTCGTCGCTCTTTGCCGAAACTCAGTCCTTGTTTGAAGGCTCATTTGAAACCAGCAACGAATCCGAAGAAGCGCTGCGGCTGACCATCAATGGTTATGCACAAGGACTTCAGGGGGACTATGCAGGCGCTGTCGTCGCCTTCGAGCAGGCGCGGGAACTGTGGAACTCTGTCGGCGATCTGGCCAACACGGCGCGTGTGCTGCAATACCTTGGTGCCCTGGCTGAACTTCAAACGCAACCCGAAGAGGCACTCACCTACTACACAGAGGCGTTGGCCCTGCAAGAAGAGATCGGCGACCGCGCCGGCGTCGCAGGGACACTCTCGGCGCTGGCCTTTCTCTCCGCGGCTCAAGAGAATGCCGAACAGTCGCTCTCCTACGCCCTGCGCGCCGTGGACGTGCTGGAGTCGATCTACGGTGAGCTGAAAGTGGAAGCGTTGCAGACGTCCTTTGCGGCGGGCGCCGCCCCCATTTATCAACTTGTTGTACGCCAGTTGTTGGCTCAGGATCGTCATGCAGACGCCTTCCAATACGCCGAACGCAGCCGCGCCCGCACCCTTCTCACCCTGTTGGGCAACCAGCGCATTGACCCCAAAGGCAGCGAAGATGCCGACCTGATCCGCTTTGAGGCCGACTTACGCAACCAGATCGCCCGCCTCGAAGCGGAACGCATCGAGCTTCGCAGCAGCGATTCTCGGGCAGAAAACCGCACCCGATTGGCAACGCTCGAAGACGATCTCGCCGCCTCACGCGCCGATTACGCCGATCTACTCACGAATCTTCAATTAACCAACCCTGAATACGCTGCGTTGGTCAGTGTACCCCCTTTCGGCGTTGAAGATGTACAATCCATGCTGCGCGCCGATGCGCCAGAGACCACCCTGCTTGTCTACCTGGTTGATGCCCAAGAAACGATTATTTTTGTGGTGAGTGCCGACGCCTTTCATGCCGAGCGTGTGGCCGTCGGCGATGTGGCGTTGCGTCAGCAGATCGAAGCGCTGCGCGGCCAGATGAAACTGGGTTTGCTCTTGCCTGATGCGTGGCGAAAACCGGCGCAGATGCTCTATCAGTGGCTCATTGAACCAGTGGAAACGTATTTGCCCGCAGCCAACACCAACGCGCCCGCCCTGCTTGGCATCATCCCCCATGACACGCTGCACTACCTGCCTTTTGGTCTGCTCCATGCCGCATCTACAGAGTCTTCGCTGCCGTTGCTGCTGGACAACTACAATCTCTTCTCCGCGCCCAGCGCAGCCAGCCTGGCCTACGTCCTGGCTCAGCGCAAGCCGGTGGATGATTCGTTACTAGCCCTGGCCAATCCGTCGGCACCGGGCGCGCCCTTCCTCGCCTACGCCGAGCGCGAAGCGCAGACCGTCGCTGCACTCTATGAGACAGAAGCAGAAATCGGCGTCGAGGCCGGCGAAGGAGTATTCAAACAACAAGCAGGTCAGTTTGGCATCGTCCATATTGCCGCACACAGCGATCTTTCATCGGAAAGCCCGCTCTTTTCCGCCATCCTCCTCAGTGAAGACGGCAGTGAGGACGGTCGCCTAGAGACGCACGAAATCTTCAACCTTGATCTGACACAAACCCATCTCGTTGTGCTCAGCGCCTGTGAGACACACCTGGGGCAACTCAGCCGCGGGGACGAAATCGTGGGGATCGAGCGTGCCTTCTTGCGCGCGGGGGCACCCTCTTTGCTTAGCACGCTTTGGCCTGTGGACGATGTCGGCACGGCCTACTTCATGCAATCTTTCTACATTCACCTGCGCCAGGATCAACCCAAGGCCGCAGCGCTGCGGCTGGCTCAACAAGAAACACGAGAAGCGTTCCCTGAACCATACTTTTGGGCAGGGATGATCCTGGTCGGCACGCCGCAGTAAAAGATGGTGCGTGATAAACAACGCGCACCATCGTTACTTCCCCAACGCTGCCAATGCCTGCAAGATCCCAATCTCCGGGCTGCTCAGGATCGGCACACCCATGCCTTCACAGCGCTCAGCAGCGCCCGCCATGGTCGCCTGTGCCAGCACGATTACGTCTGCACCGTCGCTTTTCTGTTGGATAGCGTAGGCTATGGCCGTCTCGTAGGCATCTTGATCCCCCGCCACAAAATGATCCCACGAACCCGCCACCACCAGGACGTCAATGCGCGGGGATCGGCCCGCCCGCTGCGCCGAAGACTGAATCAACGCCAGCGTCGGCGCAACCGTGCTCTCCAACGCCGCCACCACCAGGATACGATCCCCAGTCGCCACGGCTTGATCGGCCATGGCGCGGTCAATGCGTATCGACCGGTAGGCCGCGCTAGGGTTGTCTTCGGCCATGCCGCCAATGGACGAACAGGTGCAGACCACCAACGGAGATGCGCCGCCGGCGGCTTCGTCCATGCGCTGATGGACCCGTTCCGCCAGCGCCTCGTTGGCTCCTTGGGCGCGGGCGTCGTTCAACAGAGACTCATCTAAAATGTGCACCGCCTGTAAATCGGGCGCATGTTTCTGCAAAAGCCGCTCAAAGGTTGTCACATTGGCCGGGGCTGTGTGTAAAAACGCGATGGAAGCTACCATTTCATTTTCCTCCTTGAGAAAAGAATTCACCGCAAAGGCGCAAAGGGCGCAAAGATCAGAAGAGAAAAGCGAAGAAGAGATCCACAGATTTCACGGATTTTCAGGATTCAGAGAGGGATTTGGGTTAGATTCCTCTGGAAATCCTTTTAATCTGTAAAATCTGTGGATCTCTTCTCTGATCTTTGCGTCCTTTGCGGTTTACCCAATTTGTACCAGTAGTGGACGGGTCAACGTGCGCAAACTGATCCTTTGTCTGCCATCCACGTCAAAGTTTTCGGGGGCCAGCCAGGTGACG
Source organism: bacterium (assembly GCA_016124945.1). Lineage (GTDB taxonomy): Bacteria > Chloroflexota > Anaerolineae > Caldilineales > Caldilineaceae > RI-153. Next base: position 164,798 of record WGMT01000047.1, on the reverse strand, counting down.
AACTGTTCGCACAGTTCCGTCCATTCGCTGTCGATGACGGCGTACCAGGCGGTGTCGCGGTTGCGTCCTTTGTAGACGGTGGCCTGGCGGAAAATGCCTTCGTACGAAAAGCCCAGCCGCTGCGCCGCCACCCGCGACGGTGCGTTGAGCGCGTCGCATTTCCACTCGTAGCGGCGATACCCCAGTGCAAAGGCACGCTGCATCATCAAGAACATGGCCTCGGTCGCCGCAGGCCGCTGTTGCAGCAATGGTGCAAAATTCAAATGCCCCACCTCAATCGACGCGCTGCTCGGCGTGATGCGCAAGTAGCTGGCCACACCCATCGCCTTCCCCGAAGAGCGGTCAACGATGGCGAAAAAGAGTGGATCCTCACCCTGGTAGACGCTTTCCACCCAGGCGCGGTAGCTCGCCGCGTCCTTGAACGGACCATAGCCGAGGTAGGTCCAATTGCGGCCTTCAATGTCAAGGGCATACGCTGCATATAAATCAGCGGCATGTTTCTGTGGATCAAGCGCCTCGATACGGCAAAAACGGCCTGTCATCGGTGTACGATCCGGCCAGGGTGGCGGCGTCCAGTCGGCGAGCAACGGCGCACCGATGGGTTGCCCGAGAGCATTTTGGTGATGTGTCATGTGATGTGTCATGTGGGGTGTCCTGTTTTGGTGGATGACGGCACAACGAGTTGGGGTAGAGTCTACTGCAAAGGAAGGGGATGTCAAGCGGCGGCGAGAACAGTGCCAGGCACTGTTTTCGCCGCTCCACCGTCCACTGCAACGAAATCTACCCGTTGACGTACTGTGTTCAGAGAAAGATCATCTGACAACCAAAAGAAAAACGAGGACACAACCATGAAAAAATGGATCTTCCTGCTCGTCGTACCGCTTTTCCTTTTCGGCTGTCGCGGACAAGCCCCTCAAGCCGCCAGCGACAGCCCACAGACGTACAGCGCCAACGCCCGCATCCCCGTAGACGACAACGTCTACACCATCAACGGGCGGGTGGTGGGCGACGTTGCCAGCCTCAGCCAGCAAGTTGCGCCGGCACAGGGCGACGTCACCGGCGTGCAGGCGCGGGGATACGGATACCTGGGCGGCTCTTATTTCGGGGCTGAATTCGGGGGAAAGGGCTTTGTGCGCCTGCTGGTACGCTCGGCGGAACCGGCAACGCCGTACGCGCCGCCAAATCAGATCATCGTCCTGAAGACTACTGACACCAAGGCGGTTGCACTGCTTCCCGGCGACGTCGTCACCTTCAAGTGCAGGGCGCAGTATGAAGCGGTGGCCGCCGTCCGCGAGAACGAGGCCTTCAACGAAGACAAGCTCGAAACGTGGGAGTTGGACTATTGCCGCATGGTGACGCCGGTAATTTCAAATGAATGAAAAGAAATGAATAAAGAATAAAGATTGGGTAGACGAAATTGGTTCCATTTGATCAACCAACCTCGTCTACCCAATCTTTATTCTTTATTCATTTCTTCTACCCCTTGACAGCACCCGCCGTCAGCCCGGCTACCATGAAGCGCTGGCCGAACATGTAGAGGATCACCACATGGATGGCCATCAGCAGGGCGGCCGCCATCAATTGGCCCCAGGGCAGAATGTCGCCCACGATCATCTTGGCCAGGCCCACAGAGAGTGTAAGTAGACGCTCCTTGGAGAGGAAGACGTAGGCGAAGATGAATTCCTTCCACGCGCCGGTGATGGAGAAGAGCGAAGCCGCCAACAACGCAGGTGCCGCCAATGGCAACACGATGCGATACCATGCCTGGAAGTGGTTACAGCCGTCGATCAAGGCCGCTTCTTCCAGCTCTTTGGGGATGGATGCGTAGTAGCCCATCATCAACCAGGTGGCGAACGGCAGCGAGAAGGTCGGGTAGGCGATCATCAGGCCGGCCAGTGAGTTTGTCAATTGCAGGGCGGCGAAAATCTGGTAGATGGGGATAAACATCAGCACCGGTGGCATCAGGTAGGCGATCAACACCATGCTGCTAAAGAAATTCGCCCCACGCCAGCGCAGACGCGTTAAACCATACGCCCCCAAAGAAGCAACCGCCACCGACACGACAGTGCTGACCAGTGCCACCACCACTGTGTTCTGATACCACAGGCCAAAGGCGCGCGTCGGCCCAAACAGCACATCGAACTGTTCCAAAGACCACGGATCCGGCCAGAAGACCGACTGGAAGGTGGTGTATTGGGCGGTAGTCTTGAACGCTGTAATCACAACCCAGTAGAATGGCAACAGTTCGAACAAGAGAATAATCGTCAACGCCAGCCCCGCAAAGAAGCCGACCCAGATGCCCCGTCCTTTTTTGGGCTGGGTGTTGCCCGTCATACGGCGAATCGAGTTGGATAACTTCTCCAACAGCGTTTCGATAGTGTCGTTCACCAGCCAGAAAACACTCATCACCAACTTCAATAGTGCACGAAACGGCCACGTTAGAATCGCAATTGGGCTGTTCTTGGCACGTTGTTTTTCTTTGGCGGTGGGCTCTTCAACAGCGCCGCCGGCAGACATGTACTGCCCCAGGAAGAAGATGATCACCGCCAACACAGGCGCCATGGTCATGGCCACAGCTACGCCGCGCCCGATCCGCAACCCCTGGATCGCATACTCCCAAGCCAGAATCGAGTAGACCCGTGTCGCCCCGGCAGGGCCGCCATTCGTAAGCAGGAAGACGTCGGTAAAGCCGTTGAATGTCCAGATCGTCGAAAGCAGCGTCGCCACGATGATCACATAGCGCAGACCGGGCAGGGTCACGTGCAGGAAGAGACGCCAGGCGCTGGCGCCGTCGATGCGGGCAGCTTCGTACAGTTCCGTATCAATGGAGCTAAGACCCGCCAACATCATAATCGTGAAAAAGGGAATGCCTTGCCAGATGTTGACCATGATCACCGATGGCATGGCTGTGGCATAGTCGCCCAACCACGGAAAGCCACGTTCGACAAAGCCCATCTGGATGAGGAACTGATTGACGCCGCCGTAGAGCGGATCAAGCAGGTTACGCCAGGTAATGGCGATGACGATAGAGGGAACGATCCAGGGCAGGAGCACCAGCGCCGTCAGGATCTCGCGGAATCGCTTGAGGCGATTGAGCAAGATGGCGGCAAGGAGACCAAACCAAAACTTAAAAAAGACGGAGAAAACGGTGTAGACGATGGTATTCGACACCGCCTGACGAAAAACACTATCCGCCCACAGCGATTCATAGTTCGCCAGCCCCACAAAAGGACCTGTCCGGAGCGAAACCGTGTTGGTAAAACTCAAATAAAGCGCATTCAGAAAGGGGTAGGCAATCAACCCACCCAAGAGCAAGATGGTCGGCAGAACAAAAACATATGCCGTTGTCCAATCCCGACCCAGCATGTCTTTCAAACTTGCGCTCAGACTCTTCCGTTGCCGATAGTCCGAAACGTCTAACCCGATTGGGGTCGTTTGTTGGCTCATATGTTCCTTCTCCCAACCTCACTCATAGGGTACGCCCAGCATTTCCGAAGACAACTCAGCCGAAGACAACTCAGCGGTGGATTCAAGTTTGAAGCCACCGCTGTTTGCACATCGTCAAAGCAACTTATGTACCGGCAACACCGAACTCATTGAAGATTGCAATCGACTTTTCCGCGGCATCTGTCACAGCTTCAGCCGGCGTCATCTGACCGTTGATCACGTTGGCGATCATGTCGGTGTGCAGGCTGGCTGTGCCCACGGCGCCCATTTGCGCCGTGCTCGGGCCAGGCCACGAAAGACCCGTCCAGCCGGTGGGATCGAGGGCGACGGCCTTCAAAGCGAGTGAAATCGGCTCGCTCGAGATCTCTTCCCAATCCCACATGGCATCGTAACCCGGCACAGCGTAGGCCGTCGCCGACTGGTACATAGCCTTGAGGACATCCTCTTCAAAAAAGCTCATAATCAGCTCTTTGCCGCTCTGCGCTGCCTTGGCACCCTGAATCAGATGCAAATACATGCCGCCCAGGCCGTTGAAGTCTTGAATGGCGGGGCCGCCCTTGGGCGGATCATAGACAGTGACAGGGGCCACTTCATTCCCATCCACCACCGCCTTGGCGTAGACAGTACCGGCGTTCTGAGTGTAGGCAACCTTGCTGCCCAGGTAGGCTTCGTTGTTCGAACTGTCCGTCCAGCTCAAGATGCCGGGAGGAAGCATTGCCTCCCAAGCCGGATTGGTGTAGGTATCCACCAACCATTCGACGGCAGCCACCGCTTCGGGCGAATCGATGGTCACTTTGGTGCCGGTCTCGTCCGTCCAAGTTGCGCCCCAACCGTTAAGGACACGATTGACCAGGTAACCGCCGTCGCCACCGCGGTTGACCGTCATGCCCCAGCCCCACATCTCGGCGGCTGAGTCGGAGATGGCCATAGCAGCCTCACGCAGTTCGTCAAAGGTGCGCAGGGCGACGACGTCAATGCCCGCGGCTTCGAAGATGTCGCTGCGCGCCCAGCCACCATCGCTGCGGCAGTGCAGGGTAACGCCAACATACTCGCCATCCAGCAAAGTTTCGGCCTTAGGACGGGGATTGGGTTCGCCGTACATGGCGCTGACCTCAGCTTGCAGGTCGCTCAACGGCTGCAACACGCCCAACTGGTTGAGTTGGAAGGGATTGATGTTGTCGATCCAGACGTCAGGCGGGTCGCCGGCCTGGACAGACGCCGCAATCATGGTGATGTCGCCACCCGTCTGGAAGCCGGCGGTGAAGTTGACATCCAACATCAGCCCCTTCGACTCGGCGAACTGTACAATGTGGGCGCGCATGAAGTCGTTGTACTCGGGATGAAAATCCTGCTTGTGAAGCACCCACAACGTGCTGGGTTCGGCAGCAGGCGCGTCCGATGCAGTGCCACCACCGGGGGCAGGGGCCGTTGGCACACAAGCAGCCAGCAGTGAGACGCCCGCTGCGCCACCGGCAAAACGGAGAAAATCACGTCTTGATACACCTTTAGTCGTCACAGTCTTCCTCCTTGTCATACAGTAGTTGTCATCCAATAGTTGATGGGAAACGGATGCAATGCAAATGGGGATAGGTAACAGAACCGTACGCATTGGGCCCGGTCGGGAATACCTGGGATGCCAATACGTAGAGAAAGGCGCTTGTCCACCGGAGGGATGCCGGCGTTTGTTGAAGACCTATGCAGTTTCTCCGCACAGGCTGTCCGTTATTAAAGCGTCACGGGAATAAACCGCCCAACGTTGGTGGGCTAGATTGAATCGCCCAACGTTGGTGGGCTAGATTGAATCGCCCAACGTTGGTGGGCGCTAGGAAAATTCAGCTTAGCAGAAAAGCGAGGGGAATCTTCGACATCTCTGCACAACCATGGGGGGTTGAAACATGCAGGTTTGTCCAAGTTGAGAACACCATAGCAGAATCCATAACCTACGTCAAATGCACTAAAAAGGGCTGACCAACTGGTCAGCCCCATCTCTTTGGCCCAACAAATCGTCACTTGCCCTGTGCTTTGCGCCAAGACTCGAACTCGGCCAATGTCTGCTCATTCGGTGGGTAAACCCCGAGGATCGACGCGCCGCCCGCCACTTTTTGCTGGAAGAATTCCTCGCGGATCTCTTGTTCGTAGGCGTCGTGAGCGACCGACTCGGCCATCTTGGCCGGAATCACCACCACCCCTTCAGCATCGCCCACAATGACGTCGCCGGGGATCACGGCCACACCGCCGCAGCCAATGGGCACCTGCATCTCCACCGGGTGGTGGGCCACAAACGAAGTGGTGGCATGTGGCGCACGAATATAGGACGGCAACGCAAGTTCCTGGAAGCCGGGGGTGTCGCGCAACGCGCCGTCGGTGACGATCCCCGCTGCGCCGCGGACTTTCACCCGCGTCCCCAAAATGTTTCCTAGAGTGGCTGCCTGATCAGCTTCATTGCGGGCGTCGATCACCAACACATCGCCCTCGCCAATCGCTTCGACGGCGAGGCGCTGCACGTTTTTGGTGTTGTCGTACAATTCGTCGGCCAGGTCCTCACGGGCGGGGATGTAGCGTAGGGTGAACGCATAGCCCACCAGCCGCAGATCCGGGCACAGGGGGTAGACCCCGGCCATGAAGGTGTTGCGTAGTCCACGCTTGTTCAACTGAGAGGTCAACGTCGCCGTCGACACCTGTTTGAGCTTCGCCACGGCTTCGTCGGTTAGGGTCACAGGGCGTATAGAGCGGTTGGTCATGGATTTCTTCTTTCGGGTGGATTGGATAAAGAAATAGAACGCGGATTGAGCAGATCCAGGCGGATTTTCAGAGATTTCTGGGAAAATCCGTTTGATCCGCTCAATCCGCCCAATCCGCGTTCTATCAAGGACGGCTATACGCGCGGAATGGGTTGTCTTCGGTGATCTGCCGGATCGTCGCTTCGTCAATGCCCGCGGCGCGCAACGCCGGCAGCAAGGACGCTACCAACGGCGTATACGGGCGGGGGACGCCGCCGCCGGGCTTTGAGGGATCATACCAGCCGCGGTCGTGGCTCAGGAGTAGTTGGGCACCGAACCCCGCATCGAGGACGCGGCCAATGTGGTCCACATGCCAGGCGTCGTCGAAGCGGTCGCTGCCGATGAAGTCGTACTCAATCCACGCGCCGCGCCGCGCCATTTCCAGGTGAAGGTCGAAGTCGGGTTCGTTTTGCGTATGGATCCAGATAAAGCGTTCGGCAGTGTAGCCGACGTCTTCTAGGATGTCCAGTTGATCACGCACCACACGCCCGCGGATGGTGTGGCTGCCGATGATGGCGTTGGTCTCACGCCCGGCGCGTGCGGCGGCGCGCAGGATCTTGCTTTCGACCGGGGTGATGCCGTCATCGCCGGCGCTGACTTTGATCCACGCCGCCTGTACGCCGCTCTCTTCGATTTCGCCGGTCAACTCGCTCAGCATCCAATCGGTGAGTTCGTCTTCGCTGGCTTGCATGGCCCAGTCGGGCACCCACGGCTCGCGGTAGATGCCTGTCGGCACCAGCACAGGCAATCCTGTGGCTTCGGAGACAGCGCGGTCGATGTCGGCGCGGCGGCCTACGCCCATGGGCGTACATTCTACCAAGGCCGTGATCCCCTGCGCTTTGATCTCTTCGATGTAGGGCGTCATCAGCGCGATGACGGGCTCTGCGGTGGCGTTGCGCCAATTTTCAGCTTCGATGGGGCCAAGGTCAACAAAGATGTGTTCGTGCGGCAGGATTATGCCCAGTTCGTCGGCAAATTTGGGGCCAAGGGTGGTGATCAGGTGGGTCATCGTGGCGCTCCTGGGGGATGAGATGATGGGATTACGCGATGATGGGATTACGCGATGAATGGGATTACGCGATGAATGGGATGAGGAGGAGTCTGCGTCCTCATCATCCCATCATCTCATTATCTGCGGTTCTTCACAAGTAGAAGCGAAAGTGTCGGGGACGGGCCAAGCAGTCACGCTTTGACAATGCGCCTGATGGCCCGTCCCCGGCACTTAGATGTGTCTTATGCCGTACCGCTCTGTAGCTGACGTCCTGGCGGCTGGTTGCGGATCAGCCCGGCGATCAAGACGACGACAACGGCTGCGGCCATTGCGCCCGCTGTGTAGGCCACGATTTCGGTGCCCAGGTAATTGTTCACAATGCCGGCATAAGCCCAGACGATGACACCGGTGAAGGCGATGTCGCGGCGCGTGTAGATGACGTACCCGGCAATAGTGGCGCCCACCACAATGATCACAGCCGACCAGATCTGTGGGGCAATCGGCCCGCCGTTGAAGCCTAGGGCCTGGAGCATGATGGTGGTGTTGGCAATCGTCGCCACTGTCACCCAGGCTGTGTACAGGCTAAACGGCACGTGGACGAGCAATTTATGCGCAACGCCGACACGTCCTCGTTCCGCATCCAGTTGGCGGTAGATCAAGAGCAGCGTAATCAGCAGGCCCACGATGATCACCCAACTCAGCGGGAAGAGCAGGAACTGCCAGGCAAAGATCCAGGTGCCGTTGAAGACGTTGGTCAGGATGAAGAGCCAACCAATGCGGCGCATTAGCGGTTTTTCGCGCTGACCGGGCAACGCCTGGTAGATGCTAAACCCCAGTAGACTGAGATAAATCACCCCCCACACCGAAAAGACATAGCCGGCTGGGGTGAAGAAGTTCTGAAACGAGTCTGAAATTTCGCCCACCGACATCGTGCCGATGACGGAGATATTGGCGTAGCTGTTCACTGTCACCGTGGCGAGGAAGGAGCCCACGGCGAGGATCTGGCGGAGAATGTCACGGTTCATAAGATGCTCCTTTTGAAATGAAAAGATGATGGGATGACGAGATGATGGCGATCTTCTCGACCATCATCTCATTATCCCACCATCTTCGGTTAACTAAGCTGTTACTTGTTCTGCAGCCGGACGCTCAACCCGCGTCGCCTGTGTCGCTTCTTTCGGCGCGCCGATGAGTTCGTCTACGATCTTGGCTGAGGAAATGACACCCGGCACACCCGCGCCGGGGTGTGTCCCTGCGCCGACGAAGTAGAGGTTATCGAAGTCTTCTGAGCGGTTGTGCGGGCGGAACCAGGCGCTCTGGGTCAGCGTGGGCTGCACCGAGAAGGCCGATCCAAGGTAGCTGTTGAGGTCACCCTCAAAGTGCAGCGGATCGATGTAGTGCTCGGCCACAATGTTGGCCTGGAGATCGGGCAGGTAGTTTTCTTCTAGGAAGTTCATGATGGCGTCGCGGTAGGGCTTGGCCTGCGTCGTCCAGTCGATGTCGGCGCCCAGGTGCGGCACCGGCGAAAGGACGTAGAACGACTCGCAGCCTTCCGGCGCAAGCGACGGATCGGAAAGGGTGGGCATGTGCAGGTAGAGCGAGAAGTCTTCGGGTAGACCCTTGCTGCCGAAGATCTCGGTGAGCAGTTCTTTGTAGCGTTCGCTCAAAATAATGTTGTGGTGCGCCAGCTTGGAGTCGTTTCGGTATTGGCGCTTGGTGCCGAAGTAAATCACAAAGAGCGACATGCTGTACTTCTTGCCTTTGATACGGCTGTCGCTGTTGAAACGCCGCGCCTGTTCGGGGATCATGTTCAGGTAGGTCCACGCCACATCGGCATTGGAAACGACGGCGTCGGCTTTGTGTACAGTGCCGTCGGCCATGCGCACTCCTGTCGCCTTGCGCCCCTGCACCAGGATCTCATCCACTTCGGCGTTGGTATGAATGGTGACACCTAGTTCGGTGAGTAGCCGTTCATAGGCGTTGATGATAGCGCCGGTACCGCCGTAGGCGTAATGAATGCCCCATTCACGCTCAAGGTAGTGGATCAACACGTAAAGCGACGCTGCATTAAAAGGATTGCCGCCGATGAGCAGCGGGTGGAAGGAGAAGCAGCGACGAAGGAATTCATCTTTGACGAATTTGGAGACGTAGCCGTAGACGCTGCGGTAGCTCTCCAGCCGCACCAGATCGGGCGCAACCTTGAGCATGTCCGTCACATGCAGGAAAGGTTTGTCGATAAGGGCCATGCCCGTTTCGAAGATCTCTTTGGTGGTTTCGATGAAGCGGGTATAGCCTTCTTTGTCGGCAGGGTTCCACTTGTCGATCTCGCTGAGGATGAACTCGTGATCGCCGTTGTAGTCGAAACCACGACCGTGGTGATCGAAGATGCGGTAGAAGGGATCAATCGGCATTAGCTTGAAGTAGTCTTCGCGCTTGCGGCCTGCCAGTTCCCAGATTTCGTCGAAGAGCCAGGGGGCGGTGATCACCGTAGGCCCACCGTCGAAGGTGAAGCCGTCCATCTCGTAGGTGTAGGCGCGTCCGCCCAGTTTGTTGCGCTTTTCGAAAAGGGTCACCTTATGACCACGGGCGGCCATGCGTGCAGCGACACTCAGCCCACCAAACCCCGAACCAATGACAATAACGTCTGACATCTGGAATTTACCTTGCCTTTGTGAATATGACTGCTATGAATATGATTGTGTAAATATTTGAATGTCCTCAACCATCACGCCAAGGACAAAACAGACGCCTTCATATTTGGCCAAAACAGCACAAGCTGTACAAAACCATATTTTGTCCAGATTTTAACCATTGTAGTACACAACAACCTTTACTGAAAGTAGTCTTCGTTGCCGTTGACAGCATTATAAATCAATCTCATTGTACACCACTTTGTCGACCTCGTGCACAGTATTTCGGGGGAATGGGGTTCTGCACACGCAACCAAAAAAGGAGCCACCCCAGATGAGGTGGCTCCTTTCCTTTTAGCCTGCGATCTACCAATCAGGAACCAACAGACTCAACTCAGTCCCCGCTCCCCAGTCCCTAATCCCTAATCCCTTTCCTCCGCATTCGCCTCGGTCGTGGACCATTCCACGGCGATGGGTTCGGGTTCCTGGCGGTCGAAGACGAGTTCCTTTTCGCCTTCGTCGTTTTCGCGGTAGTCCACGATGACATGATCGCCGGTCTGGTATTCTCCGCGCAGCAGGCGGCGGCTGAGTTCGTTCTCCACCCGCTTCTGCAACAGGCGGCGCAGCGGACGAGCGCCGTACTCGGCATCAAAGCCAACCGCAGCCAGGTGATCGCGAGCTGCTTCCGTCAGATCCACGGTGATGCCCATTTCGTCGAGGCGTTTCTCAATGTCGCCCATGAGCAGGCCCACGATCTGGCGCACATTCTCACGGGTCAGCGGATCGAAGACCACAGTCTCGTCGATACGGTTCAGGAACTCAGGGCGGAACATGCGCTTGAGCGCCTTGCCATACTCGTCTTCCTTGAGTTTGCTTTCGTCCAATTCGGGCGTCATGAAGCCCAGGTTGCCACGCTTCACCACTTCGGCACCCACGTTACTGGTCATGATGATGACAGTATTGCGGAAGTCCACCGTGCGGCCCTGACCGTCGGTCATGCGGCCATCGTCCATGATCTGGAGCAGCGTATTCCAAACTTCGGGGTGCGCCTTTTCGATCTCGTCGAAGAGGATCACCCGGAAGGGACGGCGGCGCACCTGTTCGGTCAACTGGCCGCCCTGATCGTAGCCCACATAGCCGGGAGGCGCACCGAAGAGACGGCTGACGGTGTGTCCTTCACGGTATTCGCTCATGTCCACGCGTAGCAGGGCTTCTTCGTCATCGAAGAGGAAGGCAGCCAGCGCCTTAGCCAGCTCCGTCTTGCCCACGCCGGTTGGCCCCAAGAAGAGGAAGGTGCCGATGGGGCGTCTGGGATCCTTGAGGCCACTGCGGGCGCGGCGGATGGCGTCGCTGACGGCAGCAATGCCCTTCTCCTGGCCGACGATGCGCATGTGCAGATGCTCTTCCATGCGCAGCAGCTTTTCGGCTTCGGCCTCCAACAGATCGGTGACAGGAATACCCGTCCACCCGTGGATGACAGAGGCGACATCGCTGGCTTCGACCACGTCGTCGAGGTTGGCGTCGCTCTTCCACTTTTTCATGCCGTCTTTAAACTCTTCGCGCATGCGCACGAGGTCGGTCTTGATTTGTGCGGCCTTCTCGTAATCGCGGTCGGCCCAGGCTTCCTCTTCGGACTCGGCCAGTTCCTCAATCTCGGCCTTCAACTGCTTCAACTCTTTGGGCATCGAATGCATGGCGATGCGCAGTTTGGCGGCGGCTTCGTCGATGGCGTCGATGGCCTTGTCGGGCAGTTTGCGCTCGGTCATGTAGCGGCTGGTCAGCTTCACGGCCTGCTCCAACGCTTCGTCGGTGTAGGTGATGCCGTGATGATCTTCGTAGCGGGTGCGCAGACCGCGCAGGATCTCGATGCTGTCCTCTACGCTGGGCTCGTCCACATGGATGGGGGCGAAACGGCGTTCGAGCGCGGCGTCCTTTTCGATGTGCTGGCGGTACTCGTCCAGTGTGGTGGCGCCGATGCACTGTAACTCACCACGGGCCAGGGCAGGCTTAAGCATGTTGCTGGCGTCCATAGCGCCGGCGGCATTGCCCGCGCCGACGACAGTGTGCAGTTCGTCAATAAACAGGATAATTTCACCTTCGCTGCGGCGCACTTCGTCCATTGCAGCTTTAAGTCGTTCCTCAAATTCGCCGCGGAAGCGGGTGCCGGCCAACATCGCGCCGAGATCAAGCGAGATCAGGCGGCGTTCAGCCAGGATTTCAGGCACATCGTTGTCCACGATGCGCTGCGCCAGCCCTTCGGCAATTGCCGTTTTCCCTACACCTGCCTCACCGATGAGGACAGGGTTGTTCTTGGTGCGGCGGCAGAGCACCTGCATCACACGCAAGATTTCGGCCTCGCGCCCGATCACAGGATCAAGCTTGCCCTGACGCGCCACCTCGGTGAGGTCGCGGCCATAGCGTTCGAGCACCTGATATTTGCTTTCGGCATTCGGCTCGGTGACACGCTGCCCGCCGCGCACTTCTTCCACGGCGGCGTAGACACGTTCCTTGCTAATGCCGGCCTCGCGCAGAATGTTGGCGCTGGGCGTGTTGCGTTCGCTGGCAATCGCCAACAGGATATGTTCGGTGCTGATGTATTCGTCTTGGAGTTTGGTGGCTTCCTCGTTGGCCACGTCCATCACCCGCTTAAGACGGGGGGTGATGAAAACCTGCGCCGTGGGCATACCGCCGTAAGGGGCATTGTTCGAACGCGGCGCACTTTCGAGGATCTTCTCCAGCTTGCGGGCGATGACGTCGGCAGATCCGCCCAACTTTTCAATGATCTGACCCACCGTGCCGTCACCTTGCTGGACCAAAGCCAGGAAGAGGTGTTCGGTATCGACCTGCGAATGTTTGTACTTTTGCAGGATCTCCAGGGCGCGCATGGCTGCTTCCTGGGCCTTTTCGGTAAACCGGTCAAAACGCATCATTCTGCTTCTGTTCCTCTCTTTAGGGGTTGCCCGGAAATGGTTTGTGCAACACTCTGGGCATCCAACGCAACCACTAGGGGTTGCCAAGTCTATAGTATCCGCTAGTTGTATCCGCTAGTTGTATCTGCTAGTTGTATCCGCTAGTTGTATCCGCTAGTTGTATCCGCTAGTTAAAGATGTCACAGAACCGTCGTCGAAATGGTACTTGCGATTCCGAATTACCTTCATGCAAATAGAACGCAAATCTTCGCCAGCGGTGCTGTGTGTGCATGGGGTTTATTATGCACGCCGTTTGTGTGAATTATACCGGCGCTCTGTTAGATTTTTGTTTTGGATCACACACAAACCTGCCGGGTTTTCTGTAACCCGGCGGGTTTGTGCCTAGACCCGCCGGGTTTGTGCCTAGACCCGCCGGGTTGCAGAAAACCCGGCAGGTCGGCGAAAACCCGACAGCTCTCGCTGCGCCAAGAGCGCCAGGACCAACCAATTCCACGCCGTCAACTCCGGCAGCACCAGGAAGGCGTCCACTTGCGCATGGGCCAAGGACGCGATCACCGCCGCCAGAGCGCCCACCGCAATCCAATCTACTGGCTGAGATCGCAGCCGCCGCGCCACCCCAATCAACCAAGTCAGCAAAGCCCCGAACCACACCAAACCCAGCACGCCCCACCCTGTAGCCACGTTGAGCCAGACAGTATGCGCGTGGAGCAAGTTGGGTTCGTCCACTGCGGCGGGGACAATAAACGCCGGGTAACGCCAGAAAAAGCCGCCCGGCCCCACACCCGTCCACGGCGCGGTGGACCACAACGCCGTCGCCCCTTCCCAAATCGCAAAACGACGCAATACCGTCTCGCTGTTTTGCAGCCGCTCACCCAGCACAAACAGGCCAATCCCCCCCACTACCACGAGGACCAATCCCAGCGCCGCCCACATCCACGGTCGCGGACGGCGCGTCCCCGCACCCAACCAGAGCAGCGCCACCGTCCCCGCGGGGATGCCCAACAGCAGCGCGCCCCGGCTGCCGGTAAGCACCAGCGCCACGGCAGTCAACCCCACAGCACCCCACGCCCCTCGCCCCTTGCAACTTAAAGCCACCCCCACCAACAAAAAGAGCGTACGCAACAGGTAAAGCGCCGTCTGATTCGGCGAAAAGGTCAACCCCATAAGCCGCCGCACACCGTCCACCGCTACGCCGCCGCCGCTTAGCCATTGGACCAGACCAATGCCGGCCGCCACGCAGCCACCGATCCCCAGCGCCAACGCCAACGCCCGCCACTGTGCTACGTCGACCACAAACCGCCGCGCCGCCACATACAAGAGGACAGGCCCGATCACTAGCGTCCACAAACCGGCAATGTAGCCAGGCCAGTGCCAGACGGACAGGGCGGCGAGGAGGCTGATAGCGAGCCAGGCGAGAGCGAGGAGATTGGGCACTGGGGATTGGGGATTAGGGATCGGGGATCGGGTTGAGCGTGTGAGCGCAGGCAAGGTGGCGATCAGGGCGGCGTGGGCAGGGGGAAGGGTGAGCGTGAACGCCACGAGGTTGATCTCTTTGTGCTGGAAGTGGAAGGGAAGCAGCGCCGCAGCCAGCAGGACGCCGTCGATGGGACGGGCGTAGATGAGGACGGCGACAGCGATGAGGCAGAGGCCGATAAGCGGTGGCCAGGTGGCGAAATAGTAGATGATGAGGATGATGAAGATGATGGTCCACTCGGCGAGGGGGCGCGGTTGGGCATTGGATCGCCGGTGGGTTATCCAGGCGCGAAGCGGCAAGATGCGCATGGCGGCAGCGCCACGCCAGAGGACCGCAGCCGCGAAAACGACGTAAGCGGCCAGTGTGGCAGGAATTGTCCACGGCGGCAAGGTGCTCGTGGACGGGTTGCCCGGCACGAGGAAAGCCGACAGCAGCGGTTCGGGGAAGCCGACAGCGTCGAAAAGCGCGAACCCCCAGGCGGGATCGTCGCCGCAGTGCCAGGCACTGCTCCACGCAATGTCACCACATCCTTCACCTACGGCGGGGCGATCAATCGGCCAGCCCAGCGCGGCCAGCCACGGCCAGGACCGGGACTGGGCGATGGCGTCTGCTGTGTAATCGAACTGGGCGAGGGGCGTTACCGTGCCCCAGTTGGCGTTGGGGACACGATTCCAGCCGAAGCGGACGGCCCAGATCGGCGTTTCGGCATCTCCGGCGGCGACCATGACACGGCGGATCAGGCGCAGGCGGGCGAAGTTGAGCACGTCGACGCGGCTGCGTTCGTCGCTGGGTGGGTTGCCGAAGCCGAAGGGCTGCACGGCTACGGCGTCGAAGTCTCCGGCTGCACCCGCTGCGTAAAGGCGTTGCAAAAAGGTGACTTCGTCCACCGCGGTGTGGCCGCGATCGCGGGTGGGGGCCAACGCCGCGGTGACAATCACGGCGTCGACGTCGGCGCTGCGGATGGCGGCGGCAGCGTCCTTGAGCAGGCGGGCGTAGTGGACGGGTTCGATGAGCCGGTCGCCCCAATGGGGCGCGATGTTGGGTTCGTCCCAGATCTGGTAGAAGCGGACATCTTCTCTATACCGGTCGGCGAAGGCAGCGGCAAAGTTGGCGAAGTCGGCGAAGTCGGCGGGTGGGGCCAGTGGGTTGTCGGCGTCGCGGACGTAGCGCGCCCAGGCCGGGCTGCCGTCGAGGACGATCACCGGCGTGAGTTGGGCGGCGACAATGTCGGCGAGGACGGCGTCGATCTCGGCCCAGTGCAGATTGCCACGTTCGGGTTCGACGGTGGCCCAATCGACCCGTTGGCGCACCCAGCCGAAGCCGGCATCGTGCAGGCGGCGCAGGGCGTCGCGGCGTTCGGCGGTGGTGGCATGTTGGGTCAGGTCAACGGTGACGCCGAGGAGCGGGATCTGGGCGGCGGGCGCGGCGGCGGGTGGTTGGGGCGCGGTGGGGGCGGGGCCGTCTTCGATGGCGGCGCGGACGAGGAGGCTGGTGGTCAAGAGTCCGCTGCACAGGATGGTGTAGAGGGAGAGAAGGCGGAACGCGGCGAGGAGGCGGCGGAAGGTTATTTCGTGTTGCGTGTTGCGTGTTGCGTGGGTCAAGTTTGGCGCCGTTTCTCTTGAAAAAGGAATCGTTCAAGAGAAATGAACGCATCTTCTCCCCACGTAACACGCAACACGCAACACGCATCACGCATCACTCTTCTCCCGGCCCTACGTTGGTGACGAGAATTTGGGTGAGCCTGTCGATTTCGCGGCGCAGTCGGGCGAAGCGATCCAGGGCGCGGCGGATGGGCGCGGCGAGGACGGTGCCGTCTGACTGTTGGGTGTCGAAGCGGCGCAGCTCGTCGAGGACGCGCTGGGCGTCGGCGAGGACGTTGCGGCGGCTGTCGAAGACGATGCGGGCGTCGGCGCTGAGGCGGTCGCGGTCGTAACGGGGCAGAGATGCCAGCCACGCTTCTTTTTCGGCCAGATCCACGTCGATCCTCGGCGGGGGGGGCAGGGGCGCGGGATCGTCGTCAACGGTGGGTGGCTTCGGCGCGGTGATTTCCGGCGGCAGAGCCCCCTGTGACGCGAGGCGGAAGATCAGGCCGTCCTCCGTGTTGAGCCAGAGGACCGGGGTGATGTAGCCCAGGCGGTGGGGGGCGTCGATGTAGAGATTGCTGCGGGCGATGCCCATGGCGTGGTCCACGGCGCCGGGGCAGGTGCCGCCGACGAGCGCTTCGTAGAGGAAGCCGGCAAAGTGGACGGCGGCCTGATCGGCGATTTCGTACTGCATGGCGATGACGGCGGGTAGCCCGGTCTGGAGTAGGCGTTCGGCCACGGCGGCGTAGGACGTTTCTTGGTTGGGTTGGCCGGCCAGGCAGGCGTTGAGAAAGACAAGTTTGAGCGAGTCGATCTGGCGCAAGGTGGCCTGGATTTGCGCGCCGGTGACAAGGGTTGGCTCGCCGTCGGCTGTCCAGAAAAGCAGGCCGTCGGGGTCGCCGTGGGTGATGAGGTGCAGCACGTCGGGCTGGACGTCGTGGAGGCGGCGGCGCAGGGCGTGGATGTCGAAACGCCCGGCGGCGGTGTGCAGGTCGATCTGGTGGGGCCGCAGCGGCGCAAGGACGGTTTCGACAGCGGCGACTTCGGCGGCGGCGTCGATGCCTTCGGGGTCATCGACGGCGACGATGAGGATGCGGAGCGGCAGTTGGGCTGTCAACGCGCGGGGGCGGCCGGTGTAGCCGACGTGGTTGGCGACGCGTACGAGCGCGATGGACGGGTCGGCGCCGAAAGGTTGGCGGCGGCGCGGGTCGTAGAGGCTTTCCCAGGGCAGGGCGGCGACGGCGGGCGGGTGGACGTTGAGGCGCAGGCGCAGGCTGGGCGCGTCGAGATCGTCGAGGTCGTTGCGGGCCTGGAGCCAGAGATCGCGCAGATCGGCGCTGAGCAGGTGCTCGAAGAGATGTGCGCCCAGGCCCGTGAGGGTCTTTTCGCCGGGGGCGCGGCGCAGGTCGTTGAGGACGCTGGTGTAGTCGCGCCAGAGATCGTGGTGCACGTCGTGGTGAAACGATCCTTGGGCGGAGGCGCCGCGGTAGTTGGCGACCACGGCGTAGGGTGCGAGGTTGCCGGCGATGGTGACGTCGAAATTGCGGTATTGGCAAACGGGCATGGTTTTGACAGCACTCCTGGTGGGGCGTACAATTCGGCCATGCAATCACAGCCTTCGATGTCTTCAAATCAGCCGGTAACGGACTCTCGTTCGACTGCACAGAGCGGTCATTTTAACCCGACTCCAGCCCTAAATCAACCGCACCCCGAGGAGATTCTACGACGGGTGAGTGTGGTGATGTGGGCGGTGGTGGCGGGAATGGCGGCGTCGCTCTTTTTGCGGCTACCGACTTTTGTTTTTTCGTTGGAGGCATTGGGTTCACCGATGGTGATCACGGTGAGCGATGCCACGTTGATGGCGTTCTTTATCGCGGCGGTGGCGGCCAGCGGAGCGGAGATGGTGGTGGGGGCGCACCCGGCGTTTCATGTGGGGGAGAAGCGCTCACGCTGGCGCTCCATCCCCTATTGGGCGCTGCCGGCGGCGCTGTCGATTTTGACGGTGTTGCTGATCCCACAAGCGCCGACGCGCATCTTTCAGGTGACGGTGTTGAGCCTGGGCGGCTTTGCGGTGGCGGTTTCGCTGTTTAATCTCTACGCCACGGTGGATCCCAGTGTGCAGGGTTTCCGGCGGTCGCGGCTGCTGTTGAATGTGCTGGCGTACGGCGCGGCGCTGGTCCTCTTTTTGCTGGTCTACCAGACGCGCACACGCAGCCTGCTTTCAGGGACACTGATCGCGGCGACGGCGGCGCTGTTGGCCACGGAACTGTTGCGCACATACACGCGCCGCGCCGATCTGGTGCTGAGTTATGCTGCCATCGTGGGCCTGATCCTGGGCCAGGTGACGTGGGCGCTCAACTATTGGCCGTTGCCCGGTCTTACCGGTGGGCTGCTGCTGCTCCTGATTTTTTACCTCACCGTGGGTCTGGCCCAGCAAGGGCTGGAAGGTCATCTCAGTCGACGTGTGATCCTCGAATTCGCCTTCTTCGGCATCCTGGCGTTGATCCTGATTGCGGTGGTGGGGCCGGGGTTTTAGGAAATGAATGAAGAATAATAAATAAAGATTGGGTGGCGACGTATCGCGTCAACGTCGCCACCCAATCTTTATTTATTATTCTTTTCTTTCCTCACCACGAGCGCCACCCAATCCGATTCCTGTTTTCGATCTACTTCGATCAGCCCGTGGCGCGCCGCGGCTTCGAGGACCATGCCGGCCTTCTCGTCGAGGATGCCGGAGAGGATCATGTGGCCGCCGGGGGCGACGGGTTCGGCCAGGGGGACGTTGCCGTAGCGTCCCTCGAAGAGGCCGACGAGGATCTCGGCTAGAATGTTGGCAACGACGACAGGGTAGCGCCCAGCCTGATTGGCGGGGATGCTGCCCTGTTGGATGTTGAGAATGCCGCCTTCACCGAAGCTGACTTCGTTGCGGGCGGCGTTGTCTTGGGTGGCGTCAATGGCCAGGGGATCGATGTCGGTGGCGACGATGGAAGTTGCGCCCAATTTGGCCGCCACAATGGCAAGGACACCGCTGCCCGTCCCCACGTCGAGGACGGCCATGCCGGGCTGCACCAATTCTTCGAGGGCGAGCACACAGAGGCGCGTGGTGGGGTGCATGCCTGTGCCGAAGGCCATGCCCGGTTCAAGCTTCACCACAATGTCGTCGGGGCGGGTTTCGGTCTCTTCCCAGGCGGGGACGAGGAGCACACGTTCGCCGATGCGTAGCGGTTTGTAGAATTTCTTCCAGGCGTGGGCCCAGTCTTCTTCGCGTACGATGCGGATAGCAGGTTCGGGGATGGGGTAGAGCAGGCTCAGCCGCCACAGCCCTTCTTCGATCTGGCGACGAATTTCTTGCCCGCGCGGGCCGGGTTTGAGGTAGGTTTTCACCACCACACGGTATTCGCCCTCAACGGGGCGGTGGAAGTCGTCGAAACCGGTGGCCTCGATCACAGCGCCGCCGCCCGACGCTTCGCCGGCTTCACTGTCCTCTTCCCAGTCGCCGCCGTTGTAGCGGTTGAAGAGTTCGCTGACGGCTTCGGCGGCTTCGCCGTCTACTTCCACTGCGATTTCAAGGATCTCGCTTGGCATGGTTTCTCGTTTCGTGTCTGGTTGAACGAAGGATGTTTTCTTGTATTATAACAGGGGACTGGGGATTTGGGACTGGGGACTGGGATCGCTGGATTGGTGGGTAATTTGGAAATGGAAGATGGATAGAACGCGGATCGAGCGGATTGGGCGGATCAGATTCTGAAAAATCCGCCTTGATCCGCTCAATCCGCCTAATCCGCGTTCTATTCTGCATCAATGTTGCAGGGAGGATCGATGGACGTGTTGATCGAAGCCGTGCCCAATTTTTCGGAGGGGCGGCGGCCGGCAGTGGTGGATGCAATTGTGACAGCGATGTTGACGCCGGGGGTGCGCCTGCTGGATCGCAGCAGCGACGCCGATCACAACCGTAGTGTGGTGACGGTGGTGGGTCCACCGGCGGCGGTGGTGGAGGGGTTGCTGGCGGCGGCGCGGGTGGCGGCGCAACACATTGACCTGCGCACACAGCGCGGCGTCCACCCGCGGCTGGGGGCGACGGACGTGGTGCCGCTGATTCCAATCCGCAACTGTACGCTGGACGAATGTGTGACGTGGGCCAACGTCCTGGGCAAGCGCATTGGTGACGAGTTGGGGCTGCCGGTCTACTTGTACGAAGCGGCGGCGACACGTCCTGAGCGGCGGAATCTGGCGATGATTCGGCAGGGCGAGTACGAGGCGCTCTGCCGCGAGATCGGCAATCCCGAACGACAGCCGGATTATGGTCCTGTACGGGTGGGGCCGGCAGGGGCGGTGGTGGTGGGGGCGCGTCCTTTTTTGATCGCGTACAACGTCTACCTGCACAGCGGCGATGTCACGATTGCCAAACACATCGCCCGCGCCATCCGCGAACGGGACGGCGGCCTGCCTGCCGTGCGGGCATTGGGTCTCCTCGTGGCGGGGCAGGCGCAGGTGAGCATGAACCTGGTCGATTTTCGGCGCACGCCGCTCCATGTGGTCGTGGAGGCCATTCGGGCCGAAGCCGCCCGGCTTGGCGTAGGTGTGGCGCACAGCGAACTGATTGGGATGATCCCGCAAGAGGTCTTGTTTGAGGCGGCGGCACACTATCTGAATCTGGCGGATTTTTCAAGTGAACGGGTTTTGGAAGTTGCGATTGCAAAGACGGCAAAGATGATTGATGAATAAAGAATGGGACCCAACTGTTTCGAGACAGTCGGGTCCCCATTCTTTATTCATCAATCATCTTTGCTATCTGTAGAGACCGGCTTCAAAGCGCCTGAGCAGAAAGACAGTGAGTGTTACGGCGTAGACAGCACCGACGGCCAGGAGCCACAGGTAGGGTTCCCCGGCGGCGGCCAGCCAGTAAGCCTTCACCGGCCAGTAGGTGGGGAAGATACCCAGCAGCCATTGCCACGGCTCGGGCACGAACCAGGCCAGCATCGGGCCGATCAGAAAGGTGCCCATGCCTTTCATTACGGCGAAGCCCTGCACCTTGTTGGCGGCAAAAGCCGTCAACAGGAAGGCGAAGATGGGGGCCAACAGGCTGCCGGCCAGTGCAACCGGCAGCAGATGTTCCATGGGCAGCACGGCGATACCGATCACCGAGGCCACAATCAGGATGCCCACGATACTGAGGACGATGGGGCTGGCGATGCGGTAGAGCGCGTAGTTTTGCATCGACAACGGCGTCACCATCAGCGCTGTCAGTGTGTTCTGATCGCGCTCATCCAACAGCAGGAAGCCGGTGAGGTAGCCGGTGAGCATAGGCAACATCAGCACGCCGAAGAAGCTGGTGAGCAGCAGATGGTAGGGCGTTAGATCGAAGGTGCCTTGTAGCCCGGCGGTGACCCAGGGGATCAGCCAGCGTAGCAGCAGCCCCAGGATCAGCGGATAGGCCAGCAGAAAGAGCATCCACGAATCACGTTGCACATTTTTGAGATCGCCCCGTCCTAGGGCGGTGATCATACTCATTACATCCTCCTTGTTCACTCAGGTGCAACGCACCGGTCGGTGACTTGTCGCCTATCCATTGGCACCCTGGCCAGCGCGTCGCACCCGATGATTTATCCACCCACTTTACGCGCGATGACATTCTCGAATGTCTGCCGCGCCCACAGGTAACCGGTGACGGTCAACGCTGCCAGGTAGAGCAGCGCGTAGCCGATTTCCCAGGGCGGCACGGTGCCGAAGGCCGCTTCTAGCAGCACCAGCCCCGGCGTGCTGGGGATCAGGTAGAGCAGCCAGTGATCCCACAGATCGAAGTAGCCCACCAGCGGGATCTGCATCACAGTCAGGTAGATCACAGCCGGCAGCAGATACTCGTTGATGCCGTTGTAGCGCGCCGCAATCACGAAACCGAAGAGCGTCAACGGCACACACATGGCGATTACGGCAACTGTATACCAACCCCAGTTGATGCCGAATCCGTAGCTGATCAGTGTCACCACCGCGCCCACCAATACCGTCACAATGGTGAGTGTAACGATTTTGGTGGCCAGGTATTCCCAGATGCGTAGCGGCGTCACCACCAACCCTTCGAGCACACGTTCTCCCTTTTCCAGATAATACAGCCCGGCCATGAAGAAGAAGCCGAAGACAGAGAGATCTAGAAAGAGCACCGCCAGCAGAATTGGTTCGATGCCCGCATCGGGGATGCTGTAGAGCACGGCCGACCACATCACAGCGATGAAGGCCGCCGCGTAGTAGATCCCCTGACGAAACTGAATCTGGGTTTCCCAGCGTAAGGACGAAAGCAGCCTGTTCACACCAAGCTCCTTCCTGTTGTTTTGATGAAGATATCTTCCAGCGTCGCTTCCTGTGTATGGATCGTCTCCACTCGCCCTTCACGCAATACTTGCATGAAGTTGGCGTTTTCGGCCAACCCATCCAACGGGAACTCGGAGATCTTGTCGCCGCTGCCGTTGAGGCTGTATTCGACACGTAAGGTGCGCTGCCCGTGTTGCAGTTTGAGGCTGCGCGGCGAGTCGATGAGCTCGATGCGCCCATCCACGATGAAGGCGACGCGGTCACAGAGATGTTCGGCCACGGCCATGTCGTGGGTGGTAAGGAAGACTGTCCGCCCTGCCGCCTTCTGCTCCAGCACAATCTCTTTGATCTTGCGCCCGTTGACAGGATCCAGCCCGGTCGTCGGCTCATCGAGGAAGAGCAGCTCTGGTTGGTGTAGCATTGAGCGAATGAAGTTCAGCCGCATCTGCATGCCCTTCGAGAATTGGCTGACGCGGGTGTTGGCGTCGTCTTTCAAGCCAACCATTTCGAGCAGGTGCATGGGATCCTGGGTTTTGCCGCTATAGAGCGAGGCAAATAGGTTCAGATTCTCCAGCGCGGTGAGCTTTTGATAGTGATTGGGCAGTTCAAAAGCGACACCTACCTTTTCGTAGTAGCGGCTGTCTAGTTTGTTCAGATCCTGCCCAAAGATTTTGATGTCGCCCTGGTAGCCGCGCAACAGCTTGATCAACACCTTCTGTGTGGTGCTCTTGCCGGCACCGCTTGGCCCCAGGAAACCGAAGATTTCACCTTTTTCAATGGCGAAGTCAATGCCTTTCACCGCGGGGTCGGTCCCCTGCGGGTAGGTGTATGTGAGATTGCGAACCTCAATAACCATGACCATTCCTCATCTTTCTACATTCATCTTTATACAGTTGGCTTGCGTTGGCTCCGTTCGAATCGCCAACGCTCCAGCAGTTTGGGATACTCAACTTCCATGAAGGCGTAGAGATCGTGCATCTCTTCGAGCCGTTCACGGCGTTGTGCATCCGTTTCAGACAACAGGGCGAGCCCACGTTGGGCCAGTTGCAGAAAGTCGGTGAGTTGACCCTGCTTGGCCGCCAGGACACGTGTCCACAGGTGTGGCAACAGGCGGTAGTAGTCTTTGCGTTCACCGGGCAGGCTGATCCGTTCGATGAAACCAAACTGGATCAACATCCTTGTGCCCGTGCTAATCGAACTCTTGCTGGCCTGCAACACCTCAGTCAGATCGGTCATTGTCTGTTCGGGCGGATCGCAGATCAGCAGCCACCCCAGGATGCGTCCTGTCATACGCGGCAACCCCATCTGCTCCCAGAACAAACCGAATTCTTCAACGTAATGTAATTCTTCATGGGTTGGTTGCATCAGTGAATCCTTTGATGATCAAAAACAATGAAACTACAATACGCCGTTTTGTTTGTTCAGTCAACACCGAACAAACTATATTCACCGACATTTCCCTGACATCGGTGGGCACAGTCTGGGTGTGATTCGAGTTGGGCCGCCTCGTCGCAGTGCCACCAATGCAAAATAGCCCTTCATTCCTGAAGATGGTTGAACAATCACATACCATGTTAAGATAATGAGGTAAATTTGTTCCCCTAAACGCCTGTCAGTGAAAATCACAGCGAACTGTATCGTTACAACCGCAGAAAGGATCCCCCCTCATGCAATATGAAAAATTACCAGACGGCACACAGATCCCCGTGCTAGGACTTGGCACCTGGCAGATGGGTGGCGGCAGCAGCGCCGACTACTCACGCGATGACGAAATGGTAGGCATCATCGAACAGGCCGTCGACATGGGCTACACCCACCTCGACACTGCCGAAGTCTATGGCAAGAACCACTGCGAAGAGTTGGTTGGCCGCGCCATGAAGGCGTTCAACCGCGGCGATCTCTTCATCACCACCAAAGTTTCGCCGGACCATGCAACCTACGACGGTGTCCACAATGCCATTCAAGGCAGCCTCAAACGGTTGGACACAGACTACGTCGATCTTTACTTGATCCATTGGCCCAGCAAAGACATTCCACAAAGTGAGACCTTCCGCGCCATGAACGAACTGGTAGCAGACGGTCGAGTGCGGCGCGTCGGCGTGAGCAACTACAACGTCGAGCAGATGCAAGAGGCCATCGACCTGTGTGATACAGCTATCGCCACCAACCAGGTCCGCTACAATCTATTGGATCGCAAAGTGGTGCAGAACGGTGTGCTAGGCTTCTGCCGTGAGCAGAGCATCCCACTCACGGCCTATTCACCGGTCAAGGGCGGCGTCCTCGAACACGCTGCTGTACAGGTGATGGCTCGTGCTCGGGGCGTTTCACCGGCGCAGATTGCGATTCGCTGGCTCATCCAGCAGCCCGGTGTCATCACGATTCCCATGTCGCAAGATCTTAAGCACCTACGCGACAACATTGCCGCATTGAGTTTTGAACTTTCACCTGAAGAAATGGAACGTCTGGATAATGCAGGGATTGGGGATTAGGGATCGGGGACTGGGGATCGGGTTGAGCGTCTGAGATCGCCTAATCTCTTGTTGACAGCGATTGGGCGGTTAGGCGATCTCAGATCCTATGCCCAGTCCCCGATCCCTAATCTCCAATCCCCAATCCCTTCCACACAAGGAGAACTACATGCTGCCAACCGAATCAATCAAGCGGATTTTATCGACGGCGCTGGCCAATGGCGGCGACCTAGCCGAAGTCTACCTGGAAGACAGCCAGAGCCTGCGCCTGGTGCTCGATGACCGTAAGTTGGAGCAGGCAGTGCGCGGCAACGACATCGGCGGCGGGGTGCGCGTCTTCTACGGCAACACGGCCGCCTATGCCTACACCGACGACGTCACCGAAGAGGCGCTAATCGAAGCGGCACGCGCCGCCGCCGCCGCTGCGCGAGGAACCAACCAATCGCGCGTAAGCGTCGATCTTACCCAGCGCAAAAGCCCACTCAAGAGTATGGTCGAGCGCCCATACGATGAGATGAGCACCGCCGCCAAAGCCGACATCCTCCGCCGCATGGACGAAGCCGCCCGCGCCGTCAGCCCACATGTGGTGCAGGTTGGGGCGCGCTACGACGAAATCAGCCGCCGTGTCTGGATCTACAACTCCGACGGCGTCTGGGCTGAGGACGACCGTCAGATGCTCGAATTTATGAGCCAGGTCACCTCCCAGCGCGAGGGGGTGATCCAGTCGGCCACCGCCGGCTTGGGCGCACAGAGCGGCCTCGAATTCTTCGACAACCGCGATCCGATTGCGGCCATCGTTCAGGCTGCGGAGGCGACGATGCGCATGCTCGATGCCAAACCCGCGCCAGCCGGCGAGATGACAGTGGTGATCCCCGGCGGCTGGGGCGGCGTCCTCTTCCACGAAGCGTGCGGACACTGCATGGAAGCCGACTTCATCACCAACGGATCGTCGGCCTACGCCGGGCTGGTGGGCGAACGGGTCGGCCCCGATTTCCTCTCGGCGGTGGACGACGGCACGATACCCAACCGTCGCGGCACCATGCGCTTCGACGACGAAGGCACCCCCACCCAGCGCACCGTCCTCATCGAAAACGGCATCCTTAAAGAGTACATGTGGGATCTCACCGAAGCCCGCCGCATGGGCCGAGCCTCCACCGGCAACGGGCGGCGCGAGTCGTTCCGCCACATGCCCATGCCGCGTATGACCAACACCTTCATCGATGCCGGCCCCCACGACCCCGAAGAGATCATCAGTTCGGTCAAAAAAGGCATTTACGCCAAACGCATGGGCGGTGGACAGGTGGAGATTGGCCGCGGAGACTACGTCTTCGCCGTCACCGAAGGCTGGTTAATCGAAGACGGCAAACTGACCGCCCCGGTGCGTGGCGCCACCCTTGTGGGCAATGGCCCCCAAACCCTGCGCGAAATCGACATGATCGGCAACGATCTCGATCTGGATCCAGGTCTGGGCCACTGCGGCAAGACTCAATCCGCCAAGGTTAGTGTAGGCCAACCGACGGTGCGTGTGCCGAAACTGACTGTCGGCGGCACAGAGTGATGGGATGAATGATGAATAAAGATGGGGTAGAAAAGTTGCTTTGTACGGCTGGTTGTTGAAACGTCGACCATGTACTGAACAAAATCTTCATTCATCATTCTTCATTCATTCCTTACAGGAGAGATCCCAATGAACTATCTTGAACTTGTCAACAAAGTGGTGGCACAGGCGCACACTGCCGGCGTGGAGGCTGAGGCCTACCTCAACGTGGGGCAGGAAGCCGAAATTCGGGTGTCGCGCGGCGAAGTGGACAAACTTTCGCAGGCCGGCAGCAAGGGGATCGGCGTGCGTGTGATTGTGGACGGCAAAGTGGGCTACGCCTACTCGTCTGATTTCAGCGACAAGAGTGTAGACCGTCTGCTCGAAGAAGCGGTTTCCCTGGCCGGTGTGGTGGATGGAGATGAATTCCGCCGCCTGCCCAATCCGGGTACAATCCCAGATGAGGATCTGGCGATCTACGATCCCGCCATCGAAGCCGTCAGCGCCGAAGAAAAGGTGGCAATGGCGAAGCGGCTCGAAAAAGCGGCGCTCGACTATGATCCGCGGGTGGTGGTGACCAATTTCTGCACCTTCCTCTTGCAAAGCGGCACTGTGGCGATTGCCAACACCAAAGGCGTTTCAGGTAGCTACCGCAAGAGCGTCATCGGCGGCTATTTGATGGCGATGGCCCTGGATGGAGACGATCGCGCCGTGGCTTTTCATGTGGGTGTCTCCTCGTGGCTCAAGGATTTCGATCCCGACGCCGTGGGGCGCGAAGCGGGAAAGAAGGCGATTAGCCTGTTGGGTGGCAAACCTGTGCCCACACAACGCGCCACAGTGGTCTATTCGCCGTACGCAGCGCACAGCGTGGTGGGCACACTGTCCAGCGCGTTGAGTGCACAGTCGATGCAGCGTCGTCGGTCCTTTTTACACGGCAAAATGGGTGAAACCGTAGCGTCGGACATGGTGACGTTGCTCGACAATGGGCGGCTGCCGGGCGGGCTGGGCACACGTCCTTTCGACGATGAGGGCGTACCCACAGGAGCGACACGGCTGATCGACGAAGGCGTGCTCCAGGCGGTCCTCCACGACACCTACACTGCCACCCGCGAGGGGACAAACAGCAGCACCGGCAACGCCAGCCGCATGTCCCATGCTGGGTTACCTTCGGTGAGTGCCAGCAATTTCTACTTCCAACCTGGGCCACAGACACCCGAAGAGGTAATTGCAGGCGTGGAACGCGGTCTGTATGTGGAAAGTGTGATGAACACACACAGCATCAACCCCATCAACGGCGACTATTCAGTGTCGGCGGTGGGCTACTGGATCGAGAACGGCAAGATCGTGCACCCAGTCAACAACGTCACCATTGCCATTTCGCTACAAGATTGGCTGCACAACGTCAAAGCCGTGGCCAACGATCTCGTCTTTATGCCGATGGGCGGCGCCATCGGATCGCCTACCGTACGCATCGACAATGTCATGATCGCCGGGGTTGGATAATTCAAACTTGGAATAGAACGCAGATTGAGCGGATTAAGCAGATAAAGCGAATTTTGCTAGATGAAATCCGTTTGATCCGCCTAATCCGCTCAATCCGCGTTCTATTCCACCGTACAGAGGAAAAGAACCAATGAACGTGTTGGTGACGGGCAGCAGCGGCGGGATTGGCCGCTATGTGGTTGACGATCTGGTGAAGGCAGGGCATACCGTCCTTGGCGTGGATGTGCAGACGCCTGGCGATTCCCAGCCGGGGCACTTTTTGCAGGTGGATCTGACGGACGCGGGGGAAGTCTACAACGCGCTGGCGCGGGCCGAAGCCGATGCGGTGGTGCATCTGGGCGCGTGGGCTGATGCGGGCAAGGTCCCTGATCCGCGCACCTATGGCGACAACGTGCGAGGGACGTTCAATCTTTTTCAGGCGTGCGCCGATCTGGGGATCAAGCGCATCGTGTCGGCGTCGAGTGCGCAGGTCTATGGGTTTGCCGGCGCGCCGCCCGTCTACGCGCCGGTGGACGAGGATCATCCCTTGCGGCCGGTGAACAGCTATGCGCTGTCAAAAATCGCCGGTGAACAGGCGGCAGACTATTTTGTCCACAATTTTGGGTTGACGATCCTCTCGTTTCGCTTCATGGGGGTGCGTCCTGTGCCGCGGTTGGCGCCGGAAGTTGAGCAGATGACACGGGATCCGGCCTGGGGCAACTGGCTGCTGTGGACCCGCACCGACGCGCGTGATGCAGCGAAAGCCTGTCGGCAAGCGATTGAAGTGGCGCAGGTGGAATCGGGCGTCTACAACCTGACCGGCGCGGAGGTTGTCTTAAACGAAGAGAGCGAAGCCCTGATCCGTCGCTTCTTCGACAACAAGACCGAGCTTCGCTCGCCTATCCCCGGCTACACCTCGCCCCTAAGCACCGAGAAGGCGCGTAAGGCGTTTGGCTATCAGCCGGAGTATGTTTGGAGTCAACGCAAAACAGTGTGAATGTTGGAGCGTTGAAGCGTTGAAGCGTTGAAGTGGTAAAACGCTTCAACGCTCAATCGCTCTCCTCTTCTTCGTCTCTCCGATCAAAGCGCATGGCTTTAAAGCGTTCAAAGTAGCGCCGACTTCCATCTGCTTGTTCATCGCCCCAACGTTCACGTAGCCACTTTTCCATTTCGGCTGGTTGATCAAATTGGCTCTTGTGCGCGAGGATCGCCTGAATCTTCGTGTCCAAGTCGGCGCTGACATCGATTTCGACGGTTGGATCGTCATAGCCGGTGACATAAAGTTGGCTGATTTTGTGGGGCAGGTAGCCCTCATCGGCCATGTCGGGGTAGAACATGGGGTTATCGGCGGCGGGGAAAATCGCTTCCAGTGCCACCAGGCCGGCATTGCGGTGATCGGGGTGGTTGATGTAGCCGTCGCCCACGAGGTAACGTTCGGGGCTGGGGCAGATGATCAACTGCGGGCGAATGCGCCGGATCTCACGGCAGACGCGCTTGCGCAACTCGAAGGTGGGACGCAGGAAGCCATCTTCTTCGTCCATAAAAATGACTTGCTTCACACCGCACAGATCAGCGGCGGCCCGTTGTTCTTCCTTGCGCATGAGGATCAGTTGATTGCGCGTCACCAACGGGTTGTGGTTACCCTTGTCGCCGTTGGTCAAGATCATGTAGGTTACCTCGATCCCCTGGCGTGACATCTGTATGGCGGTGCCGGCACACGAGAAATCGGGGTCGTCGGGATGGGCCATGATCACCAGGGCACGTTCCACGTCGCGCAAATCGGGCGCCTGCGGCTTTTTTGCTTCGACCATGCGTTCACATCCTTATCTGTGACTAGTAGTTACTTGAATTTATTGTATGTTGACCTCATAGAGTACGCATCTAGGCCAAAATGACAAGTTTGTCTGAAATAGAAAAACCCCTGCATAGGGCAGGGGCTTTATCTATTCAGGAAAAATAATCAAATCAACAGGCAAAGCAACGAGTTGAGCAACTAACTCATTTCGAGCGCTGCGTAGCCAGGGCCTTCGGTAAAGTACATGGCATTCAACTCAGTGCAGTAGGCATATTCTTCGGGCAGGTCTTCTTCCGGCAGGATGGCGTCTACGGGGCATTCAGGTACGCAAGCGCCACAGTCGATGCAGGTGTCTGGGTCGATGTAATACCAGGGCCATTCTTCTTCGGGTTGGCCGGGGATGATACATTCAACCGGGCAAACTTCTACGCAAGCGCCGTCGCGGATGCACAGATCGAAAATCACATGGGTCATACAATAGCCTCCTGAGAGAACAGATGAAACTGAACCTTTATGTGAACAACGCTGTTAGATTGATCAAAATACTACTTACAGGTAATACTTGCCTGCAACAACCGTTATATTTATGCAGACAGTACCGTTTGTAAAACAGTTCACATTGTAATGCGCACACATGTCGATGTCAACTTCTCTACAAACTTTTGGGCAATTCGTCGCATTCTACGGGCCAACCATGGTACACAACGGCGTACGTCAGTCGCTGTATTCCGAAGATATGTGAATGGGCATGCTTACTCCGCGGTATTTCGTGGACCTACTTCAGCTATTATGTACTAGCTTTCTGCAATCTCTTGCAGATCTTCACGTTCTAGAATCGAAATGCGTTTGCGTCCGATTTCGATCAGACCCTGGGTTTTTAGATCGTTGAGCACCTGGGTTGCAGTTTCACGGTAGGTGCCGACACTTTCGGCCAGATCTTGATGGGTAAGGCCGCGCACCTCATCGCCGCCCTGTTCATCAGCCAGGCGCAACAGCAAACTGGCGAGTCGAGCCGGGATTCCCTTAAATGCCATGCTTTCCAGACGTTCCTCGGCTTCGCGCAGCCGTTTGCCTGTGATCTCAAGAATCCGCAGTGCAACTTGGGGCTTGCTCAGGATCAAACGCTCCAAGTCATTTCGGCTCATGACACAGATCAGGCAATCTTCAACGGCTTCGGCAAAGGTGTTGTGCATTTTGGTACCGAGCAAGGCCATTTCGCCAAAAAGCGTATGTGGCCCGAGTGTGGTGATCACCAGTTTTTTGCCTTCAGGGCTGATCCTGTAGAGTTGGACGCGCCCTTCTTTCAAAATGAATAGCACCTCACCCGGCTCTTCAGGACGGTAGAAGACACGTCCTCGGCTTACCGTGCTCATGGTGGTGATACGGTTCAGCTCCTCCATCTCGCGCGCGGTGAGGTCTTGAAAAACAGCCAGCTCAGAGAGGTACTTCATTTTTTCAGCAGGCTGGGGTGTAGTGTTTGTCGATTCCATAACGTTCTACTCGTTCCGGTTTTCCGGCAAAAGTGAAGTTGTCTGCGTCAATGCTTCGGATAAGCGGGTGTGCACATCTTCAGGTGACGGATTGCCCAAAGACCAGACGTGTCCGTTTAGCAGATAAGTTGGCGTTGCAAAGACAACTTCGGGAATTGGACGTTGCGGCGCCGCCATATCAATGATCTCTAATGCCACCTCAGGGAAGTCGCGCTGGATGCTTGCCGCTACTTCATAAGTGTAATCACAAACATGACAATGATCGGCGACGTAAATCTCCACTTTTATCAGTTGGGGAGATTGACTGTGTTCTGCACTTTGCCCTGCGTTACTAAGCCCTGTGTGGGGCCACTCTTCATGTGCGGAAGAATTGTCTACGGAACCATCGTTCATAAAAACGTCCTTGTCGGTGCGGCACTGCCAGAATGATTGACTGGCTCTTGCCACACTAGATCACAGGTCGCGCATACGTCGGTAACCAAACTTACCCGCATAACCTGACGACAGAATAGAACGTTCACTTCTTGTATTATACTCCGCTCACTTAAAAAAACCAAGCAGTTTTGAAGGTTTACCGGCTTGTTGATAGAATGAAGGCATGAATAATCATGTGCCTCCTGTGGTACGCCGCCCTACCCAACGGAAACGCAACTCCGGATGGGGTATCCTCTTGCTCATCCTCTTTACGCTCGGGCTGATTGCAGGCGCTCGCTGGTTTGTGCAACAGGGCATCGCCCTGGCCCCTACGCCTACGGTGACAGCGACGCGCAAGACAGCCACCGACGTCCCAACGGCTGATTTTCGTGCAACCCGCAACGCACAAGAACTCGCCACACAACAGGCGCGGGCACTGGCAATGGCCGGGATCGACACCCCCACCCCCCTCCCAACAGAGACACCGACACCGACACCGACCCACACGCCGACCCTTGCCGTGGTGGACGGTACACAGCCGACGCCCGAACTTACTGTCGTTGTGATCATCCCGGGTGTGTTGAACCAGCAAACCCATACACCAACAGCAACGCCGGTTGAGCCAACTGTTGAAGATCCAAACGTCCCTCCAATTACAACGGATCAACCCACCGAAGAAACGGCCACCGCCACAGTGCCGGAGAGCGTCAGCGATACGCCGACTGAAATCCCGACTGAAATCCCAACCGAAACGCCCACAGAAACGCCTTTGGCCACACCAACACCAACCGCTACGCTACAGCCGGTGATCTCTTTACAGGCCTTTACGCAACAGACGGTGGGCATCTACGAAGGCCCAAGCACCCGATATACCCGCACCACCGAAATCGCGGCCAATCAACGAGTGGTGATGCAAGGCAGAAACGCCACCGGGGAATGGATTTACCTCTGTTGTGAATTCAATCTCCAAGGGTGGACACGTCAACGTGGGTTGGCCGTGCGCGAGAATCAACTGCCGCCCAATGCGCCAACAGGCGCCAACCCCAACGATGTCCGCTGGTTGGTTGAACGCCAGCCACTTGCCATCCCGGCCACGCCGATCCCAATGCAAACCCCTATCCCCAATGCCGACTATCCTCTCTTCCGACGAGATCCGGCGGCGCAGGCTTATGTGCCGCAGGCAATTTTGCCCAACTGGTCGCGACAATGGGACAGCCCACAGGTAATCCAGGCGTTTTCATCGCCCGCGATTGTGGTGCAGCAGAGCGTGATCATTGCCAACGAAGACAATCACATCTATGCCTTCGATCGCCGGCAGGGCAATCAACGCTGGCGATACGACATTGGGCAAGTGGTAACGGTTGGTCCGGCGGCGCAGGTGACCGACGGTAATCTCGACATCTACGTTGTCGACCGCAATGGGCGCGTGATTGCCCTGCGTGAACAGGGCAACAGCGCCAGCCAGTTGTGGGCTGTCTCTTTGAATGTTGCACCCAAGACTGCCATCAATGTGGCCGGGGATCTGGTATTCGTCACCGGGCAGAACAATCATGTCTATGCCATCAACCGCTTCACAAGCGCACTCATCTGGGAAATTACAACCACCGGCAATGTGCTACAGTACCCGACGGCAGGCGATCAACTTCTCTACGTCGCCAATCAAAGACTGACCGCTGTGGACATCTTCAACCGTGAGACCATCTGGCAGTCCGACGCGACGCTTTTTAGCGAAGTGAGTGCGCCGCCCGTCTATGCCTACCCCGGCGCAATCGCTATGTCTGAAGTCTATGTCAGCGATAGCAATGGCACCGTCTACGCTTTTGATGCAGCCAACGGTGCCCTGTTGTGGAGCTATGCCACAGGCCAGCGGATCGACATGATGGCGGTGGATCGGGTACGGCTCTACACGGTGAGTGGCCAGATCGCCAGGGCCGTCAACCGCAGCACCGGTACAGAAGTGTGGCGGCAAGACATCGGCGGGCTGATAGTGGGTGGGCCCATTGTCGGCGACGGTCAGGTTCTCTTTGTCACTACAGGGGGCGCTCTGTTTATCCATCAGGGCTTAAACGGAGAGCGGATTGCCGGCACCAGCACAGGAGCAACCAGTGTGGTGGCCCAACCGGCGATTGGTGACGGCCAAATCTTCATTCCGGCGACCAATGGCATCATCCACACCTTGAGTGAGGAACGCTGATGATTGCACAGACAAAGGCGAAGCGGTTGCACGCCCGCCACCCAGGTTGGGACGCGCTGCTGCTGGCTGTGCTCGTCTTCGCACAGGTGCGTGTCGGCAGCCTGGCCGAACCCCTCGCCACCCCCCTCGCCCGCCAAGATGTGCAACGCCATCCCCTGCTTGGGCAGATTCTCTCGGCGGAGGGGCTGGCCGCCATGGGCGAACGTAGTCCCTGGCCAGGGGAGCCACTGGCGCTGATCCTGATTGCACTGACGCTGGCCTTCACGTTGGGCTATCTACTCGTTGATCTGACACGCCCAAGTCGTGTCCATGTCGCCGCCAAGTGGACGCTGCTCATCGCCATCCTTACCACCACCATTGTCCTGCCCACAGGGCGGCTCATCCTCTTGCGCGAGCAGAGTGGACCGGCCAGCTACACCCACGACGGCGGCGTGATCCAGACAGAAGCCACCATCGATTTCTTCCTCAACGGGCGCAACCCTTATATCGAAGATTACACCGAAACACCTATGGCCGAGTGGGGCTTTGACGAGTATCGTACCGCGCTCTATCACTATCCCTACCTGCCGTGGACCTTTGTCTTTAGCGCGCCTTTTGCTTTGCTTGGCGAGAGCCTGGGTTTTTACGATCAACGCTTTGTCTACCTGCTGCTGTGGGCGATCATGCTGGCCCTTGCACCGCGCCTGGTTCGCGATGAACGCAACCAATTGGCGCTGGTCATGCTCTTGGGTATTAACCCGATCATGGGGCTTGATATTCTCTTTGGGCAGAACGATTCGTTTGTGTTGGCGTGGATCGTCTTCAGCCTGGCAGCGTGGCAACGCTGGCGGATGGCTGGTCCTAGCGCGGGGGATGGGCGCGGCTGGTTGTGGATTTCCACCATCTGTTATGGCCTGGCCTGTGCCGCCAAGCCGACAGCCTGGTTTTTCGCCCCTTTCTACGCGCTGCTGTTACTGGCAAAGTCGGAGGAATTTGGGCGTTCGGGCTGGTTGGGGATTTTGCATGGGGTGCCTGTGGTGTTGCGCCGTGTGTGGCCGGCGTTGGCCGTCTTCGGGTTGCTGGTTCTGCCCTACGTGATTTGGGACGTCAACGCGATCTACGATGATGTGTGGCGTTGGAGCAGTGGGCAGGGGGAGACAGGCTATCAAATTTGGGGATGGGGCGCCGCCAATTTCGTCCTGGCGCTGGGATGGGTAGACAGTCGCTTTGGCCAGTGGCCGTTCTGGATTGTGCAAGTCGCGCTGACTGTGCCGGTACTGCTCTGGTTCTTACACAGACAGCAACAGGACAACACACTGGGCGCAGCCTGCTGGCACTATGCGATCCTACTTGCCGTCTTCTTCTACGGCAGCCGATTCCTCAATGAGAATTACTTGGGCTTCATTTTGGCGTTTATGGCAATCGGGTTCACCGTCACTGCGGGAGACGTCACTGCGGGAGACGTCACTGCGGTGTCTTCCAACGCAGAGTAAGAGGCCGTTCCCGTATAGACAGGTAGTTCAAACCAGAAGGTGCTGCCTTTGCCAACCACACTTTCCACACCGACACGGCCGTTGCAGCGTTCAACAATGCGCCGTACAATCGACAAGCCAAGACCGTGACCGTCTGTTTGTGTCGACTGTAAACGCACAAACGGCTGAAAAAGGCGTGGCAGATCGTCTTGCGCAATGCCTCGTCCGTTGTCTTTCACCCAAAACCGCACAAAATCCTCGACGACTGTCGCCCCGAGCGTCACCTGTGGCGGGTTGCCCCCGTATTTCAAAGCATTTGTTACATAGTTGACCCACACTTCCTCCAGCCAACCGGCATTGCCGGTGACCTGCGGCCACTTGCCGAGGAGATGGACATTGGCGCCTGTTGATACAGTAAGATCGTGCACGCGGTGAATCACTTCATGGAGAACACCTTCCATCGTGATAATCTCCAACGCCATGTCTACGGTGCGCAAACGAGCCAACGTCAGCAGGCTGGTGATTACCTGCTCCATCTTATAACCGCGCGTGATAATGGCTTGCAGGTAGTCTGAGCGATTGGCCGGTGTCAAGAGATCGAAATCGTCGGCCAGCATCTCGGCATAGCCAGTCACCGAAGCAAGCAAGTTACGTAGATCGTGCGCCACGGTGTAAGAGAAGGCATCCAACTCGGCATTGTGGATGGCGAGATCATGGGCCTGTGCACGCAGTTGCTCGTACAGTTCCACGCGACTGATGGCCAGCCCCACACGGCTCGTCAACGTCTGCATGAAGTCGATATCGGTCTGTGTGTAGCTACGAGGCGAAGATTCAAGGACACAGAGGACGCCGAGGCAACGCTGTTCGTGCACAATGGGCACGCTGATATAGGCCCAGAGACCGTACGCCGTCAACGCACGCACTTCGGCCAGAGGATGTTCCGTCACATCGGTGACGGCTTCGGTTGTGCCATTGCCAACAATGCGCTTGAACATGGCGCGAATTTCCGGGCTACCGGTGTGATGACAATGTCTGTTGGCAGCGCCCAAAGAGAGAACGCCACGCTCAGGATCATCCAACACAATAGCGACACCGCCGGATGTGGGCAACAGTTCAGCAACAGAGGCAACGACGTAATCGAACAGCGGTTGCAACTCATCGGGTTGTTGCATCACCAATTCGATGCGCGCCACCGCTCTCTGGCGTCTTTCCAGCCGATATCGATCAATGGCGAAACGCAAGGTACGCAACAGGAGCGCCCCATCAAACTCACCTTTCACCAAATAGTCTTGAATCCCATAACGTGCGACGTTCAACGTCAATTGTTCATCGACAAAACCGGTGAACAAGATGATAGGTGCATTGTCGATGGCAGCGGTCATGCGTTCAATGGTTTCGATCCCCCAACTGTCGTAGAGGTTTAAATCGGCGATGATGACATCATAGCATCGCCGCTGGTGTAGCGCGATACCGTCGCTCAGAGACTGTACCCAATCTACTGAGCAGTGTGGGACATTGGGATACGAGGGCAGCGAACGGTAGAGCACCTCTTCGAGGAGGATGCGGTCGGCAGGATCGTCTTCAATGAGCAGTAAGCGAATAATACTTGTCATGCACCTGGCCTTCTAATCGAAACACACACGATTCCCAGATCGCTCGGCACTTATACCGGCGCCCCTCACTTCTGTTAGGTTCTGTTGACATTTACAGTGCGCTCTCCTGGCAATTTGTCGCTTAGTGGTTTTCTCGCTAAATTCACAACCTTCCGGGAAGGGGTCAGATATGTATCGTACACCTGGAATTTGCCGGGACCCGTTCCCGGAAAGGTGACCGCGAACTTAGCGAGAAAACCATTTAGAGCGGAATCGACCAGAGGAGAGCAGTGAAATGTCAACACAGCCTAAGCAGATCAGTGCAAAATTGCCCAAGTCGTCGCCAAATGTTAGGAGAGTGTAACCTCCAAATGCACAGGACACTTCAATGTTTCGGCCAGGTGCTGCTGCATATCGACAAACTGGCGGAAAGTCGGCTCCCGACCAAAGTGGACACGTACCGTCACCGGCACAGGCGCGTCTATAACGGCAATGTCGGTGACGGCATAGGTACTGCGCAGAAACGCGAGTTCGCCGCTGAGCGGCGCAGTGACAGTATAGACGCCGGTATCGTTACCGACAACCTCTTTAACGGCAGGCATATGGTTCTCGCGGAGGACGTAGTAGGTGCCACGCCCCTGTCCTTCGCGCATGAGGAAGCCACTTTCGGCCAATTCGGCCAGCCGACGCGTGGCCGTGGCTTTGCTGACACCGGTTTCATCCATCAGTGTACGCGGGG
Organism: bacterium; assembly: GCA_016124945.1. Lineage (GTDB taxonomy): Bacteria > Chloroflexota > Anaerolineae > Caldilineales > Caldilineaceae > RI-153. The sequence continues at coordinate 127,495 of WGMT01000047.1, read as the reverse complement.
TTACCTGTCCATGACGTTCGGCCAGCAGCAGCGCCGCCTGGCTCTCTGCAGAGAGCACAGAAACAGGGGCAGTAGAGAGGGGCACAGATACTTGTGCAGGCACCCCAGCCAACCCCGGCAGCCGTCTACTCAGTTGCACGAAGTAGTTTGTCTGATCTTCAAAACCCGCTTGTAGGCTGAGGGCATAGCCGGCCTGCCAGTGTCGCTGAGCCGCTGTAAGCTGCTCCAATTCGGCGTAGGCTTCGGCCAGATTTGAACGTGCTTTCACCTCTACCAGTGGATAACCGATCTCCTGACACAGGGTGAGACATTGCTGATAATATTGAACGGCAGGCTGCAAGCGCCCATCCAGGTGAAAGGCCATACCGATGTTTAGCAGGGCAGTCGCCGTCAACTCCTGGTTGCCTAACCGTTGGTAGACGGTCATCGCTTCCTGGTGGGCGGCGATGGCATGGGCATAGTCTTGCATAGATTGGTAAAGAAGCCCAAGGTTGCCCAACCCTTTAGCAATGCGTAGGAGATCGCCGCTTTCTTCGCGCAAAGAAAGCGCCCGCTGTGCCTGCTCTAGCGCCAGATCGTAGCGCTGGCAGTAGCGATTCAGGCTGGCCAGCGCATCGTAGATATCGGCGCGCGATGCTACGGCATCTGCAGGAGCTTGGTTGAGCGCAAGGGTGAGATCGCGCTCGGCTTTGTCCCATTCCTTACGCAAGATGTAGAGCCAGGCGCGGTCTTTGAGCATCTGCACAAACTCGGGTTCGCTGGCAGTGAAACGTTCCGCTGCCTGCTGGTAATAGGTGAGGGCGTGCATCTGGTTGTGCATTTCGTAGAGCTTGCCCATGCGCCGGTAGACACGCGCCTGATCAGCGGGATCTTCGGCGTCTTTGAGCGCACGGCGGCACGCCTGCAACGCATCCTCGCGGTGACCGGCCCAGGCGCAGAGATCAGCGATCAAGATCTGAATCTCACGCCACTGGGCGGGCACCAACGTTTCGTGACGGAACTGCCCCAACGCGTCACGCAGTTCGTCGAATTGCAATTCGTTGATCAACGACTCGCTCGCCGCCAACAGGATCTCGGCAGCCCGCGGCCATTCCTCGGCCAGTTGACGATGTTGCGCCGCCGAAAGCGCATCGCCTTGCTGCTCGAAATAACGGGCCACCTGCCGATGACGTCTTTGCTGCTCGCGCCGTGATTGATGGCTATAGACGTAAGTGCGCAGCACAGGTGAAATCCACAGCGACGCACCTTCGTCGCCACTGAGCAAAAAACGATGTGCAGACAGATAACTTAGCCCCGCCTCGGCATCGGTGAGGTGCTCTTCGGCAGCCAAAGAGAGTAACAGCGACCGCGGAAAGACGTCGTCGAAGGTAGATGCGGTGCCTAGCAGTGCCAAAGCTGTAGGGTGCGCGCGTAGTGGTCGGTAGGTGTCGTCTAATGCCATCTGCTGTAAGGCGCGGTTACCGGCACCGTCGGCCAGTTGATGGCGCAGCCACTCGGCTACTTCGCGCACGGCGCGGTTGCGTTCCTGAAAAAAGGTATCTTGTGAGGGGATGCCTGTCAACGACAGGAGGGTTTCGGTGAAGCGCCCCCCGTCGACAAACTCGTCGGGGTGAAGGGGCTCCAGATAGCGATGGCGCAAAATGTTGTACCGCCACCACAACGGATCGCTCCACGTTGGATCGTCCAGCGGGCGCTCGCTGTCTAGCGGATACTGTATCGGACCAGGGGCAAGTTGTGTCACCGCCCAGCACAAGAGTAGACGTACGGCGCGCCCACGCTCATCGGCAGTGGGCGAAACCGGATCAAGCACCAATGCAGGGGCAATCAACGGGGAATTGGCCAGCGGTAGCCGCGACAACGAGAGCACGCTGTGATGGTGCTTGAAGGCGAGATTCACCCAACGTACCAGTGACGCTTGCGCCGGCCCACTTGATGTCCATGCCGCATCGACGGATTCCGCGGTCATTTCAGCGGTCATTTCAGCGGTCATTTCAGCGGCCGACGATTCATTTTGGAGTTCAGGCAAGTGCAATTCGAAATTGTACATGGCAATCAATCGTACAAGGCAGAGAACGACAAAATTGACCCGATTTGAGCCGATTTTCCCTTTCTATTTGTCAGCAAACTTGATTGGAACGACTCTATTATAGGCGATAGACGCAACTGTGCATAAATCATTCATTAAATCGACAGTATCGATACTAAGGAGATCCCTATGGCAACGCCTGCTCCGATGATCCCACGGCGCGTTCAGGTAGCCATCTGCGTGTGCGGCGCGCTTGCCGCCGCGTGGATATTGGTGCTCTTGCTCTCGTCGACAACCAGCGCAACCAATGTACAACGATCCGGCAGCGCACAGACAGACGCTTGCACCAGCCTTACCGGTGACGCCCTCAGCGACTGCACTGCGCTCGTCAGTCTCTACACAGACACCCAGGGCAATCAGTGGATCACCCAGACCAACTGGCTTTCCACCTCTCCCGGCGTCACCTACTGTGATTGGTTCGGCGTCACCTGCCAGGACGGACGGGTGACGCGCCTGGGCTTGAGCCGCAACCGCCTTAGCGGCGCGCTACCGTCAGCCATCGGCCAGTTGACCGCGCTCACTCACCTGTCCGTGGACGGCAACCGCCTGCGAGGACGTATCCCCCCGGCGCTGTGTGCGCTACGCGACAGGCTGGTAGAACTTGATCTAGGTTACAACGCGCTGGAGACCTTCAATTCGAGGGTGCGCCAATGTCTGGGCCAACTCGATCCCGACTGGGCGGCAACACAGACGGCGGCCCCGCGCCGTATTGCGATCAGCGCCATCACCACCAACAGCGTCTCGCTCTCGTGGCAGCCGATCCCCTACACTGCGGACGGCGGCGGCTACGAGGTAAGTTACGCTACTGCCATTACCGGCGCTTACACCGTCCACGGGCAGACGGCAGACAAGAGCGCCACCGGCTACGTGATCGACAATCTGCCCGCGGGCGATACGATCTTCATCCATGTGCGCACTGTCACACCGGCCCATGCCGCCAATCCCGATCCCCTGCGCAGCGAAGCGGTGCAACGCGCCGCCGTCACCGCCGCGGACGAACAGATCCTGCTCATTGTCTACGCCGCCTTCGACAACGATCTGTCGGAGTATGGCATCGACATTGTCGAACGCATCCGCCTGGGCACCAAGGTCAACCCCAACGTACGCGCCGTCGTCCTTGTAGACAGGCGCGGCGACGCGAACAGCGATGTGGTGGTGCTGGAAAACGGCCAAATGCAGCGCACCACTGCCGTGACAGACCGCTGGGGCGTCCCCGAAGTGGACACAGCCGATCCGGCGGTGTTGGCCTGGTTCCTCACCTACGCCCGCACCACCTACCCGGCGGAGCGCGAATTCGTGTCGATCATCGGCCACGGCGTCGGTCCCGCGCCGGAGATCGCAGCGACGATCAATCCACTGCTTGACATCAACGGTGCTGCATCAGACGCCAAAGCGCCCCCCCTGCCCCAAGGACAGGACTACACACCGGGCGATGTGACGAGCCTCACCTACATGAGTACGGCGGAACTGGGCCGCGCCCTGGCCCAGGCCACCAACGACGGAGTGGATCCCTTCGATCTAATCTTTTTCGATCAATGCTTCCAGGGCAACCTCGACGTGCTCTACGAAGTCCGGCAGGCGGCGAACTTCTTTATGGCCTCGCCCAACTACGCCTGGCTCTCTGCGCCCTACACCCGCTACGTCATGGAGATGGCCCCGTCCGCAGCGACAGAGGAAATCGTCGCCGCCATGCTACGTGTCTATGAAAACAGCCTGGACAACAAACACCCCAACGCCATTTTCTGGCTAAGCCGGGCCGACATTGACGATCTGGCCGACGCCCTGGATGCGCTGGCATTGGCGTTGGGCAAAGCCCTCATCGGCGGGCAAGACGAGCGTATTCTCACAGCGGCACAGAACAGCCGCTACGCCGACACCACCCAATGTGGCCCACAACGCTACATCCTCGCCCCGCCCGACGAGTTGATCGGCTTTGGTCGCTTTGCCATCAACCTGCGTGCATCCTTCAACCCAGGCGATCCCGCCGGCGTCAACACCGCAGCGAACGACGTGGTGGCGATCCTCTCGGGCGTGCAGCGCTCATGGATTGTGGGTTCGCCCTACATCGCCCCCGAGCAATTCTGGGATTACGACGACGCCCTCACCATCCTGGGGCCGCTGCGCCGGGACGCGCCCGCCGGTGTCGCCTGGCGCGCCAGCCTCTACACCGAAACCACGCCCATCACCGCCGTCTGGTCGGTTGACGCAACGCAGGTGCTCACGATCCCAACTTCGTTGGCCCTCACCCGCGACACCCGCTGGGATGATTTCCTGGCGGCCTGGTACACCGGTCTAATCACACCCACAGTCGGGCAGTGGTGCAACTACACACCGCCCGCCCGTGTCTTGAGCCAAGAGACCGACGCGCTCACACTCACCGTCACCGCGGAAGACGCGGTCGGCGTGCGCCTGACGTGGACGGAAACCAGCGACGAAGCCGCCGAAGCCTACTGGATCTTCGCCCGCGCCCCCACCGATCTCGACTGGATGCTGCTCAGTACTTCACCGCTGACCGAGACCACCCTGCTCCAGACGGGGTTAGTTGACGGCGCATCCTACCGCTACAACGTCCTGGCGCGCGACGGCGACGGCGTCTTCGTCGCCCAATCCAACGAGATCACGTGGACACAGCCGGTGGAGATGGAGATGATCTATCTGCCGGCGATCTTTGGGGATGAGTAAGGAGTAATGAGTAGGTGGGGGACGTTCTCATTACTCCTTACTCATTTTTTGAGCCGCAAGTGAGCCGATTTGCGCCGATAGAACCCACTAAATCCGCTCCTCGACGCTTACACTCGAATTGTCTTCTTCGACAATCGTTGCACCACACTGTTTCTAGGCTAGAGGAGAGAAAAAATGAAAGCACAATTACACCGAAGAGTCCGCAAGCCGATCGTGCTCTCGCTGATCCTGGTAGGATTGGTGATAGCCATGATGGCGCTGATGGGCGTAATGCAGCTCCAGGCGGCATCGTCGGCCATCGTCAATGCCGCCTTTCCAGCCCAACAGGACGCATACGTGCGTTCCCCCGCACCAGATAGCAACCTGGGCGCCGGGCCGATTGGCGTTGAACCCAACACGCGCGGATACGTCCAGTTCGACATCTCGGCGCTGCCGCCGAGCGCGACGATCCTGGAGGCACGGCTGCGCATGAAGCCGTCGAGCTTCGCCGGTGTGCCCCCCATGACTGTGGGCCTGGGACAGGTCAACGCCTCCTGGAACGAAGGCGACGTCACCTGGAACACGCGACCGGCGGTGACAGGCGGCGGCCCAACCACCAACGTCGCCAACCTGGATTGGGTGAGCTGGGATGTAACGTCCTTGGTGCAGGCGTGGTACACCGACCCGACGACGAACTACGGGTTCGTACTGGCCACCCAGGATCCCGGCGTCTTCTTCCACAGCAAAGAGGACGGCCCCGCGCCCCAACTGTTCGTGCGCTTCGAGGTGGCAGATGAGCCCCGCCCCCGCCCTGATTTGGGTGACGCGCCGGACAGCACAAATCACCTCGGCCTGCCCAGCCCGGCCTATGCCGGCCCTGTTGCCGGCCAATTCCCAACCGTGTGGGACGGCCCCCTGCCTTCCGGCCCGCGCCACAACAACCTGACCGGCGAAATGTTCCTGGGCAACTACATCTCCGCTGAGGCCGAAGCCGATCAAGGACCGGATCAGGACGGCCCCAACAACCTGCAAGCCAACGGCGGCTTGTTGATCCCCAACCGTGATCGCGCCGACGACGGCTGGCTCAACCGCAATGTCGCCTTCCCCAACTGTCGCCGCACAGCACTCACCGTGCGTGTGAGCCGAGCGGCCACCTCCACACTGGAGACGGCCTACCTCAACGTCTTCTTCGATGGCAACCGCGACGGCGACTGGGCCGATGTGGGTGGATGTGAGGCCGACAACGGCCAACAGTCACGCAGCTACGAGTGGATCGTACAGAACTTTGCCATCGACATGACTGGCATCCCAGCAGGCGGCTACCGAGATATCACCGTCAATTCGCTCCTCGTGCACAATACCGCGCCGGATCGGCCCCACTGGGTGCGTTTCATGCTCAGCGAAGCCCAGGCACCCGAAGATCCCGCCATCAACCGCGCCGATGGCCGTGGCCCGGCTGCGCCCAATGCCTTTGCCTTTGGCGAAACCGAAGACTACTTCTACGAACCCCAGCCACAAGGACAGCCGGGCGAGCTGCTCATCCACAAGCGGGTGATCTCCGACACCAACCCGGTAGAATACGCCGGCACCGTCACCTACCAGATCAACGTCAAGCACGAGGGTGGCACCGAGCCCATCGCAGCCGAGATCCGCGACCTGCTCACCTTCCCGCAGCATATCCTCGGCGCCGTCGAAGTCACCGAAGTGATGACGGGGGTGACGCCGCTCTTCGCCACTGTGGACTACCAGCGCGATCCGCAGAATCGCGTCAACACACTGATTCGCTGGCAAGGTACGCTAGCCCCCAACGCCGAAATTCAAATCTCCTTCCCGGTGCACATTCACCCGCTCTGTCAGCCCAATCAGCAGACACAGGAGATCGTCAACACGGCGCAGGTGCGCAGCCTCAGCGGCGGTGTCATCAGTGACACAGTCAGCTTCCGGGCGCTCTGCCCCGGCGTCAGCATCGATGACATCACCGTGCGCCAGATCGTGCCCGAAGACAACCGCGATCTCGACACATCGGCTGCCGCCGCCAACAAACTTGGCAATTTCGAGATTCAAGACTTCCGCAAGATTCCGGTGCAGACAATCTTCACCAACAAAGGCATTCAACCGGCCACCGTCGGCTTCATGGTGGAGATCTCCGGCGTCAATGCAGGTGCGGCGGCGGCAGATACCGACACACGCACCCTGCGCCGTACCGGCGTCCTCACGCTAGAGCCGGGTGAGAGCGCAACGGTGGAAAACATCGCTGAAACCGCTGCCCTGTTCGGCTCGGCCTTCGCCGAAATCCCCGCCGATCCGGCAGTGGACCTGGAGATTGAGAGCAGCGTGAAGTTTGCCGTGCTGCCGCTGGATCTGGCCAACGTCGCCATCGAGACACTCGATCCCGGACAAATCGGCACACAGCGCGATAAGTTCAAGGTGCGCCCGTGGGATGTGGGCGACGCCCCCGACAGTTCCAATCACTTCGCGGTGGCCATGACAGCCTACCCTGGCGTGCCGGCCGGCTTCCCCACTGTCTTCGACCCAGCCACTGGCACCCCCGAAGGACCGGCCCACGCTCGGCCTCGTCCTTTCCACCTGGGCGCGGCGGTAGACCTGGAACGTGACGCCGACCTGGCGCCGGCCCCGCGCAACATTGTGCCGCCGGCCAACATCGCCAACCAGGACAACTTCGACGACGGCGCCAACCCCAACGCCTGGGCGCTGGCCCACTGCCGCAGCGCCGTCGTGCCGGTACGTGTCTTCATCAGCCCGGCAGCGGTGGCCTGGCTCACCGCCAACAACAACGGCATCGGCTACCTCAATAGCTGGATCGACGGCAACCGCGACGGCAGTTGGGACGACGCCGTGGAATGCACCAACGCCTCTGGCCAGAACAGCAAGTGGGCGCCCGAACACATCATCATCGACGAACCGATCAACGTAGCAGCGTTGGGCGCCGGGCTACACACACTCACCGTCAACACCGGGCTTGTCCCCTGGCCTGCGGACAAAGCCGAGGACCCCGCCTGGGTGCGTCTTACCCTGAGCGAACGACCGTCGAACAAGACGTTCACCACGCCAGATGGCACCGTCCACGGCGACGGGCGCGGCTACGCCGTCCCCTTCCGCACGGGCGAAACCGAAGACTACCTGCGCCGCGCCAATCTCAACGGCCCCGACATGGGTGTGAATGTCCAACTGCGCTGGGAACCCGTCTTCAAGACAGGCACAAGCGCGGCCGCCATGTCGCTGAACTTTGAGGAGATCAAGGTAACCTTCCGCACGTCGTTTGCCAACCTGGGCGACCAGACGGCGCTGGGCGCACGGCTCACCCTGACCGTACCGAGTGGGCTGAATATCAGCAACGTTCAATCTCTGCCCGAACTCAACGCCAACAACATCGTCCGTGAGGGCAATCGAGTCACGATCAACCTGGGGGATGTGGACGCCAACAGCCGTGGTTGGATTCTGATCGAAAGCATCATGCCGACTTCGGCGCTGGTAAACAATGAGGTCATCGAAGGCTTCTTCGCTGCTGTGAGCAGCGAGAACGACGTTAACCCCGACAACAACCAGGCCAGTACATCGCTCACAGTTGAAATGCCTGGCGCTCGTGTCGGCGTCAAATCGCCGTGGATGGACTTCCTCGTGCGCGGTGGCACCACGTGCAGCACCAATGTGGTGATGGCCGGCACTGGCATCCCCGACAGCGAACTGGTAGTCGAGCTGATGCCGCTTCACGATCATGATCACGCCGATATCAACGCCAGCGCCGTTGTTACCCACTGGCCAAGGCCGCTTACTGCCACGGTCAAGGTTGGTCTAAACGGACGTTGGGCCACCACGTGGAGTGGTCTCGGCAACGGCAGCTATTCCGGTGGTGTTGTGGGGCGCGGCAGCTTGGGTCGATCAGCCGATCTCGACAAGTCTTCGCCCAAACTGCAACAGGTCCGCTTCAATGTCGCCAGCGAACTGCGCATCGATCCTATGAGCCTCGCCTTTGAGGACGCCAAGGGTCGCATCTTCCACCCCAACACCCTGGGCTGGGCGCGTGAACAGTGGCAGGTGCGCCTGCCCAACGGCACCTACACCGTCGGTATCAACGTCTGCCAACAGACGGACAACCTACAAATCACCGTCCAAATCGCCGGGATCGGCCCAGTTGAGCTGAAAGACGAGAACAACGATGGACGCTACGAAGGAGAGGTGACGATTGGCGCTCCGACCGCTCAAAATGCAGACGCCCGTAGCGATGCAGCGGTGCAGACAGTCAGCCTCACCGTCGTCACCGACGGCGCGGAGACGGTCTACAGTGGCGCGGTGGAAAGTGTCAGCGCCGGTCAGGTGAAAGACATTGTCACCAACGCCGGGATCGCCGACGCCAGCCTGACCCTCGTCGCCGAGAACGAGGATGTCTACGCCGCCTGGAATGGTGAAGACTACGGCCAGGGCAACCCGCAGAGCAGCGCCGCCGACGGCAGCTATCTCTTCGCCGTGCCCACAGGCAGCTACTTCGTCACCGCCACCAAGGACGGCTACCAGCCCTACCGCACCAACGCTGTAGACGCCACCGACGTGGTCAACGAGGTCTTCAGCCTGACGCCGGTGGTTGTCGGTGAAGCAGAGACGGTCATTGCCATCACCGAAAACGGCTTCAGCCCTGCATCGGTCGCCGTGAAGCCGGGTAGCATCGTCAAGTTCGTCAACACCGATATCAACCCGCACAATGTGACGACCAATATCAATCGGAACAGTGGCATCCTCTTCAGTGGGGAGAGCTACACCGTCACCGTGGGCGAGAGCGGCAGCATCAGCCTCAGCGACAGCAGCAGCCCCACCTTCAGCGGCGTGATCACCATCGATCCAAATGCAGGGCAGAGCTTCCTCTATCTGCCAGCGGTGGAGAAGTAATGCGTAATGCGTGATTCGTGATTCGTGGGTAAAGTACGTGACGTGCAGGCTTGAACACGATCTGCTCAAGCAGAGCAAACTCGCATCACGAATTACGCATTACGTGTCACAAACAAGATCGAAGACGGCACAGCCAGTTGGCTGTGCCGTCTTCGATCCAAGGAGGGGGAAGTAAGTTAGTAAAGGTAGGGAGACTCGTCCATTTCGGAATCGAGACTCTGGTCGAGCGTCCTAGAGACGCTCATGGTTGCCATTAAGATAATGCCTGAATAAGCGCCAAGGATGAACCCAATCAAGACACCGAGCCACATGGAAGACCTCCTTGCAATCAGCCCTTACAATCAGAAAAACACTTGACCCCATTGTTGCACAAGATTTCTTGCAATGCTGTCCGCCAAGTTCGGTATCGGTGTAGTTGAAATTGGTCGCGAACAGTGCCAGGCACGGGCCCAGCCCATACGCTTTACAGGACGGTTCACTGGCCCGTGCCTGGCACTGTGACGTAAGACCGCCGTTCTGTACGCGGTTGACCCGTTCGCCTTCCCCTGCTAGACTCCTGATAGACTTTGCGGCGGTCCATTTTCCTCTCCATGCCGCGCCCTGAGCTCTGAAAGGAATCAAAGATGACACAGACACAGTCTGCCACCTGGACACGCGCCGCTGCACTGGCCGATGTGACGAAATTGGGCGTCCACACCGCCAATGTCAACGGTCATGTGTTGGCGCTCTTTGTGCACGAAGGCGACGTCTACGCCGTAGACAACCGCTGCCCACACATGGGCTTCCCACTGGATCGGGGCAGTGTCCACGGCGGCATTCTCACCTGTCACTGGCACCACGCCCGCTTTGATCTCTGCTCCGGCGGCGCATTTGACCTGTGGGCCGACGACGTCCCTGCCTACCCAGTGGAAGTGCGCGACGGCGACGTCTACGTCGATCTGCGCCCGCGCCATGATCCATTAGAACACCAGCGTCGACGCCTCACCGACGGCTTGGAGCGCAACCTGTCACTGGTTATCGCCAAATCGGTGATCACCCTGGTCGACGACGCCGATGATACGGTTGCGCCCTTCCTCGCCGGGGTAGACTTTGGCACGCGCTTTCGCATGGAAGGCTGGGGACAGGGGTTGACCATCCTCACGGTGATGCAAAACCTGCTGCCCAGCCTCCGCCGAGAGGACCGCGCCCGCGCGCTCTACCAGGGGCTTGCCGCCGTCGCCGCGGACACGGCAAGCCACGCCCCCCGTTTCCTCGTACAGCCGCTCCCCGGCGACAATATGGACATCGCCACGTTGAAACGCTGGTTCCGCCAATTTATCGAAGTACGCGACAACGAAGGCGCAGAGCGCTGCCTTGTGTCGGCGATCCGCGCTGGCGCGTCCCCCGCTCAGATGGCCGACATGCTCTTTGCCGCCGTCACCGATCACCGCTACATCGACGTGGGCCATCCGCTGGATTTCACCAACAAAGCCTTCGAGGCGCTGGACGTCATCGGCTGGGAGCACGCCGCGCAGGTACTCACCAGTCTCGCCCCCGGCTATGCCAACGCCATGCGCATGGAAGAATCCAATGCCTGGCGCCATCCCATCGATCTGGTGGACATTCTACACGGCTGCTTTGCGCAGATCCCCGCGGCATTGGCTGCCGGCGCGGCGTCCAATGCAATGTGGACCCACGATGCCGCCTTCGTCGATCTGCTGCTTGGAGACGATCCACGCGCCATCGGCGACGCGTTGCTGTCGGCGTTACGGGCCGGGGCGACGCCCACGGCGCTGGCACAGGCGGTGAGCTACGCCGCAGCATTGCGCATTGCCCGCTTCCACACCAGCAACGAGTTCGGCGACTGGGACACGGCGCTGCACACCTTCACCTTTGCCAACGCTGTCCACGCCGGGTTGCAGCGGCTGGCCGAACTGCCCCCGGCCCAAGACGACTATCCACGGCTGTTGCGTGGTGTCTTCGATGCCGCCATGAGTATCTACCTGGATCGCTTCCTTAACATTCCGGCGGCGCGCCTGCCCGAAGCCGGCAGCAACGGGCAGAGACAGACCCAACTGCCACCACTAGGCGATCTACTCAATCAGCAGCAACAGGTGAACCCGGCGGGCAACGCCGTGGCCGATTACCTCTTCCACGGCGGCGATGTGACGGCAATACGCGCCGAACTGGGGCGTCTGCTCCTTCGTGAAGATCGCGACTTCCACACCATTCAGTCGGTGGAGGCCGCTTTCCGCCAACAAGAAATTTTAGGGGTCGGGCAAGAAGGGATCTACATCCTCACAGCGGCGGCGCGCTACCTGGCAGCCCACGCCCCCACCGTCCGCGCGCAGGGGCAGACCTATGGGATCGCGCGGCGGTTGCATCGGGGGGAAAAGTTGTTTGAGGGGTGAAAGTGATGTGTGATGCGTACTTGGTATGGCGAGACGCACTGTACCAATTACGCATCACGCATTACGCATCACTTTGTCCAAAAACAGCGCCAACTCTGTCTTCCTCGGCATGCCAACCCGCGCGCCGGTGACAGTAGTGCAGAGTGCGCCGGTGGCGCTGGCATAGGCTAGGAGGTGATCCCATTCATAGCCGGCGGCGACACCGGCAGCGAAAGCACCGTGGAAGGCGTCACCTGCGCCGGTGGTGTCCACGGCGTTGACAGGGAAAGCAGGGAAGTCGCCGCCGCCGGTGTGTGTACACCAGACGAGGCCGCGCTCGCCCAGGGTGATGACGACATTGGGGGCAAGATCGAGGAGATCCTGTGCGGCGGCGTGGAAGTCTTCTTTGCCGGTGACTTCGCGGGCGAAGCGTTCAGACGCCACAAGATAGTCAACTTGATTGGCCAATGCCAGGCTACCGGCGTGAGAGCGGTCGGCGTCAATTATGGTGGGGATTCGGCGATCCCGGGCCCAATCCATGATCTTCTGCGATAAATCAAGGTGATGCCCGTCAAAAAGGACAGCCTTCGCCTGCCATTGATCGAGATCCACGTAGCCTGGATCGAGCGTCAGCGGCTCTTTGTAGTTGACGATGGTGCGGTGACCGTTGGGCTTGACAATAATTGACGAAATGGATGTAGCCACGTCACCGCGAGCAATCATCTGGGTATTCACGCCTTCGGCTTTGAATTCGGCCACATGGCGAGCGCCGTAGAGATCGTTGCCCAGGTAACCACCATAGGCTACGCTGTGTCCTAAGCGGGCGGCTGCCACGGCGGCATTGGCCGCTGTGCCGCCACCGCACTGTACAAATGCCTTTGCTGTAATCTTTTCGTCGGCGTGGGGGTGGTGTGGTACTTCAAAAATCAGATCGTAACAGGCAATGCCGACACAGAGCAGATCTACAGAATAAAGAACAGTCACGTGGCGTGTCCTTTCGAGCTTGCGTGAGGGGAGGTTGTGGTGTTCAGTTGAACGGTGGCCAGTAACCTGACTAGTGATCTCCTGTCTCTGTTTGACACCGTAAGACCAGTCAACTATAATGGGCCCACTTGAGCCATACCCTGGTGCTTAGGTAGATATTCCCCCCCAATTCCGTTCTGACTGACGGTTTGTTCTGATTTCTAGAGCCGCCGGTTCATCAATTCCATTCTACTATTGTTGCCGGCTTTCCGGTATCCATTGCGCAAAGTGCATTCTGTTTCTGCGCGCACATATTTGGTTTGAATCATCCGCCAGTGCATCCAGCACAGGTTTCTGCCTCTGGGTCATTGATCCTCTCCCCACAGGAACGGTGCTGTCTCTCCGACGCAAATCCTTAGTGTCGGCTTTCCAACATATAGATTATTGTGCGCTCATGGTAGGAGAGGAGGTGACATCAGACGCGTTCGGCCTCACTCATTGACATAAGACCATTGTCAACATGGAAGACGGCCAACATGAAAACTATTGAAAAACCTCGTTTGTTTGGTGTAAACCATTCTACCTGAATCAACCATTTTACTTGAATCAACCATGGAAAAGGGAGTCGAAACGAATGAACAGATTTCGGATGTCCTGGCTTATTGCCATTTTGTTAATTGCTATGCTGGCACTGGCTGCTTGTGGTGGCGCTGAGGAGCCCGCTCCGGCTGCCGCCCCTACCGAAGCGCCGGCAGCAGCAGCCCCCGCTGAACCTGAACCCACCGAAGCCCCGGCTGAGGAAGAAGCCGCAGCCGAACCCACCGAGGTTCCGGCCGAAGAGCCTGCCGCCGCTGAAGCCGAAGACTACATGAATGCTTCGCGCGAAGAGACCGTCATTTGGGACATCGACGGTGGCCGCGTCGCCGATCCTGAACTGTGGAACCCCTACGTCCCCGGCAACCGCCGCGACCATGGCTTCCACCAGGCGATCCTCGAACCGCTCTTCATTCTCAACTACCAGACGGGTGAATTCATCCCCTGGTTGGGCACCGCCTTCACACCGAACGAAACCAACGATGTGTGGACGCTGTCGTTACGCGAAGGTGTGGAATGGAGCGACGGCGAAGCTTACAACGCCGACGACGTCGTCTTCACCATTCAGATGTTGATCGACAATGCGCCTGAACTGGGTGACTCTGCTGCCATGCAAGACTGGGTGGCCAGCGTCGAAAAGGTTGATGACCTGACTGTCGTCTTCAACCTGACCCGTCCGAACCCCCGCTTCCAACTCGACTACTTCTCCGTGCGCATTTGGGGCGGCATCAACATCGTCCCCGAGCACATTTGGTCGCAGCAGGATCCGCTGACCTTTAAGAACTACGATCCGGAACAGGGTTGGCCTGTGGGCACCGGCCCGTACACGCTGGCCAGCGTCGGCCCGACCGAAGTTTCCTATGTGCGCAATGACAACTGGTGGGGCGCCAAGACCGGCACACTGCCCTTGCCTGCACCCAAGAAGATGATCTGGACGTGGGGTGGCCCTGAAGAGACCCGCGCCGCCCTCATGGCCGATGGTCAGCTTGATAGCTTGATGGACGTCACCCTGGGCGCGTTGCAGGCGCTGCAAGCTCGCAACCCCAATGTAGTGACCTGGTTCGCCGATATGCCTATGGCGTGGGTGCCCGATCCTTGCTCCCGCACCTTTGAACTGAATCTGTCGCAGGAGCCTTGGAACGACAAGGATATGCGTTGGGCGCTTAACTACGCCATCGACCGCGATCAGATCGTCCAGATCGCCTACGAAGGCACAACCCTGAAGTCCCGTCACTTCTTCCCGGCCTACCCGCCGCTGGATGCCCTGGTTGACAGCGCTATCGCCGCCGGCGCCTGGGATCTGGAGCAACTGTGGACCTTTAATCCCGATATGGCCAAGGAGCTCATCGAATCTAAGGGCTATACGCTGAACAGCAACGGCTACTATGAGTTGGACGGCGAAGAACTGTCCATCGACATCACCACGCACGAAGCCTTCATCGAGAAGCAGCGCATCGCCGCCGTGCTGGTTGAGCAGTTTCAGGCCATCGGCATCAATGCCACCACCCGCAACGAGGCCGGCGGTACCTGGGGTGAGAATCACGCCTTTGGTAACTTCGAGGCTCGTATGGGTTGGCAGACCTGTGGTTCCGTCAATGAACCATGGAATTCGCTCGATCAGTTTAACACCCAGTGGTTGTTGCCTGTGGGTGAACGTGCCAGCCGCAATGCATGGCGTTGGAGTGGCGAGGCTGCTGAAACCTACAGCGCGCTTGTCGACGAGATCGGTGTTCTGCCCCTGGGTGATCCGCAGGTCGAGGAACTCTTCGTCGAAGCCATGACGATCTGGTTCGATGAACTGCCTGCGATTCCAGTCACACAGGCTAAGAAGATCATTCCGTTCGACACCACCTACTGGACCGGATGGCCGACGTTTGAGAACGACTACATTCATCCGCCGACATGGTGGCAGAGCACCCACGTGATCATTCACAACCTGCAACCTGCAGGTCAGTAAAGCGTAGGGGCTTGACAACATGGGCGCTGGGGTTTCCCAGCGCCCATGTTGCACGACTGTCAGGCTGGTGCAGGGATCGAGTTACTGAGTATCAGTATGCGATCCTCCTCGAATGAACACCCTCCCCTGGCTCTGCTGTTTGCACCTCGATCTTTGAAATACAGGAGAAATCGATGGCCGGCTTAACGCCAAATTATGTGCTTCGCCGCCTTGGCATGTGGCTGTTAACAATCTGGCTGGGCGCAACCGTTATTTTTATCATCCCTCGTCTGGCGCCTGGCGATCCTGTAGCAGCCATGGTTAGCCGATTGACGGCACAAGCAGGCTTTGTTGAAAACAGTGCCGCCATGATTGAAGCCTGGCGCGCCCGTTTTGGGCTAGATGGGCCGATTCTGGTGCAGTATTTCTCTTATCTGCGTAGTGTGCTGACCTTTGATCTCGGTTATTCTCTCTCTTCGTTCCCCAGCCGCGTTGACGAAATGGTATTTCAGGCGCTGCCGTGGACGTTGGGTCTGCTAACCGTTGCCACACTGATTTCATTTGTGTTGGGCAATCTCATCGGCGCCCTGATGGCCTGGCGGCGGACACCAGGCTGGGCGCGCAACATGCTCCCCTTCACACTGACATTTACCTCAATTCCTTTCTTTATGTTCGGCATTTTGCTGATCTATCTTTTTGCCTTTGGTCTTCGCTGGTTTCCACCATCGGGTGCGTTTGCCAGTGGCGTCAGTGTTGGTTTTAACTGGGAATTTATCCGCAGTGTGATCCACTACGGCACGCTTCCCGCTCTAGCCATCGTAGTGACATCGATGGGCTTCTGGGCGTTGGGCATGCGTGGCATGATGATCACCAACGACGGTGAAGATTATATGATTTTGGCCGAAGCCAAAGGGCTGCGCCCGCGGCGTGTCTTCTGGTTCTACGGCATGCGCAACTCGATCCTCCCCCAGGTGACGGCGTTGGCGCTGAGTTTGGGATCAATTGCCGGTGGTTCGACACTCGTGGAGTACATTTTCGCCTATCCTGGTATGGGTTACCTGCTCTATCTAGGCATTGTCAATACCGACTACACCTTGATCCAGGGGATCGTCTTCATGTTGATTATGGGCACAGCTACGGCGGTGCTTATCCTCGATCTGTTGTATCCGCTCATCGATCCACGTATCACCTACGGTAAGGGGTAACCGCATGACAGCATCCACTGCAACTGCAACACAAGACCCCAAACCGGCGCCCAAAAGCAACATCAACCGCTGGGACTCTCCCTGGCTCAACGGAAAGTTCGTCATTGGCCTGTGCATGGTGCTTTTTGTGGTGTTTATGGGGGTGATCGGGCCGCTTTTCTGGAATACCAACCTGGCACGTGTGGCCAGTTCCCCCCAAAATCTGCCGCCACCCTGGGCACCGGGATACGATTTCGAGGCAGTCGCCGTGCCCTCTGCACCGGTCACCATGCCCACCCGTAGTCAGGCCGTTGTGCCGACGGCAGAGACGTCAAGTGGCGCGTCCTCGGGCGGATCGATGACCGGCGGCAACCCCCTGGCCCGTGCCACTGGGGCAACCTCACCTTCAGGCGGCGCAATGACGGGCGGCAACCCTTTTGCTCGAGCAACCGAGTCTGCCACAGGTGGCGGTGCAATGACCGGCGGCAATCCGTTTGCAGCAAATGCAACCCCTGCTACCAGCAACCAGGCTTCTGCACCGCCGACACCAGTCCCTGCTGCCCCTGTTCGCACCAATCCTTACGGCTTTGGCGCTCCCTCGTGGGATCATCCCCTGGGCACCGAAAGCAATGGACGTGACATGCTGGCAGTACTCATCGTCGGTGCACCCAGATCGTTACGGGTGGGTCTCATCGCTGCCGGGCTTGGCATGCTCGTTGGGGTTCTCCTTGGTTTCACAGCCGGCTTTTTGGGCGGTTGGGTTGACAATGTAATCCGTACCCTCGCCGATGCCGCCATCACGATTCCGTCTTTGGCGGTGTTGATCGTTATCTCGGCCTATGTGCGATCGGTGAGTGTTGAGAACATGGCCTTGTTGCTCGCACTCTTTGCCTGGCCTGGGCCAACAAGGTTGATCCGTTCGCAGGTGTTGACCTTGCGAGAGCGGGGCTATGTGCAAATGGCGCGACTTTCGGGCGCGTCGACCTTCGACATTATGTTCAAAGAGATGATGCCCAACCTGCTGCCCTACCTGGCTGCTAGCTTCACCGGCAATGTCTCCGGCGCCATCCTGGCGGCAACCGGTCTTGAAGCGCTGGGCCTGGGCCCAACCCGCATCCCCACACTAGGCATGACGATTTTCTATGCCATTCGTGCTGCGGCGATTTTACGTGGCATGTGGTGGTGGTGGGGATTGCCCATTGCCCTGCTCGTTCTCATCTTCGTGGGTCTCTTCTTGATGACCGTGGGCCTGGACGAAATTGCGAATCCCCGCCTGAGAGGAGCACAAAGTCAATGAGTGTTTCGGTTACGCATGTCGTAGAAGAAAACGACTCGAGCGGCAAAGATCGCAAGGTCATCTTAGAAGTCAAAAACTTGAAAGTCTACTATGCCACCCCTACCGGTGAAGTACGCGCTGTAGACAATGTCAGCTTCAAAGTCTACCAGGGCGAGATCGTTGGGCTGGTGGGCGAATCTGGCTGTGGTAAGACGACAACGGCGATGGCGATTCTACGCCTTGTGCAACCGCCGGGCCGGATCGTCGGCGGCGAAATCCTGCTCGACGGCATCAACCTGGCCACACTGCAAGGACCCGACCTGCGCGCCGTACGTTGGGATCGGCTGGCGCTTATTCCGCAAGGGGCCATGAACTCGCTGAACCCTGTCATGCGCATCAGCAAGCAAATCGCCGACGCCATCGAAACCCATCAGGGACGAATGCCTAGCAAAGAACTCAAGGAACGCATTATCAGCCTGCTCTCCACAGTGGGTCTGCCCAGCCGTGTCTACAATATGTTTCCCCATGAGTTGAGCGGTGGCATGAAGCAGCGCGCCTGTATCGCCATGGCCATCGCCTTGAACCCAAGCCTTGTCATTGCAGACGAACCCACCAGCGCACTGGACGTGGTGGTACAACGTGTGGTGGGCGAAACCCTGCTCGATGTAAAGGATCGCCTCGGCGTCTCCATGATCATCATCGGCCACGACATGGGGTTGATGGCGCAGTTGGTGGATCGTCTCGCCGTCATGTATGCCGGGCGTATGGTGGAGATTTCGCCGGTGGGCACCGTCTTCGAGGAACCGTTGCACCCGTACACGCAGTTGCTCATCGAGTCGATCCCGTCGATCAAAGAGCGCAAACCGCTGAAGCTCACCGAAGGGATCACCCACGATCTGCGCAACCCGCCCCCTGGCTGCATCTTTCAACTGCGTTGCCCACATGTCCACGACAAGTGTCTCTCTGTGGATCCACCGTTGGCGGAAGTGCGACCGAATCACCATGTGGCATGTCACTTATATTATGAATAAAGAATGATGATTGGGTAGAGGACAAGTCTCTAGATTGGGATCTCACTTTGTTAACAAAAGGGCTGCCAACTGGCACGGCAATATCCTCTACCCATTCTTTATTCATCATTCATTCCTTATTCATCTCTTCTCATCTAGGACCTTTCAATGACTTCACCTCTGCTTGAGATCAAGAATGCCACCAAAATCTATGGAGGCGGCTTTTTGAAGACCAGCCCGGTGACCGTGGCATTGCAGGATTTTAACCTGACCATCGGGAGCAAACCGGCCACCATTACCACCATTGCCGGTGAAAGCGGTAGCGGCAAGACGACGTTGGCCAATCTGGTGTTGGGTTTCGTCACCTTGACGTCGGGGCAAATCCTTTACAAGGGGACCGATGTCTCGCAGATGGATCGCAGCCAGCTCATGGAGTATCGGCGCGAGGTGCAGGCTGTTTTTCAGGATCCATACGCCGTTTACAATCCGTTTTACCGTGTAAAGCATATCTTCGACATGGTCATCAGCAATTTCAAGATGGCAAGCAGCAAAAGCGAAGCTCGTGAATTGATCGAACAAGCGCTCAACGTGGTGGGGATGCGCGGCGAAGAAGTACTGGAAAAATACCCACACCAACTCAGCGGCGGACAGCGCCAGCGTATGATGGTGGCGCGTGCCTATCTGCTTAAACCGCGGCTCATCGTCGCCGACGAACCGGTGTCCATGGTCGATGCTTCACTGCGCGCCATGATCCTCGACATCATGTTGCGCCTGCGCGACGAGCAAAACATCTCGTTCCTCTACATTACCCACGACTTGAGCACGGCCTATCAGATCGGTGATCGCATCTACTTGCTTTACCAAGGCGCCACTGCCGAACGCGGCGACACGATGGAAGTGATCGAGAACCCGAAACACCCCTACGTACAACTGTTGGTCGACTCAATCCCTGTGCCCGACCCGAAGGTACGCTGGGGTAGCGATACAGTGGCTACCTCTGTCGACGACGAGCAGATGCGCGTCAATGTGAACAGTGGCTGCCGCTTTTACCCGCGCTGCCCAGCGCGCATGGACCGCTGTCTCCAATCGATGCCGCCTCTTTACCAGGTGGGCCCAAGAGAGCATGAAGCCTCCTGTTTCCTCTACAGCGATCTGCCCGTCTCCACGGCAGACGATGCCCGACAGGTTGCTGCGGATTAAGCAGAATAGAACGCGGATGGAGCAGATTGCGCGGTTCTTTTCAGGAGCAGCCGGTTGTGCTTTAATCACAGGAGAATCGGCATCACCATGGCTGTGTACACCGTGCCTGTGTAGAGGAGACGCAACCTATGCGTGCAGTCGGCAGTAGCCTTCAACGTATCGACGCCGTAGACAAAGTCACCGGGCATGCTGCCTACCCTGGGGACATCAACTTGCCGAACCAGGTATGGGCCAAGATCGGCTTTGCCGGCGTCGCCCATGCCCGCATCACCCGCGTGGACACGTCCGCTGCCGAGGCTGCCCCGGGCGTCCTCACAGTTCTCACCGCCAAAGATGTGCCCAACAACGGCTACGGGCTGATCATGCCCGATCAGCCTGTCCTTTGTGGGTTGGGCAGCACGACACAGGCCGAAGTTGTGCGTTGGGAAGCGGACCATGTTGCCGTCGTCGTGGCCGAAACTGCGGCGCAGGCCGAAGCCGCCGCCGCCCTCATCCAAATCGACTACGACCCACTGCCCGTGCTCACCGATCCCATTGCGGCTATGCAGCCCGATGCGCCGATCCTACACCCCAATGCTTTTCCCTTTCCTTATGGTGAACGCGATCTCAAATCGAATGTCCTGCTCGAATATCACCTGCGCCACGGAGACGTAGACGCAGCCTTTGCCCAGGCCGACGTGATTGTGGCAGGGACATACCGAACCCACGCCCAGGAACACGCCTACCTGCAACCTGAAGCCGGGCTGGCCCACGTCCGCCCAGACGGACGCGTAGAGGTGATTGTGGCCGGCCAGTGGATGCACGAGGATCAGGCGCAGATCGCCCATTCCTTGGGCCTGACGCTGGATCAGGTGGTGGTGCGTTACCCAGCCATCGGTGGCGCGTTCGGCGGCCGCGAGGACATGTCGGTGCAGATCGTGCTGGCACTGGCCGCGCTCAAGACTGGTCGCCCTGTGAAAACGGTGTGGAGCCGCGAAGAGTCGATTATCGGCCACCATAAACGACATCCCTTCATTATCCACGCCAAATGGGGCGCCACCCGCGACGGCAAAGTCATTGCCGCGCAGATGGACGTCACCAGCGACGCCGGGGCCTACGCCTACACCAGCACCAAAGTCCTCGGCAACGCCACGCTCATGTGCCTCGGCCCCTACGAGATCCCCAACGTCCACGTCGCCGCCCGCACCATCTACACCAACAACTGCCCGAGCGGTGCATTCCGCGGCTTTGGCGCACCGCAAGGACACTTTGCCGCCGAACTTCAAGTGAGCAAACTCGCCGCCGTCCTCGGCCTCTCACCCATCGAAATCCGTCGCCGCAACGTCCTGCGCGATGGATCAATCCTGGCTACAGGCAGCGCCGTCCCTGCCGGGTGTACGGCGTTGGACGTGTTAGAGGAGGCGGAGCGGAGAACGGTGATTAGTGACTGGAGATTAGGAATTGGGGATCTTGTCGAGATGCAATCCGCCCAATCCCCAATCACCAATCACCAATCACCGCTTCCAACTTCTCTTGACACCTCACGCACACGCACCGCCCGCGGCACCGGCATTGCCATCTGCTTCAAAAATGTGGGCTACAGTCTGGGATTCCCCGAGAATTGTCACGCGTCGGTGGAATTGTACGGCGGGGTAACGATTGAGCGGGCGCGGGTGGCCTGCGTGGGCGCGGACGTGGGGCAGGGCGCACACACGGCCTTTGTGCAGATCGCAGCCGAAACGCTGGGCATTGCGCCGGAGCAGATTGAGCTAAACGCCGCCGACACCGACGACGCTGGTTCCAGCGGCAGTTCCTCGGCCAGCCGTATGACCTTCATGGCAGGCAGCGCCATTCAGGGTGCAGCCTTGCAGGCGCTGCAACATTGGCAAGACGAAGAACGCCCGGCACGTGCCGACTTTGTCTTCCGCCCACGGCCGACAACGCCGTACGCCATGGAGACAGGTGCAGGCGATCCCAACATCACCTACGGCTACTGCGCCCAGGTGGCCGATGTCGAAGTGGATCTAGAGACAGGTCACATCACTGTGAAGCGGTTGATCAGTGTCAACGATGTGGGCAAAGCCATCAACCCACAGCAGGTGGAAGGACAGATCGAAGGCGCTGTGGCCCAGTCTGTGGGCTGGACGTTGCTTGAAAATTACATTCAGCGCGAAGGGCGGACGCTCACCCCGTACCTGAGCAACTACCTCATTCCCACCGTGGCCGATGTGGTGGAAGAGATCATTCCCGTGATCCTCGAAGTGCCCGATCCCCAGGGGCCGATGGGGTTGCGCGGTATGGCCGAGATGCCCTTCATCCCCACCGCGCCTGCCATCGCCGCAGCCGTCCATGATGCCGTTGGCATCTGGTACGATGAACTTCCCCTCACGCCGGAACGGATCTGGCGGGGGCTGAGGAACGGAGAATAGAGCGCTGATTTGGCGGATTGAGCAGATTTAGGCAGATCAAGCGAGAAAAATCTACTTAAACCCGCTCCAGCCGCCCCATCCGCCTTCTATCTCTGGATCGAGGATAGAGGCTTTCGCAATTTTGACTGCTTTACGCTATGATTGTTTGAGACCTCTCTGATGAACTGTGCTGATCTGTTGCACCCACATGGTAGGGCATGTTTACACTTACCGACGTACTGATCGACGCCCTCTGGATCTTGGGTCTGGCCGGTGTCTTTGCGACTTTTAGCTATATCGATTACTATCGACACTTACAACGCTGGCGCCGACGTGATGCATGGCAACGCCCTGTGTTGTTGATGCCGTTAAGCCTGAGTTTAACTGTCTTTACGCTTGGGCTGACACTGAACGGCGCCACCTCTCGTCCGCCGGCTGCATTGTGGGAAACGGCGATCTGGGCAGTGATGATGCTGCTCTTTGCCTGGCAGACCGTCTTGTACACACAGGCAGGTCGCCGTCAGGGATGGTCGACGCCGTTGGATGGCGCACGCCACGAAGACAAATACGCACCGCAGAACACCGAATCGCCAAAGGAGCCAATCGGTGTGGAGCCGAATCAGTGAAGACAGCCGTACAGGGAATTTTGCCTGGGCGATTGCCCTGGCCCTGAGCGGATTGGGCTTACTCCTCTTTAACTTCGGCGTGTTTGCAGCGTATGAGCCGATTTTGCAATATGTCCTTGCTGGTGTGTTAGGCATTGCAAGCATCGCCTTTTTTGGCGCTTACCTGTCGACACCTACCAATTGGTGGCGATTGATGCCGGCGTGGACATTGTTGGCGTTAGCAGTGATGGTCTATCTTTCGACTGTCGAAACGCTGGATCAACGATTGACGGCGTCTGTCCTCTTTGCAGGTCAAGCGTTGGCCTTTGCCCACGCCTACCTGATCGACCGGCAGGAGCGCTGGTGGGCCATCATCCCTGGTGGTTTTATGCTGGTGTTGGGTGTGGTGATTGCGCTGAGCAGCCGCACCGTCTCCCTGGAAACGCTGGGCAGTGTTCTCTTTATTGGGCTGGGCGCCGTTTTCTTACTGCTTTATGCGGTGGGAACGCGCCGCCGCATGTGGTGGTCGTTGATCCCCGGCACAGTGCTTGTGGTTTTTGGTTTCTTTCTTTTTTCAGTGGAAGATGGCGCACAGTCGGCCTGGGTACGCTGGTGGCCGTTGCTCCTGGTGGTGACGGGTATCTTTGCCGCCTGGCGTGCATGGCGACGGCCTAAACCCGAAAAACTCGCTGTAGAAAGCGCACCCAATCTTTCGCATCGCGGCGTTGCCAAGTCGCCGCCGTCTGCATCGTCAAGTGCATCGTCAAGTAGCGCGTTAGGCCGGTATAAAGGGCCTGCGCCTGGGGCCAGCGTCGAGGTGCTCTCTGAGCCAAACGGCGATGATCCGTAACAAAGACTGAATATCTGTTTGGATGTTCGATTCGTACCCAACCAGCACAAATCGATAAAGGAGTATTGTATGCACATCCTGAAAAAGGTACTCTGGTTAACGGCCTTGGCCGTGTTGTTGGTGGCTTGTGCGCCTACGATTGAGACTGCGCCCGCTGCGCCCGCTGCTGCACCAACACCGGTGCCTGTTGATCAGGCCGAGGGTGTGGATCTGCGCATCGAAGTCCAAGAGAGTTTCCTGGCCAATTTGCTAGGCGAACAGTTGGCTGAGCCTATCCCTGTGCCGGGACAAGAAGGAGTGGCGGTTCAGATCGTCGATCCGCTCTTTGATTTGGCCCCCACCGATCTGGCCAAGCTGACGGCCACGCTCGATCTCAATGTCTATGGGATTACGGCGGAGGCGCGCCCCACCATCAGCCTGCGCATGACCGTAGAAGACGGTCAGATCGTGGTTGCTGTGGCCGGCGTGAGTCTGGGCGATGTGAACTACCCACTGGATGCCGTGGCCGATCAGTTGGTCGGCGTCGAAACCACGGTGCGCGACCAACTTGCGGGTGCGCTCCAGGGTGTCACCGATGCCACTGGTTTGCAGGTAAAGACGCTCCTGATCACCGACGATGCTATTGTCCTCGATCTAGGCCGATAGGTCGGCCTTCTGTGCTGTCATTCTAACCTGGTATCTTCACGACCGGAGACGCATACAGCCAGCCAATCGACACGTGCTCGTAACACCAGCTAGCGATGTCTGAATGCGGACAAAGAGAGAAACCTGGGCGTCATAAATTCCCAGGTTTCTCTCTTTGCGTTTAATCACCAATTCGATCAGGTAACCAAGGGAGCCCCCAAATGCCCGCGAAAATCCTGGCGTTGATTCCAGCCTATAATGAAGCAAAGCGTATTGCGCCTGTCATCGAGCGGACGCGCGCATACTTGCCTGTCCTTGTGGTAGACGATGGGTCCAGCGACGATACTACTTTGGTGGCACAGTCCGCCGGCGCCACTGTGGTGCGGCAGGAGCCAAACCAGGGGAAGGGGGCGGCGCTACAGCGTGGCTTTCACTACGCGTTGGAGGAAGGCTATGATGCCGTCATTACGTTGGATGCCGATGGGCAACATGATCCAGAGGAGATCGAAAAGTTCGTGGAGATGCTCGCCGAGACGAACGCTGATCTACTCATCGGGCGTCGACGCTTTCGGCAGATGCCGTGGGTGCGACGTCTGGCCAACACGGCAGGCAGGCTCTTTTTTTCCTGGGCGGTAGGTGCGTTGATCCTCGATAATCAGTCGGGCTATCGCTTACTAAGCCGGCGCATGATGGCTGCGTTAATGCATAGTGAAGAGACAGGTTTTGAATTCGAAGTGGAACAGATCGTCGTCTGCCTGGAGCGAGGATACCGGTTGGCGTGGGTGCCTATTCGCACGATCTACGCAGGTGAAACCAGCCACATCCAGCCGCTTCACCATGTGGTAAATTTCGTGAAGTTGAGCCTGAACACGCGCAAACGATTGAGGAAAAAATGAATGAAAAATAAAGATTCTTTTAGTCGGCTGTTGCTGCCTTTTGGGCACGTCTCTCTGCCAATTTGCTTACCAGTTCGGCGTGGCTTTCGCGGGTGATGGGGTAGTGCAGCGCCGCCCACATCGAAATCACCAAGAGGACGGCGGGGACAGCCCCCATAAAGATACGCAACATGAAGACGGCCGACTCAGGCTGCGTGGCGACGTTGCCTTCGACAAAGCCTGACGAGGCGAGTATCTGCGGCAAGACAATGCCAATCCCTACAGCCGTGGCCAGTTTACGTAGCATCACCAGAAAGCCGGCGTAGACGCCTTCGCGGCGTTTACCTGTCTTCCACTCATCTTCCTCAATGACGTCGGCCAGAATCGCCCAGGGGACGGCATTGGCCGCGCCGTAGCCCAGACCTGCCAGTGCCCCAAGCAGCAACACCAACGGCAAGTTACCCGGCGGCAGCAGGCTAATCACCACCATCACCACCGCCCAGAAGGTCATCATGCCGGCGTAGGTTTTCCCTTTGCCGAACTTCTTCATCAGCCATACGTTTAACGGCATTGAGAGGAAGGCGACACCCAGCACGAGTGCCAGCACGAGGCTGTCTTGTGGCGGGGGGAGCTGCATGTAGAAAATCAGGAACCAAACAAAGACCGCGGTGATAATGTCCACAGCGCCGAAGGCCAACAGGTAAATGATCGCCCCAA
This sequence comes from bacterium, assembly GCA_016124945.1. Classification (GTDB taxonomy): domain Bacteria; phylum Chloroflexota; class Anaerolineae; order Caldilineales; family Caldilineaceae; genus RI-153. Next base: position 101,256 of record WGMT01000047.1, on the reverse strand, counting down.
TGCGGAACGGACGGTTCGAAAAGACTTCGCGCGTGAGCTGAATCAGATTAACCGGCTCAGTGTCTTCTTCTAAATAGCGTGTGGGTTCGCGCACAAACGCAACCACCAAGAGTGGGGCGATAACGCCCACCAATCCCCACAGCGCACCTGCCACGGCATAGCCACTCACCAGGGCATCGGGGCCTTCAAACCAGTTGACAAAGACATTTTCGGCCAGCAGTTTGAAGAGACCGGCAGTGAGCAGCGAGGCAAAGATCGAGTTGGCCATGCGCCACCCGGCCAGGCTGCTGCGTTCGTCGTAGTCTTCGGTCAACTCAGAGGTTAGGGCGGCATAGGGGGCGTTGACAATCGTGTAGGCAGTATCGTAGAGGATGAAGACTGCACCGTAGTAAAGCGCTCCCAACACTGGATCATCAAAGGGTGGTGGGTTGAACATGAGAAAGAACCCCACACCAAAAGGCAACGCCCCCAGCAGCATGAAGGGTCGCCGCCGTCCCCAGCGGCTACGCAAACGGTCACTGAGCGTGCCTACCAGCGGATCATTGATGCCATCCCAAATGCGGCCAATCACAAACGCCAATCCTGCCAGTTGAATGTCAACACCTACCACCGAAACGATAAAAAATAGCCAGAAGAGGCTGCGCGCCGTTGTCGCCGACGATGCACCCCAATCGCCAAGCCCGTAAACGGCTTTGGTGAAGTTTGAAAGTTTACGCGTGGATGCTGCTGTGGTCATTGCTCACCTGCTGGGTTAATTGTCATTTTCAATGGGCTGCGTTTAGTGTACCGTTGCAACGAATGATGTGCAACCCGGATGAACCCAAAGCCCCGTAAATTATGACACTTGCGCATTGTGGAAACAACAAAGGCGTCATCCCATGTTGGGGAATGACGCCTTTTTCATTTGCACCATGGCGCGTAAATTTATGTGCATGCCACTATCGTCGGTCGTCGGTCGCATTACCCCTGATCCAACTCCAACCAAATCTCACCCTGCCCGTCGGGGACAGTGAAAGAGAAATTCTGGCTATCGCGTTCGCCGTTGCCGTCGAGCACCCAACCGACGTAGTTACCGGCTACACTGCCTCCGGGGAGACTGCTCGCGCCCAACTTGTATTCGTAGTTGTACGGACCAAGCGCACCTTCACTCCGTTGCAGGGAGATACTACGCACCGAATCGCTAACTGGCAACTTCTGCCCGTCTTTTTCCAGCCAGATAAAGTAGCTGCCCTGTGGCTGGCCGCCATCTACACCGCTGTGGATGAAGAAGAATTGCAGTTTGAGTTCCTGGCCGCCGTTGTTGCCGAAGCGTGGGCCATTTCTCACCCTGAATTTACAGCCATCGCCGCCAATCCCCGCGCAAGGATCGGATGAAGGCGGCGGTGCCTGAGGTGGCGGTGGCGCAGCGGGCTCCGGCGTGTTGGGGGGCGGGGCTACCACCACCGGCGCAGGTGTATTGGTGGGCGGCGGCGCTGGGATATTCTGCGCCACAGCCACCAGTTCAGCATTGGTCACCTGGCTCAGGCTGGCGAAGATCCAACCCTGCTCGCCGTTGACACAGCAGATCTGGTACCAGTCTCCTGCCGGATTCTTGCCAATAACATCGAAAGTCATGCCATTGTTGACATTACCCACCACGCCAAACGTTGTGCCCGGCCCCTGACGCACGTTGATCCCATTGCCGCCGGTGACGGTTAATTGGGCCTTGGCCGGCGCAGGGGTATCGGTAGGCGCCACCGCCGGCTCAGCGGGCGCAGCCGGTTGGGCGGGCGCAGCCGGTTGGGCGGGCGCGGGGACGTCCGTCGGTGCAGGGACCGGGGTGGGCGGCGGCGGCGTGTCGGTAGGGACGGCGACAGTCGGCGTCCACGTCGGAATCAGGGCACGCGCTTCCGTTGTCGGCGTCGCTGTGGCTTCTTCGGGGCCAGACAAAAGGCCACAGCCGCCCAACGTGATCACGGTTGCGGCGAGGACGCTCCCAACTGTCATCCGGCGCAGCCAGCTCAGGCGGTACAACACGCCATCAAAACCATTCAAAACGTTCATCACGTCTTCTTCTATCCTCATCAACTGGGAATTCCAAAATCGTTGGACTCAGTATACCGTAGTTGAAGCGAAATCCTGAAAGCGCAAGCTTGACGGGGAGAGGGGGGTGCTCTAGACTTGCAAAGAGTGGACGACTGACGACTGACGACGACAGACTATCACCTTCTGTCCTCTCCAGGTATCAACCTCAGCAAAAGGATCAACCATGCACGAGAAAGAATTTTTGGCACGCGCCGAAGCGATGCGCGAACAATTGGTGGCGTGGCGGCGCGACATTCACGCACACCCCGAGTTGAGTTTTCAAGAAGAGCGTACAGCGCGAATGGTGGCCGACTCTCTCAACGAAATGGGCATCGAAGCGCAGATGGGTGTAGGCAAGACCGGCGTTGTCGGCTTCCTGGGCGAAGGACGGCCCGTCATCGGCATTCGCGCCGACATGGACGCACTGCCGATTGAAGAGGCGAACGACGTGCCCTACCGCTCGCAGAATCCCGGCGTTATGCATGCCTGCGGCCACGATGCCCATACTGCTATCCTCATGGGCGTGGCCAAACTGCTGAGCGAGATGCCCGATCGCCCCGCCGGGCAGGTGCGCTTCCTCTTCCAGCCCAGCGAAGAAGCGTCGGACAGTGAAAACAAGTCGGGCGCGGTGCGCATGATCGAAGATGGCGCGCTGGACGATCTGGATGCGGTCATCGCGCTACATGTGGCCAGTGACCTCACCGCCAACAAGATCGAAATTGCTCCCGAATTTGTCACCGCCGCGGAAGACTCGTTCCACGCTGTGATCAAGGGCACCGGCGGTCATGGCGCCTACCCGCACCAGGGGACCGACCCCACTTTTATGCTAGCACAGGTGATCAACGCCATTCAGGGGATTCGATCTCGCCGTGTCAACCCCACCAAGGCCGCCACGATTTCCATCGGCTACATCCATGCCGGCGTCGTAACCAACGTCATCCCCGCCGAAGTGAAACTGGGCGGCACCATGCGCAGCTACGACGACGACGTGCGCGAGCAGCTCAAACGCGAACTGGAACTGGCGCTCAGCGTCGCCCGCAGCTTCGGCGGTGACTACGAGCTGACCTTCTCGCCCGGTTACCCCTCGACTTACAACGATCCCGCCGTCACCACCATGATTCAGGACGCGACCCGCGCCATGCTGGGCGACGATGGGCTGGCCGATCCTGAACCGGGCATGGGTGCGGAAGACTTCAGCTACATGACACGCAAAGCGCCCGGCGCCATGTTCATGCTGGGCGCCAAGTTCGACGACAAAAACCGCCCACACCACACCCCCGTCTTCGACATCAGCGAAGACGCCCTCCCCACGGGCGCGGCCCTGCTGGCGGATGTGACAGTGAAGCTGTTGAGAGAAAAGGCTTAAGTAACTGGTGATTGGTGACTGGGGCAGAAATCATCTCTGCCACAGTCACCAATCACCAATCACTAATCACCCTCCCCCCCACACACTTCGGAGACCCCACATGAAAATCACAAAGCTGGAAACCATCCTGGTCAAGCCGCGCTGGCTTTTCCTCAAGATCCACACAGACGAAGGTATTGTCGGCCTGGGCGAACCCATCGTCGAAGGACGTGCCCTCACCGTGGCGACGGCGGTGGCCGAATTGGAGTCTTACCTCGTGGGCAAAGATCCCACACGTGTGATGCACCACTGGCAGGCGATGTACAAACATGCCTTTTACCGCGGCGGCCCTGTCCTCACCAGCGCTATTTCGGGCATCGAACAGGCCCTGTGGGACATTACGGGCAAGTGGATGGGTGTGCCTGTCTACAAATTAATGGGTGGACCGCTGCGCGACCGCATCAAAATTTATGCGCATGTGCGCGGCGCAACACTAGAAGAGCAGGCACAGGACATTAAGAACAAGGTCGCCGAAGGCTACATCGCTTTCAAAACCGGTGTAGGTGGCCCGCGTCCCGCCCGCATTGTCGAGACGCCCGGCTTCGTGGACAAAGTCGTCGATCGATTCGCTACGCTACGTGAGGCCGCAGGTCGCGATGTGGACATCGCCATCGACTTCCACGGTGCTGTCAGCCCGCAGACGGCTATGATCCTGATCAAAGCGCTGGAACCCTACCAGCCCATGTTCATCGAGGAGCCGGTGCAGTGCCAGAACGTGGATGTACTGGCCGACATCGCCAAAAAGACACACCTGCCCATCGCCACCGGGGAGCGTGTCTTCACCAAGTGGGGCTTCCGTGAACTGCTGGAGAAGGGCGCAGCCAGCATCCTCCAGCCTGACATTTCCCATGCTGGCGGCATCTTCGAAGGACGTCTCATCGCAGGGATGGCCGAGAGCTACTACGCGGCCGTCGCCCCGCACTGCCCACTTGGCCCGATTTCGTTGGCCGCCGGCATACAACTTGATGCCTGTATCCCCAACTTCCTGGCGCAGGAGCAAGTCTCCTTGGGCGAGGGGTACCTCAAACAGCCCTTCGTCGTCAAAGAAGGCTACGTCGATCTGCCCACCGCCCCCGGACTGGGCATCGAACTCGACGAAGAAGCCATGGCCGACAAGATTGGCCACAACTGGCGCAACCCGGAGAGTTATCACCCGGATGATGGGGCGGCGATTGATTGGTAGAAAGAGTAATGCGTGATACGTGATGCGTAATTCGTCGACGAAACATCTCGCCAATTGGGACAAATTTCGCTCGACCAATTACGCATCACGCATCACGCATTACGCATTATCCGCTCATCCAACGCGGCTAACTCTGCCCCCAGCGGTTGCCACACTTCAGCGTTGTTCAGCTCTGCCAGTTCGAGGACGTAGGCGTCTTCACCGTCGGCGTAGTAGCGTTTGCGCCGGCTGATGGTGTCAAAGCCGAGTTTGCGGTAGAGGGAAAGGGCGGCTGTGTTGCTGGGGCGCACTTCGAGGGTGACAAGATCAGCGCCGCGTTCACGCACGTCGGCGAGGACGCGCAAAAGCAGCCATTTGCCGATGCTGCGTCCTCGCCACTGGGGATCAACGGCAATGGTGACGATGTGTGCTTCGTTCCCCAAAAGCCAGTAGCCTGCCTGCCCCACCAGCACAGGCGGATCGACGTCGGGCGTGTCGGTTTCGACAATGTAATAGCGGCTGTAGCGTCCTTCTTTGACTTCGCGCATGTAAAGCGAGCGCGGCCAGGGATCGGCGAAAGAAAGATGCTCCAACGTTATCACTGCGTCAACATCGGTTAGTTGCATGGGGCGCAAACGGAGTGGGGGATGGGTGCGGCTCACGATGGCTCTCGAAGATAAAGGGGTTGCAGGCTGTCTACATCGTCTACGTAGCCCGCGTGGACGTACAATGCCGCCATTCGCGCCAGCGCACTCGCCCGCCGCAGCCCGCTTGCACTGTCCACAAGGACGACGTGAGGGAAACGCACCGCAAGCTGTTGGATCGCCTGCGTCGTCTCGCCCACCAACCACACCGGATCGTTTTGCGCAGCCAACTCAGCTTCAATCCGCTCGGCGTTGCCTACGTGATGGTCCTCGATGGCGGGGCGGACGAGGTGATCGCCCGCCTTGAAGATCGCCCAATTGTAGCGTCCGCGGCCGGCCTGGATGAAGGGCCAGATCGTCACGTTGGGCAGAGTACGCGCCACATCCAACCATGGGGCTGCCGTGACGCTGAGCGTGGGGGCACCCACGAGTTGTGGCGGTGTGGGCAGTCCTAGCGCGATGCCCTTGGCGGCGCTGATGGCAATGCGCACACCGGTAAAACTGCCCGGCCCGGTGGTGACGGCCACAGTGCGGATCGCATCGGGTTCCAGCCCAACCAGTTGCATCATCTGCTGCAACACAGGCATGAGCTGTTCCGTCTGGCGGCGGCGTGCCTCCCAGGTCTGTTCGGCCAGGATCAGTTGTGATTGGGGATCGTAGAGTGCCAGCGAGGCGGTGGTTGTGGCTGTGTCAAGCGCCAGGATCATGGCGACGGTCCTTAAGAAGAAACCTGGCGGGTTTCTTAAACCCGCCAGGTTTTTGTTTGCAGTTAGTCGGCCAGACCCTGGTCGTCGCCGGCGCCTCGGCCAAAAGTCGGCATCGGCTTGTGGGATTCCACCGGCTTGACGAATTGGTCTACCAGATCCTTGGTGCCGGCAGCGTTGAGCTTGTCGTAGAAGAAGCGGTAGTGTGATTCCAAACCGGCGTAGACTTCCTGCTTCACCGATTCGGGCAGGGCCCACAGTTCCGGCTTGAACGGCCCCAGTACCTTCTTGCGCGTCGACAGGTGGAAGACGATGTCGGTGTGCGACGACTTGCGCTCGTTGGCGTGGTTGGCGTCGATGTGTGCGTACATCTCCTGCAACAGATCAGCGGGGAAGGCCGGGTGATCAAGGAAGGCGTTCATGAAGCCGGTGGCCAGGTGAATTTCTAGCGTGTCCACGGCGGGGAACTTGTTGAAGAGCGCTTCGGGCAGCGTGCTGGCGCCGTGCTGCACCGCACCGCCGGATCCCAACTGGCGGGCGCGTTCGCCCAACTTGTTCAGCGTCTCGAAATCGACTGCCACCTCGGCCTGGGTGCCGTCGGGCAGCAGGACGCCGCCGTGGCTGGTGCCTGTCTGGACACTGATCTTGCTCAGGCCGGCATAGTTGCCCAGATCGCCCAACGCCTGCTTGTAGCCTTCGACGTAGGCGTCCAACTCTTCGACGGTGGAGTTCTTTTCGCCCACTTCGCCGATCTCACCGCCCAGGCTGATGGTGACGCCATCGGGTTCCAGATCACGGATGAACTTGGTCAACTCGGCGGAGCGCATGTAGTTGTGGAACTGCTGCTCGCTCAGCGACTGCGGTTCCAATGTCACCAGGGTGCTGGTGTCGATGTCGATGTTCCAGAAGCCGGCGGGGATGGCAATCGCGGCCAGATCCTTGACTTCCTGAATCGCGCCTTCGGGATCCTTGGCAAATTTTTTGGCGTTGACCTGAAAGTGATCGCCCTGGATGAAGATGGGGCCGGTATAACCTTCTTTGATGGCGGCGGCGATGAGCATGGCCGAGAATTCCGGCGGTTCCTGGTAGGTGTAGCCCATTTCGCTACGGGCAATCTCAAAAATGAAGGCCGCCGACTCAGACTTGATGGCGGCGCGGATGGCAGCGCGGCCCGAATCGTAAGTGGTGAAGCGCATGTTCATGGCGGGCACAGTGCGCTTGCTCCAGGCATCGCGGGCACGGGCCATGTAATAATCGTGGATGCTGGCCGGGCGCGCGCCCAGCGCCTGCCCAATTTCCCAGATCAGCCAGCGGCTGAAGGTGCGCACGCTCTTCGTCCCAAAGACGGCATCGCGCGCCAGGGTGTCGATCAACTGGCCGCGCACCTTTGCATCGTCCAGCACTTCGACCCGGCCCTTGTCGATCCCAACGATCCCCTTCAGGTTCTGTTGGATCTCGTAGACGGATTCATGAATCATTACGTGTCTCCTTAAACTTTATGTTGGGCAGCGCCAAAAGTTCGAACACCCATCTGTCGCTGCAAAATACGTCGGGGCAAAACGGCATAGTCGCACCCCATTATACCAAAGATGCAAGCAAATGCCACGGATGGGCACCTTCATTTCAGAGAAAAATGCACCGCAAAGGCGCAAAGGGAAGAGGAAGAGGAAGAGGAAGAGAAGAGAAGAGAAGAGAAAGAGAAAGAGAAATCTGTAGATCAAATGTCGCTCTTTGGTTAGACGGCAATGCCTGCGTACAGTACAATCCCCACAACATCAAAGATCATCACAGTCGATCCAGGAACGGGAGTTATCATGCAAGGACTGAAATTGGGCGCGCACATGTCTATCTCGGGGGGCGTGAGCCATGCGTTAGACAGCGCCGCCGCCGTGAAAAGCAACGCAGTGCAGGTCTTCACCAAGAACAACCGACAATGGGCCGGCCCGCCCGTAGATAATACCGACGTGGCGCGTTGGCGTGAGCAGATGCCAGCCGGTGGGGTGGAATATGCGGTGAGCCACGCCACCTACCTCATCAACCTGGCTTCGCCCAAGGACGATCTATGGGCCAAGAGTCAACGCGCCCAGGTAGACGAACTACGCCGAGCCCAGGCCTATGGCATCCGTCATGTGGTGCTCCATCCCGGCGCGCACGTGGGCAGCGGCGAAGACGCCGGCATCCAACGCATTGCCGACGCCCTCAACCAGATCCACGCCGAGGATCCTTCTGTGGCCGACACGCTCACGCTGCTTGAACTGACCGCCGGGCAGGGGACGACATTGGGCTGCTCGTTCGAGCAACTGGCCGACATCATCGCCAAAGTCAACGACGACAGCCGTGTCGGCGTCTGCATCGATACCTGCCACGCCCTGGCTGCCGGATACGATCTGCGTAACGATGAGGGCTACGAGGCGATGATGTCCACCATCCAGAATAGAATCGGGCTGGATCGAGTGGGTTGCTGGCACTTTAACGACAGTGTCTTCGGCCTGAACAGCCGCAAAGACCGTCACGCCCACATCGGCGAAGGCGAGATCGGCCTGGCCGGCTTCGGGTTGATCCTCAACGATCCGCGCTGGGACGGCGTGCCTATGCTCCTCGAAACACCCAAAGACAACGACGGCGACGGCAACGACGCCAGCAATCTGGCCAAATTGGCCGCGCTTGTGACCGATCACAATCGCCTGTGCGAAGGGCTACGACCCTAAGTTTACTGCGTCCTATGCCTGGGATTTTGCCCAAGCCAAGGCCGCGGGTTGGCTTGTACGTGAAGTGGACGCAGGGCATTTTCATATGCTGGTCGATCCCGTGGCGGTGACAGACGAAATAATCCGCATTGTAAAGCGAGTTTGATGATATTATAAACCTAATATCGTACCGTCGATGATACGGGGTAAATTGATGTCTGCGCCGCCGCCACTGGAACCAGGACCGCTGACAGCGTTGTGCGCCTGGCTGCACGATCATTCGGCGCTCTCGCTATGCTGACCAGGCACCAATCCCCAATTTAAGGAGATCCTCATGCCCACACTTGAACCACGCTCCCTGCTCGGTGTCTTTGCCCATCCTGATGATGAAACGTTCGGCCCCGGTGGCACATTGGCCAAATATGCTGCCGGTGGCGTCGATGTGCATGTAATCATCGGCACCGATGGAGACGCTGGGTCGGTGGAAGCCAGCCATCAACGCTCAGACGGACGCACGCTCTCTCAAGAGCGCATGGAAGAGTTGACCAATGCCGCGCTGCTGCTCAACGTCACCACGATCTGGAATCTGCCCTATCGCGACAGTGGCATGCGTGGCAGCCCAGACAACGACCATCCTCGGGCGCTGATTCGCCAACCCATCGCCGATCTGGTGGCCGAGTTGACCGACTACATCCGGCGGCTGCGTCCTCAGGTGATTATCACCCATGACCCATTTGGCGGCTACGGCCATCCTGATCACATTCGCCTGAGCGAAGCCATGACCGCTGCCTTCTACCAGTCAGCCAATCCCGACTACACAGGCCAAAATCCCAAGTTGGCTCCCTACGCGCCGCAAAAGCTCTACTTCCGCTGTATGGACCGGCGGCTGGTGCAGTGGGCGGTGCGCATGATGAACCTTACCGGGCAGAATCCACGTGCCGTTGGCCGCAACAAAGACATCAACCTCGAAGAGATCAGCGGCTGGGAAATGCCAATCCACGCCGAGATCGACATCACCAATTTCCTCGACCAAAAGGAACTGGCCAGCCGCGCCCATGCCAGCCAATACGGCGGCGGCCCGTCGTGGCTGCGCGTCTTCCCAGAAGTTCTGCGCCGCCGCCTTGCCGGCAAAGAACAATTTTCACTGGCCTATCCAGCCCCGGCGCCGGGCTATGTGGAGCGAGATCTTTTTGCGGGAGTGCGGTTGGCGTAAAAAATGGGTAACGAGTAATGAGTAGGGTAAGGACGTTGTCGTTGAACTTGAACGTGATATCGTCCATACTTAGGGAAGATACTCTCTAACTATTACTCGTTACTCACTTCCTCCCACACACCAAACTTGCCGCGCGACAACGTACTTTACTGAAATACAGGAGGCACGCGATGAAACATCGCATTTCTCGACGATGGACGGTTGCGTTTGCACTCGTTGGTCTGCTGAGCCTGGTGCTAAGCGGTGCTGCCATTGCCGCCGAATTCGGCAGCGGTGACATCTATCGCCTGGCGTTGGGTGAGCGGGTAAACGATGATCTCTACGTCAGCGCCGGTGAAATTTTCATCGACGGCGTGGTGGATGGCGATCTCTATGCCGCAGGTGGCTATATCGAAGTCAACGGCGAAGTCACCGGTGACGTGGTGTTGGCCGGTGGCGGCGTAGTGATCCGCGGCGTGGTGGGCGACGATGCGCGCCTCGCCGGCGCAGGGATTACCATCCTCGGCACGATTGAGGACGATCTCTTCATGGCCGGTGGTGGGGCCGGGCCGGGTGGCTTTGCCTTCCCCATGCAGATGGGCAGTCGGTCAATCGAACAGGGCGTTCGTTTGGGTAGTTCGGCGCAGGTGGGTGGCGATGTGGTGGTGGCCGCCGGCGAAGGCAACCTCAATGGCGCCATCGGCGGCGACCTCTTTGTCGGGATGGGCACAGTCAGTCTGGGCGCTCGAGTCGGCGGCGACGCAGAGATCTTCGCCGAACAGTTCAGCACCACCGACAGCGCCGTCATTGCCGGCCAACTCACTTACTCGACACCTAACCGCGTAGACGGCGTCAACCAAGTGGCCGACGACGTGCAGTACCAGCAACCTGTCCAGCCGGAGGCATCACCCAATGTCATTGTGGGATTGCTGGGCTGGCTGCTGCGTACAGTAGGAATTCTGATTGGCTTTGGCCTGTTGGGGTGGCTGCTCTTGCGCTTTGTGCCCAACAGCCTCACCCGCACCGCCGACGTTATTGACGATGAGCCGGTCTCCGCCGGTCTTTATGGACTTGTGGGGGCGGCACTGTTGATCTTCATTCCGATTGTGTCGGCCGTCCTCGTGTTTGTGGCGTGGCTTTTTTGGGGCTGGTTCTGGGGAATGGTCGTTTTTGTCTTTTTGTTCGGCACGCTGGCACTGCTCTGGATGTTCAGCCCACTTGCCACCGGCCTCTGGTTAGGACGGCGCATTGTGCGCCAGAGTGATCAGTCGGTGAGCCTGCTGGTGGCCATGCTTGTGGGCGTGCTGATCATCGTTGTCCTGGGGCGGCTGCCGGTTTTGGGTTGGTTGGTCTACCTGCTGAGCTTCGTTTTTGCGTTGGGTGGGCTGATTCGCCTCGCCCAGGGGACGCATAAACCTGCCGAAAGTGCACCGACGGCGACGATTGGGCAAGTTTGAGAATAATAGAACGCGGATTGGGCGGATCGCGCGGATAAGACGGATTTTTATCCGCTAAGATCCGCACGATCCGCCCAATCCGCGTTCTATCGCAGGAGGGTGCCTTGTTACAGATCAACGAAAAACTCTATCTGGGCGATGTGGTGCGTATGCGCAAAGCCCATCCTTGCGGCGGCGTCGATTGGGAGATCGTGCGTGTGGGTGCAGACATAGGCATCGTCTGCACCACCTGTGGCCGCCGTGTGCTTACGCCACGCCGCAAATTCGCCCGCGACGTCAAGCAGTTTGTGAAGCGGGGGGCGGAATTTGAGGGGGAATGAGTTGGCGTTTCCCTCTCTTGCCTTCTCCAAATCCCCACTTTTCTAGCCAAACGCCCACTTCGGCGCTATAATGCTCCAACTTCTAGGAAGTCGATCACCCACCCATTTCTTGAGCACCCAATTTTTGAACAACGAAGGAGTTGCGCTATGCCGATGCAGGCCGATTTTATTTGGATGAATGGCGAGATCATCCCCTGGGGTGAGGCCAAAGTCCATGTCTTTACCCACGCGCTGCACTACGGCAGCAGCGTCTTCGAAGGCATTCGTGCCTACGAAACCGCCGATGGACCCGCAATCTTCCGTGGCCGTGAGCACTTTGAACGTCTGCTCTTTAGCTGCAAGATCGCCCGCATCCCCTCCCCGCTGAGTGTAGACGAGTGGATGCAGGTGGCCATTGACGTGGTGAAGTCGAACAAATTGCGCAGCGCCTACATTCGCCCGCTCGTCTTCCGCGGCTATGAGACGCTGGGTGTGGACGGACGCAAATGCCCGGTGGATGCCATCCTGGCCGCCGTGCCGTGGGGACGCTACCTGGGCAACGATGCCATCGAAAATGGCGTCGATGTGCAGGTGAGTACCTGGCGGCGCATGGCCTCAAACATGCTCAGCCCAATGGCCAAGATCGGCGGCCAATATGTGAGCAGCCAGAACATCGCCATGGAAGCCCACGACAACGGCTTCACCGAAGGCATCGCCATCGACATCAACGGCAACGTCAGCGAGGGTAGTGGCGAGAACATCTTCATTATCCACAAGGGCGTCATCTACACGCCGCCGTTGGCTTCTTCGATTTTGGGCGGCATTACGCGCGACAGCGCCATCAAGATCGCGTTGGATCTGGGCTACGAAGTCAAAGAAATGGCCATGACCCGCGACATGCTTTACCTGGCGGATGAGATCTTCTTCACCGGCACTGCGGCGGAAATTACCCCGGTGCGCTCAGTGGATCGCCTGCCCGTGGGCGACGGCAAGCGCGGCCCCATCACCAAGGCCGTGCAAGACGTCTTCTTCGGCATCGTCGAAGACAACGCCCCCGACAAGTGGGGCTGGCTCACCCAGATCAAGCTCGATGACTGACACACGTGCTTACGACATTGTTCTCTACGGGGCGACCGGATTCACCGGTCGCCTCGTGGCCGAATACCTGGCCCAAAAGCCAAAGGGATCCTTCCGCTGGGCGTTGGCCGGCCGATCCGTAGACAAACTCCGCCAGATCCGCGCCGAGTTGAACCTGGGCGACGAGATCGGCCTGATCCACGCCGACAGCAGCGACGCGTCGTCGCTCCTCAACATGGCGGCGCAGACACGGGTGGTGCTCACCACCGTCGGCCCGTACATTCGCCACGGCGAAGCCCTGGTGAAAGCCTGTATCGACGCCGTCAGCGACTACGCGGACATCACCGGCGAGCCTGAATTTGTGAACCTGTTGCTGGATCGCTACGACGCTGCGGCGCGGGATCGGGGTGTGCGCATCGTCAACTGCTGCGGTTTCGACAGCATTCCCCACGATCTGGGCGTCTACATGACGGTGCAACACCTGCCCGACGACGCTGCTGTCAGCCTGGAAGGCTTCGTCTCGTCTGATGCCAGTTTTTCGGGGGGGACTTTTCATTCGGCGATTGAGATGATCTCGCGCAAGTCGGCGCGTCCTCAAGCGAAGACGCCCACCGTCAACGGTGGGCGGGCTGTGCGCAGTGGGCCACGCAAGATCCACTACGCGCCGGCGGTGAAGCGCTGGGTTGCCCCCTTCCCCACCATCGATCCGCAGGTGATCCTGCGTTCGGCGCGGGCGTTGCCGGTGTATGGGCGGGAGTTTGTCTACTCGCACTACCTCAATGTGGGGTCACTGCCGCTGATGGTTGGAATGGGGATCGGCCTGGGTGCGCTGGTGGCGTTGGCGCAAGTCAAACCAACTCGCAATCTGCTGCTCAAGCTACTGCCACAGGGATCGGGGCCATCGCCTGAGCGCCGCGCCCGCAGCTTCTTCGATGTGAAAATCGTGGGCCGCGCCGGCGACAGCGAGGTGATTGGTCATGTACGTGGCGGCGATCCCGGCTACACCGAAACCGCAAAGATGGTGAGTGAGTCCGCGCTCTGCCTGGCGCTGGACGGCGACCAATTGCCCGCCGTCGCAGGTGTGGTCACCACGGCGGTGGCGATGGGCGATCTGCTGCTGGAAAGATTGCGCAGCGCGGGGTTGACGTTTGAGATGTTGAAGACGTAGTTTACCAAATCGTTCCCAAAGACCACACATCGATCTGCTCGATCTCACCGACGCCACCCAACCGCACGCCGATACTCGACGCGTGGATGGGGTAGACCCGCCCACTCAGGCAGATGCGTTGGTTGGCGAAGATCGCCACCACCGATCCGTCCACAAAAATGCGCAGTTCGAGGCGTCCTTTAGGTAGGGGGATGGGTGCGCTGTGGCTCTCTTTGGCGACGTCTTCGCTGAGGCTAGACTTGCGACGATCCAGCGTGAGGACGCCGTCGACGTAGCGGATCACCGTCTCTTCGCGGCCATCCGGCGAACAGAGGACCGATAGGTTGAAGTGATCCCCCGGCACGGGGGCGGCGCTGATCATGATCTCCAACGCGCTGCCGCGGATTTCGCCCAACGGATTGGCCCCACTGGGTTGTAGCGTCACAGCGAGGCGTTCTTTGTGCTCGACACGCAGCGCCGTCAACTCCGCCGCAGGACGTTGACCCAGTGCGCCGTCAGCGTGCAAAAAGAGTTCCCGCGGCAACGACATGATCCCCGACCAGCCCGCCTCGCGCTGCGCCTCTTTGGACCGAGCCTCTTGCAGCCATCCCCACATCAATGTGCGCCCCAGATCGTCTTTCATAACGAGCGGTGCGTAGAAGGAGTCGCCGTGATCAATCTTGCCCAGTTGCGTGGGGACGAGCCGCCAATCGTGCAATTCTCCAGCGTAGTATGCAGGGTAGCGCGGTTCGTCTTTGCCCTTATCTTGCACCGAAACCACAAGCACCGGCAGCCCGTCGATGTAGAAAAAGTTGGGGCATTCCCAGATTGTGCCCGGCCAGAAAGGCTCTTGAACCGCTGGATCGCCCACCAACATTGGGTGTAGGTACGTCCAATCGCGCAGGTTGTCGGATCGATAGAGCAAGGCAAGGCCACCTTCGCCCACCTGCCGCGAACTGATGACCATGTACCAACCGTCGTCCTCGTGCCAGACGTAGGGATCGCGGAAGTCGGCGGGCATACCTGCGTCCACCGACGGCGGCGGCCCGTCGATGAGCGCGTGTGGGTCTTTGTGCCAGGTGACGAGTTCGGCCTCTGCGCTGGTGGCGGTGCAGACGACCTGCGGCCTCACACCGGTGTAAAAAAGACGCACGTGATCGCCCAAATTCACGGCACAGCCCGACCAGCAGCCGCCGTCGTCGAGGCCGCCGTCGGTGGGGATGAGCGCCACAGGCAGATCGCGCCAGTGGACAAGATCCTCGCTGACGGCGTGTCCCCAATGCACACGTTCATGCCAGGCGCCCTTGGGGTTGTACTGATAGAAAAGATGATACGCGCCCTGCCACTGCACCAGCCCGTTGGGATCGTTCATCCAGTTGGCCGGGGGCTGAAAATGATAGGTGGCACGGTGATGGTCCTTGGCAAAACGGCGCAACATGGCGTCTCGTTCGGAGGAAGCGGAAATGTTTTGCATAGGCGAGGTTCGCTCCGTGGTTTAGTGAATGGTGATTGGTGATTGGGGCTCCAAGCGATTCCGTTGGCGAACTCGTCGAGCAGGCCCGTCACGTTGGTAGCGTGACCACGAAATAGGTGATCGCCTCGTCTGTCGTAGCTGCGGTTACCAACCGCAGAACGTTGGCTTCGAGATCATTACCTTGTAACAGCCTACCGGCAAGCTCAATCTCCAATCAGTTGCAGAAAAAATTGGACGACCCCCAACAAGAGGACGATCCCCAGCAGGCGGCGCATGGACGGGCCCGACAGCCGTTGTGCGCCCCAGCGGCTGCCCAACCAGCCACCCGCCAGGCCAACCGGCAACAGGGTCAGCCCAAATAGGCCGAAGACAAAGTTGCCCCCCAGCCAGCGTCCCAAAATGCTGCTCACCGAGTTGACGATGATGAACGCCGCCGAAGAGGCCGCCGCTTCCTTGATCGTGCCCCATCCGCTAAGTACAATCAACGGAGAGAGGAAGATGCCGCCGCCCAGCCCCAGCATCCCCGAAAGCAGCCCAATCACAGCGCCGCTGCTCAACGTCCACAGCCACGAAACTTTCACAGTGCCAGCATTAGTTTCATCCAACCCGTCGAAGAAGATCAGCCGCACACCTACGTAGGTCAGCGCCAGGTTGAGCAGGGTGCGGTAGAGTGCGTCGGTCACCTCGATGTAGCCGCCCACAAAGGCCATGGGCACTGACGTCATGAGGAAGGGCCAGAGCAGCCGCGCCCGAAAGTGACCGGCCTGCTGGTAGGCCACAAAGGCCAGCACGGCCACAATAATGTTCAGCGTCAGCGCTGTGCTCGCCATCAAATCAGTGGAAAGGACAAACAACCCCATCGCCGCCAGGTAGCCCGACGCACCACCAAAACCCACACTGGCATAGAAGAAAGCCACCACAAAGACGAGAATCACCAGCGTCCAGGGCGGCAGCATGGGTGGGTTCATCGTCTCTCCTCTCGTATGACCTGTCCATTCTGCACACATCATACCACGATCCAGGCGAACACACAGGAGATACTGCTATTTCGACGCAGATGAGACTCTTTGTTAAGATTGAGGCGGCGGAGAATTGACGACGGACGACCGACGGACGACCGACGACCGACGACGGACGAAGAAGATGCCGAAGATCCGCTTGAATCTGCCTAATCCGCTCCATCCGCGTTCTATTCTGCAAACTTCCACTGCGGAGATCATCGATCCATGACCGAATCGCCAAGTCTGGTTCAGCGACTGCTACGGATACCGCTCTTTTACAAGATCCTCTTAGGCAATTCGCTGATTGTCACTTTGGGCGCGGCGGCGGGTACCGTTGTCACCGTTTGGCATGTACGTCGCTACCCAGAAGATCTACACCTGTGGCTCATCGGCGTCTTTGTGGTGGTTGGGTTGATCGTCAGTTTTTTGGTGAATAACGTGATCTTGCGCGTGGCCCTCAAACCGCTGGATCGGCTGCAAGAAGGCGTCAATGCCGTGGGCCAGGGACGGCTGCTCGACGTCCACGTGTACAATGGTGGCCCCAGCGATGAACGCTTCGACCGTCTGATCGAGACCTTCAACCAGATGGTGGCGCAGCAACAGGCCGATGCCCACCGCTTGCAGACACTTTCGCACCGCATTTTGCAAGCCCAAGAAGACGAGCGTCAACGCGTCGCCCGCGAACTGCACGACGAAGCGGCACAGGCTTTGACGTCGTTGCTCTTGCACCTGCGCCTGCTAGAGCGAGCCTACACGCCCGAACAGGCACAGCAGCGTGTCCATGAACTGCGCGAATTGACGGCGCAGGCACTGGAAGAAGTGCGACGCGTCGCCCTTGATCTGCGCCCCAAGATCCTCGACGATCTGGGCCTCATTGCTGCCCTGGGCTGGCGCGTAGACGAACTCAACGCCGATGGCCGCGCCAAGGCCACGCTGCGCATCGAAGGCGTCACCGAGCGGATGCCACGCACCGTGGAATTGGTCTTTTACCGTGTGGCGCAAGAGGCGATGAACAACGCCGCCCGTCACGCCGAGGCCAACAATGTCACCTTGACACTGGCACGGCGCGCCGATCTGCTCTCGCTGGAAATTGTGGACGACGGCAAGGGCTTCGATCCGGCGGCCAAGTTGGGGGGCAAGTACGATGCCGTTACCCACAGCACCGGTGGCCTGGGATTAGCGGGGATCCGGGAACGAATGTCCATGATCGGCGGGACAGGCGAGATCCAGTCGTCGCCGGGGCAGGGGACGCGTGTCGCCGTCATCGTCTCGCTCTTGGCTCTCCCCGCAGACGAGAACGACAACATCCAATCGGCTAGGGCAACTGTTGTCACTACTGCGCCTACCGCCCAACCTGCACTGAAATGAGCCAAGCATGAACGAGTCAATTCGCGTAATTCTCGTGGACGATCACCCTGTGGTGCGCCTGGGCCTCTCTGCGCTCATCGACAGCGAACCGGGGATGACGGTGGTGGGGCAGGGCAACAACGGCCTCGAAGGGCTGGCGCTGGTCGAGTCGCTCAAACCCGACGTGGTGGTGATGGACATTTCTATGCCCGAAATGGACGGCATGGAGGCGACACGGCGGATTCGGGCGGGCAATCCTGGCGTGCATGTGCTGATCCTCACCGTCCACGCGCAGGAGCGCTATCTCTTCCCCGTGCTCAAGGCCGGCGCGGCGGGCTACGTCCTCAAATCCACCGTCGACACCGAACTGCTCGACGCCATCCGCACCGTGGCCAAGGGCGGCGCGTTTCTCTATCCCGGCGCGGCGCGCATGCTGCTAGAAGACTACGTCCATCGCCTGGAATCAGGCGCGCCCAACGAAGATTATGCCAGCCTCAGCGACCGCGAACAGGAAGTGCTCAAGCTCATCGCCCTGGGCCATACCGCCAACGAAGCCGCCGATCAACTGGCGCTCAGCCCCAAAACTGTCGAAACCTACCGCATGCGCATCATGCAAAAGCTCAAGCTTGGCAACCGTGCGGATCTGGTGAAGTATGCACTGGCGCGTGGGCTGTTGGATGAATATACATAGAGATTGGTGATTGGTGATTGGTGATTGGGCCTCGAAACATGAGACTGAATGTACGTATCGATGTGCTTGACAAGGCTATGGAGCGACCATTCGTTACCCCATGAACAAGCCTAATCACCAATCACTAATCACCAATCACCCCTGAAGAGGATCACATGACCACACAACCAACAACACTCAAACGCCAACTCGGCCTTTGGGGCGCGGTGATGATGGGGCTGGGCTCGATGGTGGGCACCGGCGTTTTTGTGAGCATCGGCATTGCCGCGGGGATCGCCGGGCCTGCTGTGATTGTAGCTACGGCAATTGGGGCGCTGGTGGCCGCTTGCAACGGGTTGAGTAGCGCGCAGTTGGCCGCCAATCACCCCGTCAGCGGGGGGACGTATGAGTATGGCTATCGCTATTTGCGCCCGTGGCTCGGCTTTACGGCAGGGTGGATGTTCCTGCTGGCCAAGTCGGCATCGGCGGCGACGGCGGCGTTGGGCTTTGCCGGCTATCTGCTCAACGCTTTCGGTGTCAATGATCCGCTGTGGCGCATCGTGTTGGCGCTGGTGGCGGTGGTTGTCCTCACCGGTGTGGTGCTGGGGGGGATTCAGCGATCCAACCTCACCAACATCGCCATCGTCTCGGTGACATTGGCAACGCTGGCCTTTTTTGTCTTTGGCGGGCTGCCCACGGTGGTGAGTAACGGCGGCACGTTCTTTGATCCCTTCTTTTTCGCCGAAACCGACGGCGGCGTGCTCTCGGCGCTCTTCCACGCCAGCGCCTTGATGTTCGTGGCCTACACCGGCTACGGGCGCATCGCCACCCTGGGCGAAGAAGTGCGTGAGCCGCAACGCACCATTCCCCGCGCCATTATCGTCACCATGCTGGTGACCATGGTGCTCTACGTGGCTGTGGCTGTGGTGGGGATCGGCGCAGTCGGCGCGCGGACGCTCAACGAAGCGGCGCTGGCCGTGGCCGCCCCGCTGGAAGAAGCAGCCAACGCCTTTGGCATCCCCGGCGCGGCACAGATTTTGGCAGTGGGCGCGATTACCGCCATGCTGGGTGTGCTGCTCAACCTGATTTTGGGGCTGTCGCGTGTCCTCTTGGCCATGGGCCGCCGCAAGGACATGCCCGCCGTCACCGCGGGCATCAACGCCGCCGGGACAACGCCCACCGTCGCCGTGATCGTCATCGGCGTCCTCATTGCTGGTCTCACCCTCATCGGCAATGTGAAAACGACGTGGAGTTTCAGCGCCTTTACCGTGTTGATCTACTACGCCATCACCAACCTGGCCGCGCTGCAACTCAAAGACGCCGAACGTCTCTACCCCCGCTGGATCTCGTGGGCGGGGCTGATCGCCTGTCTCTTCCTTGCCTTCTGGGTGGAGACACAGGTGTGGCTGCTAGGATTGGCGCTGCTCGTCGCCGGGATCGTCTGGCATCTGGTGGCGGTGCGACTGCGCCGATGAACCGCATTGTTCGCCTTTTCGCCACGCTTCATCGACGGAAATTCAATTCTGATGCTACACACACAGGCGGTGTAATTGGCAACCAGTAAACGACGCACACTCCTAAAATGGACCGGGACGGCGCTGCTTGTCTTGATTGCAGCGTTGGTCCTTCTACCGTTGATCTGGCCGGTTGCCCCTGTAGGGGGGACCGGCCCGGCGCGCGCCGCCGCTTCGGCACAGAGCCGCTTTGTCACCCTCCCCTTCGCGGGGACAGATGGCGTCGAGCTTCATTATTTTGTGAACGAAGATTTTGTAGACGAAGCCAACGCCGCCGACGAGAAAGCGTTTGTGCTACTGCATGGCTTCCTGTTAAATGCCTACTCGTGGAACGAAGTTTTCGACTTCTTCGAGGCGCGTGGACGCGTCCTCGCCTACGATCAGCTTGGCTATGGCTTGAGTGAGAAGCTAGGCCACGGTGACTGGACCGACGCCAACCCCTACACCATCGACAGTGCCGTGACGATGCTCTTCGCACTCATGGACGCTGAAGGCATCGAAAGCGCCTTCCTTGTGGGCAACTCCGCCGGCGGACCGCTGGCAATGGCCGCTGCCCTGGCCGCACCTGAGCGCGTAGAAGGACTGATCCTCGTCGATCCGCAAGTCTACGGGACACAGGCGCTGCCGGGCTGGCTTGTCGCTCTACCGCAAGTACGCCGGCTTGGTGTCCTTGCTGGGCGTGCGCTGGGCCGTAACGAATGGCTGTTGCGTTCGTCCTATTTCGACGATAGCCTGATCTCGGCGGAACGCGTCGCTCTTTCCGCCATCCACACCCGCGTCGACAACTGGGACGCTGCGATCTGGGCAGTCTTCAGCACCCGCGCCGCCTACCCGGCCCAGGCCGAGGCGCAGATCCCCTTGCTCAACCTGCCCGTGCTCGTCATCAGCGGCGAAGAGGACAGCCTCGTGCCCGTGGAAGATAGCCGCCGCCTGGCCGAGGAATTGCCCAACGCCGAGCTGGCAGTGTTGCCGTCCTGTGGGCACCTGCCCCACGAAGAATGCCCCGATGCCTTTGAAGCAGCAGTGGCCGCCTGGCTGGATCGCCGGTGAGGAGGGCGCATGTACCAACTGGCCGCGCCGGCGTCTCCGCTGCGTCCTTTTATCCAGAACTACTGGTTTCTGCGTCTTAACGCCGGCAACGTCCCCGTTGTGCAGGAATCGATCTTCGTAGACGGCTGTGCCGATCTGATCTTCAACTTCGGCAGCGCTTACCAGCGCCACAACCTCACCGATCCCAGCAGCAGTGGACATCTGGCTGTCTCCAACCTCGATGCGCAACATCTCTACCCTGTGGCGATTGCCCAGCAGGGGGAGATTCACCTGATCGGCGTGCG
This sequence comes from bacterium, assembly GCA_016124945.1. Lineage (GTDB taxonomy): Bacteria > Chloroflexota > Anaerolineae > Caldilineales > Caldilineaceae > RI-153. Next base: position 80,078 of record WGMT01000047.1, on the reverse strand, counting down.
TTTCCGTCCTGGCGGGCTGGCGGCGTTCCTCTCCGTACCCATGCACCGCATTTCGGATCTGGCCGTGGATCTAGCGGACGGCGTCGATGACCATCTACGTACGCTGGAAGGCCAACTCTACGATACCCACACCGTCGAGCAGCAGCTTGTCTTTCTAGACGCCTACTTTTTGCGCCGCATGACACCGCCGCCCAATCTGGCGCTGGCGCAGCAGGCTGCCCTCCGCCTATCGAGCGATACAGATTCACTGTCGATTCAGCAGTTGGCAGACGAACTGGGCTGTTCGATCCGCACACTGAATCGCTATTTTCAACAGCATCTTGGTTTTTCGCCGAAGCAGTATGCGCGGATTGTCCGCTTTCAAGAGGCGCTGCGTCAACTGGCTGAGGATTCGCAGCGGTCGTTGGCTCTCATCGCGGCCGGCTGTGGCTATTTTGATCAATCGCACTTCACCCACGAGTTCCGCTCCTTCACCGGGCAGACGCCGGAAAGCTATCGTCTTTATCTTCAGGCGCGACGCGCCAGCCCGCCCCCCAATCTTGTCCAAATTTTACAAGAAGAGTCACCTCAGCCCGGCTAAACTGGATGGGCAAGTGGGGTGAGGGAAACGGCTGCGCACCGAAGACCACCACCACGAAACGAGGAAACCATGTTGAATGCAACGTCGATCTTTACAAAGAAACTCAACTTGAAAGAGCAACCGGCTGTGCTTGTCCTCAATGCGCCGCCGAGTTTCGAGCCGGAACTGACGGCGTTGGAAGGTGTGGCCGTCCACCGTGATGGGGAAGGCGTGGCGGGCGTCGGCTTTACGCTGGCCTTCGCCATGACCCAAAACGAAGTAGACACCTTCGCCGACGTGGTGGCCGAAAAGACCGAAGGGGACGCCATCGTCTGGTTTGCCTACCCCAAAGGATCGTCGAAGAAGTACAAGTGCGAGTTCAACCGCGACACCGGCTGGGAAAGGCTGGGCGCGCATGGCTTTGAGCCCGTGCGCCAAGTCGCCATTGACGAAGATTGGTCGGCGCTGCGCTTTCGTCGTGTCCAATACATCAAAACTCTCACCCGCAGCAAAGTCGACGCCTTGAGCGAAGAGGGCAAGGCGCGTACATCAAACAAGAAACAGACCTAAAAAAACCAAAACACACGTTGCACAGGAGGCTTGAATGAGTGCCAGGAACATTCTTTGGGGGACGCTGATTGCCGGGGTGGTGTTGTTTGTGTGGAGTGGACTTGTTCAGATCTTCCCCTGGGGCGTGCCTTCGGCGGCCGTTCTAGCCAGCCAGACAGAAGGACAGACCGAACCTTTCCAGGCGCCCAACGTACAACGCCTGCCTGCCAATGCCTTGACCAGCCCCCAGTTCGACGCGGAGATGGTAAACCGTGTCAGCACCTTGATCACAGACAACACCTTCTCGTGGATCGTCACCAAACCGCTGGCATACTACAATCCTTTGCTCTACTTTGCTCGTGAGTTTGCCACCCAGATCGCCGTCGGCCTGTTGTTAACGTTGGTGCTCATCCTCACAAGTCCACTGCCAAACCGACAGCGCCTGCTAATAGTGACACTGGCCGGCATACTGGCTGCCATCGCCACTTACGGTCAACTTTTCAACTGGTGGGGACTAACCATCGTCTATGCGCTGGGCGTCTCGTTCAACCTCGTGATCGGGTGGATCGTAGTGAGTTTTGTCCTCACGCGGTTTGTGCTGAAGGCGTAGGCGATTAAGCGATTAGGGGATTTCAGATCGTGTACACGATCTGAAATCCCCTAATCGCTTAATCGTCAACCCCACCGAACACCATTCCCAATCCCGCTCATCACACCCCACTCAATCCCAAGTCCCAAGTCCCAAGTTCCCAGTCCCCGCATCTTTCCCCACACATCCTCTCGCTCTCCGCATCATTTCCAGCCGTTTTACAAACCCCTCTCCCCTCGGTTACACTGGATCGACCACCCCGTGTGGCGTGTTTTTTCTTCTTCAAGGAGTTTTTCAATGACTCAGATCCGTGCGTTCGGCTCTATCGAAGACACGAAACAGATCTTGTGCGAACAACAGTACATCGCCAGCGACGAGATCGCCACCACCACCTACCTTTCGCAGCAACTGGGCAAACCACTGCTCTGCGAAGGCCCGGCCGGTGTGGGTAAGACAGAACTGGCCAAGGCTATCGCCGGCGCCACCGGTCGCGAGTTGATCCGCCTACAGTGCTACGAAGGGCTCGACGAAACCAAAGCGCTCTACGAGTGGGAGTATGCCAAGCAACTGCTCTACACACAGTTGCTACGCGACAAGCTACAAGAGACGCTCAAAGACGCCGGCAACCTCACCGAAGCCGCCGACCGCCTGGGCCAGGAAGAGGACGTCTTCTTCTCGATGCGCTTCCTCTTGCAGCGCCCGCTGCTACGCGCCATCCTCAGCGAAAAGCCCACGGTGCTGCTCGTAGACGAAATCGACCGCGCCGATGCCGAATTCGAGGCCTTCCTGCTCGAAGTACTGAGCGACTTTCAGGTCAGCGTCCCCGAACTGGGGACACTCGTCGCCGTGCACCGTCCACTGGTGCTGCTTACCAGCAATAACACCCGCGAACTGAGCGAGGCGCTCAAACGCCGCTGCCTCTACCTCTTCATCGGTTACCCCAATATCGAGCAAGAGCTCGACGTGGTGCGCCTCAAAGTGCCTGATCTGTCACCCAAACTGGCACGCCAGGTGGTGGAACTGGTGCAGAAGTTGCGCGAGATGGAACTGCGCAAATCGCCCTCCATCAGTGAGACGCTGGACTGGGCGCGTTCACTCGTTGCGCTCAATGCCAACAGCCTGGACAAGAAGACGTTGGACAACACACTCAGCGTCCTCCTTAAACATGAGACGGACCTGCGCAAGGTCAAACGTCAACTGGAACGGGGCAGCGCGCCCGATCCTGGCGAAGACGACGACGACTGGCAGCAGGGTGGAAAGCGACGCGCCCGCTGGAACTGAGGAGGCTGACAGCTTATGGAAAATCGTATTGTCAAGTTCATTGCAGCGCTGCGCAGCGGCGGCGTGCGTATTTCGCTGGCCGAAAGCGCAGACGCCTTCCTCGCCGTGAACAACCTGGGCATCCAGGATCGCGACGCCTTCCGCCTCAGCCTGCGCGCCACCCTTGTCAAAGAGGCCAAGGATCTAGGCACCTTCGAAGAACTCTTCCCACTCTTCTTCGATAGTGGCGATGCGCCGCCCATGATGAACCTCACCGAAGACATGACGCCCGAAGAAGCGCAGATGCTGGCCGAAGCGTTACGTCAATTTAGTGGGCGATTGCGTGAAATGATCGAACGTCTGCTGCGCGGTGAGGAACTGAGCAAAGAAGAACTCGAAGCGCTGGGCCAGATGGTAGGGCTCAACCAGGCCGACAACATGCGCTACCGCGAGTGGATGGCGCGCCGTATGCAGCGCGCGCTCCAGTTCGACGAAGTGCGCGATGCCATGAAAGAGATCATGGAACTCATGGCGCAGATGGGCATGAGCAAGCAACGCCTGGAGCAGATGCGCCAGTTGATTCAGGCCAACATGCAGGGGATGCAAGAGCAGATGCGCGATTTTGCAGGCCGCAAGATCGCCGAAAATATGGCCGAACAAGACCCACAAGAGGCCATGGACGGTCTCATGGATCGCCCCTTCAGCGCCCTGTCGGACGCGGAAATGCACACCATGCGCCAGCAGGTGCGCAAACTGGCTGCATTGCTGCGCAGCCGCATCGCCTTACGCCAAAAGCGCGCCAAGAGCGGTCAGCTCGACGCCAAAGCCACCATCCGCACCAACCTGCGCCACGGCGGCGTCCCCTTTGAGATCAAACACCGCGACCGTACCGTCAAACCCAAAATCGTCGTGATCTGTGACATCAGCACGTCTATGCGTTACTGTTCGGAGCTGATGCTGGCCCTGCTCTACGAACTACAGGATCAGGTAAGCAAGACTCACGCCTTCGCCTTCATCGATCACCTGGAGTACATCACACCAGACTTCCAGGGCAACGACGCCAATACTGCCATTTCGCAGGTGTTGGTGCGTATGCCGCCCGGCCATTACAGCACCGATCTCGGCTATGCGTTTCAGAATCTACTCGACAGCCACTTTGACACCATCGACAGCCGCACCACACTGATCATGGTGGGCGACGGGCGCAACAACTACAACGATCCTCGCCTCGACATCTTCAAAGAGATGGCGCGCCGCAGCCGCCGCACCCTCTGGCTCAACCCCGAATCGCCCATGCTCTGGGGATCAGGCGACAGCGACATGCTCGACTACGCCCCCATCTGTGATACGATTCTGCAAGTGAGCACCATGGCCGAACTCACCGCCGCCGTGGACAAGATGCTTGTGGAGAAGTGAGAAGGGGATAGCGGTTAGCAGGTAGCGGATAGCAGTTAGCAGTTAGCCATTCAACGTCCTAACTGCTAACCGCTAACTGCTAACCGCCGCCAGAAGGACAGATCGCGTATGAACAGATTGGTGTGGCTGTGTCTGCTGATTGGTTGGGGACTTTTCGGGTTTCCCCAAATGGCGACGGCGGCGGAAGGCACGCCGCGGTATCAACAGGAGCAGACTTCGAACCCTGTGCCCGCGGTGGTGCGCATCGAGTTTGCAGACGAAGAAGAACTCGCCGTCCTCACAGGGGCGCTGGATATCTGGGAAGTTCACCGCGACGGTGGCTACGTCGTCGCCATGGTCATCCTCGATCAGTGGTCGTGGTTGCGCCTGCTCGGCTACACCGTCACCCTGGATGAAGTACGCACCGCCGAGTTGAACCGTCCACTCAGCCGCAGCGCCGGGCAGACGTCCGGCATCCCCGGTTATGCTTGCTACCGCACCGTTGAAGAAACCTACGCCACCCTCGCCGGTATCGCCGCCGCCCAACCCAACATCGCCGAGTGGAAAGACATCGGCGACTCTTTCGACAAAGTCACTGCAGGCGGGCCGGAAGGCTACGATCTCTATTCTCTGGTGCTCACCAACCGCAACAACAACGAAGACAAAGGCAAGTTCCTGTTGCTGTCGACTGTCCACGCGCGGGAGTTGACCACGGCGGAACTGGCCACACGCTTCGCTGAACAATTGGCTGCCGGTTACGGCGTAGATGCCGACATCACCTGGCTGCTAGACTACAACGAAATCCATATCATCGCCCAGGGCAACCCCGACGGGCGCAAGTGGGCCGAGCAGGGCTACTCCTGGCGCAAAAACACCAACAACCCCAGCGCCTGTTCTTTCCCCTACTATGGCGTCGACCTCAATCGAAACGTCAGTTTCCTGTGGGCCGGTTGTGCATCAGGTGGCTGTTCGTCAAGTGATCCTTGTTCGATCCTCTACCGTGGCACAGGGCCTGCCTCTGAGCCCGAGACACAGGCCGCCGAAACCTACATGCACAATGTCTTCGCCGATCAGCGCGGCGATGCCCTGAGCGACGCCGCCCCCGTAGACACAAACGGCATCTTCATTTCGCTGCACAGCTACGGCAACCTCGTCATCTACCCTTGGGATTGGACAGGACAGGCCGCACCCAATGCCGATGGCCTGCGCCGCTTAGGACGCAAATTCGGCTACTTCAACCGTTACAGCGTCTGTAACACATCGAACTGTCTCTACGCCGTGGACGGTAGCCACACCGACTACGCCTACGGTATCTTTGGCGTAGGTAGTTACACCTTTGAGTTGGGCACCTCGTTCTTCCAATCTTGCACCTTTTTTGAAAGTAACATCGTGCAACGCAACCTCGACGCGCTCTTCTACGCTGCCAAAGCTGCACGTCGGCCTTACCAACGTTCCGCAGGCCCCGACTCGATTGGTCCGGCTCTCAACGCCACGTCGGTGAATGCCGGTAGTCCTGTCACCTTGACCGTCACCGCCGACGGTACTCGCTACTTCAGCAACGGCTTTGGCAGCGAACCGTTACAGATGATCAGTGCCGTCCGCTACAGTGTGGATCGACCAGTGTGGGCCGGGGGCACGCCGGCGGCGATGACAGCCGCGGATGGCCTCTTTGACAGCAACACCGAGCAGGCGCAATCTGTCATCGACACCAGTGGCTGGTCATCGGGGCGGTACACTATCTTCGTCGAAAGCCAGGACACAAACGGCGATTGGGGTGTGCTGAGCGCCGTCTTTCTCAACGTGACAACGCAACACGGCGTGGAAATCACGCAACATGCGTATCTCGCAGAGATCGCAGCAGGCGCAACCGTGACCCATACCTTGCGGATCACCAACACCGGCAGTGAAGACGATTCGTTCCTGCTCACAGTGGACGCGGCGACCTGGCCGGTTCAGGTGACTGCGAACACGCCGATCCTTGCGCCTGCTGCGTCTACACAGGTGACAGTGACCGTCGCCGTACCCGACGAGGCGGCATTGGGAGAAGCGGATACGGTGATCCTCCGTGTCACTTCTACTGGGGACAGTGCACAGGCGCGGGTGTCTACACTGCCCATGATCGTAACAGCGCACCCGAACACCCTGAGCCTTGACCGTTCGACATGGCTCTATCTTCCACTGATTGAGTAACGCTCAGCACCAAAATCGGCCGCTGAATAAGCAAAAAAACCCCCCATGAGTGGGGGATTTTTGATACTGATTTGAAAGAAAACAGGAGGAAAGTGTCTTAGTGCATCATCACATTGAGGGTATGCAACGCCTGCGACGAAAATCCCTGTAGATTCTGATGACGGCGCATCTTCGCCAACATGCGAGCCGCAAACTCGCGTGACGAAATGGGGAGAAGCGCCCAATCGTCGGCGCCGGCGTCGGCAGCCTTGCTTGGGTTCAGTCGCTGTCCATTGGCGGCCACCATCACAATTGGCATCGGCGAGGCGGCGCGCATAATGCGGCAGAGCAGGTAAGCGTCGAAAAGGTCTGTATCGGCGTTGATCATGAGGCCGCCGTACGATGATTCTGAAAGCAGGGACTTCAAGGCTGCTTGTTTCGATGTGACGGGGGAGATCCCGATACCCACCTGCTGCAACTGTGCAAACAGATCCATTTCGTCGTCACGCCAACCGATAGCCAGCAAACGGGGGGATGTCTCTTGGTATGTCATAGTCGCTCACCTACTCGTGAATAGTATACGCCGTTATCGATAAATGGACTGTGTGAACTCGGTGAAGCCAAGTTCAGCAGCACGCAGGACGGCGTGGGTGCGATTTTCGGCATTGAGCTTGGTGATGATGTGCGAAACGTGCACACTCGCCGTGCTGGCCTGAATGCCGAGGTGACCTGCAATCTCGTCGTTCGACTGTCCCATCGCCAGCAGTTTGAGCACTTCCAACTCACGCGGCGTCAAGAGGACACGGTCTTCGTCGCTGCGCTTGAGCTTGGCGTTCACGTACGGCGCAAGTGAACTCAAGGTCAGGCGGCTGTTGAGCACACGACGCCCGTTCCAGATTTGGCGCATGGAAGAAAGCAACTCTTCCATCCCTACATCTTTAGACAAATAGCCATCTGCATCAGAGAGCAAGACTTCGGCCAAAAGTTCAGGCGCTTCCCGTTCCACCCAGAAGATGATGCGGACATTGGGGGCACTGGTTCGCAGCGTCCGCACAATATCGGAGGGGCGAGGCCAGCCACTGTCAAGTGCGGCGACGTCCACCAGGAAAAGATTGGGGCGACGTTCCTGGCACAACTCCAGCGCAACTTTGGGCGATGAAAAGATCCCCACCAATTCCCACTGAGTATGTTGTCGGAACGATGCTTCAAGCCCGAAACGGACGAAGTCGTTGGTTTCCACGATCATAACTTTCACTGCTTCTTGCGTAGACATAATTCCCCCTCTTGTTTGTGCAATCGTTGCACCTTAATAACTTCGCTTGTCGAAAGTAGCTTTGTCTATCGAATCGAGATACTGCATTCGGTTGTATGCATCTTACAAGGCTACAGTTGCATAGAGGAGTATCTAGCGTTATAGATAAGGCGTGTTAGCGTTGCATATGATTACAATTTATCGAGAAACATAAAATTACATATGTGCGTAATGAATTTTCTCTGTAGTTTCTAGTAGATTTGGCTGAACTAAAAAGAGTCGCCGCCTGATTCTCTGCTGAATCGGCGGCGACCTGCTCTGACCTACGCTGGTTTAGCGTTAGTCATTTTATTCTGCTGATGTAAGCGATGAACTACGATAATCGACAAACTATGTGGGGGATACGCTAAATGCGGAAGTCCAGGCGCATTACCTCCGATCCAATGCCAATATCCATATGAAGCGCCGGCAGTTCGGCATGGGCATAAGGGCTTTGATGATGGGGTAAGGTGTCCCAACCCACATTTTCGCCGTTGCGAGCAATGTCACCGTCCCAGGGGAGATGCAACCGATCACCGCGGATGGTTTGCCATGTCACGCTGTGTATGTCAGTTTGCAACGGTTGCGCAATCACACTCTGCTGGAACTGGGCAAAATCGCCGTCTAGGCCGGCATTGCCCATTTGGCAGACCCATGCGTTGTTCCGGCCGACAGAACGCAACTCACGATAGGCATCCTGGCCAGACTTGACGAAATCGAATCCTTGGGCCGCCCAGAGTGCAGCGTAGCCTGTGCCGACGCGGGCAAAGGCCCATCCTGCGCCAAAAGCGTACTCGTCGAAGGCATAGGTGGGGAAGTAGGCGTGGGTAAATCCTAGTATGTCGTCTTCGGGTAGGCGATAGAGTGCAACCAAGGCATCTTGCCACTGGTAGACACGGGGGCGCGCACCGTTGCCCACCCACCAGGACGCGGTTCTACTGTTTGACTGGCTAAAGGTTGTTGGGTGGTTGGTGAAGATCAATGCTTCGGGGCCTAGCGTTGCTTGCCAGGCTTGCTCGCGTTGTCCGCGGTGGCCGGGGCTGTAATCTTGTAACGATGAGAGCAGAAAGTTCGGCGTTTTGTACGAAACGAGGATGTGATCCTCGTTACCGCGCCGCCGTTCTTGCACCCACATCGACTGTGGTCGATCCAGCGCAATGGAGCGGATTATGTCGGGCAGTTGATACACGTTGCCGGCCAGCCCCAAACTGATTGCGCCACCAAGCCTTCCGTCGTAGCTGCCCATTCCCCACAAGAGCCGTCCTAATGCTGATTCCGGCGTGAAGCGTCCGCTGCGCAGCCAGGCGCCGGTCACGGCGCCACGCGCCGGTGCATAGACCCCGTAAATGCTGTGAATGGCGACATCGTAGAGCAGCCGATCGAGCAACACTGCCGCCAATTCACGGATCAGCGTCTCTTCAACCAGCTCTACCAGGTGGCTCAGCGCCAAGACAAGATGATCCAGCGAACTGCGGATGTCGGCAAATCCTTGCTGTCCGCGTGCGGCCAACCATGCGGCTAGCGCTAACTCGGGTGTGGCTGCGTCTTGCGCAGTAAACCTCGCCGGCAGTGGCGGACATTCAGCCGGATCATGCTGGTATGCCAACACCCAGGCGGCAAGGAAGAGCAGTTGATCGCTCTCAACTGCCAGATCGAAGGTAACGGGCGCATCGGTCAAAAAGACGCGTACGGCATCACGTAATCGCGTCACCTCAGCCGCCGGCAGTGCCGACGGATCGGCCAGGCGCACCAGAAGACCGCTCAACCCCACTGCTTCTGCCAGAGAATCGGCGTGAAGGTGCTGCACACGCTGTGCTGCCTCCTGGATCGTCGACATGCGGACCTGCTCCCATTGGCCAAGGGCGATGTGAGCGATTTCGGCAAACAGGTCACGGCTACGGGCTGCTTCTTGCACTGCTTCCAACAGGCGTTCAGGCGCCCCTACATGTTTTTTGTTGGCCGTTCGTACCACCCAGAATGGGCATGTGCGCCGCGCCCGCAACTTGGCTTCGTAGAATTCTCCTAACGGCGGCATAATCACGGCATGCATCTCCCCCGAAGGAAGTTGCACGCCGCGTGCCCCCACCACCGGCTCCTGTGTGGACAATTTGCCTGTTGTCTCCGAAAAAATGGCACCACTTGGCCGTTGCAACCGCATGTGTACTGCATCCGGCGTATCGCTCTCTGCATCCAACACCAATACAACAGGTTGATCGTTTGCGTAAACGGCACGATCCAGGCGTGATTGGGCGAAGGATGCTTCCAGCCGTTGGCGTAGGGCAATGTTGTGCGGCACAGTCGGCAAATTGACGTGTAGGTTCGCGTCCGCTTCACCTGACACACACAACCCGAAGGTCACCGCAATGTCGCCCACGCCCACCTGATCCAGACGCGTCAGGATGTGGTTGATCCCGGCATTGAAGGCCACTGTCACTGTGTGGTGCACAATCTGCTGCGTCGCTGAGTCCCGTGCGGCTGTGGCCAACGCCAGGTTGCCGTTGTGCCACAAGTGGAGTGGCCCCATTGTTGCTGCATGCAGGGTGACAGTCTGTGCCGTGGGCGACTCGATCTGGGCAAATGCCCACCCTCGACGGACGCCTTGGACAGGCAGAAAGCCACTCCAGTCGAGTTGATGATCATCTGCGCATGTTGCCGTGATCCAGAATGCCGCCCGTCCTTTCCATTCGACACTGTCTAGCTCACGTGGCACAGTGCTTTGCCGATGCGGTAAGGGGGTAAACTCGTCAAACGCTTGAGCGGTTGTAGAGCCACTGGTTGTCACATCAAATGGGCCGAGGACGAGCCAGTTATGAATGTAGCCATCGCAAAGAGGATAGATCAAGACAGGATCGGTCATGGGTGCAGGCCGTTTCAGAGTGGCTGGATGTACAGCAGATTGTGAAATGCGTCTGTAGGATAATACGCGAAAGGGGAACGATCAAACTTTGGGGACTGGGGATTGGGGAGTGGGGATTGGGGATTGGGGATTGGGGATTGGGGATTGGTAATGCGCTTTCACAGTGAAATCTTCAGTACATCCCATTGCGCGTCCACTTTCTCTACTGGTCCACGCACCACGCATCACGTCACGCATCACGCATCACGCATCACGCATCACATATTGACAACCCACCCACACCCATATAGAATGTTCAATATCAAAATATCTGACATCGAATCAAATTCGGAGGGATTCCCATGCAACTGAACGGCATTCACCATGTAACGGCGGTTTCGGCACAGATTAGCAGGAACGTGGACTTTTACACCCGCGTGCTTGGGATGCGTCTCGTCAAGAAGTCGGTGAACCAGGACGATACATCGGCTTACCATCTCTTCTACGCAGACAAAGTCGGCAGCCCCGGCACTGATATGACCTTTTTCGATTGGCCGCAGATCGGGCGCGAACGCCGTGGCACCGACAGCATCACCGCCACAGTCTTCCGCGTCACCGGCGAGGACGCGCTTGCCTATTGGGCGGATCGGTTACGTGAACACGGCGTTGAACCACAAGCCATCGAGCACTTCAATGGGCGCGCCTTGCTCCGTTTCGACGATCCCGAAGATCAACGCCTGGCGCTGATGGACGACGGCGGCGCACCTTTCGACGGCGAAATTTGGGACGGCGTGGATGTGCCCCCAGCCTTTGCGTTACGTGGCTTCTACGCCGTGATGCTCTCTACCCCGAAGTTGGAGCACCTGGCTCCAATCTTGACGCAGTTGCTCAACTTCGAGCCGGTAGGTCGTCATAGTTGGCCAGGCGAGGATGGGCAGGTGACCGTCTACGCGCTCAATGGCGGCGGCCCAGGACGTGAGGTGTGGGTGATGGAGGAGCCGAACCGGCAACCGGCCTACCCGGGCGCAGGCGGCGTGCATCATGTTGCTTTCCGTGTCGCCGACGTTGAGGAACAGCGTGCCTGGCGACAACGGCTCACGCGTATTGGTTTACCCGCCTCCAACTTGATCGACCGATACTATTTCAGCTCGATCTACTTTCGGGTGTCCAACGGCATCCTCTTTGAAGTTGCCACCGACGGCCCCGGCTTCGCCACCGACGAAGATCCCGAAACGCTCGGTCAGCGGTTGGCGCTGCCACCCTTCCTCGAACCGCAGAGGACGGAGATTGAGGCTGGGTTGAAACCGATTGCGTGATGCGTGGTGCGTGATGCGTGATGCGTGATGCGTGATGCGTGATGCGTGGTCAATGTCATTAAGTTAAGCGACCGACACTCGAATATCCGCGGAGTGAGCACGCCCTCGTGCGGCTCTAACACCGGAAGAGCCGCACGAGGGCGTGCTCACTCCGCGCCTAACTTAATGACATTGACTACGCACTACGCTCTACGCCCTACACTTTGTCTGAATCCTTCCCCACATGATAGACTTCAACTGTCCTCACCTTCCACCAAATTCAATCCAAAAAAACAATAGAAGGAACCACGCATGGCAGAGTCGTTAAAAGTGGGTGTCATTGGCGTCGGCGGGATTTTGCGCACACATATGCCGGGCTGGTCTGCTTCGGAACATGCCGAAGTCGTCGCTGCATGTGACATCAACCCGGCTGCGCTTCAGGTCTGGAATCAGACGTACAACATCCCCAAGTTGACCAGTGATCCCGGTGAGCTTTTCGCGGATCCCGACATCGACATCATCGATCTGTGTGTGCCCAACATGTACCACGCGCCGCTGGCCATCGCTGCCCTGAACGCAGGCAAGCATGTCATCTGCGAGAAGCCGCTGGCCCCGACGCCCGGCGAAATCCGCCAGATGATCGAAGCACGCGACCGCTCCGGCAAGATGCTGATGACGGCGCAACACTTCCGCTTTAAGGGTGTGTCCCAGGCCATGAAGGCCGAGATCGATCAGGGCACGATGGGCGACATCTACCACGCCCGTAGTTGGATGCTGCGCCGCAACGGCCTGATTCCCACGCCCACCTTCGTACACAAAAAACACAGTGGCGGCGGCCCTTGCATCGACATCGGCGTTCATGTCCTTGATTTAACGCTCTGGCTGATGGGCAACCCTGTACCGGTGGCGGTAAGCGGCGTGGCCAAAGCCCCGCTGGCCCACCACGAAGGATCCTTTGCCGTCTGGCGCGGTGGTGATTTGATCCCCCGCGACTTCGACGTTGAAGACTTCGCCGCAGCGTTTGTCCGCTTCGCCGATGGACGCACACTCATGCTCGAAGTGAGCTGGCTGCTTCACCACGAAACCGAAGGCGAAGACATGCAGATCTGGCTCTACGGCACCGAAGCGGGCTGCCACTGGCCGTCTGCCAACTTCCACAGCACCAACTACCAGACGAAACAGCTCTACACCAACCGTCTGCGCCTGACCAACGACGTCATGGAGCCCCACGCCCTGGAATGTGTTGCCTTCGCCCGCGCCATCACCGAAGGTGCGCCGTCGCCTGTCCCCGCCGAACAGTCGCTGCAAGTGCTCTCGATCCTCGATGGGATCTATCGGAGCCAGCGTGAGGGCAAGGAAGTGGCGATTGAAATTTAATGATTAAAGAGTAATGAGTAAGGTCTTGTTGACAATGATGATTCCCAATTGGAAGATCACGCCGCATACCTTACTCATTACTCCTTACTCATTATTCTTTCACACAGGAGGAAATGCTGATGAGTACCCCCAACCTCACACTCTGCGCCAACTACCACTGCGTCACCGGCGAAGGACCCCTCTGGCACGAGGACGAACAACGCATCTACTGGGTGGATATTCCGCCGGGCAAGATCTTCCGCTACGATCCGGCCACTGGCCAACATGAACAGATCTTCCAGGCCGATCTGCCCATCGGCGGCTACACGATCCAGGACGACGGTGCGCTTGTCCTCTTTATGGGGCGCGGACGCATTGCCCACCTGCGCCACAGCCAGTTGACCGACATCGTTCCCCACATCGACGCGGAGCTCGACGGGCGCTTCAACGACGTCATCGCCGATCCCGAAGGACGTGTCTTCTGCGGCACCATGCCCATCGGCGATCGCAACGGCAAGCTTTATCGCCTCGATCCCGACGGCAGCATCCGCGTCGTCGTCGAAGACGTGGGGCTCTCCAATGGCATGGGCTTCAGCGCCGATCTCGGCACCTTCTACCACACCGACACCCTGCGCCGCACCATCACCCGCTTCGACTACGACCGCGCCACTGGCGAAATCGCCAATCCGCAGGTCATTGTGCGCGAGGAACGGCCCGAGTACGGCAAAACCGACGGCATGGCCGTCGACGCCGCCGACAATCTCTGGTCCGCGCGCTGGGACGGCTACCGCCTCGTGCAACACGCACCCGACGGCAGCGAACTGCGTGTGGTACTGTTCCCCACCAAGAAGGTCTCCAGCCTCACCTTCGGCGGCCCCGACTACACCGACATGTACGTCACCACCGCAGGCGGCCACGACACCGCCGAAAACGGCGAAACCGCGGGCGCGCTGTACAGGATCAACCTGGGCGTGCAGGGGAAGCCGGCGTTTCGGTCAAAAATTGGGTGACTGGTGATTAGTGAGCAGGGCAGAGGTATGTTCTGCCCCAATCACCAATCACCAATCCCTTGTCCACAGAAAGGCCATACTCATGCAATCACCCTCTCGCATCAAAATCACCGACGTGAGACTACGCCGCTTGAAGATGATCCAGGATCTGGGCTTCATCGAGCCGGCGTGGGACGTGGGCGGCAAGATGCTGTTCAGCGTAGGCGGCACGCCCTTCGTAGAAATACACACCGATGCAGGGATCGTGGGCATTGGTCCTGGGATCGAGGCCGGCCAGATCGGGCGGGCGCGGGAAATCCTCGTGGGGCAGGATCCGTTCGACATGGAGCGCCATGAAGGCGTCATGCGCTATCACATCCGCGGCGCTCACTACCAGGGACGCGCCGGCCTCGACATCGCCCTGTGGGACATCATCGGCAAGGCCAGTGGGCAGCCGCTCTACAAAGTTTGGGGCGGCGCAAAGGACAAAGTCCCCGCCTACGCCAGCATGGTGCGCCTCTCCACCATCGAAGAACGCGCCGACCTGGCTGTGCGCCTGGCCGACGAAGGCTGGAAGGCCATCAAACTGCGCCTCCACTACCAGACCCTGTCCGAAGACGTGGCGCTGGTCGAGAAAGTGCGCAAGGCCATCGGTCACCGCATGGAGATCATGGTCGATGCCAACCAGGCTCAATCCAGCGGCAACTGGCAGCCCGGCCTCTTTTGGGACTTCCGCCGTGCCGTGGAAACAGCCCGTGAGTTGCAGCGGCTGGGCGTCTACTGGCTCGAAGAGCCGCTGCCCCGCTACCACTTTGATCAACTGGCGCGCCTCAGCGAAAAAGTGGAAATGCCTATCGCCGGCGGCGAAAACAACCCTGGCATCCACGAATTTGTACAGATGCTCGAAAAGAACGTCTACGGCATCCTCCAACCCGAGGGCATGGTGCTGGGCGGCATGACGCCGGTGCGCCGCATTGCCGTCCTCGCCGACGCCTACGGCAAGCAGGTTGTCCCCCACCACGGTGGACGCGGCCTGGGCACGGTGGCGCATCTGCACATGGTCTGCGCCCTGGCCAATGCACCTTACCTGGAACTGCTCCACGATCCGCCTGTGGGCGAATACCAGCACGGTTGGTCCATGTTCACCGAGCCTCCTGTGGTGGACAGCGAAGGCTACGTCGCCGCGCCGACGAAGCCAGGCCTGGGTGTGGAAATCAAACCGGACTGGATTGAGGAGAATTGACGATTTTCGATTGACGATTTTCGATTGACGATTTCTCGTTTAGGACGTGAACCGGCATTGGATCGCTAGACTCGAAAAGCATCCAATCCAGAACCATCGCCTCGACCAGACAATCGTCAATCGCAAATCGAAAATTCGACAATCGTCAATCGCAAATCGAAAATCTTATGACAAACAGCCCCTATTTCTCCACCCCACCCTATCGTATTGAAACCGCCCGCACTGTGCTGCGCTGTTGGGAACCGGCGGACGCTCCCTTACTCAAAGCGGCCATTGACGCCAGCCTCGATCACCTGCGCCCGTGGATGCCCTGGGCCATGAGCGAACCTGAAGATGTGTCAATGAAGGTAATGCGCATTCGCCGTTGGCGCGCCCAATTTGATTTTGACAAGGATTACACGTACGGGATCTTCAGCGAGGATGAAAGTGCCGTTCTTGGCGGCACCGGGTTACACACGCGCCCGGCCAAAAACGCTTTCGAGATCGGCTACTGGATCCACGCCGATCACGTCAATCGAGGATTGGCGACTGAAATCTCGGCGGCGTTGACCCGCGTCGCCTTCACACTGCCGCAGATCGACCGCGTGGAGATCCACTGTGATCCCGCCAACCTGCGCAGCGCGTCGGTACCGCGCAAACTTGGCTTCCGCCACGAAGCCACCCTCCACCGCCGCGCCGTCCGCTCCGACGGGGTGCCACGAGACACGATGATCTGGTCGATCTTTGCAGACGAGTTCGCCAGGTCACCGGCGGCGTCGGCCAAGGTGAAGCTCTACGATATCCTTGGCGTGCCGATGTCGTTGGCGCGGCCGTGAGTCCCCTCCCGCAAGCGGCACAGGACGAAGAGCCGAAGTCACCGCGACGCCGTTGCCCACACCTATGCCGTCTGGGTTGAGTACACCGTCCCCACTGGCAACGCCGACATCGAGTGGTGAGTAGGTGGTTGGGGGATTGGGCGATTGCAGAGGCGGATGTTGCTGACACGGCACGAAATGACAGCGAGTTTGAGGATTACGCGAATCGTTGACGCAGAGACGGGTGTGAATGGTCCGTCTTCCGGTTAAACGTCGTGTTGAAGGCTCAGAAATTATTCTGGTAATCAAGCCCGCCGAATGAATTCGGCGTCTGACACGGGAAACCTTCAAGCAATCCCATTGCGGCCAACACCACTTCCCAATACTGAAACCGTATCGGCTTCCCAGAGACCATTCGTATAATCCTTAAATTCGCTGTCATCCCCCGCCACCCCACATCCTCAACCCAATCCCCGATCCCCCAATCTCCCTCTTTTCAAATCCTACCCCTTCCCCTGAAAAAATCCTGTACAAAGTCCAAAGACTAGCCAACTGTCTAGGTCAATTTGCCTATCCGAGGCTGATAATGGAGTTTAATGATTTCCGCCCCACCAACCGCTTTTTTTGACCATCCTGTAGTTCAGAGTCGTTCACAAGATTTCCCATCGCATTCTGTAGTTCAGACTCGTTCACCGTAGGATGGGTTACGACCGCACAAACACACATGGGTTGCCCCGCCAAGATCAGCGGTCGTAACCCATCGCACACGCAAACACACCAAACAACCCAATCGAGCGTTCAGTGCCTCCACCGGTACACGCACTACGCACTACGCTCCACGAAAATAGTCCCGTTGACGCGCTCAACATAGCACACCCAGGAGATCACCCTATGCGTTACGTCATCATCACCATGGACGGCGGCCAGGACGCGGCGTGGCGCGAGGCGGCGCGGCTCTTTGAGCGCAACCACGGCATCGGCGTGCAGCTTTCGCTCTACAGCAACCCCAAGCTGAGCAGCGACGACGACTGGCAACGCTTTGAACAGGACGTAATGCGCGCCGACTTCATCTATGGCAGCATGATCTTCGGCGAAGAACATGTGCGCCCCATGGCGCGGGCGCTAGCCAAGACCCAGGCCCCCACGCTCTTCATCACCAGCAACCCCGCCCTCATCCACATGACCCGCCTGGGCAAGCTCTCGTTGGCGGCACCTGATCCCAACGAGAAACAGGGCTTCTTTGCCGGCCTCATGCAGAAATTGCGCCCCAAGAAAGGCAGTTCCGAAGGCAAACGCCAGACCGACCTGCTGCGCAACATGACCAAGATCATGAAGTTCATCCCCGGCAAGGCGCGGGACCTGCACACCTTCATCGTTTCGCACGACTATCTGGTGCACAGCACGCCCGAAAACATGGAGCGCTTCCTCTGCCTGCTCACCGAACGCTACGTGCCGGGTTACAGCGGCAAGCTGCCCATCCAGGAACCGGTGGCCTACCCTGATCTGGCCATCTATCACCCCGACGCGCCCGGCCCCTTCGCCGACATGGAAAGCTACCAGCAGTGGCGCAAAGCACAGGGCAAACCCGTCACCGGCGGCGCGGGCAAGTGGAAAGGATCGGTGGGCCTGCTCACCATGCGCGCCATCATCCTCAGCGGCAACACCGCCCACCTCGACGAACTGATCCGTTCCATCGAGGCGCAGGGCATCGAAGCGCGCACCGTCTACAGCGCCATGCTCGACTTCCGCCCCGCCATCGACGCCTTCCTCAAGTTCGACCCCGCCCTAAAGAAGACCCTGCCCGCCGTGGATCTGCTGATCAACTGCATGGCCTTCCCGCTGGTGGGTGGCATGGCGGGCAGTCGGCCCGACCAGGCGCGTGAGGTGCTGGAAGGCGTGGACGTCGGCTACCTGGAGATGATCCCGCTGGCCTACCAGCGCGTCGAAGACTGGCGCGCCGACGAATCGGGGCTGATGCCGATTCAGGTGGCCATGAACATCGCCCTGCCCGAACTCGACGGCAGCGCCGAACCGGTCATCTTCGGCGGCCCCACCGCCACACAGGACAAGTTCCTGCCCGCCGCGCCTGAAATCGCGCTGGCGGCCAAACGCATCGCCCGCCGTGTGCAACTGCACCGCAAACAGAACGCCGAGAAGAAGATCGCCGTCGTCCTCTTTAACTTCCCGCCCAACATGGGCAATGCCGGCACCGCCATGTACCTCGACGTCTTCGTGAGCCTGCATCGCCTGCTCGTGGAACTGCGCGACCAGGGCTACGACGTCGAAGTGCCCGCCGACGCCGAAACGCTGCGCAAACGCATCGTCGAAGGCAACGCCATGCGCTATGGCACCACAGGCAACGTCGGCGCCCAACTGCCGGTGACGGCATACCGCAAGCTCTTCCCCCACTACCCCGAAATCGAGGAATTGTGGGGCTACGCGCCGGGCGAACTGCTCAACGACGGTCGCAACTTCCACATTTTGGGCGACTATTTCGGCAAGGTCTTCGTGGCGGTGCAGCCCAGCTTCGGCTACGAAGGCGACCCCATGCGCCTGTTGATGGGCAAAGGCGCGTCGCCGCACCACGGTTTCGCCGCCTTCTACACCTGGCTCGATCACGTCTACGCCGCCGACGCCGTGCTCCACTTCGGCACCCACGGCGCGCTGGAATTCATGCCCGGCAAACAGAACGGCCTGGGCGCCGAGTGCTGGCCGCACCGTCTGCTGGGGAGCCTGCCCAACTTCTATTATTACAGCGTCAACAACCCCAGCGAAGGTTCGATTGCCAAACGCCGCGGCGCCGCCACGCTGATCAGCTACATGGTGCCGCCGCTACAACAGGCCGGTCTTTACAAAGGGCTGCGTCTGCTCAAGGACAGCATCGAGGGCTACAAAAAGAAGGCCAGCCCCCAACTGCTCGAAGACATCCAGGCGCAGGCGGGCAAGCTGGGCATTGTCATCGAAGCCCACGCCAACGGTCGCTCCGCCGCAGACAACTACATCGCCACCCTGGGCCACGAGCTGATCCAGGTGGAACACCGCATGATCCCGCTGGGGCTGCACGTGCTGGGCAAGACGCCGTCGCAGGCCGAAATGGTGGACATCCTGGCGCTGGTGGCTACCTTCAACCCGGCCACCCACCCCAAGACGGGCGAAAAAATGCCGGCGTTGCCCGTCCTCATCGCCCGCGGCCTGGGCCTCGACTACGCCCAATTGCAACAGGAGATGAAACACGACAGCGCCGCCCAGGAAAGCTGGGAAAATATCGAAGCCGTCTTGCACAAGGCAATTGGTCTCTTTGTCGATGCCCCGCGGCAGCCGCATCTGAGCACCGAGGACGTTGACGCCTATTTACAGGACGTGGCGCGCATTCCCAAGGGGTTGTTGGCCAACCAGTGGGCGGCATTGGACGATCTCCTGAGCCGCATTGTGGCCGAAGAGGAGATCCACGGCCTGATCCACGCCCTGGACGGCGGCTACATCCAACCGTCGCCCGGCAACGACATTGTGCGCAACGATGCCGTCGTCCCCACCGGGCGCAACATCCACGCCCTCGATCCCATGCGTGTCCCCTCCGCCGTGGCCGTGGACAACGCCCAGAAGTTGGTGGCGTCTATGCTGGCCCGCCTCAGCGCCGAACAGGGCGTCCTGCCCGAAACCGTGGCCATGGTGTTGTGGGGGACGGACAACCTCAAGAGCGACTGCGAAGGCGTGGCGCAGGTGCTGGTGCTGCTCGGCGCCCGTGTCATCGAGGACGAGTTGGGCAACATCTCCGACGTGGCGCTGATCCCGCTGGCCGAACTGGGCCGTCCGCGCGTCGACGTGGTGATGACCGTCAGCGGCATCTTCCGCGACCTCTTCCACCACCAGATGAACCTGCTCGACAAAGCCGTGCGCCTGGCCGCCGAGGCCGACGAACCCGTGGACATGAACTTCGTGCGCAAGCACACCCAGGCCCACGCTTCCGAACTGGGCATCTCCATTAGCGACGCCGCCACCCGCGTCTTCTCGAATGCGCCGGGCGCGTACGGGGCCAACGTCAACCACCTGGTGGAAAGCAGCAACTGGGAGAACGACGACGAACTGAGCGACATGTTCATGACACGCAAATCGTTCGCCTACAGCCGCAAAGGGGGCTGGACCAACCAGCGTGCCATTATGGAGCGCAGCCTCTCCACCGTCGACGCCGCCTTCCAGAACATCGACAGCTTCGAAATCGGCATCAGCGACGTGGATCACTACTATGAATACCTGGGCGGCGTGGCCAAGAGCGTCGAAAAACTCAGCGGCAAGCGTCCGCCCGTCCTCGTGGCCGAGGCCATCGCCATCAACGACCGCATCGCGTCCTTAGAGCAGATGGTGCGCCTGGAAACCCGCTCCAAATTGCTCAACCCCAAGTGGTACGAGTCCATGCTCGTGCATGGCTACGAAGGCGTGCGTGAGATCGAACACCGCATCAGCAACACCTACGGCTGGAGCGCCACCACCGACAGTGTCGAAGGCTGGGTCTACAACGACATCGCCGGCACCTTCGTCCTCGACGAAGAGATGCGCGAACGCATGGCCAAAGCCAATCCTCACGCCACGGCGGCCATCGCCCGGCGGCTCCTAGAGGCCGATTCGCGCGGCTTCTGGGATGCGGATGATGAGATGATTGAGCAGTTGAAAGAGATCTACGTGGATCTGGAGGATCGGCTGGAGGGGATTGTCACCGCGTAGGAAGGCAAAAGGCAAAGTGCAAAAGTCAAAAGGACAACCGTCGAGGGCGGTTGTCCTTTTTGATTCATGTTCAGACATGCTTGCAACATATTTGGGTCTACCGTTTGTTTTGCACACATTTCTGTACTAAAGTATGCAGCGGGTCAGTTTCTTTCTCATAATGAATTTATAGGTTTGTACAATGGCAATTAGCAACAAAGACCGGAAAATTCTCTGGAGTCGTTCGGGGAATCGGTGCGCCATATGTCGTCAAGAGTTAGTGGTAGATGCTAATGGGGAAGACGACAACTCAGTGGTCGGGGAAGAGTGCCATATTGTTGCACGCGAACTAGCTGGGCCAAGAGGATCGGATGATCTACTGCCTGAGCTTCGTGACAGCTATGACAACTTAATTATCTTGTGTCGCGTACATCACAAGTTGATCGACGACCAGCCTAATACATTCAGCGTTGATTTATTGAGAAACCTAAAAGCACTGCATGAACTCTGGGTTAAGCAGACGTTGGAACGGAAAGAGACTAACTCAAGTAATAATTCTTTCATAGCCTACCGCGTCGACACAGGGCAGCAGATTACGTCTCTTATCAACGCCGCCCAAGCATCCCAATTTAGCAATGATGAACTCCCTGACCGTAGAACCGCTGATGAAGTTGGCTCGTTTTTTGAACTAATTAGCGAATACATTGACTTTTGGAGTGAACTTGGTCCAAGAGCACGTGTGTTAACGGAAATGGATTTTCAAGAAAAAATCTTGTCTCTCAAAGATTTAGGTATTGCGTTGTGCGGATGTATAACTCATGGGAAATTTAAGGTTGTTACAGAGATAATTGAAGTGCCAGTGATGACGATCATCGCACTACTTGTCACTAGCGAAAAAGCAAAACGAAAAGATGAGCAGATAGAGGACATTATGCAGATCCCAGGTCAACAAGATAGTAAGTTAACAAATTTCCTTGTGGTAATGAGGCAGTAAATGTATGTGTGTCTTGGTAGGCCATCCACGTGCTGCATCAGAGAGCCATTAGACTGGGCAACAGCACCGCGTTGCGGCTGGCGAAGTACTTTGGCACGTCCCCTGATTTTTGGCTGAATTTGCAGATGCGGTGGGATGTCTACTTTGCGCAGTAAGCGGAAGCCGCGGAGTTGGCGGTCATTGAGCCGTTGGCTGTCCACGAATGAAATGCGGAGAGAGCACGGTGGGTAGGTGTTTGGACAGTTTTGCACGCAATGACTCAATGGCCAGATGGGTCAAGAAGGCTTCGACTTTCGGCACTCACATATCTTTCGGATGACGGGTGTTAGGAAAGAAGATGTATCGCTTGATCCATTGAATATAGGTTTGTTCCGTTCTGTAGGAGTAATGCTTCAGCCGGGTGGCATCCGACACCTGTCTTAGCAGTTTCTTTGGACGATTGGTCATGATTCTGCCTCGTTGACTGAGGGGCGAATGGAGCATATAATCCCAACAAGCAATTACATAGATGCTTACCGTTCCGCATATCTGTCATATTTGATGTCGTATACGGAATTTTGTCAGGAATCAACCACCAATTCGGGGTGTTATGCGGAATGATTCCGTATAATCAATAGTTCGGCTGTTGCAAACAAGAAGTATTGTGGCTTTACTATACAAAGAAAAATGTCCACCCGACAGTTCAGAAGGGTTGGAATAAGTAAACTACAGGAGTGGATATTACTCTCAATATACCCCCTCCCACCCCTTTTCCCCCTTACAACTACTGACAAACATCAATTTCTTGATTCTTTGGAAAATCAATTATGAAATTTTCTCAATTGCGTCGCGTTATCTTAGTTGCAACCATAACTATAATTATTGTGGCTCTTAACTATTATATGGAGATTGTTGAAAGCCCTATTTTAGCTGTTGCAATCGCTGTCATCGCTTTACCTGTTATCTCAATGGCGTATGATCTTGTCTTAGGGAAGAGACCAGGCATTATCACTTTTATCGAGGAAATTTACTCTGAACCTAATTACTTGCAGATTCTTTTAAAGAAAGTGGAAGCATCGTGGCTGAATCAATTCCTTGAGCCTACATTATCTAGAGCAACTTTTTTTGTACCATTTACGGAGTTTAATCAAGATAATATTAGGAAAAATCAGCTGCCTATTGATGGTGATAGCAAGATAAACCTTATTAAGCCTAATCAAAAAGAGGATCAAGCCTTACAAGAAGAGCATGAAGCCTTACAAAACGCCGTTACAAACAGTGGCCATCAGATGTTGATATTAGGTGAGCAAGGCGTTGGTAAAACAATTATAATGCTAAAGATACTTAGGTGGGCAGTACAAGTTTGTTCAGAAGAAAACAGGTGGAACTCTGTTCCTGTTGTTCTTAATCTCTCAACCTGGAATGTTGGAAAAGAGTCATTTAATCAATGGGTTGTCAACCAGTTAAGATTCAAATACCAGCTACCAGCAGGAATTGCACAACAGGTTTTTGATAATAGACAACTTTTCCTGTTTCTTGATGGCCTTGATGAAGTACGAGCCATCGAAGATTACGATGACTGGGTAAATGACGCAACACCGGAGAATGCTCGACTCGATATCAGTGTTGCCCCAGAAAGCTCTGACTCTGGTAATAGACTACGAAAAATCGATCAAGTTATTAAAGAGTTTAATGAATATATGGAAGACCGAGTTGGTCTAGATGTTAGCAAGGATAAGCGGATACGTTTTGTGATATGTTGTCGAATGGAGACTTATCAGGCTTTGCATGTGAAGCCCTTAGCAGCAGGCGGCATCATTCTTCACAAATTGAGTCAAGAGCAAGTTTTAGATCAAGTTGGCAACGCTGATGACAACAACAATCTATTAGAACTTATGCTAGAAGAAAATGATATCGTTGAAAAGGCCCGAATACCATATCAATTGAACGTAATGTTGAAAACATTCAAAGATGGGCAATATGCAAAATCTGCTATCTTAATAAGTTGCCGCGATGATAACGCACTGTTTTACGACTATGTGAGAACACGGTTAGAGATGAATCCGATTCGAGATTACGGGAGTGACGAGAAGGTCATTTACTGGTTAAGCACCTTAGCTCAGCACATGAAATTATACGGCAGTGAAGAATTCCTGATCGAAGAGCTACAACCGCATATGTTACTTGAAGGGAAGGGGAAACGACTTTATCAGTTCCTTTTTCTATCTACCCTAACTTTTTTCTTACTTATTACCATAGCTCTTCCACTCTCAACAGCATTAATATATGAATGGTTTTATCATGAAGGCTTGGACAAAGCGATTGTTATAGGGCGTGAGATAGTTTTTTATTCCATAATAATTGTCTTGGTAGGTACACCCTTAGCTTTTGGATTTGGAAGCATGGCTCAAGATTTCAAAGGCGGACCTATCCAAACAGGTAATTTTTTCCAATCTATTTATCGGACTATAGAGCGGTCAGTTAAGAATCGTGGTTGGTTATTTGGTGTACTTATTGCAGCATTTTTTGGTGTAATGCGCGGTTTCACTCGATGGTACTCCTTTCCCTTTGATGATACAACTTTAGTGGATGCTTTAATCAACTTTGGTGTGACGTTCACAGCGGTACTGTTTGGGTTTATTTGGTTAACCGGCAAAGAAATGTGGTATGAGAGTATTAACACAGTGAGGCTTGCTGACTCTCGCGAATGGAATTCTAGACGTGCGATAAATGGAAGTGTTGCTGGTCTGGGTGTTGGAGTGATATTCCTTATAATACCTGCAATCTACACAACAATCACCGCGAATATTGAAGATCTTAGACTTGCGCTAGCACGAGGAATTTCAATAGGTGCTGCCTTGACAGTCTGCTTTGCAATTCTGTTTGGACTTACCGGTCCAAGTAGAAGGATGAAAATTAATACAAAGGCGAATGAAGGTATTTATCAACTCTTAAAAAATGCTTTTCTTAGTTACACCGTATTGTCTATTGTAGGGGTTATAGCACTTGGGCTGGGATATGGGTTACTGCTTGGAAGGCCGGATGCCGAAGTCAACGCAATACTTGGGTTAATCCTCGGTATTCTATCTCTCGGATTTGGGTTATTGAGCGTTTTCAGACATGCTTGCGTCCGTCTAGTATTAGTATTACAAAAGCGCTCCCCATTAAACATTGCAAAATTTCTTGACTATACATCTCAATTAACATTGACCCGGAAGGTTGGAGGACGGTACCTATTCGAACACAGTTTCTTAATAGAATATTTTCAGAGAAGGTATTCCGAACTCATTGAGGAACGTAAAGTATAGGGAATACCCAATGTGCGACTTTTTTGCAGTAATCTTTCAGTAATAATGTGTGTAGGTCAGGTAGAAAGAAGAGCCTCCAGTTGAAGCGAGGGGCGGTGATCCAAGAGATTCATAAAACACAAAGGGTATGGGGCAGGATTTTGAATATAAGGCGGTGCTGATAGTGCCAGAGATCGTGCGAACTGTCTCCTTGCTGAATAAAAAGTGAATATACTCTCTCTATTCTACGCAAAGTGGGAGTCTCTTCGATGGATTACTTCTCATTCACAAAAAAAGTCCCACATTGGGTTAGGGAATTACTTATGGGTCCGAATACAAACTTCAAAGACAATCAGGTATTTACGTGGGGCGTAGTCCTTATATTTTATTATGTACCTCCATTGTTGTTACTATTTGATATCATCCCATTTGATACCCGATTCTTGATTCTTGTAAGTGCGACGATTTTGATGATTTTATATGCTATAACGCAAAACTATTCTTGGTATGAGCTTGGTTTTCGTACAGATACGCTTATACCATCATTATTGTGGAATGGAGCTTTAATTTTCGTCTTTGCGATCATATTAGTTACAGCGTATTTCAATGGAGCCATCCGCCAACCTACAATACCAGCATCAACTGGAGCGGAAATCGCCATATTTTTCATATTTTATTTACTCATATCAGGCCCACTGCAAGAATACATGTATCGAAGTTTGTTATTTGCAATGCTGAAAAGATTACATCTCCAGAACGGCTTAGCATTAATTATTCTTACCTCAATTACATATTGTTATTTACATATCTTCTACAAAGACACTATTACTCTCATAACTACATTCGGAATGGGTTTATTGTGGGGAACAATATATTATTACTATCCTAACATTTGGGGGTGTGCAATATCACATTCTGTATTAGGGGCAGTATCTATTGCAGTCGGACTTATCTAATCATTGCATGTAGACAGGGCTGTCACCTTTGCGCAGCAGGCGGAGGCCGCCGAGTTGGCGGTCATTGAGCCGTTGGCTGTCCACGACTGATTGGCAACGGCGTCGGCGTCCACTGGCCCGATCTGGGTGAGGATATGGGCGTCGAGGGTTTGGTCCTTGGGCAGGGGGTCCGCGGGAGAGCGGAGTGTCCTTGACGGGGTGGCTGGCGAAGTACTTTGGCACGTCTCCTGATTTTTGGCTGAATTTGCAGATGCGGTGAGATGCCTACTTTGCGCAGCAGGCAGAGGCCGCAGAGTTGGCGGTCATTGAGCCGTTGGCTGTCCGCGACTGATTGGCAACGGCGTCGGTGTCCACCGGCCCGATCTGGATGAGGATATCGGCGTCGAGGGGTTGGTCCTTGGGCAAGCGGTCGCGGGAGGGCGAAGTGTCCTTGGCGGGGTGGCTGGCGAAGTACTTTGGCACGTCCCCTGATTTTTGGCTGAATTTGCAGATGCGGTGCGATCTCTACTTTGCGCAGCAGGCGGAGGCCGCAGAGTTGGCGGTCATTGAGCCGTTGGCTGTCCACGACTGATTGTCAACGGCGTCGGCGTCCACAGATAGGTTTCTTCAATCCAGCCCAATTGTGATATGCTTGATACGTACAAAACGTACGTAATGTACATTCGTGTGCGCAGTATTCTTTTGTAGACAGAAAGAGCGTGGACATGGAACGCGCAATTGGGGTAACCGAAGCCAGAACCAATTTTGCCGAGTTGATCGACAGTGTGCGCTACCAGGGCGATACCGTGCTTCTCATCAAGAGCGGCAAACCTGCTGCCGTTGTCGTCCCTGTGGAAATGTTTGAACGATGGAAAGAAGAGCGCAAGGCACAGTTCAACGCTTTCTGGCAGTTACGCGAATCCGTCACAGAGCCGATGGACGAAGACGAAGCGCTTGCACTTGCTCTAGAAGCGCAACAAGCCGTAAGGGAACAAATCAAAACTGAGTAACCCATAGGACATGAAGTTTCATGCGTGTTGTCCTTGATACAAATGTGTTGATCAGTGCCGTCCTTGTGAAGAGCGGCAATCCAGTTCAAATCATCAAAATGTGGCAAGCAGGTCTTTTCGACTTGCTCTTATCACCAGCCACTTACGAAGAGATCGAGCGGGTTTTCACCTACCCCAAGATCCAAAAACGGCTACAAGCGCAGCCCGACAGGGTGCCTGGTTTTTTGGAACTTCTGCGAACCAACGGCATTTGGGTAGAACCGACCGTACAACTCAAAGCAGTGAAGAATGACGAGAGTGATAACCGTCAACTCGAAACCGCTGTAGCCGGGAAAGCCGATTACCTTATCACCGGCGATGATCATCTGCTCACGCTAGGAACTTATGCAGGCATCGGAATCGTGACGCCTGCGGCTTTTGTTCTGTTGTTCGAGGTGCATGATAGTGAATGAGGACACCCTTATCGTCGCCCTCTGCGATAGCAGCGAAGTGTGCGCTCCGCTGTCCTGGCACAGATGCAAAACGCGCCAAATGGCGATTGATTGACAATGGCGGCGGCGTCCACTGGCCCGATCTGGATGAGGATATCGGCGTCAAGGGGTTGGTCCTTGGGCAAGCGGTCTGCGGGAGGGCGGAGTGTCCTTGACGGGGTGGCTGGCAAAGTACTTTGGCACGTCCCCTGAGTTTTGGCTGAATTTGCAGATGCGGTGGGATGTCTACTTTGCGCAGCAGGCGGAGGCCGCGGAGTTGGCGGTCATTGAGCCGTTGGCTATCCGCGACTGATTGGCACAACATCGTTAACGTCCACTGGCCCGATCTGGATGAGGACATTGTCGTCGAGGGGCTGGTCCTTGGTCAGGCGGTCGCGGGAGGGCGAAGTGTCCTTGGCGGGGTGGGTGGCGAAGTACTTTGGCACGTCCCCTGAGTTTTGGCTGAATTTGCAGATGCGCTGGGATGTCATCTTTGCGCAGCAGGCGGAGGCCGCCGAGTTGGCGGTCATTGAGCCGTTGGTTGTCCACGAATGAAATGCGGAGAGAGCACGCCGCTGTCCTGGCACCCGCGGCTGCGTGTAGACCGTTGACATCGTCGCCAAAATCACTAAACTGATGGACAAACACCGTTCTCATACGGTTGTCAGCAACAACAGCACCACCAGCCTTACCGGCAGGCAAGCAGGTCACCGATGCCCGTCATTTTTCGCGAAAAAGGATATGAGTTTTCGTTCTATATGTTCGATCTCAACGAACCGATTCATGTTCATGTCCGTAAAGGACGCAGTCAGGCGAAGTTCTGGGTTTCGCCTATAGCGGTTGCGTGGACCCGGGGATACCGCGCCCACGAATTGACCGAAATCGAGCGTATTATTCGTGAAAACGAAGAAACGATTCACGACATCTGGCGTCGAGAAAACGACAAACGACAATGAACCCAACCCTCGTCACCGTCAATACCCACAGCGACAACGGTCCTTCCCGCGCCGTCAACGTTCCCCTCTTCATCCCCAACCTGGACGAAGTCCGTGCCCTGGCCATGCGCCTGCACAAGGACGCCCAACCCTACCAGGGCCGCGCCTGGGGTTGGGAAGTCACCTACGAACCCGAAGTCACCGAGTCGGACGCTGAAGTCGAAGTGGCGGACGGCAAAGGTGGATTTGTCACCGAGACTATGCCACTGTGGATGGCCGCCAGTTTCACCATCGGCGAAAGCGGCGTCTGGTTCTTCTCCCTGCTCTGGGAAAACGGCGTTGACCAGCCGCCAGTGGAATTCCTCGATGATCGGAACGTCATCGCCGCCTGAGTTGTAGATCATTACACAGGTGTTCACATGCCCCGTATCCCAACCCATCGCGCCCCCACCCATCCCGGCGAAATGTTGCTCGAAGAATTCCTCATCCCAATGGAATTGACGCAACGTCAACTTGCCGACGCCATCCACGTGCCGTATCAACGCGTCAATGAACTCAACGGCAAGCGTGGCGTCACCCCTGGCACGGCGTTGCGGCTGGCGAAGTACTTTGGCACGTCCCCTGATTTTTGGCTGAATTTGCAGATGCGGTGAGATGTCTACTTTGCACAGCAGGCGGAGGCCGCGGAGTTGGCGGTCATTGAGCCGTTGGCTGTCCACGAATGAAGTGTGGGGAGAGCACGCCCACGGGCGGCGGAAATCCATCGATTGCCACTTTACGCGCTTAGTTTCCCCATGCTAAAATCGATTCACATAGCGTTGAAATGAGTGAGGAGACATTGAAATGGACCTGCGCGATCTGTTGATCGATATTCATGCGTTGGAAGAAGAACTGCTTGCGTTCGAGCGCAAGTACGGCATTCGTTCAGAGACGCTTTATGCGTCCTATGCAGCAGGCGAAGAACCGGAACAAGAAGAGTGGGTGATGGATTTTGGAGAGTGGGCCAGCGTCTACCGCACATGGCTCACCCGCCAAGCCGCCTATCGCAATGAAGTGCAGCGTCTTTTGCAGCAAGACAATAACCTTTCCAGTCTTATCCAGGTAGCAGCATGAACAACCCGCTGCGCACAGCCGAGGACTATGAGCTTTTCCTCTACACTTTGGCTGAGCAGTATCCTTCAATCGAGCGTTCCACCATCAGTTTTCAGCGTCGAGGACGAACATTGGCGCGTGTCGCAGGTGAAGTCTTCTTTTCAGGAGGATTTCGTCTCTTCGTGCGCGAACGCATCGTCTACGACCGACTTCCTGCTGTCCTCGACTGGTATGGTTATGAAGTCTGGCAACATCAGGAGAAACTGTACTGGTACGATCCACAGCCACATCCAGACGATCCTAACTTGCAAAGCACCCATCCGCACCACAAGCATTTGCCCCCAGACATCAAACACAACCGCGTTCCTGCCCCAGGCATGAGCTTCGTACGCCCCAATCTGCCCCGAATCATCAAAGAGATCGAAGACCTGATTCACTCTCAAATCTCAGCGGATAATTAACTTCAGAGGATCACCAGCTTAATTGGCAACGGCGTCGGCGTCCACTGGCCCGGTCTGGATGAGGATATCGGCGTCGATGGGTTGGTCCTGGGCGGGGTGGGTGCGACGTCGAGGTTCGTGTTGAAAATCACGCACAGATTGAGTTACAATTGATTTAGAATCACCATCCAACGCAGGACAACAAATAGCTAGCTGTACGTAGAAAAAGGGGTGGAGAGGTAAGAAATGCCAACACAAGCTGCTGTTTCGCATGACTTTGCCGAGGAAACGCAGGAAGCCAAAGCACGTTGGTTTCAGTCCTTATCGCTGACCGAGAGGATGGACATGCTCTGTATGTTTACGGACATGATTCTGAGCGTCAATTCACAGATTGTGGATCAAAAAGATGCTAAACCAGTTACAGGGCGTGTTCTCGTCCTTTCACAGTCATAACGTCCGCTATGTCATCATCGGCGGCATTGCAGCCATCCTCTACGGTGTTCCGCGGTGTTCCGCGCGCCACATTTGATCTCGATATTTTGATTGAGGCTACGCCTGAAAATGCACAACAGCTGCTTGCTGCTCTACTTGACGCAGGTTTGGGCACGGCCGAGCTGACAACAGCAGATGAACTCCTCAACCACGAGATCACGATTTTCCGCGATAAGGTGCGTATCGATGTGCAGACCTCAACGCCCGGCATCGACTTTGAGCAGGCGTGGGCAGAGCGGGAAGAGATGCAATACGCTGGGCAGATTTTCTATGTAGTCTCTCGGCGGCATCTCATCGCATCCAAGCGTGCCGCAGGACGAGCGCGAGATATCGAGGACGTTAAGTTGCTTGAGATTGGTCATGAAGAGGAAGAATAATTCTATTGCTGGCTGCTGTCGGTGTTGTCATGGCCGAGGGTATGGTTGCTAGGGAAGAGAATAAGTAGCTTCTAGAGAGAGCATGCCACGTGGGCGTGCTCTCTCCGCGATTGGGGGTGGATCTGATCGCCGCGAAGTGTCCATACCACTGTCCTGGCACGGACGCCGAGCGCGCCAACTGGCGTTTGATTGGCAACGGCGTCGGTGTACACCGGCCCGATTTGGATGAGGATATCGGCATCGAGGGGTTGGTCCTGGGTAAGCGGTTGCGGGAGGGCGGAGTGTCCTTGGCGGGGTGGCTGGCGAAGTACTATGGCACGTCCCCTGAGTTTTGGCTGAATTTGCAGATGCGGTGGGATGTCACCTTTGCACAGCAGGCGCGGCGTTGGCGGTCATTGAGCCGTTGGCTGTCCGCGACTGATTGGCAACGGCGTCGGCGTCCACTGGCCCGATCTGGGTGAGGATATCGGCGTCGAGGGGTTGGTCCTTGGGCAAGCGGTCGCGGGAGGGCGGAGTGTCCTTGGCGGGGTGGGTGGCAAAGTCGAAAGCCTTGACGCAGCTAGAACTGTAACAATGACTTGACAACACCTATTTATGCAATATAATTCACAGCATGAATAACTTTTATTCAAGCAGTGAATTATATTACCCGAGATGGATCACACCACTGCTGCAAGATGCACTCAACACGCATCCCGTGCTTGTCCTCACGGGCGCGCGGCAGGTGGGCAAGAGCACTTTGCTCAACAAAGAACTCCCCTTTGCAGAATGGCGCTATCATACCCTAGATAACCTGGACACCTTGGCCCAAGCGCAGAGCGATCCCGCTAGTCTTTGGGCGGGATCAAACCGCGTGGTGTTGGATGAAGTACAACGCGTCCCCAGTGTACTGCTTGCCGTTAAGCAGGCAGTGGACGAAGATCCCAAACGTTACAGCTTTGTCCTCTCTGGTTCAGCCAACTTGTTGCTCATGCAACACGTCACCGAAAGCCTAGCCGGCAGGGCGGCCTACTTTGTCCTTCACCCATTGACACTGGGTGAACAGAGACAACAGTCGCCGTCCATGTTATTACGTCAACTGCTTAGTGGACATTGGCCGGAAGAGACATCGCCGGCCGGCGATATCGTTGATCCATTGCCGTTGATGTTGCGCGGTTCGATGCCGGGATTGGTGAACCTGCCCAATCCAACAGGCTGGTTACGCTGGTGGGAAGGCTACATTCTCACCTACCTCGAACGCGATCTCCGTCAGTTGTCACAGATCACTTCGCTGGTGGACTTTCGCAATCTACTCCAACTCCTGGCCTTGCACACCGGCAGACTGCTCAACCAGGCGGAAATTGGCCGCGAAGTTGGCCTGGCGCAGCCAAGCGCCCATCGCTACATCAATCTGGTAGAAACCACACACCTGCTCGAACGGTTACCACCGTACACAGCCGGTCGCATGCAACGGCTGGTCAAGTCGCCCAAGATTTTCTGGACGGATCCAGGGCTGCCGGTCTACTTGTCGGGCTTTTTTGATGAAGACAGCTTGCGGAATGCACGCGAACTCGGCTCGTTTTTCGAGAACCTCATTTATCAGCATCTGCGTGTACATTGCGAAATGATGACGCCCAAAGCCCGCCTGTTCTTCTGGAGAACCCGGCAGGGCAACGAAGTAGATTTCGTCGTCGAACAAGGACGACGTCTTTTGGCCATTGAGGTGAAAGGGACGGAGACCCCCCGGTATCAACATGCGGAAGGGCTGCGCGCATTCCTAGAAGCGCATCCTCACGCACAGGGAGGCATCCTTTTGCATCACGGTACTAGCGTCAGATACCTGCATGACCGAATCCTTGCCATTCCTTGGACAATGCTGGCGATTTAAGCGAAGTGCGCGCGCCGCTGTCCTGGCACACGCGGCTGCATCACGGCACGGATGCCGAACGCGCCAACTGGCGACTGATTGGCAACTGCG
Organism: bacterium; assembly: GCA_016124945.1. Classification (GTDB taxonomy): domain Bacteria; phylum Chloroflexota; class Anaerolineae; order Caldilineales; family Caldilineaceae; genus RI-153. The sequence goes on along the minus strand of WGMT01000047.1, from coordinate 47,087 downwards.
TCGGCGTCCACTGGCCCGATCTGGATGAGGACATTGGCATCGAGGGGTTGGTCCTTGGGCAAGCGGTTGCGGGAGGGCGAAGCGTCCTTGGCGGGGTGGGTGAAAAGTCGAGATTCATAGCATGGAATCCTTTTGTTTTTGCCCTCGTGTTCGGTTTTTCCTCTTGTAATAGCATGAAAGCCGTGATACCATCATCCTATGATTCGGTCATTTAAGAACAAAGGCACCGAAGACGTATTCAACGGTTCGCACAGCCGTGAGGCAAGGCGTCTATGTCCGCAAAGCATCTGGGTTGTGGCAAGGCGCAAGTTGGAGCAACTCGATTCTGTGATTGGGTTGTACGAATTGCGCATTCCACCCGGCAACCGTTTGGAAGCCTTATCCGGTGATCGAACTGGGCAGTACAGCATCCGCATCAATGGCCAATACCGTGTCTGTTTTTCATGGACGGAAACAGGCCCCGCAGACGTGGAAATTGTTGACTATCATTGAGGTGTTCACATGATTCGCATCCCAACCCACAGCGCCCCAACCCATCCCGGCGAAATGTTGCTCGAAGAATTCCTGATCCCGATGGAATTGACGCAGCGCCAACTTGCCGACGCGATCCACGTGCCGTATCAACGCGTCAATGAACTGGTCAACGGCAAGCGTGGCGTCACCCCTGGCACCGCATTACGACTGGCGAAGTACTTTGGCACGTCCCCTGATTTTTGGCTGAATTTGCAGATGCGGTGGGATGTCTACTTTGCGCAGCAAGCGGAGGCCGCAGAGTTGGCGGTCATTGAGCCGTTGGCTGTCCGCGAATAAAATGTGGAGATGGTGTGCCCACATGCCGCTGAAATACCTCGCAGTGAAAAAGCCGAGCATGAGATGCTCGGCTTTTTCTGGTATAATGGGGCAAAGCAACAGGTTGTTGCTGGTGGCGCATGTGGAGCGAGCGGACAAGGCGCGCATTATCAGCGCGAGAAAGGCAACACGCAATGAACGAAGATTCTACGAACAAGGCGCAGGATGATTACGACCTGCATGACGAATATGACTTGTCCCAACTGCCTGTGATGCCTGTAGGTCGCTATGCACCGGAACGACGGCTCGGCACGAATTTAGTCGTGCTCGCGCCCGATCTAGCAGAGGCATTTCCAGACGATGCGACAGTCAATGAAGCACTGCGGCTGGTCCTGCAAATGGCCAAGGTGCCACACGTTCGTGAACTGGTCGCTGAGTCATAATCCGTACTGAGCCATTTCAATCACCTCATCACATATTCGCGCAGTCGTAGAAAGCTTCTACGCCGACATCTGGAATTGCCACGACAAATCGAAGATTCCGGCCTTACTTCGTGACAACTTCACTTTTCGTGGCTCATTCGGTCAGGCCAAGGTCGGCCACGAAGAGTTTGGGGCATACGTCGATTTTGTACCCGCAGCTGCGTCATGGCACGGATGCCAAGCGCGCCAACTGGCGACTGATTGGCAACGGCGTCGGCGTCCACTGGCCCGATGTGGAAAAGGATATCGGCGTCGAGGGGTTGGTCCTTGGGCAGGCGGGCGCGGGAGAGCGGAGTGTCCTTGGCGGGGTGCCGAGATTCGTGTTGAAAGTCATGCACAGCTTGAGTTACAATTGATTTAGAATCACCATCCAACGTAGGGCAACAATAAGCCATACACATTTCAGCGTTATTCAAGTTGAGTCATGGTCTTCTGAGAAAGGTTTACGCGACCTAACGACAAATGAGAAGAAAAAGGAGATTGGGGTGACTGTTGCAACCATTACTGTACCAAATGAATTTTTGTTAGCTACACGGATGACTATTGAAGAAATCCAACTCGAATTGGCGATCAGCTTGTTCCTACAAGAGAAGCTCTCTTTTGGCAAGGCGCGTGAATTAGCTGGGTTAGATTTCTGGACATTCCAACAAATTTTAGGCAGTCGTGGCATTGCGCCGCACTATGATATTGCAGAGCTTCATGAAGACTTGGCCACTATCGAGAGACTAAGACAAAAATGATTGTTGTCAGTGATACCTCGGTTCTGGTCAACCTCGCTTTGTTGGAGCGACTGGACATTTTACCTGCACTGTATGGAGAGGTGTTCATACCTACGGCAGTCTGGGAAGAAATCGTTGTTTTGGGAGCCGGGAAAGTCGGTGCGCAGGATATCGCTCGGGCATCTTGGATCAGGCGTGAAAGCCCCAAAAACACTGTCTTTGTCGACTCCTTGCGCCAGACTTTAGATAATGGCGAAGCACAGGGTATCGCCCTGGCCGTGGAATTGGGTGCAGATTTACTTCTCATTGATGAGCGTTTAGGACGCATGACTGCCAAGTATTTTAACTTGGAAATCATTGGTCTTCTGGGGATTCTGGTACAAGCAAAACAAGATGGGTTGATCGACCCAATCATGCCCCTACTCGATCAGCTTCGTTTTGAAATAGGTTTTCGTATCTCGACACAACTCTATCAGGAAGTACTCCGTTTAGCAGAGGAGTTGTAACTGTCACAAGACTGTTTCAATTTCTTCCCACGCAAGTAAACCCTTCATACTTCCAAACCCTCCATACTTCCAAACATAATGCCGCCCAACAGAGAGTGAAGAGAATCATTGGCGTGCTCTCTCCGCAACTGTGGATGAACCGATGGCAGTAAAATGAGCACGCCGTTGTCCTGACACCGGCGGCTGCGTCATGGCGCGGATGCCGAATGCGCCAACTGGCGACTGATTGGCAACGGCGGCGGTGTCCACTGGCCCGATGTGGATGAGGACATTGGCGTTGAGGGGTTGGTCCTTGGGCAAGCGGTCGCGGGAGGGCGAGGTGTCCTTGGCGTTACGACTGGCGAAGTACTTTGGCACGTCCCCTGAGTTTTGGCTGAATTTGCAGATGCGCTGGGATGTCACCTTTGCGCAGCAGGCGGAGGCCGCAGCATTGGCGGTCATTGAGCCGTTGGTTGTCCGCGACTGATTGGCAACGGCGTCGACGTCCACTGGCCCGATCTGGATGAGGATATCGGCGGCGCGGGGTTGGTCCTGGGCAAGCGGTCGCGGGAGAGCGGAGTGTCCTTGGCGGGGTGGGTGGAACACCGATAGCAGGTTGACACCAAGGTGTCAACCTGCTATCTTTCGTGTCAGGAGGTGAACAACATGGAACGACAACGAATTCAAGTCTATGCCGATGCAGAAATGAAACGACGGATTGAGTTGGTGGCAGCAAAGCACAATGTTGCGGTTACCGAATACTGCCTGGACGCCATTCGGCAGCGGTTGGCCGACGATGAAATGCTGGAAGCGGCTGAGGTCACAATTGCCATCACCCCGACGGATGAAAGCCCGGCGACCCTCTTGGCTGCTCTGCGCGCGGTGCGTGAAGCAATTTTTGCAGATCGAGAAGGTCAGTTCGTAGACGTAGATGCCGCCCTAGACCAAACACGGGACGAACGAATTGATGAACTCATCGGTCTGCGTTGATGCCAGCCTGCTGATCCGCACGCTGGTGGCAGACGCATACAGCCCCAATTGTGAAGCGCTCTTGGCCGATTGGCTCGAAACAGGCACGCGTCTGATCGCGCCGGCGTTGCTTGCGTTTGAAGTGACCGCCACGTTGCGCCGATTAGTCTATCAGCAAGCAATATCACCTGCACGCGGCGAAGCTGCGTTTGCAGCCTTCCAGCGCATACCCGTACACCTTTCACACCGACAGCCCATTCTCCCCCTGGCATGGGACCTCGCAAAGCAACTCAATCGGCCCAGGGCCTATGACACAGCGTACCTGGCGACTGCACAACTAAGCCGTTGTCCATTTTGGACGGCGGATGAACGTCTCTACAACGCCGTGAAATCTCAGTTGAATTGGGTGAGATGGGTGGGAGAGTTTGACCTGGACTCGAGCGCGCCAACCGGCGACTGATTGGCAACGGCGTCGGCGTCCACTGGCCCGATCTGGATGAGAATATTGGCGTCGAGGGGTTGGTCCTGGGCAAGCGGTCGCGGGAGGGCGGAGTGTCCTTGGTGGGGTGGCGAGATTCGTGTTGAAAATCACGCACAGATTAAGTTACAATTGATTTAGAATCACCATCCAACGCAGGACAAACAAAAAGCCATGCACATTTCATCGTTGCTTTGGCCCGAAGACCGTATCGATCACACTGCACGGCACGGAATAACACCGGAAGAAGTCGAAGAAGTTTGCTTTGGCCGTCCGCTTACACTACGTGCGAAATCTGACGGTCCCCATCCGCTCTACTATTACATGGGGCAAACCCACAGTGGACGATATGTTTTTTGCGTTATCATTGTGTTTCCAGATGGAAACGGGTATCCTGTAACCGCAAGACCGATGACGATGAAAAAAACTCGCTTACCCACCACAGATTCGATTGAGGAACTTGCTCGTTTCTGGCAAGAACATGACATTACCGACTTCGAGGACGAACTCGAAGAAGTCCCTGAACCTGTTCTTCGACGTGCAGACGAAACGACAATTCACATCCATTTATCAAAGCAGGAAATGGGACAACTTCAAGAAGTCGCCGGCCAGATCGGCGTAGACTTGAAAACGTTGATTCATAAGTGGATACATGAGAAGTTGCAGACCGCTTAATCGGCTGACTCTTTCGCTTTGCACAACTCCACAGTCTCGTGAGATTGTGGAGTTTTTGATTGGTCAAGTGTTGTGCTGATGGCCAACCCAGCGAGAATAAGAATGGGTCAGTGTCTATCGCACTTGGCTGAAACGTCGATCTGAACGGGAAGCCGCAGTTGCCGCACGCATGGACCGGTTTGAAGCGTTCTTCCATCGCTTACGCGCAACTGTCACTTATCCAATGGACGAAGATGAGGCACTTGCACTTGCTTTGGAGGCGCAAAAGGCTGTCCGCGCTCAAATTCGAACTACGCAAACTCGTCTTATCCCCAACCTGGACGAAGTCCGCGCCCTGGCCATGCGCTTACACGCGGACGCCCAACCCTACCAGGGCCGGGCCTGGGGCTGGGAAGTCACCTACGAACCCGAAGTCACCGAGGCGGACGCCGAAGTCGAAGTAGCGGACGGCAAAGGCGGATTTGTCACCGAAACCATGCCGCTGTGGCTGGCGGCCAGTTTCACCATTGGCGAAAGTGGCGTCTGGTTCTTCTCCCTGCTCTGGGAAAACGGCGTTGACCAGACGCCGGTGGAATTCCTCGATGATCGGAATGTCATCGACGCCTGAGTTGTGGATTCTTACCGAGGTGTTCACATGCCCCGTATCCCCACCCACAGCGCGCCAACCCATCCCGGCGAAATGTTGCTCGAAGCATTTCTCATCCCAATGGAATTGACGCAGCGCTAACTTGCCGACGCGATCCACGTGCCGTATCAACGCGCCACTGAAGAGTTCCGCGTCGCGCTGGGGCAAAGCATTTGAAAGGTGTGCAGCAGCACTACCCGCCCCCGAAGGCGCTCGAGGCTGAGAGAATCTGCAGTGTTCAGCCATGTCGTCGTATGCCATTCGGGGGCGGACTTCATCTCCATCAGAAATCTCCGTCTTTGACGTACGGGTGGCTCCACAGCGTTACCTGCAAGAGACACGACTTGACCCACGCGGCGTACATTTTCTCAACTTCCTCGGCCGATTGGCCCTTCTTGGCGAGGAAGGGTCTCAGCGTGAAGGTCACCGGGAACACGAGGGCAAAAAGGTTGCGGAACGGTACGAGGTCTGTCGAATCTGCGCCATCCGTGCGGTTCTTCTTCGTTCGGTGGTGTCGGAGGCCAATTTCGTGCTGATAGTCGAGCCACTTCTGATCGTACTCGGCCTGGGCGGTGTCGAGAATCCACAGTCCGAAACGCTTCCGGACTGCACCCAGGTAGTCATCAAGCGGCTTGCCGTCGCTTATGCTCGTGAACGACGCGAGCAGATGTGGATTCGAACCGACGAATCCGTACCAGACATCAAGGATCGCTTCGACTTGGTCCTTCAGCACATCCTGCGAGAGGCGCAAGTACCTGACGTCTGCGTCGCCAAACAGAACGCTCTTCTTCATCAGCTCGAAATCGGCAAGCGTGACAGGAGAACGCGAAACCTGGTCAGTTCCATAGGTATATCCGGGAATGTTTGTTGTTTCTTGCACAGAGAGTCTCCTTTTGCATGGTATTGTTGAAGGCGCTTATCATTACACAAGATACGAGACACAAGATACGAGACACAAGATACGAGGCGCGCAAGATCTTGTAAAGAAGGCACTTTTCGGTAAGGTGGTTACGAAATGGTTCAGAATGAATCCTCAATTCATGAAAGCGCAAGCAGGGATGGCAGTAGCATCCCTGTCGCATCCATGGTCGAGAGCATGATCGGCTGCAAATGGTCGGTTCGGCTACTCCAGTTGTGCGCCGAAGGGTACAGGCGGCCAAGCGCGTTTCTTCGGGCCTGCCCTGGACTGTCTTCGAAGGTGATGAACGAGCGGCTGCGCAAGATGATCCGCTTCGGCATCCTGCAGCGTACTGTCTTTGGTGAAAAGCCTCCGGTCGAGGTGGAATATCTTCTGACTCCCTTTGGTCTCCGCTTTATGGGCCTCATTGATGAAGTGCAGCGGCTGCAGGAAGCCGTTGATCAAGGGGAAGTCCTGAATGAAGCGCCCGTAGCAGTAGATAAAAAGTAGCGGTCGCCTAACCCGACCGTTGGCTGGCTTTGATAGATGCGAGCGCAAGCTAACCGCCGTTTGATCACGCTGGATTCCAACCTTGACCATCGTGCTACACTGATCCCATCCCATATTCTATTCAAAACAGAAGCACGCCCACGATCGGGTCCGAATCATAAATCTGTGCGTGGGCGTGCTCTCTCCGCGATTGTTGGTAGATGGCATGGCGGCTAAGTGAGCGCGCCGCTGTCCTGGCACCCACGGCTGCATCCTGACACAGAGGACGAACGCGCTAATTGGCAACTGATTGTCAACGGCGTCGGCGTACACCGGCCCGATATAGATGAGGATATTGGCGTCGCGGGATTGGTCCTTGGGCAGGCGATCGCGGGAGAGCGGAGTGTCCTTGGCGGGGTGGTTAAAAAGTCGTGGACAATTTTGAAGTCGTTGAGGAGCAATTAGCGGTTGATGGGGAGTGTACGGATGCGGATACGCTTTTCCGTCACACTAACAATTGCCCCACGCTCTACGGATTCAGCGTGGTTCTGAACAAGTAGATCCAGATAGCGGTTAACGTTGCCTGCCGTCATATTTGAGAGGCGAAAGATCACAACACTGGGCAATTCGGCGCGACTTGCGGCCATCAAATCGGCAAAGTCCAGGTCGTGGGTGAAGACAATGCGCGCTTCTAGACGCGCCTTCTCCAGAATCGCATCATCGGGCAGTCGTCCCAAGTTTTGTTCGATGAGATGCACGGCGTCATATCCCTGTTGACGCAAGTGCTGCACAGCACCAGGAGAGATACCCATATCGGCCAGGAATTTCATGCGGCAAGTGAGGGGATGGGGTGGACGCTTTCATCCGCCAGCCAGGCTGCGTACTGAAGCGCTTGCTGAATGTCTTCCACTTCAAGATAGGGGTAGTCGGCGATGATCTCATCTGGCGACTGCCCGTTGGCAACCAGGTTCAGCACCAACGCAACCGTGATGCGCATCCCCCGAATGCAAGCGCGTCCGCCCATGACGGCTGGGTCAAAGGTGATGCGGTCAAATGTGTCCATCTCTCTCTCCCGGTAAAAGAGCAACAATCACAGCCTGTTTCACAGGTTGATTTCGTGACCTATTGTAGCACGAAACTTTCTGAATTAGCGTCCACTGGCCTGAGCTGGATGAGGATATCGGCGTCGAGGGGTTGGTCCTTGGCAAGCGGTCGCGGGAGGGCGGAGTGTCCTTGGCGGGGTGGCGAAGTACTTTGGCACGTCCCCTGAGTTTTGGCTGAATTTGCAGATGCGTTGGGATGTCTACTTTGCGCAGCAGGCGGAGGCGGCAGGCAAGAATCCGCAGAATCCACCCCATTGACGTTTAACGTGACACGTTATAAAATCCATTTGTGATCCGGAATTTCAAAGATCGAGAAGCAGAGAAAATCTTTGGGCTTGAACGTTCACGCCGGTTGCCGCCCAACATTCAACAGGTGGCATTGCGGAAGCTGCGTATGCTTCACCGCGCAAAGTCCTTGCAAGATTTACTTGTGCCGCCGGCGAATCATTTAGAAAGACTGTCAGGCGACCGCGCTGGTCAGTACAGCATTCGGATCAACAATCAATGGCGCATCTGCTTCGAATGGGATGATGGCGAAGCGTGTAACGTGGAAATTGTTGACTACCATCGAGGGTAAACCATGAACACAAGTGACAGACTCCAACCAATCCACCCCGGCGAAGTGCTGCTCGAAGAGTTCCTCAAGCCAATGGGGCTGAGCCAGAACCAAGTGGCGCTGGCGATTCGTGTCCCGGCGCGGCGGATCAACGAGATCGTCCACGGCAAACGGCGTGTCACCGCGGACACGGCGCTGCGCCTGGCGCGCTATTTCGGCATGTCCGCGGAATTCTGGCTGGGCTTGCAAATGGACTACGATCTCGACGTCGCCACCGAAGAGATCGGCGACCGCATCGAACGTGAAGTGGCAGTCATGGCCGCATAAATGCATGATTTGATTGGCAACGGCGCGGCGTCCACTGGCCCGATCTGGATAAGGATATTGGCGTCGAGGGGTTGGTACTGAGTACGCGGGCGCGGGAGAGCGAAGCATCCTTGGCGGGGTGGGTTAAGGGTGAAAGTTGAGGTTGAAAATCATTCACGATTTGAACTACAATTGTTCACATCGTGAATGACTTTGCTCAAGAGATATATTGCGCAGCAAGTGCTCCTTAACCGTTGCAGAGGTTCAAACAGAATCCACTCTGTTGTTCTGGCAAACATGGTATAATCGCATTACAAGCCTGAAGGGTGGTTACAATGCCAACATTGCTTCGCGTTGGTCCATATCGATTCTTTATCTACTCCATTGATTGTGAAGAGCCCAGCCACGTCCATGTGGAACGGGACGACAATTTGGCCAAGTTTTAGTTGGAGCCGGTACGTATGCAAAGTAGCGGTGGGTTCTCACGGAGTGAGATCCGGCGTATTCATCGAGTGATTGAAGAGAATCTGGAAGAGTTATTGCGAGGTTGGTATGAACGCTGTGGTGCTTGATCTTCGAGACTTGGCAGTTCAAAACATGGTTATCACCGATGACGCGCTGACGGTTGACCTGTCAGATGGACGCACCCTAAGCGTGCCACTTGCCTGGTATCCGCGCCTCTGGCATGGTACAGCAGAGGAACGCAACAACTGGCGTTTAATCGGCAAAGGTGTTGGCATTCACTGGCCCGATCTGGATGAAGATATCAGCGTGGAAGGGTTGATTTTGGGCAAACCCTCAAACGAAAGCCAAAAGTCTTTGCAGCAATGGCTGTCGCAACGTCCTAAAGCATGAACCCAACCCTCGTCACCGTCAATACCCACACCGACAACGGCCCCTCCCGCGCCGTGAATGTCCCCCTCTTCATCCCCAACCTGGACGAAGTCCGCGCCCTGGCCATGCGACTGCACGCGGACGCCCAACCCTACCGGGGCCGCGCCTGGGGATGGGAAGTCACCTACGAACCCGAAGTCACCGAGTCGGACGCCGAAGTCGAAGTGGCGGACGGCAAAGGCGGATTTGTCACCGAGATGATGCCGCCGTGGATGGCGGCCAGCTTCACCATCGGCGAAAGCGGCGTCTGGTTCTTCTCCCTGCTCTGGGAAAACGGCGTTGATCAGCCGCCGGTGGAATTCCTTGATGATCGCAATGTCATTGACGCGTGACGCCACCGCAAAAAGCCGTTTTTACCACCAACTTCCAAGCAATCATGATCTTAATGACGCTTTCGGAAGCTCGATACACGATATGGAGGTTACCATGCCTGGCGAAGAACACGAGCGCGATCCAAAACACCTGGTTGCCGAGGGCTATGATCAGGTTGCCGATGCCTACGCACATTTGGAGCGGGAAGAGACGTGGCCGCGAATGCGCTGGCTGAAGCAATTGCTTGCGGTGCTGCCTCCTGGTTCGTCGGTACTCGACCTCGGTTGTGGATCGGGCGACCCTGCCGATATCACCCTGGCAGAGCAGCATCAAGTAACGGGTGTCGACATCTCTCAGGCACAAATTATCAAGGCTCGACAGAATGTGCCGAGTGGCACCTTTTTCCACGCAGATCTTGGCGCGATAACCTTTTCGCCAAACTCATTTGATGCCGTGGTATCGTTTTACACCCTTGAACATCTTCCGCGTGAGGAGCACGCCACCATTCTTGGCCGTATTGCGACGTGGCTCCGACCAGGCGGCTATCTGCTGCTAGGAACCGAGGCAGCGGAACATGCAGGAAGTGTTGGCACCTGGTTGGGTGTGCCGATGTTTTTCAGCAGCTACGATCCGGCTACGGTGCAGCGGTTAATCTGCGAACAGGGGATGACTATTCAGGAAACCGCGATGGAGCTTCAAACAGAGCAGGGTCAGCAAATCACCTATCTTTGGGTGCTTGCGCAGAAAGCCTGATGTTCTCTGGGGAACCGAAACTTACATCAGGCGCCCGAGTTTGATATACCCTGAACTGGAGATCCCTCTGCGTTGATGCCGGTCTGCTGATTTTTGGCTGAATTTGCAGATCCGATGACCCTAAATTGAACACCCCAGGGTTGGAAGTAATTTTTCTCTCCCCCAAACAAGTAATCAAACGAACTGAACCACAACTTGTTGTGCGTGTAGACTGCTCACGTCACAACTCACTTTGCCGCGCACAACGGTCTGTACAACCGAGCCGTCTATCAAAAAAGGAAAAAGTCCATGCAGACAACGCAGCCCGATCACACCACCACCCCTTCCTCTGCGGTTGAAAAGCCCAAGTGGCGTTGGTATCACGGTGTCCTGTTTTACGTCGCCATTCAGGTGGTTTCTTTTGGTCTCTCAAAGCTGACAGAGCGCGCCGTGGGCAGGGGAAAGGCCAAACTGACCGAGTCAATAACCGGCAATGCCGACAGTTTCAATTACAGCAACAGCCTCAATCAGCCCACCTTCGCCCCACCCGATTGGGTCTTTGTGCCGGTTTGGCTGGTGAACAACGCCATTGCCATTTGGAGCTTGTTGTACGTGGCCAATCAGCCCAAAAGTCTGCCAGGGCGCGGCGCGTTCCTCTGGTTGCAGGGCGCGATCTGGTCGACGTACACCGCTTTCATCTCGATTTTCTTTGGGCTGCGGTCTCCTATCAACGGTGCATCGAACACGATCCTGGCGCTGATCCTCACCATTGCCTCAACGGTGGTCTCCGTCACCCGGATACGCGACGAGAAGGTGATCCGCTCGCAGATCCTTTTGCTGCCGTGGCTCTCGTTTGCCTCGTTCGCGGGGACGGTGGTGGCCCTGTGGAACAAAGACGACTTCTACGGCACCGATGCGCTGGTTCAGCCGGACCCCAAATGGGTCAAGCCGCGCAAGAACAAGGAGTGATTCTGTTGTACCCGCTGTGACGAGGAAACGGTCTCGAAGCCAAAGTACTGCGGTTAATTGAACATTTTGCGATGAATCCGGTAATCACGCCCGCCAAATGAATTCGGGCGAGCGTGATTACCGGATTCATTTCTAATTGACATACGCCTACACATATATTACCATTTGATAATATATCAAATAATAATATATCTCTCCGGTGGAAAGCATGCAAACACCAGCACTCTACAACACACTGCGCGAAACGCTCGTCTACCTTGAGGTAGGCGGAAGTCACACTTTGCAGGCGTTCGATCTGAGCGTGGCCCACTACGATCTGCTCCGTCTCCTCTCCACCGCGCAAGGACAGCGCATGGGCGTGCTCGTGGATCGCCTCTTGAGCGACAACAGCAAGATGACGCGCATGGTCGATCAACTGGAAGCGCGCGGGCTGGCGCAACGACGCCGCGATGAAGACGACCGCCGCGCTATGCAGGTCTATCTAACCCCTGCCGGTGCCGAACTGCGCACCCAGGCCGTCGAGGCACACGATCGCTACTTGCAGCAGGTCTTTGGCGTGCTGAGCGAGGAACAACAACCGATTTTTGGTGAGTTGCTGGCGCAGGTGCGTTGGCAGGCCCAATCCATCCTTGAGGAGTAAATTATGACCGCCCCCATCCAATCCAATGATCACGTTTCGGGTATTGCTTCGGCGCCGGGTGACCTGCCGCTCTCCATGCTTCAGGAGCGCAGCCGCCGCCGCTCGACACAGTTCCGCCACGACAATCAATTGGCTCCGTCTGATCCCCGCCCCGGCCAGGCGGTGACGGTGACAGCCACCAGCGGCGCAGCAGTGACGCTGATGCGCGCCGAAATCTGGTACACCACCGACGGCAGCCTGCCCGACGCCGCCTCGCCACGCACGCCGCTCGCCCTGGCCGACGTGGAATGGAATGTCGACACTGGCTACATCAACCACTGGCAGGGGACGCTACCCCCCCAGCCCGCCGGTGTGGTCGTCCGCTACAAAATAGCAGGGTACGCCACAGCAGACAGCGCCGCGCCGAATCGATTTGCCTGCGACGGCAGCGGTTTCTGGTATCAGCACGCCGAGGACGGGCTGACCACCTTTGCCTATCGTGTGGAAGAAGCGCCCGTATTGCTGCCGACATGGATGGACGACGCTGTGATCTACCAAATCGTGCTGGATCGATTCCACCCTGGCACGGCGGACGGTGCTTTCCCGCCCGGTCGCGGGCCGTTGGAGAAACACGGCGGCACGCTGCGTGGCGTCCTGGCGGCGCTGCCCTATCTGGCGGAATTGGGCGTCAACTGCCTCTGGCTTTCGCCGCTTGGGCCGTCAGAAAGTTATCACCGCTATGATCAGATCGACTTCTTCGGCATCGATCCGGATCTGGGCACGTTTGAGGAGATGCGCGCACTGGTACAGGCCGCCCATGACCGCGGCATGCGCCTGATCCTCGACTTTGTGCCCAGCCATGGCTCGTGGAAGATGCCCCAGTTCATCGCCGCCCAACAAGACGCTGACGCGCCCAGCCGCAACTGGTTTGTCTTTGATGAATGGCCGCACAAGTATCGATCTTTCCTCGGTGTGGTGCCTTCGTTGGTCTCGTTCAACGGCAACGACGAAGGGCTGCGCCGTTTCCTCGTCGACAGCGCCCTCTTCTGGCTGTGTGAGGTGGGCTTCGACGGCTTGCGGCTGGACCATTCCATCGGTCACGGCAGTGATTTCTGGGTGGCCTTCAGCAGCGCCATCTCCGCCGTCAAGCCCGACGCCGCCATCTTTGGTGAAGCCACCGACACGCCGCAGATGTTGCGCAACTACCGGGGGCAGTTGCAGGGTATCCTCGATTTCCCATTTGCGCAGATTGCCCGCCTGGGCTTTGGCCGCGGCGAGTGGACCGTGGCCGAAGTGGCCGGTGCGCTGGACGCCTACACCCGCTTCATGCAGGCAGGACCTGGCCGCGTCACCTTTATCGACAACCACGACATGAACCGCTTCCTCTTCGTGGCCGGTGGTGATGTGCGCCGACTGAAGTTGGGCGTGCTCTGTCTGTTCACGTTGCCCCATCCGCCTTCGCTCTACTACGGCACCGAGATTGGCCTTTCGCAGAGGCAAGACAAAGACGCCGGCGGCTACGGCGGCGATCACGAGATCCGCGGCGACATGCCGTGGGATCCGTCGGCGTGGAACCTCGATCTGCTCAACTTCCACAAAGCGCTGATCTCCTTGCGCCAGGAGCAGGCGGCCCTGCGCACAGGGAGCTGGCAACTCTCTTTTGTGGATCCGGCGCGTGCACTGTTCGCCTACGAACTCAGCGCAGAAGGACGCACGCTGCAAGTCCTCTTCAATTTGGGGGAGACGACGCAGGAGATTACATTCAACACGACGCGACAGTGCCGCATCTTGCTTGCCACCAACCTAAATGACAGGGCAGAAGCCGTATCTTCGTTGTGTTTGAGCGGATTGAGCGGAGTTATCGTAGCGGTTGAACAGTAGGGGGGAAATCATGAACGCCGAAACCATCCAGCAAGCGTTAGCAGAACTGGCTGATCCGACCATCGCCGCCCATTCACAGCGGTTCTTCAAGACCGGTCCTGGCGAGTATGGGGAAGGGGACCAATTCCGCGGCATTCGCGTCCCCGTGCTGCGGACGGTGGCGCGTCGTTTCGACAAGGTTTCTCTGGACGAAGCAGAGCGGCTGCTCCATTCTCCCTTCCACGAAGACCGGTTGACCGCGCTCTTGATCCTGGTGCGGCAGTTTGGGCGCAAACAGGCCGATCACCATGCGTTCTACGATCTTTATCTGCGCAACACGGCTCACATCAACAACTGGGATCTGGTGGACAGCTCTGCGCCGCAGATCGTGGGCGCGTTCCTCGCCGACAAGCCCCGGTCCATCCTCGACGAATTGGCCCAATCTACATCGCTGTGGGAGCGACGCATTGCCATCATGTCCACCCAGCACTTCATCCGGCAAGGACAGTTCGACGATACCCTGCGCCTGGCCCGTCTGCTGCTCGACGACGGCGAGGACTTGATCCACAAGGCCGTGGGGTGGATGTTGCGCGAAGTGGGCAACCGCGATCTGGCTGTAGAAGAAGCCTTCCTCGCCAAAACTTATCAAACGATGCCGCGCACCATGCTGCGCTATGCCATTGAGAAATTTCCTGAGGAACAACGCCAAAAGTATCTGGTGGGGAAATATAGGTTGCGAAACCACAACCAAATCTGCACCGAATCCCTATAGGGTCTGCACAAGTTCTACAGATTCGCCCGCTACACTGAAGAGGCTCAAGTGAGCGCAGTCATCGACGAAGTGACTGGCTAAACACCAACTCTTGGTAACAATTTTCAGTGTAGAAAGGGCTTTCCTATGTTTGCAGTTTCTCGAAAATTCTCATTGACCGTGCTCAGCGCGCTCCTGTTGATGGTCCTGGCTGTGACGCCGTCCTCCGCCGCCGGCAACGGACCCGACGACGCTACTTCGCCTGCACAAGGTTCAGTGACCATCGACAGCGGTGAATGGCATTGGTACGCCTTCCGCGACGAGGGCGACGGTGAGGCCATCCAAATCGAAATGGACGTGGACGGCAGCGCCACCTTCGAGGTGTGGACGGCTGAGCAGATTCGGCGCTGGGCCAACGGCGAAGAGGTTGATGCGGTGGGGAGCGGCAGCAGCAACGACTATGTAAACGCCGATCTGGTGTGGAACGGCAGCTTCGTGCAGTCGGGCAACTACTACGTGCTTGTGAAGCAAGGCAGTGGCAGCAGCAATTACCAACTGCGCATCAGCGGCGACGATGTCTCCTTCCCAGCGCCCACCGCCGAAATGGAAACGGTGACGGAAACCACAACGACAGGCAGCACCGCGCCGCAGGCAGAGGTCGAACAAAATAACACGCTTGCCGGACAGACAACCGAGATTGACGGCCAATGGCGCTCCATCAACAGCCAGAACCCGGCCACCTACACCTTCGCCTACGTCGGCGACAACGAGCAGGTGACGCTGAAGATGGAAGTCTCACCCACCGACACTGTCTCCTTCGCCGTGTGGACGCCCGCCCAGTGGGCCGAACACAGCCGCGGTGAAGATGTGGACCCCGTGGGCCGTGGCTCCGCCGAAAAAGACAGCGTCCTCACCTGGTCAGGTAGCTTCAACCAGGCCGGCGAGTACGTGGTCACCGTCGAAGCCACAGGCGCGGCGACGGGCTTCTATGCGCTGACGATTGAGTAGGAAGAAATTGAGAGATTAGGGGATTGGGGGATTAGGAATCGCCTAATCTCCCGATCTCCCTTCTCATGTATACTATCCCAAACGCCAACCCACCATCCTCTGCCCCGGTGCCGCCCATGAACGAACAGATTTTGGTAATCGATGACGACCGCGAGATTGTGCGCCTGCTGCGTAGTTACCTGGAGCAGGCGCAGTTCCGCGTGATTGTGGCCCACAACGGCGAGGACGCGCTCTACGCCCTGCGCCGTGAACGCCCTGATCTGCTGCTACTCGATCTGATGCTGCCCGACCGCGACGGCTGGGAGTTGACCCGCACCATCCGCGCCGACGCCAAACTGGCCGATACACCCATCATCATGCTCACGGCCCGCATCGAAGACGTGGACAAGATCCTGGGGCTGGAATTGGGGGCCGATGATTACGTGACCAAACCGTTTAACCCGCGCGAGGTGGTGGCGCGGGTGCGCGCCATGCTGCGCCGCAACCGTCGCACCGTCGCCGACACATTGTTAGCGGTCGGCCCAATCAAACTTGATCCAGATCGACGTGCCGTCACCGTAGACGAGCAGCCGGTGGAGCTGACACCCACCGAGTTCAGCCTGTTACAGACGTTGATGCGTGCGCCTGGCTACGTCTTCACCCGCGAGGAACTGGTGGAGCAGGCGTTGGGCTACGCCTACGACGGCATGGATCGCACCCTCGACAGCCACATCAAGAACCTGCGCCGCAAGATCGAAGACGATCCCCGCACGCCGCGCTACATCCAAACCGTCTACGGCGTCGGCTATCGCCTGAGCGAGGAGGCAGAATGAACCGGCTCTGGGTTCGCTTAAGCTTGGCCTTTGCCGCCATTGTGGTGCTGGCGTTCAGCACAGTTGTCTTTACTGCCACCAGCCTGGTCAGCACGCAGCGCATTCAAACTTACATTGCAGAAGAACTGGAACAGCCTAACGGGCTGCGCGATCTGGTCGCCGCCTACTACCGCGCCCAAGGAGAGTGGGACGGTGTGGAACTCTTGCTGATGGGGGCCGATGCCATGCTTGTCTACGGCCCGGCCACGCGAAGTGCCCATTTTGCCATCCTCAGCAACCAAGGAAACGTCCTCTATACCGGGGAACTGGACAACAACGAAGTGCCGCCGCCGTCGCAGCCGGTGTTAACCACGCCCATCACCGTCGACGGGGTGCAGGTGGGCCAACTGGCGGTGATGGTCCCCTCGACCAGTGAAGATCGCCCCTTGATCGATGTGTTGCTGCCTCCCTTTGCGCAAAACGGCGTGCCAGGATTGTTGCGTGAGTTCAGCCGATTTCTGTTGGGCGTATCGGGGTTGGGCGCGGTTCTAGGGTTGATTTTTGGGATTGCCGTAAGCCGCGGGTTGACCGCGCCGCTAGCTCGGCTGGCGACGGCGGCAAACGCCATCGGTGCCGGGGATTGGACCTACCGTGTCTCGGAAAACGGGAGCGAGGAATTGCGCGCCGTGGCCCAATCGTTCAACGAAATGGCAGCGGCGCTGGAATCCGCCGAAACGCTGCGCCAGAACATGCTGGCCGACATCGCCCACGAATTGCGCACGCCGTTGACCGTACTACAAGGCAACCTGCGCGCCATGCTCGACGGCGTCTACCCCCTCGAAGCAGGCGAAATCGCCCGCCTCTACGATCAAACACGTCACCTGCACCGGCTGGTAGAGGATCTGCATACGCTGGCCCAGGCCGAGGCCAACCAGCTTCCACTCCAGCGCCTGCGCTTTGACCTGGCCGAGATGGCTACCGAAACCACGGCCTTCTTCACCGCCGCCGCCGAAGATGCAGGCGTCCACTTAACCACCATCACCGACGACGGGCCTGTCTACGTCAACGGCGACCGGTGGCGCTTGAACCAGGTGCTGCAAAACCTGCTCACCAACGCCATCCGCCACACCCCGGCAGAAGGCACCGTGGTTGTGAAAACAGACGAAACAGACGGCGAAGTGGTGCTCTCCGTCACCGACAGCGGAGACGGCATCGATCCGGCGCAGATCGGCCGTGTCTTCGAGCGCTTCTACCGCGTAGACAAAGCCCGCAGCCGCGACGCCGGCGGCGCCGGCCTGGGGTTGGCCATCGCCCGTGCTCTGGTCGAAGCCCACGGCGGACGAATTGAAGTGCAAAGCGCGGGGATCGGCAAAGGGAGCCTCTTTCGGGTGTGCTTACCCAAAGCGTAGTGGCATTGACAGGTCGGTGGTGGTGACGAAAGACGACGTCGCCCTCGGCCCGTTTCGCAGCCCAAAAGAAATGGCGCTGCTCGTCTACCTGGCCCACACCGGGCAGCCCCAATCGCGGGATTTTATGGCCGAATTCCTGTGGGAAGATCGGTTACCTGAACAGGCGCGCTCGAACCTGCGCACCGTTCTCACGCGGCTGCGCAAACAGGCGGGCGAAGACGAACTGATCGTCACACGCTAAACGCTGGCGTTGACGCCGGAGAATCTGGCGCGGGCTGATTCGGCGCGGTTGACGGCGTCTTTGACCGCGCTGGATCACGTCGATTCCGCCGAAAAGGTCGCGGACCTCACGCAACTGCTGGCCGCGTACAAGGGCGACTTTCTGGCCGACTTTCATCTGCCGGACGCACCCGCCTTTGACCAGTGGGCGTTGACCGTACGCGAGCAGAACCACAGCCGCGTCGTCGCCGCCTACCGAGATTTGGGCGACTATCTGCTCTCCGCGGGTGAGGTGGATCAGGGCGTTGATGTGGCCCGGCATTGGCTCCAAGTGGATCGGCTGGACGAGGCAGCCCACAAGTTGCTGATCCAGTTCCTGCTCAAAACAGGCAACAGAGCCGTGGCCGTGGCCCAATACGAAGAATGTGTGGCGCTGCTGCGCACCGAATTGGACACCGAACCCGAAGCCGAGCTCACGGCGCTCGAAGTGGAGATCGACAACCTGCGCGCAGCCTGGCGCACTGGGCAGGCGCAGTGGCTGATCGAACCGCTGACCGCCGCGTTGACACCGCTTTCCATCTACTACCAACTGCGCGGACTCTCACACGAAGCAGAAACCGCCATGCAGGGTGTCGTCGAGGCTGCGTCCACTTGGGGCGCAGACGGTGCAGCCTTGGCAACTAACGCCGAATTGGAGCGCGTTCGCTTCCTAAATCGACTGGGCCGCTATCGCCCCGTCATCGAAACCGTCCAAGTCGCGTTGCAAACTGTCGCCCACACACACGATCAATGGGCCGAAGCGATGGGACACATCTTGTGGGGCGAATCATTGTGGCGGTTGGGCGAGTACGATGTGGCCACAGAACGGTTTGCGCACGCCCTGCGCATCGGCCACGACATTGAGTCTACACTGATCATCGGCTGGTGCCACCACCACCTGGGCATTGTCAACGACATCCAGAGCCGCTACAAGGTGGCACTCGATCACCTGCGGCAGGCGTGCGATGCCTGGCGTATGGACAACAACGCACAGATCCTGAGCAACAGCCTCAACAGCATGGCGCTTGTTTACTATCACCAGGGCGACCTGCCCAACGCGCAACAGGCGATGGAGCAGGCGCTCGTCCTGTGCAACCAGATCGACAACCGTCATTTACAGTCGTTGCAGCTCAACAACCTCAGCATCCTCGCCACCGAGCAGGCCGACTATCTGAGCGCCTACCACTATCTACAGATTGCACTCGATCTGGCAACGGCCAACGGCAATCGCACTTCACAGGGCGAAATCTACACCAACCTGGCCAAGAACTACTTCCAACGAGGTCAAGCTGCTCCTGCGGCGGAGAATGCGGCGCAGGGATTGCAGAGCGCCGGGGCCATGGCTGGGCCAGTCACGCCTGCCAAAGAAGTGGCTCAGGAATCAGTACCGAGCGATACAGAATCCACTGTCTGTTTTGATGCAGTTCAAGGCCAAATCGTCTGGAATTACGAGGGGACGACTTCCTGGGATCCTGCGAATGTGAATGACCTATGCAGCGGTGCGGAATCGTCTGTTGAGCCGGCTCTCTGTTTTGAACAAGTAATGTTTGGCGGCGTTAATTATGGTGGAGGCACTCAGTGGGGCTGGAATAATGCGATCAACCTGTGTCGAGGCACCACCAATGCAGAGAGCACAATACAATGTTTTGTGTCCGCTGTTGAAGCCGGTACCGGTTGGCAGGACGCGATTACCAGCTGTCAACAGTAGCGTGTCTCTGAAGTACTTGGATAGGTAAGACGGGGCGATTAGGCGATTAGGGGGCTGACTCCCTCAATCGCCTAATCGCTCAATCTCTTCCCCCAATGTACAGATTTCCGTTGATGCGGTATAACAAGCATCACGATGTCACACGAAACCTGGTTTCACCGCCGCCTCGCCCAATTGACCCCAACATTTGCGCCGGAGCACACCGTCCCCAGCCCCGATGGGCAGTGGACGGCCACCGCTCACGGGCACACGTCCACCGATCTGCTGACCTGGGAGATCCAGTCCGCCTATGCGACGCCGGATCCCCCGCCCATGGACCATCTGCGCGACACCTACCCCAGCGGCATCGCATGGACGCCGGACGGCGCCGGCTTTTTCTACGATCGCCTGCTCCCCTTTTCCGACAGCCACGGACTCTACTTTCACGCCGTCGGCACAGATCAGCGCCAGGATCACTGCGTCTTCTACCGCGCCGAACACCCCGACTGGTTCTACCAGCCCCACGTCAGCCCCGACGGACGCTGGCTGGCAGTGGCGATCCTCAACGGCAACGCCGCCAACCGGCTCTCGCTGTTGCCATTGAATGCCCCTGGCGTTGTCGATTCGGCGCACGAAATCACCCTGATCGACCGCTTCACCGGACGTTATGACGTTGTCCACTGGCAAGCGGATCAGCTTATCCTGCGCGTGGTAGAGCCGGATGCACCCAACGGACGTCTGATTGCCGTGGATCTGGTCACCGGTGCGCGGGCCGTCATCTTGCCCGAACAGGATCTGCCCCTCCTCGACGCCGCGCCGTTGGGGACAGGCTGGGCTTGCAGCCATCTGCGTCAAGGACACGCCGAACTACGCTGGTTCAACGCCCACAACGCGCCGACTGTGACAATTCCTCTGCCCGGCCTGGGCACAGTGGATTGGCTTGAATCGTCGCTGGAGACGTCGAGCGATCCTGTACACAATTCCACAATTCGCCATTCCGCAATTCGCAATTCGCAATCCCCCCTTCACTTCGCCTACACCGACTTCGCCCGTCCACCCCAGATCTACCGTTGGCGCGTCGGCGATTTCGCCTCACAACTGCTCGAAGACATCGCCGATCTTCCCTTTGATCCGGCGGACTTCGTTACCCACGCCCACACCGTCCTCGGTGCAGATGGCGCAACGATTCCGTTTTTCCTTGTCCACCGACGAGATCTGCCGCTGCGCAATTGTCCGACCCTGCTCACTGCCTACGGGGGATTGGGGCATACGCTGACGCCGCGCTTTTCCGTCGATGTCCTTGCGTGGCTGGAGCTAGGCGGCGTCTATGTCTCTGTCTGTGCGCGGGGTGGCGGCGAGATGGGCGCGACCTTCCATCAAGCGGCGGTGGGCGCACACAAACAGCGCACCTTCGACGATGTGCTTTCTGTGGCGCGCCGACTCACGACGCAGGAGATCACCAGCCCGGCGCGGTTGGGATTGTGGGGCGTGAGCAACGGTGGTCTTACCGCCGCCGCCTGCCTCATTCAAGCGCCCGATCTTTTCGGCGCGGTGGTCATCGAATCGGGGCTGCTCGACATGCTGCGCTATCCCCACCTCGGCCAAGGACGCCAATGGCTCCCCGAGTACGGCAACCCTGACGATCCTGTGCAGCGGGCCACCGTGGCGGCCTACTCGCCTCTACACAACATCCAACCAGGACAATCCTATCCGCCGACGCTAATCGTCACCCACGAACATGATCCACGGGTGGGGGCGGACCACAGCCTCTCCTTTGCCCGCGCCCTGTCCGAAGCGCAGGCTGGTGACGTGTCGATTCGTCTGCGCGTCCACCCCGGCAGCGGTCACGGCGCGCCAACCGTTCACGAGGCATGGCTCAACTGGGCGGCAGAGCGACTGTCCTTCTTAGCGCAACACCTGGGGTTGACGGATGAACAATGACAATCTGCGCGGTCTGGTGGATCGGGCCACCTTTCTCCACGAACGATTGGGCGGAACGTGGCAGCCCACCCCGCATCCGTTCGACGCAGAACGCGTCGAACGACGGCTTGATCGCTGGTGTCAACTGACAGCAGGCGACGACTGGGCTCGCGGCGATTGGAATCGCTTCGCCCAACGCCTTTCCTGGGATGGGTTGGAGCTAGAGACCGTGCGCCGCCTGCTGGGGGCAGGCCGCCACACGCCGGAGACACCCCTGCCCGATTGGGCCAACTTCCTGGCGCTGGTGGTCGAAAGCGCCGGCGATCAACCCGCCGCAGAGATCGTCCAGCCCTTTGTCGACGCTGCCCAGGATCACCTGGCGCAACAAGCCGAACAGGAATTGTCATGGCTTACGCCGGTTGCTCAGCGGTCGATCCTCGCATACTTAACCGAGCGATTGAGTCTGTTGTCACATGCCACCCTGGCCGATGCACAGTCTCAAACTGTGGCAACACACTGCCTGCGTTACCCCGTGTTGGCGCGGCAGCTTGCCCAGCGTTGTCTCGATTGGATGGCCGAGGTGGAAGATTTCCTGCTTCGTCTCGGCGAGGACTGGCCCGCGCTGGCCCAACACGTCGAGCTGCCGCCGTCGCCAACAGCGGGGATCGTACACGATCTGCTCGCCGGCCTCTCCGATCCACACCGCGGCGGACGCACTGTCTGGCGTGTCGAACTGGGCGGCGTCCTCGTGGCGTACAAACCCAAAAACATGCAGATGGACCAATCCTGGGCCGAGTTGATGAAGTGGGCAGCGTCGCAAGAATTGGAGACCGTCCCCGGTCACCTGTGGATCATTGCGCGCCAGGAACACGGCTGGATGGAGTGGGCCCAGCCCACTCCACACCCCGACGTGTGTCGGCTTGCGCAGAATGTCGGCGGTCTGCTGGCGCTGTTGCACCTCGTCCACGCTGCCGATTGTCACGCCGAAAACCTGGCGGTACAGGGAGACGCTCCCCTGCTGCTGGACGCCGAGATGTTGGTCTATCCCCAATTCACCGGCCACGAGGACGCTGATCCGCTGGACGTGATGCGTACCGGTCTACTGCCACGTTGGACGGCAGACGGCAACGAACAGGACGGGATTTTCACTCTGTTCGGCCAGGGCGTGAGCGTGCCAACGGCGCAGGTGATCGAGGGCTATCGCGCCGCCTGTGATGGGTTGACCTCAGCGTGGCCGGCGCTTGGCGGAGAAGATGGCGTCCTTGCGCGGCTGCGCCAAGGACAGGTGCGCGTTGCACCGCGGCCCACCGCTGCCTATCTTCGGCTGTTGGCACACCTGAAACACCAGGCCTTCCTGACCGACGGCATCGACTTTAGCATCGAGGCGGATCGGCTGGCCCACACCTACCTGCACCGCCCAGATCAGGCGCGCTTCGCGCCCTTGTTGGCGGCGGAACACCACGCCATTGCCCGCGGAGACATTCCTCTCTTTCACGGCCACATCGACCATCCCGACCTGCCGGGTTTTCTGCAACCCGGCGGGTCTAGTGTGCCGAGTCAAACCCGCCAGGAAAAAAACAGACCTGGCGGGTTGACGGAGGATCACCCACCGCGCCAGGACCTGCCGGGTTTTCTGCAACCCGGCAGGTCTAGTGTGCCGAGCCAAACCCGCCAGGAAAAAAGCAGACCTGGCGGGTTGACGGAGGATCACCCACCGCGCCTAGACCTGCCGGGTTTTCTGCAACCCGGCAGGTCTAGTGTGCCGAGCCAAACCCGCCAGGAAAAAAGCAGACCTGGCGGGTTGACGGAGGATCACCCACCGCGCCAGGACCTGCCGGGTTTTCTGCAACCCGGCGGGTCTAGTGTGCCGAGTCAAACCCGCCAGGAAGAAAGCAGACCTGGCGGGTTGACGGAGGATCACCCACCGCGCCAGGACCTGCCGGGTTTTCTGCAACCCGGCGGGTCTAGTGTGCCGAGCCAAACCCGCCAGGAAAAAAGCAGACCTGGCGGGTTGACGGAGGATCACCCACCGCGCCAGGACCTGCCGGGTTTTCTGCAACCCGGCGGGTCTAGTGTGCCGAGCCAAACCCGCCAGGAAGAAAGCAGACCTGGCGGGTTGACGGAGGATCACCCACCGCGCCTAGACCTGCCGGGTTTTCTGCAACCCGGCGGGTCTAGTGTGCCGAGCCAAACCCGCCAGGAAGAAAGCAGACCTGGCGGGTTGACGGAGGATCACCCACCGCGCCTGGACCTGCCGGGTTTTCTGCAACCCGGGTCTAGTGTGCCGAGCCAAACCCGCCAGGAAAAAAGCAGACCTGGCGGGTTGACGGAGGATCACCCACCGCGCCTAGACCTGCCGGGTTTTCTGCAACCCGGCAGGTCTAGTGTGCCGAGCCTGCGGTGGCCGCCGTTTTCCCTACCCTCGCCCGTCGACAAAGTTCAGCAGGCGGGGCTGATTCATGCAAGCCTGGATCGTTCGTCCTATGCCGCAGGGATGCCGCAGACCTTTATTGATGCCGCCCGTCATCTCGGCGATCTACTGGCGCAGCGGGCGATTCCAATGGGTGAACCTGGGGGAATAGAACGCGGATTAGGCGGATTGAGCGGATCAGAGCGAATTTCCAGAAATCTCGATCTGAATCCGTCAAATCCGCTCAATCCGCGTTCTATTTCTGCTCTCGGCGGTATCACCTGGATTTCCGCGCACTATCAATCGAGATCGGGGCTGTGGCAACACGGCTTGGTGGGTGAGGATCTCTACGCCGGGCGCGCCGGGATTTCGCTCTTCCTGGCGGCGCTGGCCCACGTCACCGGTGAGGGGCGTTGGCGGGATCTGGCGCTGGCGGGCTTCGCGGCAGACGATCCACCGAACAATGTAGCACTCGACTGGGGAGGACGCATCTACGCGCGGAGCGTGGCCGCGCAACTTTTGGCGGAACCGTCGTTGGTAGATCAGGCGCAGCGTTTGGCGCAATGGCTCCCGCCTGTGGGCACTTTGGGCGCGGGGATCGCCTATCCTTGGGGGATGCTGGATGGCGAGGCGGGGATTGTGCTTGCGCTGCTTGGCCTGTACGCCCAGACGGCGGAGGCGTCGGTGCTCTCTTTGGCGGCGGCACGCGGACAGGAGATCCTGCGCGCCGCTCTGGCGTGGACGCATCCCCAGCGTGGGTTGGGCGGCTTCTCACACGGCGCTGCTGGGATCGCCTACACGCTGTGCCGTCTTCACCGCGCCACTGCTGATGGTCAATTCCTGGCCGGGGCAGAGCAGGCGTGGGGTTTTCAACAGCATTTCTACACCGATCCACCGGGGAACTGGCAGGATCGGCGCGGCGAGACGCCTGTGTACTTGCGTAATTGGTGCAACGGCGCCGCCGGCATCGGGTTGGCCGCCGCCGCCTGTGTAGACGATCTGCCCCATCTACGTCCTTGGGTAGCGCGGTCGGCTGAGTTGCTGACGGCGGATCATCCCTCTGATCTGGACACGCTCTGCTGCGGACAATTCGGCCAGATCGAAAGCCTGCTTGAAATGGGGTTGATGCAGAATCGCCAGGATTGGATCGAACAGGCAAGCACTCAAGCGCGCCGGCTTCTGTCCCATTCGGCCAGTTCCGGCGCGTTCCAACTCTACGACGACCTGCCCAGCCACCTCATCAACCCCGGCTTCTTCCGCGGCGTGGCCGGCATCGGTTACACGCTGCTGCGGCTGGCGGTGGTCAATGGGGAGGCGGTGGGGGAAGTGCAATGTGTAGTGCGTAGTGCATAGTGCGTAGTGCATAGTGCGTGTACCAGTGTAGAAAGTGATGCTGCATTGGCCTGCCTTGATGTTTACCGCATCACACACCAACAACGCGGTCGCGTCCTCTACCGAGACACGCACTACGCACTACGCCTCATCATCTCCTCCGCCCGTCGCCGAAATATGGACTGAATCGGCATCTCTGCCAAGACTTTGTTGAGGAGTTCGTTGGCCTGAGTTTGTGCTGCGGCGGTGTTTTCGACGACGCAAAGTGCCGCCTGGTAGACCATCACCTCGGCTTGCAGGGGACGCAGGCCACGCTCAACCGCAAGGACGAGGCTTTTATTGAGTAGCGTTTTTGCCTGGGCCACGTCGCCGGCCTGCCAGGTGATCTCGGCCAGCCCGTTCAAACAGGTGATGATCCCACGCTGATAGTCAACCTGTTGCGCAAGCGCCAGTCCCTCTTCCAGGAAAGATCGGGCCTGGGCAAAATCGGCGAGTTCATTGAACACCAGGCCCGTCACGCTCAGCGTTGTGGACAGGTGAATCGGGTGGCCCACCTTGCGCGAGCGGGCAATGCTGTCCGTCAGCCACGCCAATGCAGTGGACAGTTCACCCTTGGCCCAAGCGGTGATCCCCAGGCCGGTGGAAGCCAGGGCCAGGCCCAACTCGTTGCCTACTTCGCCAAATGATTGCAGGCTCTCTTGATAGGCCGCTTCGGCCCCTGCTAGATCGCCCACCAAAACACCGCAATACCCTAGCTGATCCAATGCGTAGCCGACGGCGTCCTGGTTGTTGATACGGCGGCTGATCTCCACACAACGCTGAAAGATCGCACGCGCCTGTGCAAAATCACCGGCGGCGTGGGTCAATTCGCCCAGGCGGTAGAGTGCGAAGCCGCCGCCTAACAGTTCTCCGATGCTTTCGTTGATCTCGATACTTTCGTTAAGCAATTGCCGTGCATTGACAAAGTTGCCCTGCCAGCCTTCAAATTCACCCAGAAAGGTGAGGCAGAAGGCCATATCCGCTCCGCTTTGATAGCGCCGCGCCAGCGTCAACGCCTGACGCATAGCCGCCATGCCCTGTTCCATACTGCCGCTGCTCACGGCAAAAAAGCTCTGGCGGGCCAGGGCGCGCCCAAAAATCTGCGCCTGCGCCGTATCGGATTCGAGGGTTACGCCGGCTGATTCCAGTGCCTGTACCAGCCGGCCAAAACAGCCTGCACCCTCGACATACCGCCCGCGGTTGAGGCAAAAGGCGAAAAGGCTCTCCTGCGCCTGATCCATTTGGGCGAAGCGTCCCTGCGCGGCCGCCCACATCCACCCCGCCAGGACATTTTCAAATTCCTGGTCTACCTCAGCGGCGGCCACCTTCTCCACCGCATAAAATAGCCCTTCGCGACGACGGGCGATAAAGTCCAGGTAGAAATCACAGTGCCGCGCCAGGACATCGGCCTGCGCCTGCGAATGGTGCAAGAGCATCTGCTCGGCATGACGACGCACCATATCGTGCATCTGGTAGCGATCCTGCGATGTCACCTGGAGCAGGGTCTTCTCGACCAGTCGGCTGAGTAGGGGGATCGATGCGCCAGCCACCACCTGCGCTGCTTGCGCGTGAAAACTACCGCGAAAAATGGCGAGGCGGCTGAGAACATCCTGTTCTTCTGCCGAGAGCAGCGCCCAACTCTTCTCCAGCACGGCGCGGACACTACGATGACGTTCGGGAATGCCTACGGCGGCGGTGCCGAGGAAACCGAGATCGGCCTCGATCTGCTCGGCAATCTGGGCACACGAAAAGCGCGTCAGCCAGGAAGCAGCCAGTTCGATGGCCAGCGGCAGCCCGTCCACGAGACGACAGATACGTGTGACCTGTTCGACCTGCTCTTCAAGCACAAAATCTGGGCGACGACGACGGGCGTTCAGGTCGAAAAGGATCACAGCCGGCGCGTTGACCGGCGCTCTGGGATCGGCGAAATTGTGAGGCGGTGTCGGTAGTCCATTCAGCGGAAAGAACCACTCATCCCACAGATCGAGCGGCTCCTGTGAAGTGACGAGCACCTTGATGCCTAATGCAGCATTGAGTAGATCTGCAATCTGCGTCGCTGCGTCGGGCAGGTGTTCGACGTTATCGAGAATCAGGAGCAATTTCTTGTGATGTAGGTGGGTGAGTAGCTGCTCGACGATGGTGCGGTCGCCGTAGAGGGTGAGGCCAAGGGTGCGGGCGACGATCCCCACTGCGCCTTCAACAGTATTTGCCTCTACGAGCGGCACGAACCAGATCCCATCGGGGAATTGGGCGGCGCCGGCGGGCGCGGTAGAGAGTTCTTTGATCGCTTCCAGGGCCAGCCGGGTCTTGCCGACACCGCCCATGCCCACCAATGTCAACAGGCGACAGTGTGGGTCAATGAGCCGAGAGAGGAGTTGGGTTAGTTGACTTTGACGGCCGATGAGTGGGGTGCGCACAACGGTGGCACGTGGCGCAAGCGCTGTTGGTGCCAGGGCTGCCGACGGCGCATTGACGATCTCAATCAGTCGCCCCGGCTGTAGCAAGCCTCCGTCGCGGATGCGCTTGTAGAGATCCACCGTCTCCGTTTCAGGCGAGACGCCAAATTCTTCTTCGAGGATACGTCGGCAGCGGGCGTACTGTGCCAGTGCAGCAGAGCGTTGACCCTGCTGGGCCAACGCCAACATCAATGAACGATGACCTTCCTCGCGCCAGGGATCGTGGGCCAGCATCTGGCCGGCATAAAACTGTGTGCTGGCGTGGTCCCCTTTGGCCGCGGCGCGCGCCGTCAATTGCGTCAGGGCAGCAATCACCTTTTCGTGCAGGCGGCTGCGTTCGCTCTGCATCCACTCTTCAAAAGTTGGACTGTCTGTTACGGTGAAACCGTCTAGGAAGGGGCCGCGGTAGAGGTCAGTCGCCTCGTCCAGCGCGCCCTGTGCCAGCAAGCGCTCAAATGTCGACACGTCGAGCCAGTGGGTGGTGTCGCCGCGAAATTGCACGTCCTGGTTAGAGACGCGCAAGATTTGATTACGCCGGTTGTCCAACGTCTTATTGAGCTGAAAGAGCGCCTGGCGCAGGCTGAGGTTGGCTTCGGATTGGGGATACTCAGGCCAGAGCATGCCCGTCAACTTGGCGCGAGGCTGAGGTTGATTGGATTCGACGGCTAGATAAGCCAGCAGTGCCCGCGTCTTCGTGGAATAGAAACGGGGTATCGGCTGATCATCTAGCCGCGCCCGAAAAGCGCCGAGAAGAGAAAGAAACAGATTTTGCATGGCCCTATCGGTCTATCGTTACTCAATATGGTGAAAGCAGAGTCTGGCAGCCAGCAGTATAACGTCACACAGAGAGATGGGACCAATCTTCATAACGCTTTCATAACGACAAAATTCCTCAGCATAACACTTCTATAACGGCTACGTGCAAGGATAAAAGGTGGGGGCAAAAACCAACCCATCCAACATACCATGACCACACGGAGCATCCTCATGTCCAAGAGAATCGGCGCATTGATAGCACTTTCCACCTGTCTGCTTGGGGGGCTACTCTTGCTGCTCAGTAGCAGCCGAAGTGCGCAAGCAGGAATACATCTTGTGGAATCCAGTCCATTCCCGGCAGCCACCAGCGCCGTGATCCCGGTCTCCGGAAACCTTGTCGAAGTATCCGGAGACGGTCAGTGCAGCCTAATCGAAGCGATTGAGAACGCCCAAAGTGATGCACAAATCCATGCCGATTGCCCGGCCGGCGTCGGTGCAGACACCATCGAGCTGACGGAGAATGTCACCTACACCCTGGCCGCGGTGAATATCAGCACCACCCTCGGCGCCAACGGTTTACCTGTCATTACCGACGTCATCACAATCAACGGCAATGGGGCCACCATCGCCCGTAGCAGCGTTGATGGCACGCCGGACTTCCGCTTCTTCTTCGTGGACAGCGGCGCCGACCTTACCCTGCGCAATCTCACGCTGATCAACGGAGCTGCCGGCAGCGACCACTTTGGCGGCGCCATCAGCAGCTTCGGCGCGTTGACGCTGGAACAGACACATATTGTCTCGAACACAGCGGGCGAGGGCGGCGGCGGCCTCTTGTTGGGGGCCGGGCCGGTTGTGATCGTCGATAGTGTGGTGAGCGGTAACAGAGCCGGCGAAGCCGGCGGTGGTCTTCAGGTGCAGGAAGGCACGGTCGAGTTGATAAACGTCAGCATAGCGAACAACCGTGCCCCAGATGGCGGTGGTCTGGTTACAGTCGTTGGCAACGAGCCGCTCTTCCTCTTTATCGACAGCAGCACGATTGAGCAAAACATTGCAGAAGGTAGCGCCAATCCGCTGGAGGGCACGGGTGGCGGGATTCGCCTCTCTAAGGCGATCACCGATACCGGTGGCGCCACGTTGGTTGAGATCGACGATACGCTGATCAGGAACAATCAGGCGATTAACGGCGGCGGCATCGGCATGGGCCTCTTGCAGCCGAACTCGGCAGATCTGATTCAGTTGACCCTCAACCGTTCTGCCGTGGTCAACAACCAGGCTCAGGGGACAGGAAATCAGCAGGGCAACGGCGGTGGTATCCTCAACCTCAATGCCGTTCTACATCTGGAGAACAGCACCATCAGCGGCAACACGGCGACAGGGAACCCGCAAGCCCAGTTCAGCGGCGTAGGCGGCGGTATTGCCAACGGACGCACCGGCCTGCCCACCACCATCCACATGACCAACACCTCGGTGATCAGCAATACGGCGTTGGCCGGCGGCGGTGTCCTCAATGCCCTGGCCGCGGGAACCATCGGCCCGGTGGTGAACTTTGCCAACAGCTTGATTGCAGGCAACACCGCTTTGGGTGGTGCAACCTTTGGCCCCAGTTGTCTGAACCAGGGCGGCACGTTGGTCTCGTTGGGCCACAATTTGGATCAGAACAACAACTGCGGCTTCACCACCGCGGGTGACCAGACAAACATCGATCCGCTCATCGGTACGCTGGCCGACAACGGCGGCCCCACACCTACCCATGCCTTGCAGCCGGCCAGCCCTGCCATCAACACCGCGGACGACACCCTCTGCCCGTCCACGGATCAGCGCGGCGTCGCCCGCTCCCAGAGCCTGGGCTGTGACATCGGCGCCTACGAGGCAACCGAAGTAGCGTTACGCGTCTACCTGCCGGTGACGCAGAAGTAGTTTTACCCCGTAGATTATGGGCTAAGTGGTTCTCTCGCAAAGTTCGCAAGATGGGTTATTCCACGCATCGAAATTTAGCGAGAAAACCATTAACGGATTAGACGATTAAGCGATTGGACGACTAGCCAGGTTGTCCAATCGCTTAATCGCTTAACCGCTTAATCGCTTAATCGCTTTATCTCCTTGCGCCCATATCCAAAACTCGTTCATAACGCCCATATGCCAAAATACCAACGTCTTACGCTCGCAAATAGGGACAACTGTGTCCCCAGTAAACAACAAAGAAAATGTGTTTCCGCCTTGTGGTAACTCACGGTCTGGAAGAATCCGACTGTTGACGCCTCTGTTGTCACTAGCAATTTGCTCCTGAGCACCTGGAGGGTGAATGAAGAATCGATTGATCCGTTTGACGCTTGTATTGCTAACGGTGGGCGCCATCTCGTTTGCGCTGGTTGGCGTCCTGCATTTCTTGGTTTTCTCTACCCTAGAACTGGCCCAACCAACCCTGGCGAAGACGAAACCGACCCTGGATAGGCCGGCAAGGATCAGCTTTGTGCGCAGCGCCGCCGCCGCCGACCTGGACGGCAAAGGGGACACAGTGGCCGATCAGGTCTACCCGGCATCTGAGGATGCCTACTCCGCGTCAAAATCGTGAACTAATTAGATTAGGAGATCGCCCTGCACCAATCTCCTAATCCCTCAAGCCCCTAATTTCTAGCCAAAATAACATCGTCTCTAACGTTTTTACTGCAACTAACAGGAAAGGACACCCATCATGGACCGACATGAGATTGAAACCCAACTGATCGAAAAAGCAGGCGCCGATCCTGCCTTTCGCCGGCGTCTGCTGGACGACCCGAAGGGGGCCATCGCCGACTTGCTAGGCGCGGCCCTGCCGCCGGGCATGACCATCACCGTGCTGGAAGAGAAGCCTGGTCAGCACTATCTCGTTCTACCCCCAGCACCACCCGCCATCGACGCCCTGCCCCTGGAAGATCTGGAATTGGCGCTCGTTGGTGGCGGGCGCACCCTGCGACCAATGGAGGTGTTGTGCGGCATGACTAACGTATTGTCCTCCAATGTGCGCACGGAAAATTCAACGCGCACGTCCTGCTGAGGAGCGTACCCTTGCTCACGATTCAACGGCTGGACGAGACGTCGGTACAATCCTTCATCTTGATGATGGCGCCGGGTCTGCGCCGATCGTTGCTGGAACGCAAGGACGAACCGGGACAGATCGTGCTGGGCGCGTCCTTCTGGGGGCAACCGGCGGGTGTGACCGTGATCCACATCGGGAATGACGGCGCCCAATTGACGGATCTCTACGTGCTGCCGGCCTATCGCCAAGCGGGCATTGCCACGGCGCTACTGGCGGCTGCCGAGGAAGAAGTGCCCCGCGCAGGTGTCGGCAAAATCCAAACGCACTACCGTCCCAACGAACACACACCTGCCTTTGAGCGGGTCCTGGCCAAAGGGGGCTGGGACCCGCCGCGAGCCGAGTATTGGCTTTTTTGGACCCGTTGCCAGTGCGGGTTCAACCCGTGGCTCACCCGCTATCACTTCCGTCCTCCCTATGAACTGATCCCCTGGCGCGAGGTCACAGACGGAGAACGCCAGGCCATCGCCCAACGGGGTGCGGCCGGCTGGTATCCGTCCAATCTCAATCCCTTTAGTCGGCCTGTTGACGCCTGGGACGCGGAGACGAGCCTGGTGCTGCGCTACCAGGGCGAGATCGTCGGCTGGAGCCTGGCGGTGCGGGAAGCGCCAGACCAGTTGCAGGTGGTGATCATGTTTGTTGATCCCCCGTTACAGCGTTTGGGCCGAGCATTCATGCTGGCAGGCGAAGTCTTCCAGCGTTACTGCCGTGGCAGCAGCGAGGCCGATTACTGCTACTGCCGGGTCAGCGCGGAGAATGAACCCATGTTGCGCTGGGCGCGACGCTCCTTTGAGGGCCGGACGGTGGACGAGTACGCAGAGTGGACCAGCCAGAAGGTGTTAAGCTCGTAAAGATCTTCGGCCAAAACGACTCCTTCACTCCCAATCAGCCGAAAACGGCGACCGTTGCCGGAAAACGCGCCGTGAACCAATGGATTCAGCCCTGGGCGATGCCCTCAGTCCCCTCGCCCCGGCGCTGGGTAGCGGCCCGCTGGGCAGCGGCCAGCAGGGCACGGTGGCTGGGAACTGATTGCATGAAGGCGTCGCGGGCGAGTTCGTCGTCGCCCAGGGCCACGACCTGCCGGTTCAACAGAGACAAAGCTTGATCCAGCACGACCGTTGCTCGGTCATCGCCCAGGGCCGAGAGCACCTCATAACAGGTCCAATAGATGGACATTGGCGCTTCGCCCTGTATCTTCGCAGCCAGGATAGCCGGCCAACAGCGCTCTACAAACGCCATTGCCTCGTGTAACGCTCCGCGCCGCCGGGCCACATCTGCCAGCCCCGCCCATCCTTGATTGAGCAGATGCGTGTGTCCCAGTTTTTGTCGCGCCTCGATCATGGCCCGGTAATGGGTGGCGGCGTGGGAAAGCATCCCCTTGGCCACGGCCCAATGCCCCAAATAGAGGTGCGTATAGGCCACACCATCAAAATCTTCTATCTCTGCATACATGCGCAGGGCGGTTTTCAGGTGCAGTTCAGCCACTCGAAGCCGATTTTGCACCAGGGCCACATACCCCAACCCTTCCAGGGTCATCGCCAAACCTGACCGTCTTTGCAGAGTACGCCACGATGCCAGATTTTGTTGGTGCAGGCGACGCGCCCGACTGTATTGGCCCAGAAAAGTGAGAGCGAGGGCCAAATTGTGCCGTGCGCCGTTGAGTTTCACCGGCTTGTTCAACTGTTCATACCATTTCATTGCCTGCTGATAACAGTTCATGCCGGCAGTGATCAGCCCCTCATCCAGATTGATATTGCCCAACCCCATATACATCCACGCAACTTGCACCCAATCTTGGCAACTCTCTGCCAATGCCAGACCGCTTTGCAGGAGGTTTCGCCCTTCTGCCATTTGTCCGAGACTCCCCAAGGCTGCTCCGCATTCCCTATATGCCTGGATCAAGAGCGTCTGGTCGGACAGGGATTGGGCCAATTCGATGGCTTCGGCCATGGCTTCGGGGATCAATTCGCAATTGAACTGTAGATTACGCAGGCCCGCCTGTTCTATCAGTACGTGGGCGAGTGCACGTTGACGGGGTGGCGTGGCCGGCAGTTGGCGCAATTGACGGATGGTCTGCGCCAACAAGCGAGTCCCGTCGGATAAGAGGCCCGCCCCCATGTAGAAACAGGATAAAGGCCGCACAGTAGCGACAATCTCGGCCAGCCACTCTTCTCCAGTGGCCCAACTCCATGCCTGCTCCAGATCGGCGTGGCGCAGGCGCAGGCCCGCAAAGAGGTCGCTGGACGGGTTCTCTTCCAGTTGATCCCGCCGACTTTGCAGGTAGCGGAGATGTTCCTGAATATACGCCCGGCGCGCTTGCTGATACAGGCCGGGCTGGGCGACCAGTTGTTCCTGGGCAAAGTGACGAAGTAGTTCATGGAAATGGTAGCGGCCACCGTCCGTGCGACGCAGCCAGAAATGGGCCACCACCAGGGCCAATTGGAGGCGGGAGGCGCCGGTTACTGCACGGGCTTGGTCTGGAGTGAAGGGTTGGCGAAACAAGGATAGTTGGGCCAACATCCTCTGCTGGTCCTCGGTGAGTTTTTGCCATGATTGGGCCAAAAGGTGGCGCATGTCTCGCTGGCGGGTGGGCGTATCCGCGTGGGAGCTGGTCAGTAAATCCAGCCCTTCCGCCACGCCCTCGGCCACTTCGGCCAGGGTGAGGCCCTGAAGCCAGGCTGCAGCCATCTCCAAGGCGAGGGGGTGGCCGTCCAACGCGCTACCGATGCGCCGAATCAGGGGCGCAGTTTTCTCGTCCCACTGGAAGCGGGGCTGAACCCGGCGCGCGCTCTGGACAAAGAGTCGCCCAGCCTCGGGCGGCTCTGCCTGGGATGAGTCTGTGTCCAGCCCTCTCACGTGGAAGAGGGTCTCCCCGTACACCCCCAGCGGCTCACGAGAGGTGGTTACGATGTACAGGTGGGGCATCTCCGTCAACCATGTGCTGAGCAAGCTGGCCGCGGAGATCAGGTGTTCCCAGTTGTCCAGCAAAAGCAGAACGGGGCGGTCGCCCCACCGTTCTGCCAGGACTGTCCGGTAGGAAGCGGCAGGGGAGGGTTGAATGCCCAGGGTTGCCAACAGGTGAGAGGTAATTTGTTCGGGCAGGTGGCCGGCCTCAGTCGGTTCAAGCTCGGCAAGCGAGATGAAGTAGATGTCGGTGAAGGGGACGGGGGGCGGATCGTGAACAGTCGCCCAGCCCAAGGCAGTCATGAGCTTGGTTTTGCCGACCCCGCCCGGCCCTGCCAGGGTGAGGAGACGGTTGTCAGCATCGGCCAGATGGCGTTGCAGGGTTGTCATCTCCTGTTGACGGCCAACCAATGGGGTGCGCAGGGCGGGTAAGTTGTGGGTGAGGGGGGCCAGTGGCGCAAGACGATCGTCTCGAATCTGTTCGTAGAGAGCGGTTGTCTCGGTAGCCGGGGGGATGCCCAGATCATCGGCCAGGATGGTGACACATCTTTGGTATTGGGCCAACGCCTCTGCCGATTGCCCCTGGGCGGCCCACCAGCGCATGAGCAGGCGATGCCCCTCCTCGGCCCAGGGTTCCAGGATCAAGAGGCGGCGGGCAACGTCGGAGACCCGGGCAGGATCGATTTTTTCCAGATGGCGGGCGAGTTGGGTGCAGGCATGAACCGCCAGTTGGTGCAGATGTTCCCGGGTGATCACATGCCATTCCCCCAGTTCTTGGGCGTCAACAGGGTGGAAGGTGGCGAGGAACTCCCCTGTATAGAGATTGAAGGCTGTCTCCCACGCATCTTCACTCACGCTTTGTTCAAACAGATTGGCGTCAAGGCTGTGTCGCGAGTCGGAACGGAACTGAACCGTCTCGCGGGTGACGGTGAGGTAGTGATCGGCCATCGCGCCGTCGCCAAAAATGCGGCGAATTTGGTAGAGGGCCTGGCGAAAATTCTCACGGGATTTTATCTGGCTCTCTTCGGGCCACAGCAGGGTAGCCAACTGTTCACGACCGTGGGCTATGTTCCCCTGGCGCATGAGGTAAACCAGCAGAA
Source organism: bacterium (assembly GCA_016124945.1). Classification (GTDB taxonomy): domain Bacteria; phylum Chloroflexota; class Anaerolineae; order Caldilineales; family Caldilineaceae; genus RI-153. The sequence continues at coordinate 11,233 of WGMT01000047.1, read as the reverse complement.
CTGCGGCTTTGCTCATTTTCAAGGTGACAGAACGACCACCAAACCGAATCTGGAGGCTGCCCAGGCTTTGAACCGATAGCAGCGGAGCATCTTCATTGGTGTTCATTGATGTATACCTATGCCTATCGGGAGCAGTGCGCTGAAGACGCACACGTCATCAACCTACACTCCGTTATCTCCAAAATTCAGTTCACAATTAGTTCACGCACGCAGGGTAGCATCCGTTCATGTCTGATTACGATCCGTCCGATATGGAGATTCAGTCCGGTCAGTTCCATTATCACGCCATCTTGCTGCGCTATTGGCGGGAAGATGAAACAGTGGTGTGGCGCTACGTGGCTCAAGATGTGGCAACCGGTGAACAGTATAGCTTTACCAGTATGGATCTACTAATTGCCTTTCTCTATCAACACATGGAGAGCCAGGCGCGGTAGATGTATAGATTTTTTGTCGCACCTGTCGCTGTATAGGTACTTTTTGTCACCAAGTCCTGGGGATCTATGTCCCAACCTGAATGGAGAAACTGCCATGAAGAATCGATTGATGCGGTTGACGCTTGTGCTGTTGACGGCGAGCGCCATCTCGTTAGGGCTGGTTGGTGGGCTGAATTTCTTTACCCCTCCCAACCTGGAACTCGCCCAGGCAGCGCTGCAGAAGGCAAAACCGACCCTCGATAGGATGGAAAGGTTTGGCTTTGTGCGCAGCGCCGCTGCCGCCGACTTGGACGGCAAGTTCGACAAAGTGGCCGACGAACTCTTCGGCCAGCCCGATTTCTCGACAAATGCAGCCCCCACGGCAGCCACCGCCGATGTCCTCAACCAGCCGGGCGATCTATTCGTCTACGATCTCACCGGCCAAATTTTCATCGCCGACACCGCCAACAACCGCATATTGATCTGGGACAGCGTCGACTTCTACGAGAACGGCGATCCCGCCGATGTGGTGCTGGGCCAGCCCGACTTTACCACCACCGACGTATTGGATCCACCCACCGCCGCCGGCATGAACGCGCCGCGTGGCATCACCATCGGCTTCGATGGTCTAATCTACGTCTCCGACACAGGAAACAACCGGGTGCTGGTCTTCTTCCCGACGAACTACGACGACGGTGACTTTATCCCCGGCGAATCGTACCCCATCTTCGTAGACGGTCAGGAGGCCGACTACGCCCTGGGCCAGCCGAACTTTGCCTCAGGCACAGCCCGCCCCACCGACGCCGACACCCTCTCCAGCCCCATGGGTTTGGTTACCGATGTGAATGACAACCTGGTGGTGGCAGACCATGGCAACAACCGGGTACTGGTCTACGAGTGGAACGAAGCCGGCACCATCGGCCCGGAGGCCAATTGGGTAGTGGGCCAGGAGATCAGCGGCGCCGGCAACGAGACCTTCACCTTCAACGCTGCGCCGAACCCGCCCACCCAACGCAGCATGAACGGCCCCACCAGCGTGGCCGCCGATCTGCTGGGCCACGCCATCTACGTGGCCGATACGGGCAACAACCGGGTACTCGTCTTTAACTCGGATCCCCTCGACAACGTGGCGGACGGGCTCATCGGCCAGCCGGACTACAGCAGCAATGGGCCCAACAATGGCGGCCTGAGCGGGAGCAGCCTGGACGGACCCACCGGGCTAAGAATGGACGCAGGGAATCGACTCTTCGTAGCCGACACCAACAACAACCGGGTGCTCGTCTTTGATCGGCTCAACCCGGACAGTGTGGCCGATGAAGTGATCGGCCAGCCCGACTATGTCAGCAACACGGCCAACAATGGCGGTGTCAGCGCCGCCAGTTTGGATAGGCCCACCGGCATTGCCACCGACGCGCTGTTTATGGACGTCTACATTGCCGATGCGGGCAACAACCGGGCGCTTCAATACAACCAGCCCTTGCAAAACCCTGTGCCTGTCATCGACTTGCTGGATCCAGGCACGGTACCGGCCGGCGCCGAAGGCTTCACCCTGGGCATCTGGGGGTCAGGCATCATCTCCGACACCATCGTCGAGATCAACGGTGTCACCCGCACCACCGGCTCCGATTTCTTGGGCTATACCCGGGCCCGAATCGAAGCAAGCGAGGTGCTAACCACAGGTCGGCTAACCATCACCCTGCGCAACCCTGCGCCCGGCGGCGGCGTCTCGGCCCCCGCCGTCCTCGACGTCTATGTGCCCGCAGCACAAGACGATCTGGCTGACGTGGTGCTGGGCCAGACCAGCTTCACCACCAACTGGGGACCCTGGGCCCCGGTGCGGCCCACTACGCTCTTTGAACCGTCGGGGATGGTGGTCGATCCGGCCACGGGTCGGATCTTTGTGGCCGATACGGGCAACGCCCGGGTGTTAAGTTGGCCCAGCCAGGCAGCGCAAGTCAACGGCGGCGCGGCGGACCTGGTCATCGGTAAACCGGACTTCACCACCTACTTCTACCAAGCTGAGTTTGGCCTCAACATGGGCCGCCCTGTGGGGCTGGCGCTGGACAGTCAGGGCAATCTCTACGTGGCCGAAGCCCAGGAGAGTCTGGTGCTGATCTACACCCAGCCCTTCACCAACGGCATGGATGCCGCGCTGATCATCCGCGAACTCAACAACCCCCTGGCCCTGGCCCTGGACAGCCAGGACAACCTCTACGTGGCCGATACCTTCAACCATCGGGTGCTCTTCTACGAGACCCCCCTGGCCGACCAGGATATAACGCCTGACCGGATCTTCGGCCAGCCCGACATGGCCGGCACTGATCCAAACAGGGGGGGCAACATCAGCGCCGACACCTTGCACTATCCTAGCGGTGTGGCCCTGGATGCAGCGGACAACCTCTACGTCTCCGACAGCAACAACCATCGGTTGCTGGTCTATCTGGCGGCGTCGGGGGATACCACAGCCGACGTGGTCTTCGGTCAGATGGGCGACTTCACCACAGGCGAGGCCAACAAGGGTGGCATCAGCGCCGAAAGCCTGAACTACCCCTACGGCCTGCTGGTAGATGGGTTCGGCAACCTCTACGTGGCCGATTCGGACAACAATCGGGTGCTAGGCTATGCCGCTCCCCTGGCAACGGACACGGTGGCGGATCTGGTCATCGGCCAGTCCGGTTCCTTTGCCAGGAACGGGCTCAACCAGGGGCGCACCACCATCCAGGGCGCGACAGCCCCCAACCAGGGCACTCTACGCGGACCCACCATGGTCGGCCTCAACGCAGACGGGGATCTCTTCGTGGCCGACAACGGCAACAACCGCATCCTTGGCTTCCGAGAGAGCAGAATTCTTCAGGTGGAGTGGGAGATCTTCCTACCCAATGTGAAGCAGTAGATGTAGGGGCACGGGGTGGGGCGGAATAGCCCGTTCCATAGCGAGCACTCTGCCCGCCCCACCCCGTGCCCCTACGTCTACTGCAATTTTTCTCCAACCAACACGAAAGGACACCCATCATGAACCGACACGAGATTGAAACCCAACTGATCGAACAAGCAGGCGCCGACCCCGCCTTCCGCCGGCGGCTGCTGGACGACCCCAAAGCCGCCATCGCCGATCTGCTGGGCGTGGCCCTGCCGCCGGGGATGACCGTCACCGTACTGGAAGAGCAGCCGGGCCACCATGTGTTGGTGTTGCCCCCTGCGCCGCCCTCGGTCGATGCCTTACCGCTAGACGAACTGGATCTGGCCCTGGTGGGTGGCGGACGGACACTGCGACCGCACTTGCTCCGGTGCGCAGCGTCCAATACAAGAGCAGCCAATCACTCTGCCACGCTTACATCCCGAAGTTCCTGCTGAGGCCAAGGACGCGCAAATGATCGCCATTCATCCACTCGATGCCGGCTCGGTGCGACCGTACGCCCTGATGGTACGTCCGGGCCTGCGCCAGGACGTGCTCAAGATCGGCTCCGATCCAGAGTTGCTGGTGCTGGGCGCGTCCTTTTGGGGACAACCGGCCGGTGTGGCGGTTGTTCACACCGACGGCGAAACGGCTCAGTTGCTGGATCTCTACGTGATGCCGGCCTATCGCAAAGCCGGCATCGGCGCGTCCCTGTTGGCGGCGGTAGAGGAAGCGGCCCAACGCGCGGGCATTGGCAAATTCTATGCCCTCTACCGCCGGGACGACCACACCCCAACCTTCGAGCGGGTCCTGGCCAGGCAGGGCTGGGACCTGCCGACCCTCAGCCACATCGTCTTCTGGACGACGCGAGAACGGGACGCGCTCCATCTAGATTGGGTGCAGAAGTATCGCTTTCGCCCACCGTACGAAGTGGTCCCCTGGCCTGAGGTGACCGAGGAAGAGCGCCACCTCATCGGCCAGCGGGGCAAAGAGGGCTGGTATCCTCCGGACCTCTCGCCCTTTGGCCGTCCCACCGCAGCCTGGGATCCGGAGACCAGCCTTGGGCTGCGCTATCACGGCGAAATCGTGGGCTGGGTGCTGAACGTGCGAGAAGCGCCCCTGCAATTGCTCATCGAAATTCTCTTTGTGGATCCGCCCCTGCAACGGCTGGGCAAGGGCTTTATGCTCATCGGCGAAGTCACCCGCCGCTGCTGGCAGATCGGCATGGAGGATATGTACTGGCGGGCCGCGCCGGACAACGAACCCATGTTGCGCTGGTCGCGCAAAGCCTTCAAGAGTGTGCTTACAGACGAATTTGAGGAGTGGACCAGCCAGAAGGCGTTGGTAGCCAATGGCCGGGAGCCTCGCACACCCGACGCCGTCAAAGCCGATCTGCGGAATTTCTACACGCGCATGGCTGAAGAAAATCTACAGGCGGCCGTTGCGCCGATCAATGGACGCACGGAGAACGGGGGCACTTACGGCAACAACTTTTACCTGGACGAGGAGTTGGACGGTCTACCCCAAAGCATTGTTTCTGGTTCTATCGGCTGCGGCAATCCCCATCCCATTGCGGCGCTGCAACCGGGCGAAGTGGTGCTCGATCTTGGCTGCGGCGGCGGCTTGGATGTCCTGTTGGCGGCGCGCAAGGTAGGGCCGACCGGCTTCGTCTACGGTGTGGACATGACCGACAAAATGCTGGAACTGGCCCGCCTCAACGCCGCCAAAGTGGGGGCCACGAATGTGGAGTTCCGCAAAAGCGAGATAGAATCGTTGCCTCTGCCCGATAACTCAATAGATGTAATACTTGGCAACTGCGTCGTCAATCTCTCTCCAGAGACAAGCGCCGCCCTGGCCGAAGCCTACCGCGTGCTGAAACCAGGTGGGCGTCTCGCTATCGCCGAAGTGATAGTAGACGGTGATCTAAGCGCGTTTCCCATCTCTGAGGCGCAGATTCAGGCCGGGCTGGACACAGCAGGCTGCATCTTCGGCGCCATGACCACCGACCAGCTCACCGGTCTGCTGCACACAGCGGGCTTCACAGAGATCGACGTCGTCATCCAGCACCGCTACAGGCCCGACGAGTTGCTGGACAAGCTGCCGGCGGAATTGCAGAGCCAGTTACAAAGCCTGGAGCCGCCCGTCTTGCAGGAATTAATGGCGTGCTTCACCAGCGGCGCCATCCGCGCCAAGAAAGAAGAGTGAGGAAGCAATAACGCTTTCATAACGCGCGTGTACTATAATGCCAATATTGTCCGATTCTCACAACGGACATGCTCATCCATTACACACAATCAAAAATTACACACAATCAAAAATTACACACAATCAAAAATTACACACAATCAAAAATTACACACAATCAAAAATTACACACAATCAAAAATTACACACAATCAAAAAAGGACAGTGTATGCCGAGAACCATTACCACCCCGCGCCACAAAGCAGAATTCCACATCGTAGAGCAGGCACAAGGCGACCCAGCCCTCCGCCGCCTGTTGGACAACCCCAAGGCCACCCTGGCCGACTTCGTGGGCCTCAATTTGCTACATGGCTTGGCCATTCCCCTGCCGGAGAAACAGCCCGGCTATCACACCGCTGATCCCCCGCTCTGTTAGACCTAAAGTAATTCCATTTTGAAAACTGAAGTGTCGCTCGTGCCAGTTGAGCAGACATGCGCTTGCCAGGGTCACGATGGCATAGCGACTTCTCTATTCAATTGGCGCTAGCCACAAGACTTCCGTTTTCCTATTGAAGTCACTTTAGATACTTTCTCAGGACGACCTGGAACTCTCCCGGGCAGGAGCGCGCGCTCGCCTGCCTGAAACGCCCAGTTCCTTGCAGCGATACATTCGTCCACCGCGCTCCTGCGACAACTGCTTGTTCCATCTGCTGACACGCGTCGCCCTGCCAGGCGCTATTTCATCTCCCGGCGAAACGTAAATCAGCCCCAATCGCTTAATTATTGAAAAGGGGGTGTGCCCGTATGAATCGATTGACCCGTTTGATGCTTGTATTGCTGACAGTAGGCACCATCTCGTTTGGGCTGCTTGGCATTCTGCGTTTCTTTGCGCTCCCTGCCCCAGAACTGGCCCAACCAGCCTTTCAGAAGGTTAAGCCGACCCTAGACAGGCTGGTGAGGATCAGCTTTACCCGCAACGCGGCAGCTGCCGATCTGGAAGGCGAATTTGACACCGTGGCCGACGGACTTTTCGGCCAGCCCAATTTTTCGACAAACACGGCACCCATCACAGCCACTGCCGCTGCCCTCAACCAGCCCGGCGATCTCTTTGTCTACAACCTGACCGGCCAAATTTTCGTAGCCGACACCGCCCACAACCGCGTCTTGATCTGGGACAGCGTCGATCTCTACGAAAACGGCGATCCCGCCAATGTGGTGCTGGGCCAGCCCGACTTCACCACCACCACTGTATTGGATCCACCCGCTGCCGCCAGCCTGAACGCGCCGCGTGGCATCACCGTCGGCTTTGACGGCCTAATCTACGTTGCCGATACAGGGAATAACCGGGTGCTGGTCTTCTTCCCGGTGAACTACAGCGAGGACGACTACGTTCCCGGTGAATCGCACCCACTCTTCGAAGACGGCCAGGAGGCCGACTACGTGTTGGGGCAGGTCAGTATGACGAGCAACGCCGCCCGCCCCACCGCCGTAGACACGCTCAGCCGACCGCACGGCCTCGTTACAGACGTCAACGACAATCTAGTGGTGGCCGACACCGGCAACAATCGCGTGGTGATCTACACCTGGCCGTTACAAAATGGCGAGTTTGCATCGGTAATCGTCGGCCAGGACGATCCCGATCCCCAGCAAGTGCCGAACGCCAACGCCGCCCCCAACCCTCCCACCCAACGCAGCATGAACGCACCCACCGGGGTGGCGGCAGGGCTGTTGGGCAACGAGATCTATGTCACCGACACGGGCAACAACCGCATCCTCTTCTTCTCCGACGCTCCCTTCGACAACGTGGCCGACGGCGTCTTCGGCCAGCCCGACTATGTGAGCAACAGCCCCAACAACGGCGGTGTCTCTGCTACCGCCCTCAACCACCCCACCGGGCTGAAGATGGACGCCGGCCAGCGCCTCTTCGTGGCCGATAGCCACAACCATCGCGTCCTTGCCTTCGATCTCACCGACGGGAACGCCACGGCGGATGCTGTCTTCGGGCAGGCGGATTTCAGCGGCAACCAACCGAACAGCGGCGGCATCAGCGCATCGACGCTCTACACCCCCACCGGCATCGCCACCGATGCCCTCTACCTGGACGTTTACATTGCCGACAACGGCAACCACCGCGTGCTGCAATACAACCAACCCCTCCCCAATCCTGTGCCCGTGATCTCGGAATTGGACCCTGGCACCGTGCCGCCCGGCCTCACCGATTTCTCGTTTTTGGACGGTGGTAAGCAGGGATCTTTCAGACTGGCCATCTGGGGATCAGGCATCATCTCCGACACGGTCGTCGAGGTGAACGGCGTGCCACGTACAGGCGGTAGCGACTTTCTGGGGTTGACCTTTGCCGACATTCAAGCCGCAGAGGTGGTGACCAGCGGTGTGCTCACCGTCACCCTGCGCAACCCGTCGCCTGGCGGTGGTGTCTCGGCTCCCTTTACGCTCCAGATCTACGAACCACAACCAGGGGACGACCTGGCAGATGGCGTGATCGGTCAGCAGAGCTTCACCGGCAGCGACGGCCCATGGACGCCCACCTCGAACGACAATCTCTTTGATCCCAGCGGCACCGTGGTAGACCCTGACAGCGGGCGCGTTTTCGTGGCCGATACGGGCAACGCCCGCGTGCTAAGTTGGCCCAGCAGCGAGGCTCAAACAAAGGGCGGTGCAGCGGATCTTGTGTTGGGCAAGCCCGATTTTGAAACTTACTTCTACACCGAGTTGATCGGGCTGAACCTGATTCGGCCTGTGGGGCTGGCGCTGGACAGCCAGGGCAACCTCTACGTGGCCGACGCCAGTGAAGGAGCGGTGATTGTCTATACAAAGCCTTTCACCAATGCCATGCCGGCGGCGCTGCTGATCCTGAATCTGAACAACCCTGTATCACTGGCACTCGACAGCCAGGACAATCTCTACGTGGCCGATACCTTCAACCATCGCGTCCTCTTCTACGAGACGCCGCTGGCAGATCAGGACGTTACCCCCGACCGTGTCTTCGGGCAGGCGGATCTCAACGGCACCACCCCCAACGGCGGGGGCGCCATCAACGCGGCAGGGTTGCACTTTCCGAGCGGCGTGGCCGTAGACGCGGCGGACAATCTCTACGTGGCCGACAGCAACAATCACCGTGTATTGGTCTATGTGAACCCGCTCGGCACAGACGCCGTCGCCGATCTGGTCATCGGGCAGAGGGGCGACTTTACCAGCGGCACGCCCAACAAAGGTGGCATCAGCGCCGAAAGCTTGAACTACCCCTACGGGCTGGTGGTAGATGGTGACGGCAACCTCTTCGTGGCCGATATGGACAACAACCGGGTGCTGGGCTACGCCGACCCGCTCAACACGGATCAGGTGGCCGATCTGGTGCTGGGGCAAGAAGGTTCCTTTGCCCGTAACCAGCCCAACCAGGGGCGCAGTGTTGCCAACGGTAGCAGCCTCCTTGGCCCGGGGACATTCAATGCGCCGATCAGCCTCGGCCTCAACGCCGACGGTGATCTCTTCGTCTCAGACAACGGCAACAACCGTGTGCTTGGCTTCCGCGGTCCGTTGGCTTTGCCAACAAAACTTTACTTGCCCGGTGTATCACGGTAGGGGTTTGCGTTGGGGCGGGTGACAATACAGGTGCGGCGCACCTGTATTGTCACCCGCCCCAACGCAAACCCCTACATGGTGTAAACAAATAGTGATACAAACAACTCAGGAGAATGATTACATGACAAACACAACCACATCTCGCCAGGAATTAGAATCTCGCCTCGTTGAGCAGGCCCAACGCGATCCTGCCTTTCGCCGTCGCCTGTTGGATGATCCCAAAGCAGCCGTGGCCGAATTCTTGGGCATGGACCTGCCACAGGGCATGACGATCACTGTGCTGGAAGAACAGCCGGGCCACCACATCCTCGTGCTGCCCCCCACCCTGCCCAACCTGGACGCCCTGCTTGACCTGGATGCCCTGCCGCTGGACGATCTAGAACTCTCCCTGGTTGGCGGCGGACGTACCTTGCGGCCTTTTGCGACACAGTGCGGGGTAGAAAACACGAGGGCCTCTGCGTCCAATGCCAGGAGCAACCAGCGAAGCTCCTGCTGAGGTCACGATGAACACATCTGCATGTACCATTCACCGGCTGGACGAGCAGACCCTGCCCCCCTTCCTGCTGCTCATGCAGCCAGAAGAACGTCGGCGGATCTGGAGAGACCGGCACGATCCAGCGCAGATTGTGCTGGGCGCGTCCTTGCTTGGCCAGCCTGCGGGCATCGCTGTCGGCACAGTGAACGGAGCCTCCGCTGGCTTGAGCGATCTCTATGTGCTGTCCGCCTACCGCTTCGTCTATCCACGGCGGCAACGGCAATGATGATGAACCCACTTTTGTTATGCGAGAATACGGATGCTTTACCCACACAAATTTATTTTGCACCCAGTTTGATCCGTACAAAATGATGATCGTGTTCATTGCACACCGTTTCATTGTAAACCCTTAAGGAGAAGCACTTTATGACAATTGCCGACACCTATCGCGACGAGTTGGAATCCCGCATCATTGAACAGGTTCAACGCGATCCCGCCTTTCGCCATCGCCTGTTGGATGATCCCAAGGCTGCCGTCTCCGACTTTCTAGGCATAGCTCTGCCGCTGGGCATGACCATCACCGTGTTGGAAGAAGAACCGGGCCACCACATCCTGGTGCTGCCCCCCACCCTGCCCGACCTGGACGCCCTGCCGCTGGACGATCTGGAACTCTCCCTGATTGGCGGCGGACGTACCTTACGACCGATTCCAACGGTTTGTAGCGATACGCGTGCCCGCAGAAACGTTACCACCGACCGTTCCAGTTGTTGAGTCAGCTGACTGCACAAAAGCAGTACCCAAACGAGGACCGTTCTCTTGAGGTCATCATGAGCAAACCAGCCTTCACCCTTCATCGTCTAGACGAGCAGACCCTGCCCCCCTTCCTGCTGCTTATGCAGCCAGGAGAACGTCGGCAGATCTGGGAAGAGCGGCAGAATCCAGCGCAGATTGTGCTGGGCGCTTCCTTACTGGGCCAGCCTGCGGGCATCGCCGTCGGCGCAGTGAACGGATCATCCGCTGGCTTGATCGATCTCTACGTGCTGCCTGCCTATCGCCGCGCCGGGATCGGCGGCGCGCTCCTGGCTGGGCTGGAAGATGCGGCGCTTCAGGCCAACGCCGAACGGATCCGCACCTTCTACCGCCCGAACGAACAGACGCCGCACTTCGAGTCGCTTCTGGCCAAACGGGGTTGGCAGCCGCCGACCCTCAGCCACATCGTCTTCTGGACCACGCGCGAGCGGGACGCGCTCCATCTGGAGTGGGTGCAGAAGTATCGCTTCCGCCCACCCTACGAAGTGGTCCCCTGGCCCGAGGTGACAGAGGACGATCGTCACCTCATCGCCCAGCGGGGCAAAGAGGGCTGGTATCCTCCGGACCTCTCGCCCTTTGGCCGCCCCACCGCAGCCTGGGATCCGGAGACCAGCCTGGGGTTGCGCTATCACGGCGAAATCGTGGGCTGGGTGCTGAACATGCGGGAAGCGCCCCTGCAATTGCTCATCGAAATTCTCTTTGTGGATCCGCCCCTGCAACGGCTGGGCAAGGGCTTTATGCTCATCGGCGAAGTCACCCGCCGCTGCTGGCAGATCGGCATGGAGGATATGTACTGGCGAGCCGCGCCGGACAACGAACCCATGTTGCGTTGGTCGCGCAAAGCCTTCAAGAGTG